>JAUXMZ010000021.1 GCA_030683105.1 Burkholderiales bacterium | reverse complement strand
ACGTTCCACCCAAAAAGATACCGTGCTCGGGCTAATACCCAACCGCTCGGCTACCGCGTGCATGCTCATACCCGCGCGCACCAAGCGCACCATTTTTCGGCGCGTTTGCTCAATGCGCGATTTTTAGACATGATTAATCCTAACAAAAAGACAAAACCTTACATCAACCTTTAGACGAACGAAGAGACATGAGTGTTCGACGAACGCTGAGACACGGCCAGTGAGCAGTGAGCAGCGAGCAGCGAGCAGTGAGCAGCGAGTGAGCGGTAAACGGGTAAGTCTCAGCGATCGCCGTACAGTTTTTTCCATATTGACCTGACCAATGCCAAGCTACTATTCGGCGAAACCAAGTGAGACAAGAAAGCCTGTAAAGCAAGGCAGGACGGGGCTTTACGCGAATTCTGCACGTTCGGATGGTCTTGGTAGCTTGTTAAAGTGTTCACTGAGATTTGGCGGCTAAGTGTGTACGGCGATCGCTGAGACTTACCCGGTAAACCGTAACAAAGCCAGCGGCGTTAAGGCCTCATGAAGTCGATCACCGCCGAGCATATCGATACCCGCATCCTTGCCATCCGCGGCCACAAGGTGATGATCGACGCGGATCTCGCCGAACTCTACAGCGTTACCACCAAGCGGCTCAACCAGCAGGTGCGACGCAATATCGAGCGCTTCCCGGAGGATTTCATGTTCGAGTTGCGCCCGGCGGAGAAGGCCGAGGTGGTTGCAAATTGCATCCACCTCGCCAGGCTCAAGTTCTCGCCCGCGGCGCCCCTGGCCTTCACCGAGCACGGCGCGCTGATGGCCGCCTTGGTGCTCAATACCCCGCGCGCAATCGAGGTCAGCGCCTACGTAGTTCGCGCCTTCGTGCGCCTGAATCAGGCGCTCGCCTCGCACAAGGAGCTTGCACGCCGCTTCGATCAGCTCGAAGCCCGAACCGACGCACGATTCAAGGCGGTGTTCGACGCGCTGCGTGAGTTGATGACCACGCCGGAGCCGAAGAAGAAACACCCCATCGGTTTCGTCACGCCCAAAGAGAAGTAGCCGCTAAAAACACAACGCCCAGCGTGAGCATCTCGGAGCATCTCAGGTCGGACCGCGGCAAATCTATATCTCGGAGCATCTCGGATATGTTCTTTTCCGCTTACCGCTTACTGTTTACCTTTTCCGGGCCTTGTGCTCTTTCCCGCACGCCTGCCGGTCCAACTCACGCAGGTGATCCAGCCGCTCTTTGATTTTCGCTTCCAGCCCGCGCGGCGCCGGTTCGTAAAATTTCGGCTGGGCCATGTCATCCGGAAAATAATTTTCCCCCGCCGCATAGGCGTCGGGCTCGTTGTGCGCGTAACGGTACTCGCGGCCGTAACCCAGTTCCTTCATCAGTTTGGTCGGCGCATTGCGCAAATGCTCCGGCACATGGCGCGACGGGTCGTTGCGCACCAGCTCGCGCGCGCTGTTGTAGGCCATGTAGGCGGCGTTGCTCTTGGGCGCCACCGCGAGATAGAGAATGGCTTCGGCGAGCGCCAGTTCTCCTTCGGGCGAGCCCAGACGCTCGTAGGTTTCGCACGCATCGAGCGCCATTCTGAGCGCGCGCGGATCGGCAAGGCCGATGTCCTCGGTCGCCATGCGGATCATGCGCCGACCCATGTAAAGCGGGTCGGCGCCGCCGTCGAGCATGCGCGTGAGCCAGTACAGCGCGGCATCGGGCGCGGAACCGCGCACCGCTTTGTGCAGCGCCGAGATCTGGTCATAGAAGGCGTCGCCGCCTTTGTCGAAGCGGCGCAGGCTCTGTGTTAGGGTTTGCTGGACGAACGCTTCGTCGATCTCTTTCTGTCCGGTCTCCTTCGCCGCAGTGCCGAGCTGCTCGAGCAGGTTGAGCAACCGCCGCGCATCGCCGTCGGCATAGCCGATCAGCCGCTGCCGCGCTTCGTCTGAAAATACCAAATTATTCAATGACTTATCAACTGCACGCTGGAACAACTCAGCAAGCTCAGACTCGGCAAGCGGCTGCAGCACGTAAACGGCCGCGCGCGATAACAAAGCGCTGTTGACCTCGAATGACGGATTTTCGGTGGTGGCGCCGATGAAGGTGATCAGACCGCGTTCGACATAGGGCAGGAAAGCATCCTGTTGCGCCTTGTTGAAGCGGTGCACCTCGTCGACGAAGAGGATGGTATGACGGCCCGATTGCTGCAGTTCGAGATCAGCGCGCTGAACTGATTCACGGATATCCTTGACGCCGGAAAACACCGCGGATATTGAAATGAACTCGGCATCGAACGCCTGCGCCATCAATCGCGCCAGCGTGGTTTTTCCGACACCGGGCGGCCCCCACAGGATCATCGAATGCAGTTTCTTCGCTTCAAACGCGAGCCGCAGCGGTTTTCCCGGCCCGATCAGATGAGCCTGGCCCACGACATCGTCAAGGACATGCGGGCGCAGCCGTTCGGCAAGCGGAGCCAGGGGTTCTTTTTTTCCGAACAGATCCGCCGCCACCCGGGCTCCGCTATTCCGAGATGACATCCGCGCCCGCAGGCGGGGTAAACCTGAAGGTCTCCGGCGGCAGTTTCGGATTGCGTTCCACGTCGGCAAACTTGATTACCGTGATCTGGCCGAACTGATCGCGCAATTCCATCGCCTCCAGACCTGCCTTGCTGAATCCCAGCCGGATACGCTCGAATGCTGTCTCCTGCGATTTCGGTACCGCTTCCAGCCAGTCCAGCCCTTCCTGGTTGCCGAGATTGGTCAGGGTGTAGTTTTTCTCGATCTCGTTGCTGCCGGCCAGCAATGCCGCCGGACTCGATCCCAGCGCGCGGTCCAGTTTGCGCACCGTGACCTGGTTCAGGTCCTTGTCGTAGATCCACAGCCTGACCCCGTCGCCGACGATGATCTGCTCGTAGGGCTTGCTGTATTCCCAGCGAAACTTGCCGGGCCGCGCAAACTGCATCGTGCCGGTCGCCTGTTGCAGCACTTTCATGTTTTTGTCGAGGACCATCTGAGCGAATCTCGCCTTGGCCGAACTGGTCTGCACCAGGAATGCCTTGAGCGTCTCTACACTCGAGGCAGCCGCCAGCGCCGGAAACCAGAGTAAAAAAATGATCAGATAGCGCTTCAAAATGTTTTTTTCGTCCGCTCGATGTTGGTTATTCGGCCGCCGTTCAGCGTCACTGTCGTAATGTAGGGATTGGCGGTTGTCGGATAGTAATACAGCGACTTGATCACGTTGTTGCGGAAATTCTCGACACTCTCGTGATCCGGTTTGCCCGCGCGCAGTATCAGCTCGCCTTCGCTCATGCCGGCCTGCAACCGGATGAAAGTATCGAAATCCATGCCGCGCGCCGGGGCCGGGGCCGGCGCAGGCAGCTGTGCCGCGGGGGCTTGCGCCCGTTGCTGCGATTCCGCCGCATCCTTTTGCTGCTGGAGATTCCTCGATTCGATGATGCCGCTGGGTCGAGTCTCCACGGGCATCGCCCGGCGGTTGGCAGGCGGCTTTTCGCCATAGGTGGTCACGCCATGCTCGTCGACCCATTTATAGGTCTGCGCCGCCAGCAGCGGACCGCTTGCCAGGGCAGCCAGGCACACTGCAATTCGCCTGTTCATAGGAGTTCCTTTGCCATGTGCTAATAAGACAACGGAAAACACCGGGGATTCATGTGTCCTAATTTTCTTCTGATGCGGAAGCCGGCACCAACACGTCGCGATTGCCGTTGCTCTGCATGGATGACACCATCCCCGCCCGCTCCATCTGCTCGATCAGGCGAGCCGCCCGATTGTAGCCTATGCGCAAATGCCGCTGTACCAGGGATATGGAGGCGCGACGGGTCTTGAGGACAATACCGACCGCCTGATCATAAAGCGGATCTGACTCAGCATCAGCCCCAGCCCCGCCATTGAGGATATCGTCGCCATCGGCATCCGGGTCCGGCCCTTCGAGCACACTTTCGACATACTGCGGTTGCGCCAGGCCCTTGAGATATTTAACGACCTTGTGTACCTCATGGTCAGCCACGAAAGCGCCATGAACGCGATGCGTGTGCGCGGTGCCTGGCAGCATATACAGCATGTCGCCCTGCCCCAACAACGCCTCTGCGCCCATCTGGTCCAGTATGGTACGCGAGTCCACCTTGGCGGCAACCTGAAATGCGATACGCGATGGAATGTTGGCTTTAATGAGTCCGGTGATGACATCGACCGACGGACGCTGCGTGGCCAGAATCAGGTGGATGCCGGCAGCGCGCGCTTTCTGAGCGATGCGCGCAATCAATTGCTCGACCTTTTTCCCCACGACCATCATGAGATCAGCCAGTTCGTCGATCACGACTACGATGAGCGACATTTCATGCAGAGGCTCGGGATTGTCCGGCGTCGAGGTCAGCGGATTAAGAAGCGGTTTCTTGGCCTTGATTGCATCGCGCACCTTCTGGTTGAATCCCGCCATATTGCGCACGCCCAGCCCCGACATCACTTTGTAACGCCGCTCCATCTCGGCGACACACCAGCTCAATGCGTTGGCCGCCTGGCGCATGTCGGTGACCACAGGCGCCAGCAGATGGGGTATCCCCTCATAAACCGAGAGTTCGAGCATTTTCGGATCGATCAGGATCATGCGCACCTGTGACGGCGGCGACTTGTACACCAGCGACAGAATCATCGCGTTGATCGCGACTGATTTCCCCGACCCCGTCGTTCCCGCGACCAGCAGGTGCGGCATGCGCGCAAGATCCGCCACGACGGGATTGCCCGCGATGTCCTTGCCCAGCGCGAGCGTCAGCGGGGAATGCATGTCGGCATAAACCTGGGAGCTCAGAATCTCTGAAAGCTTGACGATCTGGCGTGTCGGATTGGGAAGCTCAAGGCCCATGCAGCTCTTGCCGGGTATGGTCTCGACGACGCGGATGCTGACAACCGACAGCGCACGCGCGAGATCCCGCACCAGGTTGATGATCTGGCTGCCTTTAACGCCCACAGCGGGTTCGATTTCATAACGCGTCACTACCGGGCCGGGATATGCGGCAATTACTTTGACCTCGACACCGAAATCAAGCAGTTTCTTCTCGATCAGGCGCGAGGTGAATTCAAGCGTATCGGCTGAAAGCACTTCGACGTTCTTTTCCGGATCGTCCAGCAGATGCAGAGGCGGCAGAAGCGAATCCGGAAGATTCTCGAACAGGGGCACTTGCTTTTCACGTTCGACACGGGCCGACTTGGGTATAGCAAAGGGCGGCGGCTCAATGCGAACCGGTTCATGATCCTCAAACTTTTTCTTGCTGACTTCCACCATCTCCTTGCGGTCAATGGTGGCCTGTTCCCCGACACGGCGATCCTCGCGCTCGCGCCATTTCTGCAGCACAAGGCGGTATCCACCCTCGAACCACGCACCGAGTCGCTCGATGACGGTCAGCCAGGAAACTCCGGTAAAAAGGCTAAGTCCGGCAGCCAGCAGCAGCAGCAGAATCAGCGTGCCGCCGGTGAAACCCACCGTTTTCAGCAAAATGGTACCCACCAGACCACCGAGCATGCCGCCCGGCGCGAACGGTAGCGCCGCCTTCAGACTGTACAGGCGGAGAGCTTCGATGCCGCAACTGCCGACGAGCACGATCATGAATCCGATCGCCACCACTGCATAAGAACGGCGGTCCGTCTCAGGCACCCGCTCAATGCGGCGGAATCCCCACCACACCAGCGCCCCGAAAAATGCGACCCACCAGTAAGCCGACATTCCGAAAACCGCAAGCATCAGATCGGAAATGTAAGCCCCGACCAGGCCACCGGCATTGCGGATAATCGCGTTATTGACGCTATGCGACCAGCCGGGGTCGGCCTTGCTATAGGTAAACAGGACCAGAAGCAGGTAGAGCGCGAGCGCCAATAGCACGAGCCACCACGACTCCCGCAATAGCGAGGCGATCTTGGGGGGCAGCGGGTTCTTGGCAGTCCGTGTGCCGGAGTTATTTTCGCTCAAAAACATGAGATATATGAATTAACTGATTGATTATACACCGAAAGAACCAACCCAAATGGAAGAAGGCCGGGTTCCCGCGGAATTTAAAAATCAACGACGCCAGAATCGCTTATTCTGCACCTTGATCGGGGCAAAAAACAAACCCCGCTTTGAGCGGGGTTTGTTTTTTTTACGATTACCGGAACGGATGCTGGCCGGAATAAACATCACTGGCATGGCGTTTTTTTCGCCTCGTTCTTTAGTTTCCCATTTCAGGAGTTTGTAGGGACCAAGTCCGACAAACTCCTGGCGCTACTCAATGTATTGGCGAGCGACCTGGCGATTTAAGGCGCGTTTTTTCATGTTTTGATCGAGTATGAAAATTTTCCGCTTTTCGGTGCGGATCAGGCCCTTAAGCTGCAGATCCTTGACCACCCGGCTGACCATTTCGCGCGAGGCGCCGATCATGTGTGCAATCTCCTGCTTGGGGGGTGCACGCTGAACGATCCACTGCCCATCGATTTCTTCCGCCATATCGATGATTAGCCTCGCAACACGGCCATAGACGTCGATCAGAGCCAGGCTTTCGATCTTCCGGTCAGCGTCGCGCAAACGCCTGACCAGGTTTCGAATAACCATCATCGCCAGTTCGAAATTGTCCTTAAGACAATTCATGAAGCCGGCTTTCGAAAACCGCAGCATATCGCACTGCTCCAGGGTCTCAACGCTCGCCGAACGCGGCTGCTCGTCAAGCAATCCCATCTCCCCAAAAAACTCATGGGGCCCCATCATGGTGAGGATGACTTCGTGCCCCTCTTCATCCGGGATCAAAACCTTGACCCGTCCGGAAAGGATGACGTAAAGCGCATCGGTTTCCTCTCCGGCGCGCAAAATGAACGTACTGCGTGGATAGGAGCGCAATTGGACGAAGGGAGAGAGAACCCGAAGCTGCTCGTCGTCGAGCGACGAAAACAACGGGACCGTCCTCAATAGTTGCGGATTTAACGAAGCATGTGCAGACATAGGTTAATCTCCCAACCGCTTCAAATTATTATTCGCGCTCTGCATATCATACCGTATCGGTATCCGGAGCACTGCAGACATGCTTTTTCTTTTGCACAGTATATCGCATCGGCCAGGCCTGGAAGGGCATCTGCCACAATCTCTCGACACGGCAGCGCACAACCTGTTAAATTCATTTTTTCAATCCCTTCCGATACCTACCCCACATGACCACCTCTTCCAAGCACAGCCGGGTGCTGATTCTGGGCTCCGGGCCCGCCGGCTACAGCGCGGCAATTTACGCGGCCCGCGCCAATCTGAAACCCGTTTTGATCACCGGTCTTGCCCAGGGCGGGCAGTTGATGACCACCACCGATGTCGATAACTGGCCGGCTGACGCTGACGGCGTGCAAGGGCCCGAACTGATGGAGCGCTTCCTCAAGCACGCCGAGCGCTTCAATACCGAAATTATTTTCGACCACATCCACACCGTCAAGTTGACGGAAACCCCGATTACGCTTGTTGGCGATCAAGCCACCTATACCTGCGACGCACTGATCATTGCCACCGGCGCATCGGCCATGTATCTGGGACTGCCTTCCGAGGAAAAATTCATGGGCCGCGGCGTGTCCGGCTGCGCGACCTGCGACGGTTTTTTCTACAAAGGCCAGGAAGTTGCGGTTATCGGCGGCGGCAACACTGCAGTCGAAGAAGCACTCTACCTCACCAATATTGCAAGCCATGTCACCGTCGTTCACCGCCGCGACAAATTCCGCGCCGAGGCGATTCTGGTCGACAAGCTCAATGACAAGGTCAAAAGCGGTAAGGCAACCATCATGTGGGACCACGTACTCGACGAGGTGCTGGGGGATAACAGCGGCGTCAATGGCATGCGCGTGAAAAACGTCAAGACCGGCGCGCCGACCGAAACCAAGCTGCAGGGCGTGTTCATCGCCATCGGCCACAAGCCCAACACCGATATTTTTACCGGTCAGCTGGATATGGTGAACGGTTATATCACCACCCGGGGCGGCTCCGAGGGCAATGCCTCAGCGACCAGTGTTCCGGGCGTGTTCGCATCAGGCGATGTGCAGGACCACGTTTACCGCCAGGCCGTGACCAGTGCGGGCAGCGGCTGCATGGCGGCGCTCGATGCCCAGAAATACCTCGAGAGCAAGGACTCGGCCTAGGAGTTTGTCGGACTTGGCTCCGACAAACTCCTAAAATGAAAAAACAAAAGAACGAGGCGAACGGGCGACTCGCGATGAAGAAAACCGACAGGATGCCCCGTCTCAAGTCCCAGGACAAAGAGATGTTTCGCGCCACGGTCGCCGACGTAACGCCATTGCCCAAGCGCAATAAAGCCGAACTTGAGCGTCCCCGCCCCCGCCCGATCCCCGGACAACGGCTGCGGGATGCGCAAGCTGTGCTGCAGGACAGTCTGAGCGACCATATTCCGTGGGAAACCGGGCTGGAAACCGGCGAGGAACTGAGCTTCCTGCGCAACGGCATTTCGCCGGAGACACTGCGCAAACTACGTCGCGGCCATTGGGTCATTCAGGAAGAACTCGACCTGCACGGGCTGACCACGCCGGAAGCGCGGGAATTGCTGGTCGAATTTCTCAAGCATTGCCTGCGCCACGGATTACGCTACGTGCGCATCATCCACGGCAAGGGATTGCGCTCGAAGAACCGCGAACCGGTGTTAAAACAGAAAGTGGCCAACTGGCTGATGCAGCGCGACGAAATTCTCGCGTTCTGCCAGGCGCGCAACATAGAAGGTGGCAGCGGCGCGGTAGTGGTTTTGCTGAAGGGCGTGACTCGTAACCGGTGACTGGTGATTGGTGACTGGTGATTGGTGATTGGTGACTGGTGATTGGTAGACTAGATTCGCAAGCGCTTGATACGATCACGATTTACGAATCACGAACCACCAATTACTAATCACGGCACTTAAATCGCCGCCTCGTCCGTTTCCCCGGTGCGGATACGGATCACCTGATCGACGCTGGTGACGAAGATCTTGCCGTCGCCGATCTTGCCGGTGCGTGCCGCCTTGATGATGGCGTCTATTGCGCCATCCAGCAAATTGTCGGGCACGACCACCTCGACTTTCACTTTGGGCAGAAAATCCACCACGTACTCGGCGCCGCGGTAGAGTTCGGTATGGCCCTTCTGGCGCCCGAACCCTTTTACTTCTGTCACCGTCAAACCGCTGACGCCGATTTCAGACAGCGCCTCACGCACCTCGTCGAGCTTGAACGGTTTGAAAATGGCCTCTATTTTTTTCATTGCTTACTCCCGATCAGGTTCGTGTATGACTCATTAAATAACGACGCTTAGAGCCCGTAATAAAATCAAAATAATTAGCCGCCGATGAATTCCTTTTAATACCCGCTTGACGGGTACGCCGATGAAAATCTAAAACTCCAAGTCGTTATTACTCAGAGCAATAATATAACCCGCTGTTTTTATTCATTAATATTTGCTATTGGCGGTAAAATATTTTTAACGGTATTTCGATCTGCGTTTATCGGCGTTCATCGGCGGTTACATCGGTCTTGGTCTTTTTGATATGCGCTCTTAGGATAACAGGGCGCAAACCACCTGTCATTCAAACCGATGACGGTACTTATTGGTGATCGGATAGCGCCAGTCCTTGCCGAAACCACGGCTGGTAATACGGATACCGATAGGGGACTGGCGCCGCTTGTATTCGGAGAGCCGCACCAGCCGCACCACCCGCTCGACATCCGCCCGGCTGTATCCCTGCTCGATGATCTCTTTGGGACACACGTCGTTTTCGACATACGCTGCCAGGATGGCATCCAGCACCGGGTACGGCGGCAGGCTGTCCTGGTCGGTCTGGTCGGGCCGCAATTCCGCCGACGGCGCGCGCTCGATCACGCGCTGCGGGATCACCGGCGAAATGGTATTGCGGTAATTGGACAGGCGGTAGACCAGCAACTTGTTGATATCCTTCAGCACGGCAAAACCGCCCGCCATGTCGCCATACAAAGTGGCATAGCCGGTGCTCATCTCGCTCTTGTTGCCGGTGGTGAGCACGATGGCGCCGGTCTTGTTCGAGATGGCCATCAACAGCGAGCCGCGAATCCGCGACTGCAGGTTTTCCTCGGTGGTGTCTTCCGGCAATCCCCTGAACTCGTCCGCCAACGCATGCGTAAACGCATCGAACACGGGCTTGATGGCGATCTCGGTGTAGCGCACGCCCAGCGCCTCGGCCTCGGCCAGCGCATCCTCGCGGCTCATGCCCGCCGTGTACTGCGACGGCATCATCACCGGGCGCACGCGCGCCGCACCGAGCGCATCGACCGCAATGGCCAGGGTCAGCGCCGAATCGATGCCGCCGGACAATCCGAGCAACACCCCGGGAAAACCGTTCTTGTTGACATAATCGCGCACACCCAGGGTGAGCGCCTTGTAGACCTCGGCTTCGGGCGCGAGCGGCGGCGCAATGTCGCCCTTTACCGGCACGCCCCCGACCAGATCGATGTAACCCAGCGTCTCCTCGAAAGCGGGAAACTGGTGGGTCAGGCCGCCCTTGCCGTCCACGACAAATGACGCGCCGTCGAACACCAGTTCGTCCTGTCCGCCCACCTGGTTGGCGTAGATCACCGGCAGCCCGGTTTCCGCAACCCGGTCGTGCACCACTTCGTAGCGCGAAAGCTGCTTGTTCATGTGATACGGCGACGCATTGAGCACCAGCAGCACCTGGGCCCCGGCCGCGTGTGCCGCGATCGCAGCCGGCTCTTCCCAGACGTCGGCGCAAATGTTAAGGCCGAAACGCACGCCCTCGTGCTCGAACACGCACGGCACGTTGCCCGGATCGAAGTAACGCGCCTCGTCGAACACCGTGTAGTTCGGCAGCTTGCGCTTGAGATAAGTGGCGATAATTTTGTGGTCACGGATCACCGAGGCCGCGTTGTAACGCCTGCTGTCTATTTCATGCGGATGGCCGACCACCAGCGTGATTCCGGCAATCTTGACGCGCAGATCATCCAGCGTGTGCGCGCAATCCCGGTAAAAATCGTCACGCAGCAGCAGGTCTTCGGGAGGGTAGCCGCATAGCCCAAGCTCGGTGGTGAGTAACAGGGTGGCGCCCGCCTCGCGCGCGCGTACGGCAGTCTCGATGATTTTGGCCGCATTGCCGGCAAGGTCGCCGACAACAAAGTTGGTCTGGGCAATCGCTATTTTCATAGTGCTAATATATCATCGGTTCGCCTAGGATTTTGTCGGACTTTGCCCCGCCAAACTCCTAAAATTGAAAAAAACCAAAGCCAATACTACCCGTTCCGGTGAATGGGAGCCAAGTCCGACAGGCTGCTGGATGGAGCGTTCAATATGCGTCTGCTGCACAATGTTTATTATCATCTTGCCCGCTTTTACCTCGTTTTCAAACGCCATGACGCCGCCGCGGAATCGTACCGCATGGCGCTCGCCGCCAACCCGGAGTTTGCGCTGGCAGCCTCCAGCCTCGGCTTTCTTCATGCCAGCCGGGAACACTATGCCGAAGCGGGCGCCGCGTTTCGCCAGGCGCTGGACATCAATCCCGGCAATGCCGAAATCTGGTTCAATCTCGGATTCGTGCAACAAGAACTCGGCCAGTTCGATGAGGCGCTTGTCAGCTTCCAGCGCGCCATTGATCTCAGCCCCAGCCTCGACCGCGCCTGGTTCGGCATGGGCATGATTTACCGGGGCAAAAATGAACACGAAAAAGCAATCACGATGCTCAAGAAAGCAGCCGAATTACAGCCGATGAATCCTCATGCCCTCTACGAACTGGCTAAGGCGCAATATGCCCTCAACAACCTTGACCAGGTCAGGAAAATTATCAAGCGGGTCTCTGAATTCGATCCGAAGGTGACGCAGCAGTTGATCAGGGAAACCGGACAGGTGCCTGAAGGAGTCGCCAGGCGGTGACGATAGCCGTCGTCGAGACGCTTTCCGGGGTCGCGCCCGGCGAATGGAACCTTCTTGCCGGCGACGATCCGTTTCTGCGCCATGAGTTTCTCTCCGCTTTGCACGATAGCGGCTGTGCGAGCGCGGCGAGTGGCTGGACCCCGAAGTATCTTCTGCTGAGGGAACACGGCCGTCTGGCGGGCGCCATGCCGCTTTATCTCAAAACCCATTCCTACGGCGAATACGTGTTCGACTGGGCCTGGGCAGACGCTTATCACCGCCATGGCCTGCACTACTACCCCAAACTGCTGTCGGCTGTCCCGTTCTCGCCGGTAACCGGACAGCGCATACTGGCCGGCACCGCTGAGCACCGCGACCACCTGATCGCCGCGGCTCTGGCACTGGCGAACGAATTACACGTGTCATCGTTGCATTGTCTGTTTCCGCCGCACGACCAGGCACTACGCATGCGGGAGCACGGCATGATACTGCGCCATGGCGTGCAGTTTCACTGGAACAATCACAGCTATCAGAATTTTGATGAGTTCCTGGCCGGCATGAACCACGACAAGCGCAAGAAAATCCGGCAGGAACGGCGCAAAGTGCGGGACGCCGGCATCGCATTTGAATGGCTGGAGGGTGCGGCCATCAGCGATCAGCATTGGGCCTTCTTTGCCCGCTGTTACCGGCAGACCTACCGCGAACACGGATCCACGCCTTATCTCAACCTCGAATTCTTCCAGCGCATCGGCGCCACCCTGCCCGATCACACTCTGCTGGTCATCGCAAAACGCGACGACAAGCCGATTGCAGCGTCATTCAACATCCGCAGCCGCCACAGCCTCTACGGGCGTTACTGGGGCGCGCTGGAATATCACCCCGCGCTTCATTTCGAGGCCTGTTTTTACCAGGGTATCGAGTACTGCATCGCACGCGGCCTGCAATGCTTCGAAGGCGGTGCACAGGGCGAGCACAAGATCGCGCGCGGTCTGCTGCCGGTGCAAACCTGTTCTGCCCACTGGCTCGCGCATCCCGAATTTTCCACCGCCATCGAGCAGTTCCTCGCGCGCGAGGCGCAGGGGATGACGCATTACATCGACGAACTGCACGAGCGCAGCCCGTACAAGAATTGAACCGCCAAGACGCCAAGGCGCCAAGAAATACAAAGAACAACAATTAAGCCGCCAAGGCTTCTTTTTAATACCCGCTTGACGGGTGCGCCAAGCACGCCAAGAAGAACAAAGCATAACGGGAGAACTGGGGAGTGTGAGCCTGTAGCCCGGAAAAAGCGCAGCGGCTTCCGGGGTGGAGGCTAACCGTAATGCCGCCCCCGGATCGTTTTGCGCGCCAAATCAAGAAGCCGCGGACGCGCGGCCTCCACCGGCGAACCTTGTATGTCATGGTCATTCATGTGCCTGTCCCACGGTTTAACGCAGAATTGCGCGAGAGCACTATCTGGCGTAACGTATGAATCAGGGGAAAAGATGATCGGGTATGGCTAAATAGCTGGACGAAAAGTGTCAAATAATTTGTCATCCAATTCGTCATCTATTCTTTCATCTAATTTTAAGTTAGCCACCTGAGAAACGTCAGTGAAGTGCTACCAATGCTCGACGCCAGCGATGTATCAGGTTGGGGACCAGAACATTCCCCTGTGCCTTGATTGCTATTTCAAACTCTCCCAAATTCAGCAGGGAGATCTGGAGAACAACGAGCGTATGCTCAACTACCTCAGCGATGAGATCGCTGCGCAAGTTGGAATGCCGCCGATGGGACCTCGATTTTCGCCGCGACCTCAGCCGGTTCATGTCGGAGGGATTAAGTTGAACAACATTTCCGTAAGCAACAGTGTCGTCGGGACAATCAACACTGGTTCAATCGGTAGCGTTGATCAATCCATACCAGCGCTTGTGCAATTGGGCGAGCCAGCGCTCGCTGAGGCGATTAAGTCTCTTTCGGAGGCAATCCTGCAAAGCGCAGATTTGACGCGGGATCAGAGAAACGAACTTGTGGAAATCATGAGCGTACTGGCCAAAGAAGCCGCTACGCCGAAGGAGGCTCGGCGGAGTACAGTGGCGCAGACGCTATTGGATAAAGCAATGAAAATTACCTCTCTCGCCAACGATATTACCGACGTATGTCAAAAATGGTGGCCCATACTCGTTGCGGCGATCGGGGTAGCGACAGGTGGCTAACTTCAGGTGGAACGGACGGGCCGGAAGCGCCGTGCCATCAATAAGCATCGTGCTAGCCCGCCGTTCACCAAGACGTTAAACGGGAACAAGTAGACCATGCCGGAACTCTGTCGCTTTCTCGGGATCGTGATCTATATGTACTACAAAGATCACGCGCCGCCGCATTTTCATGCGGAATACGCTGAGTTTGAGATTACTGTCGAGATCGAGTCAGGAGCGGTAACCGGGAGATTCCCGCGCCGTGCCCTAAATTTAGTAATGGAGTGGTATTCTTTACATAAGGCTGAACTCGCGGCAGACTGGTATCTTGCGCAGAGCAAGCAGCCGTTGAAAACCATTGACCCATTGGAGTGACGCTATGTTTCTTCACGTTGTTGAGGCGCGGTACGTTCGAGACTACGTGGTAAGGCTGAAATTCAGCGACGGCGCGGCCGGGGAAGTAGATCTCTGCGCCGAGCTCGACGGGCCCATTTTCGGCGCGCTTCGAGACATCGAGCAGTTTAAACGCTTTTCGATTGCTTACCATACGCTCACATGGCCTAACGGCGCAGACTTCGCGCCCGAGTTTCTTCGCGAGCGCGTAGCAGTTACCGTTTAACAAGCGGAGTTTTGCCTCGTTCTTAAGTTTTTTTATTTTAGGAGTTTGTCGGAACTCAGTCCGGCAAACTCCTAGGCTCATAACCTCATGAAATTCTGCAGCAGCTGCGGCGCGCCCGTAACGCTCAAGGTGCCCGCCGGCGATACCCTGCCGCGCCATGTGTGCGAGGCCTGTAACACCATCCATTACCAGAATCCGAAAATGGTCGTGGGCTGCATTGTGGAATGGGAAGACAGCGTCCTGCTGTGCCGGCGTGCTATCGAGCCGCGCTACGGACTGTGGACGGTGCCCGCCGGTTTTATGGAAAACGGCGAGACCACGGTACAGGGTGCAGTGCGCGAAACCCTGGAAGAAGCCCATGCGCAGATCGAGATCGGGCCGCTCTACGCGCTGTATAACATCCCGCACATCAATCAGGTCTACATTCTGTTTCGCGCGCGACTGCTGTCCCTGGACTTCAAGGCCGGTGCCGAGACGCTGGAAACCCGGCTATTCCCGGAGAGCGAAATCCCCTGGGAACAACTCGCTTTCGCTACCGTGCGCAACACCCTCACCCACTATTACAGCGACCGCAGGCAGGGCCAGTTCAATTTTCACATGGGCACCATCGAGCCGGTAAGCTCACGTTAACCCGCCCCGGATGATGAACCCTCCGTGGCCGGATTCAAGCCTGCGCGGGTGCACCGCGCCTAACGCAATTCCGTCCCGCTGCTTTTGCCGCGTATAGCGCGTTATCAGCGCGACGCAGGAAGTCGTCCGTGTTTTCGTCCACGCCATCCGTCGCCATGTGCGCTACGCCAAGACTGACCGTCATAGGTATCGAGATGTCGCCAAATTGGGCGGGCGCCGCCGCCACCGCCAGTCGCAAGCGCTCGGCCAACGCTGCCGCGTTATCGAGGCTGGTCTCGGGCATCAGCACCGCAAACTCCTCGCCGCCGAGACGGCCGACGGCATCCTGATTGCGCACAGTTCTATCTATGACGCGAACGATATGCTGCAGTGCTTCGTCGCCTGCGGCATGGCCATGCTGGTCATTGATATTCTTGAACCAGTCTATGTCCAGCATCAGCACGCAGCATGACCGGTGATAACGACGCGCCCGTTCCAGTTCGCTTTCCATGCGCTCGCGGAAATACCGCCGGTTGGCGCAGCCGGTGAGCGCATCCGTGCGCGACAACCGCTCCAGATCCTGGTTCAACCGGTTCAGCGCTTCGTTGGTTGTCTGCAAACTTTCGCGGTGCTGGCGCACGCGCATCATATAGACGAAGGCACCGGTCACGAGGGCTGCCACAGCCCAACCTGCGAACGCCAGGAGCGCGAACATCGGAAGTCCGTCACGGCGTATGGACGCCAGGTCATGCGCCGGCTTGAGTATATGAAACTTCAGCCCTTCCGGCGTTTTGCCGCTGGAACGAAAGAAATGCGGCACGTCGGATCCGGCTACACGCACCATGCCTCCTCTGCCTCCGGGCTCAGCCAGCGCCTCGATGCCGAGCGCCTTGAACTCCAGAACCTTGTAGCGTGCGTCGCGCTGCGCAGTGCTCAGGTGCTCCACGACAGCGGCGTCAAGCACGCGCATTGTCCGACTCGAATTGCCCGCGAGGATGACCACGCTGTTCTCGTCGGTCACGAATTCGTCTGAACCTTTGACCCAGGGCGCGAGCCGCGGCAGGTCTATCTTGATGGTTACCACGCCGATAAAACCCTTAGTGGAAGTCACCGGAGATGAGAAGTAAAGACCCGGCACACTGGTCACGCGGCCCATCGCATACTGGTAGCCGCGTTCACCCGCGCGCGGCGCGGTGAAATATCTGCGATCCGAGTAGTTGACCCCGACGAAGCTCATCTGCGTATTGGCGTTACTTGCCGCCACGCAGTCGCCGCTCGCATTCATCGCCCACACGACATCCACTTCCAGCTCAGTCGCCGTCAGCGAGAACTGACGGCTTAGCGCCTGCAGATCGCTGCGTTCAGTCCAGTTCTTCCGGCGCATATCAAGCGGCTGCACGCCCCGCCCCGCATCCGGGCCGAATTCCGTCAGCACGCTGATTACGTCACGCCCTGCCGCGATGACCGCCGGAACGCCCCGCAAGCGGTTCAAGGCAAGCCCGAACTGCTCGCTTACCGCAGCAAGGCGTTGTTCGATGGCAGTGCGTTCGTGCGCAAGGTAAGCTGCAACGCGCTGTTCCACGATCCGGTGTACGATGCCGCCCGCAATCGCGGTCCATAACGCAGCAACGGCCAGAAACGCACCCAGCACCCATTTTACGGGGATACCGGAGGGTTCTGCGCCGGGTTCGGCCTGCACAGCCTTATCCTTTTCTGACACACCCTCTCCGTAATAAATCCGTCGCAGGCGCGGGACCTAAAAAACGGCGCAACTTCAGGCTCCGCACTTTGCCGCGACATCCAGAGTTAATTATAACATATTGTTTTAATTAATGTTTTTATTGATGGGATCATATTGCTCGCAAGGCATCCACGATGTTTAACCGAGCGGCTCGCACCGCGGGCAGAAAACCGCCTATCACACCCATGACGGCTGAGAACGCCAGTGTTTTGAGCCCGATGGCGGGCGTCAGGACGAAGCGGAACGACAGATCGGCAAACGTCTGGAAATTGACGGTCGAAAATGATGCGAATTGCATCAGCGAGGCCAGCGCCAATCCGATCACGCCACCAGCCAGCCCCAGCAGCAGCGCCTCGGCGAGAAATGCCCACAAGATGCTGCCTCGCTTGAAGCCGAGCGCACGCAGCGTGCCGATTTCCGCCACGCGGCTCGCAACGGAAGCATACATGGTGATCATCGCGCCTATCGTCGCGCCGATTGAGAAAATGATGGACAACGTCATCCCGAGGATGGTGATGAAGGTGGACAGCGCCCGCGACTGGTCGCTGTAGAACACCTGCTCCCGTTTCACTTCATTGGTGAGCCGCGGATCAGTGTCGATATCCGCCCGGAACCGGTCGTAGAGCCCGGCATCCACGAGCCGCACCACCATCGTCGAATAGGCGGTGCGACGGAAGGATTGCATGAGTTGGTCGACATCGCCCCAGATCTCGGAATCAAACCCGCTGCCACCGGCGTCGAAAATACCGACCACCGTCCAGTCGCGCTGCGCAAAACGCAGCCTGCCGCCTATCCGCGTGCCTTCGAAGCGGCTGGCGATATTGCTGCCGACGATGATTTCAGTGGACCCGGCGCGGAACATTCTTCCTTCGGCAAGCTTCACCTGTGGTCTGAGCGCGAGCCCGATAACGGCTGTGCCGCGGATGATAACGTTGGAGGGCTTGTGATCGCCGCGGCGGATAAGCGAGATCAGCACCACGGTCTCCTTCGAGGCCATGCGCTCACCATTGGCACCGCCGGCCACCGCGCCGTGCATTTCGATGATGCTCGCCTGGTCGCGGTTGATGCCGCTCTGGATCTCGGTTTCCGCGCCTTTGCGTATGGCCACGACGTTGTCGTATTCGCCGGTGGTCACCAGCGTGCGCTTGAGCCCGGCATCGAGCATGAGCACAGTGGCAAACACGTACACCACCAGCGCCAGCCCGCCCGCCGTCAGCGCCGTGGTGAGCCGGCGGGTCCACAGATTACGTGCGATGTAGGACAGGGGAATGGACATTCTAAAGCTCAGTGTTAAGTTTTAAGTGTTGAGTGATGAGTGGAGGTGGTTGATGAGATGGGGGTATGGTGACACTCAAAACTAAAAACTCAAAACTCAACACTGAGCTTTATTAACCAATGGCCCGCAGTCCTTCCACGATGCGTATGCGCGAGGCGCGGATGGCCGGTACGATGGCGGCAGCGATGCCGATCAGCAGCATGCAGGCCGTCTGCAGCAGCAAGGTGTGCGACGAGACCTGGAAAATGGGAAACACATTACCCGCCAGGTCCTTGAACAAGGCGGCGGCCGGCGCAGTCGCCGCCACGCCCAATACGCCGCCGATCGCGCAGATTGCGAACGATTCCCCGAAGATGAGCAGGGCAATGAATCCGGGGCCGAAACCGAGCACCTTGAGCGTGGCGTATTCTGCGCTGCGCTCGCGCGCGCTCATCGCCATGGTATTCGCCATGACCGCCATGATGATCAGGATCACCACGTACGATACGACGCGGATCGCGGCTATGATCTCGTTCGACATGGCGACAAAGCCGAGCTGGAACGCCTGCTCGGTCTCGGTCAGCGTTTCAGCCAGCGAGTTGCTGAAGGTCTGGTCGACGGCACGCGAGATGGCCGCGGCGTTGTCGGGGTTGTCGATGCCGAGCACGTAAACGCCGACCTGATCGCCGCGCCGCGGCGTGCGCTGCTTCAGCGTTTCATTGAAATACTCCCAGTGAAACAGCATCTGCCGCGTCACCTTGGTTTCGTCCACGCCGTCGAAAATTCCGCGCACCACGAACTCCCAGTTGCCGGGATAAATGGTGCCGCGCAGGGGCAGCACGGCCCCCACCTTGAAACCGTATTGATCGGCAAGCTGGCGTCCGATCAGGCAGCCTTTGCGGTCCCGCAGGTAAGCCTGCCGCTGGTCATCGGGCAGCACGAACTCGGGATAAAGGTCGAGATAGTTATCGGATACGGCGAACTGCGCAAAGAAGTTCCTGGGCTCGCGATAAATGGCGCCGAACCAATTCGTGCGCGCCACGGCCTGCACACCGGCGACGCCGCGGATCCGGCCTTCGTAGCTTAACGGCAGGGGAAACATCAGGGAGATCGAGCTGCGCGTGACCAGGCGCGCACTGGAGGCCGACTGCGCCCCCGCATACCAGGCATCCACCACCGTCTGCAGCAGACCAAAAGCCAGCACCGCCACTATGATGCCGAGCATGGTCAGGCCGGTGCGCAGCTTGTGGCGCAGCGCATTCCTGAGAATCAGCTTGAGCAAGTACATGAGCGCTGCGTTACCACTTTCCGTAGGCCAACATTATTTTGTAACATATTGTTATTATTTATATTTTACGTATCCCCACAGCAGCGCGCCGATCAGGCTGCGCTACTGAGCAACACCCCTTTGTCCAGCTGCCGGATGTGATGCGCCTTCTGCGCAGCGTGCTGGTCGTGGGTCACCATGATGATAGTTTTCCCCAGTTCGGCGTTGAGTCGCGCCATCAGCGTGAGCACATCTTCCGCCGACACCCGATCAAGATCGCCGGTGGGTTCGTCGGCCACGAGTATGGTCGGGTCGGTGATGATGGCGCGCGCAATCGCCACGCGCTGCTGCTGGCCGCCCGAGAGTTCCGACGGATAGTGCGCCATGCGGTCGGTGAGCCCGACCATGGCGAGTGCCGTTTCGACGTGCTCGCGGCGCTCGCTTCCCGACAGCCTGGTCAGCAGCAAGGGCAGTTCGATGTTCTCGTACGCGGTCAGCACCGGCATCAGGTTGTAAAACTGAAAAATGAAACCGACGTTGCGCGCGCGCCAGTCGGCAAGCTCGGATTCCGACAGCGCGGTGATATCGATGCCGCCGACCCGCAACGTGCCGTGGTCCGGCTTGTCGATGCCGGCGATGAGATTCAGCAACGTGCTCTTGCCAGAACCCGACGGTCCCATCAGCGCAATGAAATCGCCGGCCATGATGTCGAAGGTGAGATCCTCCAGCACCGGCACGATCTGCCCGCCGCGGCGGTACGATTTCGACAGGTTCCCGATCTCTACAATTGAGTGCATAAAAACCTTGCCACAGAGGACACAGAGGACACAGAGAAAACCAGACAAATCATTGAGAAATAAGTAAATGCCTCACGGTTTTCTTATTCTGGTTTTTCGTCAGCAACCGGTGGAGGAAAGGGAGCGCCAATTTCCGTCAACTATTTAATGGAAGATCAGTAGCATGCATACTCTGTGATCTCTGTGTCCTCTGTGGCTGATGATTCTTATTTCGTTGACAACGACACCGCTGCGCCGTCGCGCAGCTTTCCCGAGGGCTTGAGCACGATGCGGTCTCCGGGCGCCACACCCTTCACCACTTCGACCATCTCGCCTATTCTGCCGGCGGCCTGAACCTCGACTTGTGACACTGTCTTGTCCCTGATCACGAACACGACGCTGCGGCCGTTGCGCTCGATGATCGCAGCCGGCTGTACCACGGTGCGCGCGCTGAGCTGATCAGCCGGCACCTGCTGCGACAGGAACGCAACCTTGGCGCTCATCTCCGGCAGAATGCGCGGATCCTTGTCGACGAAGCCTATTTTCACCGTCACGGTCGCTTTTGCGCGGTCCACGGTCGGCACCATGCGATGCACCACGCCGCGCAAGCGCAGATCGGGCAGCGCATCGAGCTGGATCTCGCAGGGCTGATCGAGCCTGACTTTGGCCAGGCTCGACTCCGAGACATCGGCCTCGACTTCGAGCGTGGCCATGTCGGCCATGGTCACTACCGCAGCCTGAGAACCTGTGGCAGAAGAAAACGGTGTGATCACGTCGCCGACATTGGCATTCTTGGTGAGCACCACGCCGTCGAACGGTGCGCGGATCAGGGTCTGATCGACCGCGACCCGCGCCGCGCGGTGATTGGCCTGCGCCACTGCAATCGCCGCCTGATAGCCGCTGATGCCGGCCTTCGCCTTCTCCATGCGGGCAACCACGGTGTCGTGCGCGGCCTGTGACACAAATTTTTTGGCAAGCAGATCACGCGACCGGTTGAGCACACGGCCGGCTTCCGTGAATTCAGCCTGCCCCTGTTCAAGGTTGGCCTGCGCCAGCTTGATGTTGGCCGCTGCCTGCTCCAGGGTCGCGGTCACATCCCGGTTTTCAAGCCGTGCGAGAACTTCGCCCTGTTTGACGAGGCTGCCTTCGCGCACGCCCAGCCACTCGAGCCGGCCGGTCGCCTTGGAAGCCACCGCCGCCTTGCGCTGGGCCACCACATAGCCCGTCGCATTGAGTACGGTAAAAGCCTGCGAAGGATACGCCACCGTCACCACCATGGACTCCACCGGCATCGCCGGCCTGTAGCCGAACGCATAATAGAGGCCAAGTGCGGCGAGAACAGCCAGCGCCGCCCAGAGCTTGAGCGAGCGGCGCCGCTGCGGCGCGCCTGTTTCAACGCCTGCGCCGTTGCGGTCTATGCGCAGCTTGGATAAATCTTCACCGGCCACTAAGAGCCTCTAACATGGGTGAACCGCAATACGTCGGCAAAGACACTTTCGCATTTTTATTCAGGGCGGATTTATTTAAGGAATTGGTCGGGGTCTGGTCCGGCTGATTCCCGGGGAAATGTGTGAAAATGTGTCTTATTCTAGCAGGAGAGCAGCATGACGGCATCGATACCCGCCACGCGACCCGCATTTCAACGGGAAGACCCCTTGCTGCCGGACGATCAATTCAGTTCATACGTTGTTACCGCATGATGCGCCGCTTTCTGCTCCGTGCCTTCTGCCACATCAGCTTCGTGGCCTGCGCGCTGGCGGCGCACGCCGAACCGCTGCCCACCGGCAGCAGCCAGCGCAGCATCAGCATCGGTGACGAACTCATCGAACTGCATGCCTACAAGCCGCCGCAGTACGACGGCGGCCCCATCCTGCTGGTGCTGCACGGTTTAGGCGCCAACGCCCCGGGTTATCGCGACTACGCCATACCGCTGGCCGACACCCACGGCTTTCTGGTCGTCGCGCCGTTGTTCGACCGCAAGCGCTTTCCCACATGGCGCTACCAGACCGGCGGCCTGGTGCGCGACCAGCGCGCCGCCGGGGATTTTCAAGTCGAGCCGGAAACGCAATGGACCGGCCGCCTGTTTCTCGCTGTCATCTCAGCGGTGCGCGCGGCCGAAGCCCGCCCCGATCTCGCTTACCTGATGCTCGGTCACTCGGCCGGCGCGCAGGCGCTGTCGCGTTTCGCCGCATTCATACCGAATGCCGCGCAACGCATCGTCATCGCCAATCCCTCGACTTACCTGTGGCCGGCGCGCACCGAGCGTTTTCCGTACCAGTTCGGCGGCCTGCCTGCGCCGTTCGCGGATGATGCCGTGCTGCAGCGCTATCTGGCGCAGCCGGTGACCGTGCTGCTCGGCATGGCTGACGTGAAGCGCGATGCCGATCTCAATGTACGCCCGGGCGCCGAACGGCAGGGCGCGAACCGTTATGAACGCGGGCACAACACGTTTCATGCCGCGCGGCAGCTGGCGGTGGAGCGCGGCTGGGCTTTCCGTTGGCGCCTGGTCGAAGTGCCGGACGTCGCGCACAGCGCACGGCACATGTTCGGCAGCGCGCAGGCGCTCGAGGCGCTGTCAGGGAACTGACGGACCGGGCTTATTTCGGCAGGTGCTTGTGCAGTTCCACCGGCTTGCGCTTCGCGCGCATCCTCAGATTGAGCATTTCCACCGCCACCGCGAATGCCATCGCGAAATATATGTAGCCCTTGGGCAGATAGTAGTCCCAGCCTTCGGCGACGAGCGCCACGCCGACCAGAATCAGAAAACTCAACGCCAGCATTTTGATCGTCGGATGACGGTCGACGTAATCGCTGATTGATTTGGCCGCCATCATCATGACGATTACCGCTATGACGATTGCGGCGACCATGACGCCGATCTCATCCACCATGCCGACCGCGGTGATCACCGAATCGAGCGAAAACACGATGTCGATGATCGCGATCTGCGTAATCACCGCACCGAAACTCGCGACAGCAACCTTGACTTCCGATTCCTCGATGCCTTCCAGGGAATTGTGAATCTCATGCACGCTTTTCCACAGCAGAAACAGGCCGCCGCCGATCAGGATCAGATCGCGCCCGGAGACTTCCTTGGCAGAAACCGCAAACAGGGTATCGGTAAGGGTCATGACCCAGGTCAGCGAGAACAGCAGGGCGATGCGCGTGAGCATCGCCAGCGACAGCCCGATGAAGCGCCCTCTGGCGCGCTGGTGCTCCGGCAGGCGTCCGACGAGGATCGAAATAAAAATTATGTTGTCGACACCCAGCACGATTTCGAGCAGTGTCAGTGTCGCCAGCGCAATCCAGATTTGCGGATTCATCAGCCATTCCATTCGTATATTCCTTTATTCCGGTGATGAGAACATGAAGTCCGTGGTGGCCGGACCTCGTGATAAAAAAATGCGAGACAATATGCAATGTTACCAGCCGCTGAAACGCGGCCACACCGCTGTAATTTCCGCGCCGCCATCGACCACGTGGTAGGCGGCATGCGCCGCCGCAGTCGCGCAGGCGTGATTCGGCAGGATGCGCAGTTGCGACCCGACCGGAAACCGTTTCAGGTCCAGCGCGCCGCCGTTGCGGTCGGCGATGATGCCGTGCTCCTGGTTGGCCTCGGCCACGATCAGGTCCGTTAACGGCCAGCCGTCGATATCACACACCACGCCGTAGCCCTGGTCAACTTTCTGTTTTGCGGTGCCGCGGTCGCGCGACAGCGCCATCCAGCCGGCGTCGGTGATGATCCAGTTTTTTTCCTGCTGGTGCCCGATGACCGTGGCAAGCACCGACAATGCGATGTCGTCTATCGTGCACACCTCGAGCCCCGCCATCACCAAGTCGAAAAACATATAGACGCCGGCGCGCACCTCGGTGACGCCGTCGAGATTCTCCGCATAGGTCGCGGTCGGCGTCGAGCCCACGCTCACCACCGAACACGGCAAGCCGGCGCGCTTCAGATCCAGCGCGCAACGCACCACCGCCGCGCGCTCGCGCTCGGCCATGGCGCGAATCTCGTCCACCGATTTGCAATTGTAGGAGTCGCCGGCGTGGGTCATCACACCGCGCAGCCGGGTGCCGCGCCCGCCATACAGGATGCGGCCGATATCGATCAGCATGGCATCTCCCGGCTTGATTCCTGACCGATGGCCGTCACAATCGATTTCAATCAGGACGGGAAACTCGACGCCCATCGCCCCGCCCTGTTCCGCCACCATCTGCGCCGAAACCACATTGTCCAGGATAATCGTGACATCGGCGCCGCGCCCGCGCAGCGCGGCGACGTGCGCGATCTTGTTCGGCGCAATGCCGACGGCGTAAAGCATGTCGCGCACGCCATGCGTAAAGAAATACTCGGCTTCCTTCAATGTGGAAACGGTGATGCCGCCGGGCTGGGCGGCAAGCGCCAGCCGCAACACGTCGATGGCTTTCGCCGTCTTGACATGAGGACGCAAGACTACGCCCAGACGTGACAGGTGATCGCGCATGCGCACTATATTGCGCTCGAGCCGGCTGCGATCGAGAATCAGCGCCGGGGTTTCCAGATCGGTTAGTTTCAAGATCCAGCGCCTTTAACAGAATGAAACGGTTGGTGCGCTCGCATTATAGAAGAGCGATGTTGCGCGTGCCACAAACCTTTGCGCAACGCCATTGCCATGGCGCGCCTGTCGGATTAGAGTGCGGCAGAATAGCTGCAACACCGAATAATGCGGAGGCGTAGAGCATGACCGACGATCTTGACCGGCTGCGGGAATGGATAGGCAAACAACAAAGCCAGTCCGATATCGCCACCGCATGGCCGGTGGCCGCGCTTGCCGCCACGCTGGATCGCGACGATCCCGGTCCAGCCGATGGCGATTCAATTCCGCTGGGCTGGCACTGGCTGTATTTCCTGGAAGCCAAGCCGGCGTCCGCGCTCGGGATTGACGGCCACCCCAAACGCGGCGGTTTTCTGCCGCCGGTGCCGCTGCCGCGCCGCATGTGGGCCGGCGGCCGCATCGAATTCATGCGCGCGCTCAAGGTGGGCGAACGCCTGCGCCGGGATTCGGAAATCATCGCCGTCGAGCCCAAGCAGGGCAAGAGCGGCAGCCTGGTGTTCGTCACCGTGCGCCATACGGTGTTTGCCTCGGGCGAGATCGCCGCGCGCGAGGAGCACGATATCGTCTATCGCGAAGCCGCCCGGCCCGGTTCTCCGCCG
The DNA here is from genome assembly GCA_030683105.1 of Burkholderiales bacterium. Classification (GTDB taxonomy): domain Bacteria; phylum Pseudomonadota; class Gammaproteobacteria; order Burkholderiales; family SG8-41; genus CAKKQX01. The sequence goes on along the minus strand of JAUXMZ010000021.1, from coordinate 13,257 downwards.
CCCGGCAAACCCGCCCCGGTGTCCTCCGCCTGGCAGCACGCGCTTACCGCCGATCCGGTTTTGCTGTTCCGTTTTTCGGCACTGACATTCAACGGCCACCGCATCCATTACGACCTCGATTACTGCCGCAACGACGAAAACTATCCGGGACTGGTCGTGCACGGGCCGTTGCAGACGATCCTCTTGCTCGATCTGTGCCGCCGGCACGCACCCCGGCCGGTGCGGCGGCTCGACTACCGCGCCCTGCAGCCGGTGTTCCATGGCGATCGGATCACCGTAAACGGCAATCCTGACGGCGACGGTGCCAAAGCCGGGTTATGGACTGCGAATGCCGCCGGCATGTGCGCCATGACGGGCACCGCCGCATTTTGACCCCGGAACCCGGAACCCGGAACCCGGAACCTTGAACCTTGAACTTTGAACCCGGAACACTAATTTACGGCTAGAATAGACCCATGAAACGATATCTCGTGATTTTTTACACCGTCGTCATTTTGCTCCTGCTCGCCGGCCGCCATGCGTGGCAGAACTGCCAGTGGGAATGGATTTCTAGCATCGCCGCGTTTGCCGTCATTATCGCTACGCTGATCGAAGGCTGGGGCATCCTCAGGGCCAAGCCGACAGAAGGCGGGACAATAACGCTGTCAGGCCAGGCGCTCGCCTCGGCGCAAATCTCGATACTGCTGCTGTGCGTGGGCATACTGATCGCCGGATTTGGCGACGTGCTCGGCAAGTGGGCGTTCGGCTGCGCGGGCTGAGGAGTTTGTCGGATTTAGCCCCGACAAACTCCTAAAATGAAAAATAGAACGGGGCGAAATGAACGCCATGCAAGTGACGTTTGTTCCGGCCAGCACGGCATTCCAGAACGCAGAGCTTCTTGCCTCTTTCTTAAGCAGCCTGTCGCCGCAGCGCCGACCAACGACGACCCGTTATCGCCATCCACTTCGGTGAATGGGGCCAGTCCGACAGGCTGCTTGCGCTTACCAACCCGCCTCGCGCTCAGACGTCGCCGTGATCTTGTGTATGCTCAGATCGGAGCCGTTGAATTCCTCTTCCTGGTCCAGCCTGATGCCGATGATCGCTTTTAACGCGCCGTAGACGATGACACTGCCGGCAAGCGCGACACCTATGCCCAGCAGGGTGCCCAGCAACTGCGACATGAAGGTGACGCCGCCGAGACCGCCCATGCTTTTCAAACCAAAGATCCCTGCAGCAAGCCCGCCCCATGCCCCGCACAACCCATGCAGCGGCCACACTCCGAGCACATCGTCGATCTTCAGCCGGTTCTGGGTCAGCGTGAACATGTAGACGAACAGCGCGCCCGCCACGGTTCCGGTCGCCAGCGCACCCAGCGGATGCATGATATCGGACCCGGCGCAGACTGCGACCAACCCGGCGAGCGGGCCGTTATGCACGAACCCCGGGTCGTTCTTCCCAAGGACCAGCGCGGCGATGATCCCGCCCGACATCGCCATCAGTGAATTCACCGCGACCAGCCCGCTGATCTTGTCTATGGTCTGCGCCGACATCACGTTGAAGCCGAACCAGCCGACCGACAATATCCAGGCCCCGAGCGCAAGAAACGGGATACTCGACGGCGGATGCGCGCTGACGGTGCCATCCTTGCCGTAGCGTCCGCGGCGCGCGCCCAGCAACAAAACCGCCACCAGCGCAATCCAGCCGCCCACCGCATGCACCACCACCGAGCCGGCGAAATCGTGGAATTTCGCGCCGGCTGCAACCTCGAGCCACGCCTGCACGCCATATTTGTCATTCCAGGCGATGCCTTCGAAGAAGGGGTAAATGAAGCCGACGATCAGCGCACTCGCGATGAGTTGGGGATTGAATTTGGAGCGCTCGGCTATGCCGCCGGAGACAATCGCCGGCACCGCCGCCGCAAAAGTAAGCAGGAAGAAAAACTTGGTAAGCTCGTAGCCGCTTTTCTCGGCCAGTTTTTCGGCGCCGGCAAAAAAATCAACGCCGTAAGCAATCGTATAACCGATGAAAAAATAGGCGATGGTGGACACTGCAAAATCGCAGAGGATCTTGACCAGCGCATTGACCTGATTTTTCTTGCGCACCGTACCGAGTTCGAGAAAAGCAAAGCCGGAATGCATGGCCAACACCATGATTGCGCCCAGCAGTATGAATAGCGTATCGGTGCTGACTTTTAGAGTTTCCATAAATCCCCCCTGAGTTAAACTTAATTATCCCAAGCAATATGCGTTCCAAAACTATATCTATTTGATTTATATAAGATAATTATTATACATCGCCGCCGTTTCGAATATTACCGCACCAATATCGATCATATAGTCCTCATGCCGCACCACCATGGTGCAGATCGATATGCGACGCCAAGGCAATGATAACGTGACTAGAGTCGTGTTGAAGTTCCACTTGTAAGCCATTGAGAGATTTACAGGTTACGGTTATAGTCGCATCTTGCAACGGCAAGCCCCCATGGCCACATTTAACGCGAATACGCAAAGACAGCCGGACCGGCGGCTCGACCTGAAACAGGTCCTGGCCGATCTCGTCGCCGACCAATTGGTGCCCCAGGAAGCTGCCGACCAGCTGCTGATGAACCGCCGCTCGAGCCGCACCGAGGTGCATCCGCTGGTGGTGGTCGCCGACCAAAAATGGAAGGATCCGCGGCAGCAGAAAAAGCTGCTGCACCTGGAGGCCCTCACGCAATGGCTGGCGGAGAAAAGCGGCCTGCCCTACCTGCATATCGACCCGTTCAAGATCGATTTCGCCACTGTAACCAAGGTGATGTCGAACGCCTACGCCGAAAGTTACAAGATACTCCCGATAAGCGTCACTACGCGCGAGGCGACAATCGCCACCTGCGAGCCCCATGTGCATGAATGGGAGGACCAGTTAAAACAGGTGCTGCGCCTCGATATCAAGCGCGTCATTGCCAACCCGCTCGATATCCAGAGCTACCTCGTCGAGTTTTATAACCTGGCGCGTTCGGTGAAAGGCGCGACCGACAAAGACAAAGGCGCCTACAGTGAAATCGCCAATTTCGAGCAACTGGTCCAGCTCGGTCGCAGCGGCAAGCTCGACGCCAACGACCAGCACATCGTCCACATCTGCGACTGGCTGTTCAACTACGCGTTCGAGCAGCGCGCAAGCGATATCCACCTCGAGCCGCGGCGCGATGTCTCCAACGTGCGTTTCCGCATCGACGGCGTGCTGCACCAGGTCTACCAGATCCCGACGCCGATAATGGCGGCGATGACCAGCCGCATCAAGATCCTCGGCCGCATGGACGTCGTCGAAAAACGCCGGCCGCAGGACGGACGGCTGAAGACGGTCACCCCCAATAGCGAGGAAGTCGAACTGCGACTCTCGACCATGCCCACCGCGTTCGGCGAAAAGCTCGTGATGCGGATTTTCAATCCCGAAAATCTGGTCAAGGACTACCGCGAGCTCGGCTTCTCGGAGGAGGACGAGCGCAAATGGGGTCAGATGGCCCGGCAGCCGCACGGCATCATCCTCGTCACCGGTCCGACCGGTTCGGGGAAAACGACCACGCTCTATTCCACGCTCAAACAGCTGGCACTGCCGGAAGTCAACGTCTGCTCCATTGAAGACCCGATTGAAATGATCGAGCCCGCGTTCAACCAGATGCAGGTACAGCACGCGTTAGGCGTCGATTTTGCGAGCGGCATCCGCACCCTGATGCGCCAGGACCCCGACATCATCATGGTGGGCGAGATACGCGACCTCGAAACCGCGGATATGGCGATACAGGCCGCGCTCACCGGCCACCTTGTGCTCTCCACGCTGCACACCAACGACGCGCCGTCGGCGATCACGCGACTGCTTGATATCGGCGTGCCGCCGTACCTGCTGCAATCGACCATCCTCGGGGTGCTGGCGCAGCGCCTGGTGCGCACACTGTGTCCGCATTGCAAAGAGCAGCACGTGCTGGAAGATTCGGCCTGGGAAACGCTAACCGCGCCGTGGAAAGCCGCCAAACCCAAAGGCAGCACCTATATCGAAAAAGGCTGCCTCGAATGCCGCATGACCGGCTACATGGGCCGCATGGGCATTTATGAAATGATGGTCATGACGCCCACCTTGCGCAAGGTCATCACCGGCGAAACCAACCTTGAGGAACTGCGCGATCTCGCCTACAAGGAAGGCATGAAGCCGCTGCGCATAGGCGGCGCCATGAAAGTGGCCGCCGGGGTCACCACCGTCGACGAAGTGATGAAAGTCGCGCCGCCGCCCTCCGGCGACCGGCGGGTGCAGGCGCGCTGAATCCGTGAAGGGTGAAGGGTGAAGGGTGAAAACCCCGCATTTTCACTTTAGCAAGAAACGGGTGGTGCCCGCCGCCGCCTGCCTTTATTCTTGTTGACCATGAACACCGTCGCCCATGCCATGGAACCCTCGCCAGCCGGGATCGGCGAGGGCGACGCGCGCGACTATGAACGCATCGCGCGGGCCATCGAATATTTGTGGCACCACGCGGCTGCCCAACCCGATCTTGCCGCCGTGGCACGTCACGTGCATCTATCCGAGCATCACTTCCAGCGGCTGTTTACGCGCTGGGCCGGCGTCAGCCCCAAGCGTTTCCTGCAATATCTCACGGTGGAGCATGCGAAATCCCGGCTGGGACAGACCTTAAACCTGCTGACGCTGACCGCCGATGTCGGATTGTCGGGCCCCGGGCGCCTGCATGACCTGTTCGTGACGCTGGAGGGCATGTCCCCGGGTGAGATGCGCACCGGCGGCGCGGGACTCATTCTGCGCTTCGGCATTCATTCGTCGCCGTTCGGCCCCTGCCTGATCGCGGTCAGTCCGCGTGGCATCTGCGCGCTGCATTTCGTGGAACACCAGGCATCGCCTCTCGCCCTGCTCCGGCGCGACTGGCCACACGCCACCCTTGAGCCTGATGCTGCCGGAACCGCTCGCCTGGCGCGGCGGATTTTCGATCCTCTGGCGGCACGGCGCCCGCAACCTCTGGCACTGCTCGTCAGCGGCACGAATTTCCAGATACAGGTCTGGCGGGCCCTGCTGCGGCTGCCGTTCGGCAGCGTGGCTTCATACCGCACTATTGCCGAAGAGCTGGGCCGCCCCTCCGCTGCCCGTGCCGTGGGCAACGCCATCGGCGCCAACCCAATTGCCTGGCTCATTCCCTGCCACCGCGTTATCCGCGCCGGCGGCACGTTCGGGCCCTATCGCTGGGGCGAGAGCCGGAAGGCCGCCCTCCTCGGCTGGGAAGCTGCACAAATCGGCGCGCATACTTGTGAATGAACCACCCGCTTTGTTTTACTATTCACCAATCACCAATCACCGTTCTCCATGAAAGACACGCTGCAGCCCGGTCTCACCCATCGCTTTACGTTCCGGATTCCGGAGACGAAGACGGTGCCGCATCTTTACCGGGAATCCGACATGTTCCAGGCGATGCCGCAGGTACTGGCAACCGGCTACCTGGTGGGGCTGATGGAGTGGGCCGCGCTCGAAACGATCCGGCCGCATCTGGACTGGCCGCGCGAGCAGTCGCTCGGCACGATGGTCAACTTTACCCATCTCGCCGCAACGCCGCCGGGCTTGACGGTGACGATAGACGTGCGCGTCGACAAGGTCGAAGGCCGCAAGATCTCCTTTACGCTGTCGGCGCACGACGGCATCGACAAGATTTCCGAAGGCACGCACGAGCGCGTCCTGATCGACGCCACCAAATTCAACACCAAGGTGGCGGACAAGCTGCAACGCACTCGCTGACCTCATCGCAACACATTGATTCCATATGCGATAAGGCGTAGAATCCGCCCCGCACTCAGACCTGCGATATAGAACCGGCACGCCATACGTTCTCCCGGCTGCCGTCATCCGCTTTCAGGATATTCCCGTGTTCCGATAAACCGGGCCGGTGGTCTGCTTTACTTTCGACGATTGCCCGTTATGACCATAGCCCACGAAGTAGCCAGACGCCGCACCTTCGCCATCATCTCCCACCCGGATGCCGGCAAGACCACGCTCACTGAAAAACTGTTGCTGTTTGCCGGCGCGATTCATATCGCGGGCAGCGTCAAGGCGCGCAAGGCGTCGCGCCACGCCACCTCTGACTGGATGGACATCGAGAAGCAGCGCGGCATCTCGGTCGCAAGCTCGGTGATGCAGATGGAGTACCGCGACTGCGTGATCAATCTGCTCGACACGCCCGGCCACCGCGACTTTTCCGAAGACACCTACCGCGTGCTGACGGCGGTGGACGCCGCGCTGATGGTGATCGATGCGGCCAACGGCGTGGAGCCCCAGACGCTGCGCCTGCTGCAGGTCTGCCGCGCCCGCAACACGCCCATCATCACGTTCATCAACAAACTGGACCGCGAAGTGCGCGAACCCATGGACCTGATCGATGAGATCGAACGGGTGCTGGAAATGCCGGTGGTGCCGTGCAGCTGGCCGGTCGGCATGGGCAAGCAATTCTACGGCGTGATTGACGTGCGCAGCCAAAGCATGCGCGTGTTTCGCCCCGGCGTGGACCGCATCAAAGAACAGGACGAGATCATCGATGACCTCGACGACGCCGCGCGCACCCGCCCATTCGGCGACACCTACACCCACGCGCTGCAGGAAAGCCGGCTGGTCAGCGGCGTGTCGCCCGCATTCGACGCCCCTACCTTCCTCGCGGGCAAACAAACGCCGCTGTTCTTCGGCTCGGCCGTCAACAACTTCGGCGTGCGCGAAGTGCTCGATGCGCTGGTCGATTTCGCGCCGCCGCCGCAGCCACGCCCTGCATTGCAGCGCACGGTGCGGCCCGACGAGCTGAAATTTTCCGGCGTTGTCTTCAAGATCCAGGCCAACATGGACCCGGCGCATCGCGACCGCGTGGCCTTCATCCGCGTGTGCTCGGGCCGGTTCGTGCGCGGCATGCGGCTCAAGAACTGCCGCACCGGCAAAGACCTGCGGCCCAATAACGTGGTGTCGTTCCTGTCGCAGCGCCGCGACCTGCTCGAAGAAGCCTATCCCGGGGACATCATCGGCATCCCCAACCACGGCGTGCTGCAGTTGGGCGACACGCTGACCGAGGGCGAAGACCTGCAGTTCACCGGACTGCCGTTCTTTGCGCCCGAACTGTTCCAGAGCGTGGAAATCGCCGACCCGCTGCGCAGCAAGCAATTGCGCTCCGGCCTCGCCCAGCTTGGCGAGGAAGGCGCGATCCAGGTCTTTCGCCCGCACACCGGCGGCTCGCTACTGCTAGGTGCAGCCGGCGCGCTGCAGTTCGAGGTGGTCGCGCACCGACTGCGCCATGAATACAATGCCGAAGCGCGCCTGGTGCCTGCCCGCTACACCGCGGCGCGCTGGATTACGTCGGACGACCCGAAGGAGCTGAAGCGCTTCATCGAATTCAATGCGCACCGCATCGCCCACGACGTGGTGGAGGCGCCCACTTTTCTGATTACACACCAGGCCGAACTCGACGTGGCGCAGGAAAACTGGCCGGCAATCCGCTTTCACGCCCTGCGCGAACACGCGGGGCTGGTGTTTCAGTCCGCGATGGACGCTTGAACGGACTGGTCCTGCTTACTGCATTACCTGCCAGAAACGGCGTTAATCCATCTTTTTGGCGGATGCCGGTTGCGCACGCAGCAGGGTGATCAAATCCTGGGAAGGCATCGGTTTTCCGATATGGTAGCCCTGCAGATAATCACAACCAAGATGAGTCAGCGCTGCCGCGATATCTTCATTTTCCACGCCTTCCGCCACCACCATCATGTCGAGATTGTGGGCAAGCTCGATCAGCGAACGAACGATCTTGGCATAGTTCGGCACCTCGAGCATGCCCCTGACGAAAAGCAGATCGATCTTTAATTCATCGAGAGGCAACTGTGCCAGATAATAAATCGATGAATAGCCCGTGCCAAAATCGTCTATCGACAGGCGCACGCCGAAAGACTTGAGCTCATTCAACGCTTCGCTCGCTTTCTTCTGGTCCACCATGATTGCCGTTTCAGTGATTTCCATCACCACCGTGCCGCCCTTGACACCCCATGTCCTGAGAGCGCGATCAATATAAAAGGGCAGATCAGGCTCCTGCAGATTTGACGGTGAAATGTTGACGCTCACCGTAAAATCAGGGGAGATCTTCTGGAACTCCGCATTTTTCTGAATCGCGCTGGTAATCACCCACAAGGTCAGCCTGTCGACCAGTCCGGCAGACTCCGCCGCCTGGACTGCAATATTGGGAGGAACCTGCCCCAGCACATCGTCCTTCCAGCGCAGGAGAGCTTCCGCCCCCGAGATACGCCCTGTCAACAGGTTGAATTGCGGCTGGAAATGCAGACTCAGCGTGTTTCTGTCCAGGGCCAGCCGCAGGCGCTCGGCGTACTGCAACTGGTCGATGGGCGGCGAGGTCTGCTCCGTCTCGTAATAGCACAGCCTGTCGCGATTTTTGCGCGCCGATTGCAAAGCGTACTTTGCTCGCTGCAGCAGCACCTCCGCATCCTCGCCATGGTCCGGAAACATCGAGATGCCGACCGCCGCATCCGCAACGGCGGATTTATCCCCGAATTCCACCGGCTCGGACAGCAAGGTCAATATGCGCTGGCCGGCGAGCATCGAAATGCCCTCGGAGGATATCGGTCTCAATATGCACACGAACTCGTCGCGGGAAAGCAATTCGATCCCGTCATGCTTGCGCAGCGCCCTGGATCGCAGCCGCTTGACGATCTCGGAGGACAGGACGTCACCGGCGTGAAAACCGTGCGCCGCATCGATCTGATCGATTGCGGCAGATTTCACAAGCAATATCGCCACACGTTGCCCGGCGATACGGGCCGAATTCAACTCTTCCTGCAGGTGCCCGGTTAACGGATCCAGCAATTCCCGCAGGGCGATGTCATGTACGTCTTCCATGGCCACGTCGCCCCCGGTCAGATGAAGAAATCTTCAGGATTGATCGGAAGCGCATCCTTGGGCAGCGTTCGCCGGATTTTATACGCCTCCTCAGGTGTCGCCCTTGGCGCCTTCACCAGATCCAGTATCAACTGGGTGCGCATTGGCTTCCTGTCCCGATCCAGGATAATCATTACGCGGGGCTGCAACCGCCTGACCAGGTTCTGGGCAATCACAATGGCGACCTCGCCCGTATTCATTTCGACCACGCTGCCGACAGGATAGATGCCTATGCACTGGATAAACTGCTCAACCAAAGCTTCCGGAAAGAACCTGCCCTTCTGCTTGTAAAGATAGCTGAGTGCGTTTGAAGGGGACAGTTGTTCGGCGTAAGGCCGCGCGGATGTCAGCGCAGAAAAAGTATCTACCAATCCGGCCATGGCAGCCAGCATGGTAATTTCTTCGCCGCGCAAGCCGTGGGGATAGCCGCTGCCGTCCTGCCGCTCATGATGTTGCGCCACGATATCACTGAGCCCTTCCGGAATCCCGGGGGTGGCGTTGATGTAATCCAGGGAGTACGCGACGTGGCGTTTTATAATCGCGTATTCTGCAGGCTTCAGCAATTCCTTTTTCCGCAGGAGTTCGTCCGGCAGCTTGACCTTGCCAATATCGAGAAACATTCCTGCCAGCCCCACAAGCTCAAGCTGCTCTTTGGTAAGCTGGAGAAACCTCGCGAATGTCATCATCAGAATCGAGGTATCCAATGCGCGATGAAACTCGTATGCGCCCCTTTTCTTGATCTGGTACAGGAGCATCATCGCATCCGCATTGCGCTCGATGCTGTTTGTCATGCCCGTCACCGCCTCCTTGGCGGTCACTGAATCCAGCTCTCCTGTCGCGTGCAGGCGGGAAAAACTCTCATTTACCGCTTCCACGCATTCGCCGAGGATTTTCTCGGCATTGACCATTTCCTCCTCGACCGTAAGCCTGTTCGTATATACGGTCGTTCCCATGAACTCTGTCTGCGCCACATTGCCGGCTTGCGGTCCGGCGGATTTCATTCGTTTGATATCCGTATCTGAATTGAGCACGTACTCTTTTTCGGTTTCTATATATACCGTCTTGCAGTATTTTTTCAGGACCTTGATCTGGACTTCGGTATGGATGGGAAACCCCTGATAGACAAACGGCGTTTCCAGCCACGGCCTGTCGAGCTCGATAACGTACATGCCTTTTTGCAACGACTCAACCGGGATTTGTTTTCTCATGGATCAATGCTCTGGTAAATGCCGCGAATTGTATGACTCACATTCATCATAGCATGCACCTGATACAGCATCGCGCTTACTGCTAGCAGCATCGGCGCAGATGGATTGCAAGTTTACGGTATCGCTCGCCCGCGACGCACAGCTTGATCCGTAACCCAGCAGTGTCCGTTGGCCACCCCCCATGACTAGAGCACGATTTCGAAGCAGTCGCTGCCGGCGCAGGTGTTGTCGTAGTACGGCTCGCACGCTGAGAAACCAAACGATACGTACAAAGCACGCGCCTCCCGCATATCATGCAAGGTATCGAGCAGCATGCTGCGATAACCGGCCTCGCGTGCTGCTGCCATCGCCGCTGCAGCGAGTTTTCTTCCCAGCCCAGTGCCGCGCAACGCGGGTCGCACGTAAAGCCGCTTCATTTCGCAGCGCTCGGCATCCAGTCTGCGCACCCCCACGCAACCAGCGGCCTCGTTGCCCGCCCGTGCCAGCAACAGGCAGCCATGCGGTGGCGCATAGTCGCCGGGCAGCGTCGCCAATTCCTGGTCGAATCCCTGGAAACACAGGCTGAATCCGAGCGACCCGGCGTATTCAACAAACAGGGCACGCACCGCATCGAGGTCGGCGCCCAACTTGTCGACAGTCACAATTTGGCAATCAACGTTTTGCGCAGTCAAAGCTTTTCACCAATCACCAATCACCAATCACGAGTCACGAATCACGAATCACGGATTCTAATGCGCCTTGCTCAGCACCCGCATCCCTCGGTCCAGGCCCGCCAGCGTCAGGGGAAACATGCGCTCGCCCAGCAGTTGCCGAGTAATGCGTATCGAGTCGTGATAGTTCCACACTTCCTCGGGCTGGGGGTTGAGCCAGATCGTGTCCTTGTACACCTCCAGCAGCCGCTGCATCCACAGCGCGCCCGGCTCCGGGTTGGTGTGCTCGACGCTGCCGCCGGGATACATGATCTCGTACGGGCTCATCGTCGCATCCCCAACAATTATTACTTTATAATCATGGGGATACTTATGCATCACGTCCCACGTTGCGACGCGCTCGGCGGCGCGGCGGTGATTGTCCTTCCACACCCGCTCGTAGAGAAAATTGTGGAAATAGAAATACTCGAGGTGCTTGAACTCGGTGCGCGCCGCGGAAAACAACTGCTCGCAGACGCGGACATGATCGTCCATCGAGCCGCCGACATCGAGGAACAGCAGCACCTTCACGCTGTTGTGCCGCTCCGGCACCATCTTGATGTCGAGCCAGCCGGCGTTTTTGGCGGTCGAGCGTATGGTATCGTCGAGATCGAGTTCCTCGGCATTGCCCTCGCGCGCGAACTTGCGCAGGCGCTTTAGCGCGACCTTGATGTTGCGCGTGCCGATCTCGACCGTGTCGTCCAGGTTCCTGAATTCGCGCGCATCCCACACCTTTACCGCGCGCCGGTGCCGCGATTCGTGCTGACCGATGCGCACGCCTTCCGGGTTGTAGCCGTAGGCGCCGAAGGGCGAGGTGCCGGCGGTGCCTATCCACTTGCTGCCGCCCTGGTGGCGCCCTTTCTGCTCTTCGAGGCGTTTCTTGAGCGTCTCCATCAGCTTGTCCCAGCCGCCGAGCGCCTCGATCAGTTTTTTCTCTTCCTCAGAGAGTGTTTTCTCTGCGAGTTTCCTGAGCCACTCCTCGGGTATCTGTGCTGCAACGCCTTCCACATCGAGCACACCGTTGAAATAAGCGCCGAACACGCGGTCGAAGCAGTCGAAGTATTTCTCGTCCTTGACCAGGCAGGTACGCGACAGGTAATAAAAATCGTCGATGCTGCCGAAGATGACGCGCATCTCCAGCGCTTCGAGCAGGGTCAGGAATTCCCTGATCGAAACCGGGAGTCCGCCCTGCTTCAACTTCAAAAAGAATTCGATCAGCATGTTTTGCGTGAAGGGTGAAGAGTGAAGGGTGAAGAGTTAAATGCCAACCCAATGCTCCGCGGATTCGTGTTTCGGACTGGCGATACAATTTTTCGCCATTGTTCGAGTTTCGATTCAAAATTCATCGTATAGGCCGGACTGGATGATGGCAGCACGATGGTCTCGTACCCCCATTCGATAAAGAGCGGTTCCATTTTGGCGGCGGTCTTGCCGTTGAAACACACGCGGCGCAGTTGCTTCGCGACGCCTGTCACGCACCCGAAGTCGTTGTGCAGCGCGTTGCGGATGTTGCTGTCGAGGCTGCCGGCGCGTTCGCACTTGCCGATTATGTCCCACAAGCCGATGTGATGTTCCAGCAACGTCTGCAGACGCGCCTCATAAGGCAGGTCGGGCAGCGGTGCGGCGATGACACTTCCCAGCAACCGCCAGAACTGGTTCTGCGGATGGCCGTAATACTGGCCCTTGCCGAGCGAAGCCGTGCTCGGGAAGCTGCCGAGGATCAGCATCGTCACCTGCTCGTCCACGACCGGTGGAAAACCTGTTGCGGCTTTGCTCACAACAACAAAACCAAAAATATGGCCACAGAGAGCACAGAGTTCACAGAGGAAAACCCAAAGAGAAAAAAAACAGCGCGACTATCCATAAAGGACGCGCCGCGTTTCGCGAAATATTTGTGTCATTCATGGTGCGCCGATTTTCTCTTTGTAATTGCCTTTGCTTTTGTTTCTCTCTGTGTCCTCTGTGGCCAAAAGGTTTTAACCTGGCTTGCGCCGAGACATAAAGACGAGGCGCTCGAACAGATGCACATCCTGCTCGTTCTTCAGCAGCGCGCCGTGCAGCGGCGGGATGATCTTGTGGCTGTCCTGGCTGTGCAGCGCTTCCGGCGGGATGTCCTCCGCCATCAGCAGCTTGAGCCAGTCCAGCAGTTCAGAGGTCGAGGGCTTTTTCTTCAACCCCGGCACTTCGCGGATCTCGAAAAACGATTCGAGCGCCTGCTTGAGCAGCGCTTTCTTGAGGTCCGGATAATGCACACGCACGATTTTTTCCATCGTCTCGTGGTCTGGGAAACGGATGTAATGGAAAAAACAGCGCCGCAAAAACGCATCGGGCAGATCTTTCTCATTGTTGCTGGTGATGATGACCAGCGGCCGGTGGCTGGCTTTGATCAGTTGCCGCGTTTCGTAGACGTAGAACTCCATGCGGTCGAGTTCGCGCAG
>JAUXMZ010000017.1 GCA_030683105.1 Burkholderiales bacterium | reverse complement strand
CGCAAGAAACTACTGGCTTGGCAGTTGCCTAATCACTGAATCACTGAATCACTGAATCAATCAGTCACTCACTTCAGCCCACGGTTCTGCCACACCACGAGCACAAGGCCCAGAAGGCTTTCTATCACATAGAGCCCGCTCGCCACGCCATGCCAGGTATCGAAGCGGTCGCGAAAAATCGAAGCCATCACTTCCTTCGGCAGCGCCTGCGTCTTCAGGCTTTCGAGAACCGGCTGCACGCCGAATTCTCCGATCAGGACCAGCGCCAGCATCAGCAGCACCACCCAGAAATTCCCCTGCTTCAGGGCCGCGGCGCCGAAGCGCGCCACACGAAACAACAGCAGAACCAGGGCGCAGACTATGCCGATGTAAGCGACCAGGGTAAACAGCTTGCCCGCGATCAGTCCGGCCAGGACGCGCTCGGGCAGGCGCGCAAACAGCAATGGTGCGACGACGAACCCTATGGTCCACATGCCGCCGACCCAAAGGGTGACGGCGATGGACTGCAGAGCGTCAGAGAAGGATTTCATTGATGAGAAGTGAGCGGTGAGCAGTAAAACGCTTGGCGAATTGAACGATTTGCGAATTTTCCGCTTACCGCTCACTGCTTACCAATAGCTAAATATATTTAACATCAAGAATTTCATACTCGCGCACGCCGCCTGGCGCCAGCACCTCGGCAACATCACCCGAATGCTTACCGATCAGCGCACGCGCAATGGGGGAACTGATCGAAATCTTGCCCTCTTTGATGTCAGCCTCGTCGTCGCCGACTATCTGGTAAGTCACGACCGCGCGACTGGTTACATCTTCGAGTTCTACAGTCGCCCCGAAAACGCAGCGGCCATCGGCATCGAGCAGCACGGGATCGATGATTTGCGCATTCGAAACCTTGGCCTCGAGTTCGACGATGCGGCCCTCGATGAAGCTTTGCCGTTCCTTGGCGGCAGCGTACTCGGCGTTTTCCGACAGGTCGCCGTGCGAGCGCGCCTCGGCGATGGCCGCGATGACCGCAGGGCGCCGGACGGTCTTCAGTTCCTGCAATTCGGCGCGCATCTTTTCAGCACCGATTACCGTCAAAGGTATTTTGCTCATGATCTTATCTTCCACTAAACCGGGCGTTGCAGCCCAAAAAAACCCCCGCGCGCCGCAACCAGATGACGCGACACGAAACAGAGTACAAAACACTGCGGATAATTACGTTCGGGAAAACGCCCAGTAATATTAGCGCGGCGCAGACGTCTTCGCCATCACTAGTTTACCGGCGCCAGCTTCGCGTGCAGGCCCTGCAACACGTAAGCGCGCAGTTCCTGTGCGTTCTCCATGCCGTTGCACGCAGCGCGCGCACCGGACAGCGTGGTGTAGACCGTGACACGGCGCTGCAGCGCCGCGCGGCGGATCACGTAGGAGTCGCGGACCGCGGTGCGCTTTTCCTCCACAGTGTTGACGATCAGCACAATTTCGCCGTTTTTGATCATGTCGACAACGTGCGGTCGTCCTTCCGCAACTTTATTCACCGGCGTGACGGCCTGTCCGTCCGCAGCAAGTGCCGCGGCGGTGCCGCGTGTGGCGACCAGGGTAAAGCCCAGTTTGACCAGGGCCCGGGCGATCTCGACCGTGCGCGGTTTGTCGCTGTCGCGCACGCTGACGAAGACTTTGCCTGAAGTCGGCAGTTTCTCCCCCGCCGCCAACTGGGATTTCACAAACGCTTCCCCGAACGTGGTCCCGATGCCCATGACCTCGCCGGTGGATTTCATCTCCGGGCCCAGTATGGTATCCGCGCCCAGGAACTTGATGAACGGAAATACCGCTTCCTTGACCGAAAAATAGGGCGGAACGATCTCGCGCTCCACCCCCTGCTCCGCCAGCGTCCTGCCCGCCATGCAGCGCGCCGCAATCTTGGCCAGCGGCAGACTGGTCGCCTTCGACACGAAAGGCACGGTGCGCGAGGCGCGCGGATTCACTTCCAGCACGTAGACTGTGCCTTCCTGGATGGCGAACTGAACGTTCATGAGCCCGATGACGTTGAGCGCTTTTGCCATGACGACGGTTTGATGCCGCAATTCGTCCTGCAGCGCCTGTGACAGCGAGAACGGCGGCAGCGAGCATGCCGAGTCTCCCGAGTGCACACCAGCCTGTTCAATGTGTTCCATCACGCCGCCGATCACCACCTGCTGGCCATCGGACACCGCATCAACGTCGACTTCGATCGCATCGTTTAAAAAACGGTCGAGCAGCACCGGGCTGTCGTTGCTCACCTTCACCGCTTCGCGCATATAGCGCTCGAGATCACTTTGCTGGTAGATGATTTCCATGGCGCGCCCGCCCAGGACGTAGGAGGGGCGCACCACCAGCGGGTAGCCGATCTCTTCCGCGACCTGCAGCGCTTTCTGCGGACTGCGCGCGGTGCGGTTCGGCGGCTGTTTCAGCTTCAGCTTGTTGAGCAGCTTCTGGAAACGCTCGCGGTCTTCCGCAATATCGATCGAGTCCGGGGTCGTGCCGATGATGGGCACGCCGTTGGCCTCAAGTTCGCGTGCGAGCTTGAGCGGGGTCTGGCCGCCGAACTGCACGATGACGCCAAACGGCTTTTCAATATGCACGATCTCGAGCACGTCCTCCAGCGTCAGCGGCTCAAAATAAAGCCGGTCCGAGGTATCGTAGTCGGTGGAAACCGTTTCCGGATTGCAGTTGACCATGATGGTCTCGAAACCATCCTCGCGCAGCGCCAGCGCGGCATGCACGCAGCAGTAATCGAACTCGATGCCCTGCCCGATGCGGTTGGGTCCGCCGCCGAGCACCATGATCTTCTTTCTGTCGGTGGGCTGCGCTTCGCATTCGTCCTCGTAGGTCGAATACATGTACGCGGTATGCGTCGCAAACTCCGCAGCGCAGGTATCGACGCGCTTGTAGACCGGACGCACGCCGAGCTCATGGCGGCGTTTGCGCACCGCGCCCTGGTCCGTGATCAGCAGCTTGGCCAGCCTTCGGTCGGAAAAACCGTTGCGTTTGAGTGTCCTGATCGTCGCGCCATCGAGCGCCTCCAGCCGCTTTCCGCCGAGGTCCTGTTCCTGGCGCACGATGTCCTCGATCTGCGCCAGAAACCACGGATCGATATGCGACAGGGCGTGGACCTCATCCAGGCTCATCCCGCAGCGGAAGGCGTCAGCGACATACCAGACACGGTCCGGCCCCGGGTCGCCGAGTTCATTTTCAATGATATCGACGTCGGTCGTCTTCTCGTCAAAGCCGTCTGAGCCGGTTTCCAGCCCGCGCATCGCCTTTTGCATCGACTCCTGGAAAGTCCGGCCTATCGCCATCACCTCGCCCACCGACTTCATCTGGGTAGTCAGGCGGTCATCGGCCTGCGGGAATTTCTCGAACGCGAACCGAGGAATTTTGGTAACGACGTAATCGATGCTCGGCTCGAATGAAGCCGGCGTAGCGCCCCCGGTGATATCGTTACGCAATTCGTCGAGCGTAAACCCCACTGCGAGCTTGGCGGCAACTTTCGCGATCGGAAAGCCGGTCGCCTTGGACGCCAGCGCCGAGGAACGCGATACCCGCGGATTCATTTCGATGATCACCATGCGCCCGTCTTTCGGGTTGATCCCGAACTGGACGTTGGAGCCGCCGGTGTCCACCCCGATTTCGCGCAGGCACGCGATCGAGGCATCACGCATGATCTGGTATTCCTTGTCGGTCAGCGTCTGCGCCGGCGCCACGGTGATCGAATCTCCGGTGTGCACGCCCATCGCGTCCAGATTCTCGATCGCGCACACGATGATGCAGTTGTCCTTGCGGTCGCGCACCACCTCCATCTCGAATTCCTTCCAGCCGATCACCGACTCCTCGATCAACACCTCATTGGTGGGACTGGCGTCGAGCCCGCGCTCGACGATGGCGATGAATTCTTCACGGTTGTAGGCGATGCCGCCGCCGGAGCCGCCCATGGTGAACGACGGCCGGATGATGGTCGGGTAACCCACCATCGCCTGCACCTGCAGCGCTTCTTCCATGCTGTGGGCCAGTGCCGAACGGGGGCTGGCAAGCCCGATTCCGGCCATTGCCACCTTGAATTTCTCGCGGTCTTCGGCCTTGTCGATTGCCTCCCGCGAGGCGCCTATCATTTCGACGCCATATTTTTCGAGCACGCCGTGGCGCACCAGATCCAGCGCGCAATTGAGCGCCGTCTGCCCGCCCATGGTCGGCAGCAGCGCATCGGGCCGTTCAGCCTCGATGATCTTCTCCACCATCTGCCAGTTGATCGGTTCGATGTAGGTCGCGTCGGCCATGTCCGGGTCGGTCATGATGGTCGCCGGATTAGAATTGACGAGCACCACGCGGTACCCTTCCTCGCGCAACGCCTTGCAGGCCTGGGCGCCGGAATAATCGAATTCACACGCCTGGCCGATGATGATCGGGCCAGCACCTATGATCAGGATGCTGTGGATGTCGGTTCTTTTGGGCATCTTATTATTTAACCGCCGATAAACGCCGATGAAAACCGAGATGGAACCAGGCAGGTTTTAATCCGCGTTTATCTGCGTTCATCTGCGGTTGCATCTTTTCGTTGTTCCATCAATTTCACGAAACGGTCGAACAGGTAATCCACGTCATGCGGTCCGGGACTCGCCTCCGGGTGGCCCTGGAAGCAGAAGGCCGGCCGGTCGGTGCGCGCAAACCCCTGCAGGCTGCCGTCGAACAGCGAAACGTGGGTTACGCGCACGTTCGCGGGCAGCGTGGCGGCGTCCACCGCGAAGCCGTGATTCTGGCTGGTGATCATGACGCGTCCGCTGTCGAGATCCTGGACCGGGTGATTGGCGCCATGGTGGCCGAATTTCATTTTTAACGTTTGGGCGCCGCTCGCCAGCGCCAGCAACTGGAGGCCGAGGCAAATGCCAAAAACCGGAATATCGGTCTCAAGGCAGGCGCGTATGGCACGGATCGCATAATCACAAGGCTCGGGGTCGCCCGGACCGTTGGACAGGAAAATTCCGTCGGGTTTCAGCGCCAGCGCCACTTCAGCCGGGGTCTGCGCCGGCAATACCGTCAGTTTGCAGCCACGCACCGCGAGCTTGCGCAGAATATTGCGTTTGATGCCAAAATCGTAGGCTACGACATGAAAGCGCGGGTCCTTGCGCTGGCCGTAACCCTGACCAAGGGTCCACACGCTCTCGTCCGTCTCATAAGCCGTGTCGCAGCTCACGACTTTGGCAAGGTCCATCCCGACCAGTCCCGGGAAGGCGCGGGCCGCCTCCAACGCGGCTTTTTCATCGATTTCGCCGGCCATGATGCAGCCATTCTGAGCACCCTTGTCGCGCAGGATACGCGTCAGCTTGCGGGTGTCGATATCGGCGATCGCCACCACGTTTTCGCGTTGCAGATACTCGGGCAGCGTCCAGTTCTGACGCCAGTTAGAAGACCGTAGCGGCAGATCGCGGATCACCAGCCCGGCGGCAAATACCCTGGCGGATTCGACATCTTCGGCATTGGCGCCGGTACTGCCGATGTGGGGGTAAGTCAGGGTGACGATCTGGCGGCAATAGGAAGGGTCGGTGAGGATTTCCTGATACCCGGTCATGGCGGTATTGAACACCACTTCCCCGACCGTCTTCCCCGATGCGCCGATGGAAGTGCCGCGAAAAACGGTACCATCTCGCAACACAAGGATGGCGGGCGTACGCGACGACACTGCAAGCTCCTGATTTTTCGGGGTTATACGTGGAAAGCGGGACAGGCTCCGAGCCCGTCCCGCTACTTGAACAAAATTATACCCGAAAGCGCCTGCGGCATCAATTTTGGCGCGGTTTTGAATCCACCTGGCGCATGCGCTGCATATGGCGCGACGGCCGAATGTCCTGCCGCGCGGACCTACTTCAGACCCAGCACGTCGAACATATCGTAGAGCCCGGTTTTTTTGCCAGCCAGGAAACGTGCGGCGCGCAGCGCGCCGGTTGCATAGGTCATGCGGCTGCCGGAACGCACCGTGACTTCGACGCGCTCGCCCAGTCCCGCGAACATCACGGTATGTTCGCCGACAATGTCGCCGCCGCGGATGGCATGAAAGCCTATGGTCTTCGCATCGCGCTCTCCGGTGACGCCTGAGCGGCCATGAACCGCCGTCTGCGCCAGATCCCGCTTCAAGGCGCCGGCCACGACCTCCCCGAACTTCAGCGCCGTGCCGGACGGTGCATCGACCTTGTGGCGATGGTGCGCCTCGATGATTTCAACATCGTAATCGTCGCCGAGTATGCCGGCGGCGATCTCGGCCAGCTTGAACGTGACGTTGACGCCCACCGCCATGTTGGGCGACAACACGATGGCGGTTTCGCGGGCCGCCGCCGCTATGGTTTTTTTCTGCTCGTCGCTGAACCCGGTGGTGCCAATCACCATCCTGACGCCCAGTTTGCGGCATGCCGCAAGATGAGCGAGCGTGCCCTCGGGGCGCGTAAAATCGATCAGCACATCGCAGCCGGCGAGGCTTTTTCCGAAATCGTCGCTGATTTTCACGCCACACGGCGAGCCGATCAGTTCGCCGGCGTCTTTTCCAAGATACGGGTTGCCGGCCTGCTCAAGCGCCGCGGCAAGCCGGGTATCATCACCGCCCAGCGCCGCCTCGATCAGCATCCGTCCCATGCGCCCGGAACTGCCTGCAACAGCAATGTTGATCGTCGTCATGTTTGTTTACCGTTAAGTCAGTAATTAAGTGACCAGGTGATTCGGTGATAGGCCACCCAGCACTTCATATCTTGATCACTCAATCACTCAATCACTCAATCACTCAATTAGAAGCCGATTTTGTCCAGCATCCTGCCGAAGAAGCCTTTTTCTTCCTGAGGTTTCGCTTCTTTGGGTTGGTCCGAACCGGGCTCGGTCTTCGCCGGTTCTGTTTTTGGCAGTGCCGTGCCCAGCGGCTCGCCGGTAGTCGTCGTCAGGGTTGCGCCTTCAGTCTTTGCTGGCACTGCCGCCGTCTCGGGGTTAGGCGGTACGGCGCCAGGCTCGGGCGCGGACTTGCCGGCACCGGCAGCGCCACTTTCGGCCCTCGCGCCCTGGCTTGCCGGCTTCACGTCGCCCTCGACCCGCGCCAGCTTGTCACCCTCGAAGAAGACGGTCAACGTGCGGTGTTCTGTGACGGCGCCGCCTTTCTGATAGACGTAGACGTAATCCCAGCGATCGGTGCGGAACAGGTCGACCACCAGCGGCGTGCCGAGCACGAAACGCACCTGTGAGCGCGTCATGCCAAGCTTGAGCTTGGACGCCATTTCCTGCGAGACATAATTGCCCTGCTGGACGTCGATCTTGTAGGTTCCGATCCCGGGTATCGTGGGCACGCCCGAACAACCCGCCAGCAACAGTATAAGGAGAACGATTTTTCGCATTGATATGACCGTGAGACACGCGCCAGCTTCGCCTGCACATCGCGGCGCGCGGTTTCCAAAGTGGCTGAAAGTGAATATGATAGCTGAGAGCAACCAATTCCGACAGGGACGCGTCACTTGAGTTCACCCAGCGACCTTAAAACCATAGGCCTCAAAGCCACGCTGCCGCGGCTGCGCATACTCGAACTATTCGAAAAAAGCGAGATCCGCCACCTCTCGGCCGAAGACGTCTACAAGAAACTCGTCGATGAAGGCACGGACACCGGTCTCGCCACGGTCTACCGTGTGCTGACCCAGTTCGAGCGGGCGGGCCTGCTGATGCGCCATCACTTTGAAACCGGCAAGGCGGTGTTCGAACTGAACCAGGGCAGCCACCACGATCACCTGGTGTGCGTGCAGTGCGGCCACGTCGAGGAATTCTACGATTCCGAAATCGAGAAGCGGCAGATCAAGATTGCCGAGGAGCGCGGCTTCACGATTCACGACCACTCGCTGCATATCTACGCCGACTGCATCAAAACCAACTGCCCGAACCGGCCCAAGGACTGAAACGCCGGTTTTTCGATTCTCGGCACCGCAGAAGCGAGAAAACGTCTGCTCCCTCCGCGCAGTCGAAACATGACTGACAACTCACTCGACCATGCCCATGCCTCCCGTCGATGAACTCTGGTTCAGGCTGAGCCTTGCGCTGGGCATCGGCCTGCTGATCGGCGCCGAGCGCGAACGGCGCAAAGGCGAAGGCCCCGCGCGCTCCGCGGCCGGGATCCGCACCTTTGCCGTCGTTGCGCTGCTGGGCGCAGTGAGCATCGTGCTCGGCGGCAATCTGCTGCACGCCGTGGCGGCCTTCGGTGTCGCATTGCTCGCCGCCATCGCTTATTTCCGCAGCCTGGAGCAGGATCCCGGCCTCACCACCGAGACGGCCCTGCTCCTTACCCTGCTCTTGGGCGGGCTGGCGATGCGCGAACCCGGCCTTGCCGCGGGACTTGCCGTGGCGGTCGCCGTTCTGCTCGCCGCCAGGACCCGCCTGCACCATTTCGTGCGCAGCGTCCTGACCGAAAATGAACTGAACGATGCGCTCGTCATCGCCGCCGCCACGCTGGTGGTGCTGCCGATGATACCGGACCGCTATCTCGGCCCATTCGATGCCTTCAATCCGCGCATCATATGGATCATCGTCATCATGATGCTGTGGATAGGCGCGGCAGGTCACATCGCGCAGCGGGTTTTCGGGTCGCGCTTCGGCCTGCCGCTTGCGGGCCTTGCCGCGGGTTTTGTCTCGAGCGCCGCGACCATCAGCACCATGGGGGAGCGCGTCGCGCGCGCCCCCGAGTTGTTGCGCCCGGCGGTGGCCGGGGCAGTGCTCTCGACCGTGGCGACGATCATCCATATGGCCGCGGTGCTCGCGGCAACGAGTCTGCCCGTGCTGCAGGCGCTGGCCATACCGCTGATCTGCGCGGGTGCGGCGGCCATCGCCTACGGCGCGCTGTTCACCCTCAAGAGTCTGAGCCATGAGTTGGCGGAACCGGCCGGCACCGGACGCGCCTTCAGCTTCAAAACCGCGCTGATGTTCGCGGTGATGATTTCGGTGGTGCTGGTCGCCACCGCCGCGCTCGATGCCTGGTTCGGCAAAGCGGGCCTGATTGCAGCCACCACTGTGGCCGGCTTCGTCGACGCGCATTCCTCGTCCGCATCGGCCGCCGCGCTGGTCGCCGCCGGAAAACTCGATGCCCGCGAAGCCGCACTCCCCATCCTGCTCGCGCTGACCACGAATACCGTCACCAAAACCGCAGTCGCGCTGTTGAGCGGCAACCGCCGCTACGCCGCCCAGATCATCCCGGGGTTGATGCTGACCCTGCTCGCAGCCTGGCTGGGATGGGCTTTGACTTGAAAATATTTTATCAATTAAAACAAATACTTATATTATCACCGGGGTCAGACTCGCTAGCGTACTTGATTCATCTTCGTTCCTGTTTTTCTTGGCGGCCTCGGCGTACCCGTCAAGCGCACCCGTCAAGCGGGTGTTGTAAAGAAGGTATTAAAAAAAAGCCTTGGCGGCTAATGCTTTATGCCCAGCATCTCCGCCGCATGTTTGCGCGTGGTCTCGGTAATCTTCACCCCGCCCAGCATGCGCGCGATCTCTTCCAGGCGCTGCGGTTCGTCCAGCACCGCAACCTTGCTTGATACCCTGCCATTGGCCGCGCTCTTCGTGACCTGCCACTGCTGATCGGCCGAAGCCGCGACCTGCGGCAGGTGGGTGATGCACATCACCTGGTGTTTTTTACCGAGCTGCCTGAGCATTTTGCCGACGATTTCAGCCACGCGCCCGCCGATACCCGCATCGACCTCGTCGAATATCAGCGTCGGCACCTGCGCCACCTGACTGACCACGGTCTGCAGCGCGAGGCTCACGCGCGACAATTCGCCGCCTGAAGCCACTTTCGCCAGCGATCCCGGCGCCATGCCTTTGTGCGCCGACACCCGGAATTCGATGTGCTCCAGCCCGTGCGCATTCACCTCGTCCACGGTTTCCAGCGCAACTTCGAACACGCCGCCCGCCATCGCCAGGCTCTGCATGGCTGCGGTGACCTGCTCTGATAATTTCTTCGCCGCCTTGTTGCGCCCTGCGGATAGTTTTTTCGCTTCAGCCAGACATGCCATATGCGCCTCCGCTTCCATCCGGCGCAACACTTCGACATTACCGCTCTCAGCCAACTCGGCCAGGCGCAGACGGGCGTTTTCCAGAGTGTGCGGCAACTGTTCCGGCGTCACCCGGTATTTGCGCGACGTGGTGTGTATGGCATCCAGCCGCTGGTCGCTTTCGCGCAACCGCTGCGGATCGACATCGAGGCGCTCGCCATAATGGCGCAGCGCATAGACCGCCTCCTGGAGCTGGATCTGCGCCGGCTCCAGCACGTCGAGTATCTGTTTCAGCCCGGCATCGTGTTCGAGCAGGCTATTGAGCCGCGCAATCACGCTATTGACCTGCGACAGGCCGGAGCCGTCGCCTTCGGACAATGCATCGAGTCCTTGCTGCGCGGCCTCGATCAGGCTCGCTGCATGCGCCAGCCGCGCGTGTTCGTTGAGCAGTTCGCGCCATTCGTCGGCACTGAAGTTGAGAGCTTCGAGATCGCGCACCTGCCACTCGAGTTGCTCGCGCTCGGCTGCAAACGCAGCGGCATCGGTTTCGAAAGCAATGCGACGATCGCGACGCTGCTTCCAGTCACGCCACGCCCGCGCCACTTCTGCAGCCTGCCCGTGCATGCCGCCATAGGCGTCGAGCAGTTCGCGTTGTGCTGCGGCCCGCGTCAGGGACT
This sequence comes from Burkholderiales bacterium, assembly GCA_030683105.1. Taxonomy (GTDB): domain Bacteria; phylum Pseudomonadota; class Gammaproteobacteria; order Burkholderiales; family SG8-41; genus CAKKQX01. The sequence goes on along the minus strand of JAUXMZ010000017.1, from coordinate 7,593 downwards.
GATGCTGGTGCTGGCCGTGTATATCGACCAGGAATTCACCGGCCTCGCGCATCTGCGCCAGCGTCGCCGCGCGGCCGTTGATAAAGCCGCGCGAGCGGCCCGCCGCATCGATCACGCGCCGCATCAGGCATCCGCCCTCGTCGCCGGCCAGTTCATTATCCTCCAGCCACCGCGTAAGCGCCGCGCCAGCGTCGAACTCGGCGCTGATCTCGGCCTGCTTTGCGCCGCTGCGCACCACCAGCGCCTCGCCGCGTTCGCCCAGCACCAGCGCCAGCGCATCGATGAGGATGGATTTGCCGGCGCCGGTCTCGCCGGTGAGCACCGTGAACCCCGAATCGAACTCGAGGTCCATGCGGTCGACAATCACGAAGTCGCGAATGCTTAAGCTACGCAACATGCCGTTGTTTCGCAGTGAAAGGTGAAGGGTGAAGAGTGAAGGGGTGAACCCTCGGACATGCGTAATCATCCAGGCCACGGCCACGCAAAAGGCACGAACCCAGATCCAAGAATCTTTCGCACTGGATTCCCGCATGTCCGGGAATAACGAGTTGAAGAATCATCAGTTCCCGCTCATGTGCGGCTCTTTCCCTTCACCCTTCACGCATTCACCCTTCACCGCTTCATTCACGGTTCCAATTCAGTTTCTCGCGCAGCATGTCGTAATAGCTGTGACCAATCGGATGCAGCAGGTTGATGGTGTGCGAATACCGCCGCACCACGACCCTGTCTCCGGAATGCAGCTCGAAGTGCGAATGGCTGTCGAAATGGGCGCGCGAATCGTCGGCGCTCTGGATCACGATTTCCACCGTGCACTCGCTGCTGATGACGATAGGGCGGTTGGACAGAGTATGCGGGCATACCGGCACCAGCGTCATCACTGAAAGCGATGGATGTACGATGGGGCCGCCCGAGGACAGCGCGTATGCGGTTGAACCCGTGGGCGTGGCGACTATCAGGCCGTCGGAGCGCTGGGTGTAAATATGCTGACCGTCGATATGCACTTCGAATTCGATCATACTGCCCATCGCGCCCTTGCTGATCACGACATCGTTGAAAGCAAGCACATCGAACACCCGCTTGTCTGCGCTGATAATCTCGGCCTGCAGCAGCATGCGGTCCTCGGCCACGAACTTGCCATCGAGTATCGCGCCTATGGTCTCGAACATGGTATCGGTCGAGATGTCGGTCAGAAAACCCAGCCGGCCCTGATTGATGCCCACCAGCGCCACGTCACAAGGTGCGAACGTGCGCGCGATATTGAGCATGGTGCCGTCGCCGCCGATGACGATGGCCAGATCGGCCTGCTTGCCCAGCTCCTCAAGCAATAGCACCGGATACGGACAGTCTGGAATGTGGGAAGCCGTCAGCCGGTCGAGCAGCACCGCGACGCCCCGCCCCTGCAGAAATTTTGCCAGCCGCAGGAGCGGCTCGACAATCTCGGGGCTCTTGTATTTGCCGATCAGCGCGACGGTCTTGAACGACGTTTTCATGACTTCGTTATCCGTGTTCATGCAAATGCGTGACAACGCATTCGCATCTTGAATCTCCCCTCTTCTTTCGGGAGAGGGGCGGGGGAGAGGGATGAGCGTCGCCGTGTTTTTATGACGCTTATTAAACCATAATTTTTTGGCAAGCGGTAAGCCGCACGCCGTAAACGGCAGGCGGCTCTTGTCATCGCTCCCCGCTCACCGGTTTTGTGTAGAATAGGTTCATGTCCGCCGACATCGCCACCACCCTGAACGAACGCGCCCAGATCCTGCTCAAGACGCTGGTCGAGCGTTACATCGCCGAAGGCCAGCCGGTGGGTTCGCGCGCGCTGTCGAAATATTCCGGGCTCGACCTGTCTCCCGCCAGCATCCGCAATATCATGGCCGATCTCGAAGAGATGGGCTTTATCACCAGCCCCCATACCTCGGCCGGCCGCGTGCCGACCGCGCGCGGCTATCGCTTTTTTGTCGATACGCTGCTCAAGATCAAACCGCTCGACACCATACAGATCAACCAGCTCGAAGGCCATCTGCATTCTGAGAATACACAAAAACTGGTCACCTCGGCGTCCCAGATGCTGTCGGACCTGACCAGCTTTGCCGGCGTGGTGATGACGCCGCGCCGCAGTTCCGGCTTCCGCCACATCGAGTTCCTGAAGCTGTCGGAAACCCGTATCCTGCTGATCCTGGTGACGCCGGAAGGCGACGTGCAAAACCGCATCATATTCACCGAGAAAGCGTATTCGCCCGCCGAACTGACCGAAACGGCGAACATCCTCAACCAGAACTATACGGGGCTGACGTTCGACGAGGTCAGGAAACGCATCCACGACGAACTCAAGCAGCTGCGCGAGGGCATGACCCGGCTCATGACGGCGGCGCTCGATGCCGGCAGTCAGGCGGAGAGCGAATCCTCCGAGGATTTTGTAATCTCCGGCGAAGGCAATCTGCTCGATGTCCATGAACTGTCGTCCAACATGACGAACCTGAAGAAGCTGTTCGAGTTGTTCGAGCGCAAGACCGGTTTGCTGCAGATCCTCGACATCAGCAACCGCGCCCACGGCGTGCAGATTTTCATCGGCGGCGAGTCGGGCCTGATACCGTTCGACGAGTGCAGCGTAGTCACCGCACCCTACCAAGTCGACGGCCAGATCGTCGGCACCGTCGGCGTCATCGGCCCCACGCGCATGGCCTATGAGCGCGTGATCCCCATAGTCGACATCACCGCCAAGCTGCTCTCGAGCGCGATGGCGCAACGTTGAGTGAAGGGGGAAGAGTGAAGAGTGAAGGGAAAAATCTCCCTCTCCCCCGCTACCGGGGGAGAGGGTTGGGGTGAGGGGGAATCACCCTTCACGCATTCACCCTTCACCATGGCACTCATACCCGAACCGTCTTATTCCCACGGCACCCCGCCCCGCATCGGGATACTGCTGATCAACCTCGGCACACCCGAGGCGCCGACGGCACCGGCGGTGCGCACCTATCTCAGGGAATTTCTTTCCGATCCACGGGTAGTGGAGATCCCGCGGCCGCTGTGGTGGCTGATCCTCAACCTGTTCGTGCTCCCCACGCGGCCCAAAGCCTCGGCCGCGCGCTATGCCCAGGTATGGATGGACGAAGGCTCGCCGCTGAAAGTGCATACCGAGCGGCAGACGACGATGTTGCGCGGCTACCTCGGGGAGCGCGTCAAATTCCCGCTGGTCGTGGATTACGCGATGCGTTATGGCCAGCCGTCGATCGCCGCCAAACTGCAGAAACTCAAAGCCCAGAACTGCGACCGCATCCTGCTGCTGCCGCTGTATCCGCAGTATTCGGCAAGTACCACCGCGACAGTATTCGACGCCGCCTTCGCGGAGATGGCGCAAATGCGCAACATGCCGGCGCTGCGCACAGTCAGACATTTTCACGACCACACCGGATATATCAATGCGCTGGCGCAGAACATCCGGGATTACTGGATGAAAAACAACCGCCCGGACCAACTCGTCATGAGTTTTCACGGCGTGCCGCGCTTTACCCTGGACAAGGGCGATCCCTACCACTGCGAATGCCAGAAGACCGGGCGGCTGCTGGCCGAAGCGCTGAATTTGAAACCCGAGCAATACCAGATCACGTTCCAGTCGCGTTTCGGGCGCGCCGAGTGGCTCAAACCCTATACCGCGGAAGTGCTGACCCGCCTGGGCAAGCAGAAGACCGGCCGCGTTGATGTCGTGTGCCCCGGCTTCGTTGGCGACTGCCTGGAAACGCTGGAAGAAATCGCGATCGAGGGCAAGACCTTCTACCTGCAGGCCGGCGGCCGCGAATATCACTACATTCCGTGCCTCAATGAGCGCGACGACTGGATACAAACGCTCACCGACATCGTGCTCAAGAACCTGCTGGGCTGGACCCTGAGCGTATCCGAAGATGCGCTCGATGCGTCGCGCACGCGCGCCATGGGCATGGGCGCTAAAAGCTAGGGATAAGGGATTCGTCGAGCAGCGCTCGCCGATCAAGGTTCAAGGTTCAAGGTTCAAGCGGTACGCCCCTTTTTCACTCTTCACCCTTCACTCTTCACTCTTCACTCTTCACTCTTCACCCTTCACTCTTCACCCTTCACTCTTCACCCTTCACCCTTCACCTAGCAGCGTCTCCACCCGCGACATGATCTCCTTCTGCTCCTCCGCAGTCTTTCTGCCCAACGCGCGCTGCCACTGCGGAAACAGGTTGTTCTCCTCGCGATATTCGTGTTTAGCCAGCGTGCCGGACAGGATGGAGCTGTAAGCAGCAAGCTCCCCGGCAGGCAGGGGATCCTGCGTCAGACATTCCTCAATCAGTAACAATTGGGCCAGGATTTCGCCGTGCTCACGCTGCATGATGGCCTGCGGTGCATCTTGCGGCTGCTCTCCGGCTGGCGCCAGCAGCGGCGCGAGCAGCCCGTCCTCAACCTCGATATGGCGTTTCAGTACCGCTGCGAGATCATGCAGCAGCGGCGCCGCGCCGGCGGCATCGCCGCGGTTCAGATACTGTATGGCGCTACCGAGCAACGCGTTCAGGCGCTTATGATCACGCGTCAGCGCATCCGGCACATCTTGCACTGCCACATCCTCGCGACGCCGCACGTCCACCTGCCAGCCGCCCTCCACCGCTGCGATCTCATAAGCCAGGTTGTGACGAAACTGCAGATTGAGGCTTTGCATGACGAGTGAGGGCTCGTCCGCGGTCAGCAGAATCACGGTCTGACCCCGCGCCATTTCCTTAAGCGTGTAAAATGCGGCGCTTTGCAGGTGACTGGAACGTTCTTCGCGCAAATCCAGCGTAGTGGTCTGTTGCTCCATGAGATGTATTGTTTTCCAGGGTGATCCGACGAGTTAATCAGGAAGGTCTGATATTAGCAGACAACTATAATATCAATAAAAACAACAAGTTATGTTTTTTTACTCCGCGTGCTTGAATTAGCGTGAATCGCCTCAATAAACAAAGGGTTGAACGATAAGGAACCACAACCATGCAAGATACCCCTGAACTCAGCAGCTCGGAACTCACCACAGCCGCGCAGGACCAGACTCCACCCGAGGCAGCAGATGCGGCAGAGACCATGCCGAGCCTTGAGGCCTTGCTGAAAAAAGCCGAACTCGACGCCCAGGAACATCACGACGCCTGGTTGCGCGCCAAAGCCGAGGCTGACAACGTCCGCAAACGCGCGCAGGCCGAAGTCACCCATGCCCATAAATTTGCGGTCGAGAGCTTCGCATCCGAGATGCTGGCGGTCAAAGACAGCCTGGAGGCTGCGCTGGCCGCCGAATCCGTCACCGCCTACAGCCTGAAAAGCGGGGTGGAACTCACCCTCAAGCAGCTCAAGGCCGTCTTCGACAGATTCAATCTGACCGAGATCGATCCGGCAGGCGAGAAATTCGACCCTCACTATCACCAGGCGATCACCATGGTGGAAACCGACGCCGAACCCAACTCCGTGGTGCAGGTGATGCAAAAAGGCTACCGCCTGCATGAGCGCGTGATCCGCCCGGCGCTGGTGACAGTAGCCAAGGCTAAGAGTAGATGACTGTTGAAAGCCGGGGTCTTAGCCCCATATTGAACATAGTGACGAATTTTCAGGAAAACTAACGAGGTAGCGAGGCAAATCATGGGAAAAATCATAGGAATCGACCTGGGGACGACCAATTCGTGCGTCGCCGTAATGGAAAACGGCAAGCCGAAAGTGATCGAGAACTCCGAGGGCGCGCGCACCACACCCTCGATCGTCGCCTATATGGAAGACGGTGAAGTGCTGATGGGCGCGCCCGCCAAGCGTCAGGCGGTCACCAACCCGCAGAACACCCTGTACGCGGTAAAGCGTCTGATCGGCCGCCGCTTCGAGGAAAAAGAGGTCCAGAAAGATATCAGCCTGATGCCCTACAAGATCCTCAAGGCCGACAACGGGGATGCCTGGGTCGAGGTGCGCGGCAAGAAAATCGCGCCGCCTGAGGTTTCCGCCCAGGTCCTGATCAAGATGAAGAAGACCGCCGAGGATTACCTCGGCGAACCGGTCACCGAAGCAGTGATCACGGTGCCCGCCTACTTCAACGACTCGCAGCGCCAGGCTACCAAGGACGCCGGCCGCATCGCCGGCCTCGAAGTCAAGCGCATCATCAACGAACCGACCGCGGCCGCACTCGCGTTCGGCATGGACAAGAAAAAGGGCGACCGCAAGATCGCGGTTTATGATCTGGGCGGCGGCACCTTCGATATCTCCATCATCGAAATCGCCGAAGTCGAAGGCGAGCACCAGTTCGAGGTGCTGTCGACCAACGGCGACACCTTCCTCGGCGGCGAAGATTTCGACCAGCGCCTGATGGATTACCTGTGCGACGAGTTCAAGAAGGAATCGGGCCTCGATCTGCGCAAAGACATGCTCGCGCTGCAGCGCCTGAAAGACGCGGCGGAAAAAGCCAAGATCGAGCTGTCATCGTCGCAGCAGACCGACATCAATCTGCCGTACATCACGGCCGACCAGTCAGGCCCCAAGCATCTCGCGCTCAAGATCACCCGCGCCAAGTTTGAAAGCCTGGTCGACGAACTGGTCGAGCGCACCATCGCGCCGTGCCGCACCGCGATCAAGGATGCCGGCGTCAAGATCACCGACATCGTGGACGTCATTCTCGTCGGCGGCCAGTCGCGCATGCCGATGGTGCAGGAAAAAGTGAAGGAGTTCTTCGGCAAGGAGCCGCGCAAGGACGTCAACCCGGACGAAGCGGTGGCGGTGGGCGCTGCGATCCAGGCCGGCGTGCTGCAGGGCGAGGTCAAGGACGTGCTGCTGCTCGACGTCACGCCGCTGTCGCTGGGCATCGAAACGCTGGGTGGCGTCATGACCAAGCTGATCCAGAAGAACACCACGATACCGACCAAGGCCAACCAGGTGTTTTCCACGGCCGAAGACAACCAGAGTGCCGTCACCATCCATGTGTTGCAGGGCGAGCGCGACGTGGCTTCCGGCAACAAGAGCCTCGGCCAGTTCAACCTGACCGACCTTCCGACCGCGCCGCGCGGCATGCCGCAGATCGAGGTCACGTTCGACATCGACGCCAACGGCATCCTGCACGTGTCCGCCAAGGACAAGGCTACCGGCAAGGAAAACAAGATCAAGATCCAGGCGAGCTCGGGGCTGTCGGAGGACGAGATCAAGCGCATGGTCAGCGACGCCGAAGCCCACGCCGAGGAAGACAAGAAGGCGCTGGAGCTCGTCAACGCGCGCAACCAGTTGGACGCGCTGGTGCACTCGGTGAAAAAGTCGGTGAAAGATCATGGCGATCAGCTCGACGCCGACGAAAAAGGCAAGATCGAAACCGCGTTAAAGGATGCCGAGGAAGCGCTGAAGAAAGACGACAAGGCGGAGATCGACGCCAAGTCCGAGGCGCTGGCCACGGCTTCCCACAAGCTCGCCGAAAAAATGTATGCGCAGGAACAGGCGAAGCAGGCGCAGGCCGGCGGCGGCGAACAGACCGCAGCGGACAGCGGCAAGAAAGCGGACGACGGCAATGTGGTCGATGCGGAGTTCGAGGAAGTAAAAGATAAAAAGTGAAGGGAGAAGGGTGAAGGGTGAAGGGTGAAGGGTGAAGGGTGAAGGGTG
>JAUXMZ010000075.1 GCA_030683105.1 Burkholderiales bacterium | reverse complement strand
CCCGCTGCGGCGGGGTTTTTCTTTTGACCCGCTGTGCGAATTACATTCCCAATGGGAGAATAAGGAACAGGGGGAACCCATGGTTCCCCCCGCGCCCCCTTCCTTGGGAAATCAGAGAAGCCCCGCTGCGGCGGGGTTTTCTTTTTTCAGGGCGGTGCGTGGCCTCGGTTACAATAGCGGCCAATATTGGGCCTGACTTAAGAGTGAATTATGCCGATTGAAATCCTGTTGCTGACGATTGCCCGCGCGCTGGTGGAAGTGGCCGGCCTGATGCTGGTCGGGCAGGGCATGCTGTGGCTATTTGGCCCCAGGGCACGTGACGGCAATTTTGTCTACGATCTGTTCAAAAAGGGGACCCGCCCGATCATGAAGCTGACACGCGCCATTTCACCGCGCTTCATCCATGATGCGCATATCGGCTTGGTCGCGGTTATGCTGATGCTATGGATATGGTTTGGCCTGGCGTATGCCCGGCGCTCCCTGTGCTTGAGCCAGGGGCTGACCTGCACCTAAAGCAGTGTTTTTTTGACGTAAACTTGACGCGCCCGCCCTGCGCGGGTTTTAATAGCGCCCTTTCGCAAGAACCGGCCGGTTTAGAAAGGAACCGGAGCAAGAATTCCTGCGAGAAGATTCAGGCATCAAGCAGTACAGTGGCCAAGTAGCTCAGTTGGTAGAGCAGAGGACTGAAAATCCTTGTGTCGGTGGTTCAATTCCGCCCTTGGCCACCATAATTCAAAGACTTACTGATTTACGTTTTTAGCGACTGTGCTAAATCTGTGTATATCAGTCCGTCAATCACTCTGGCGCGATGTGCCAAGTGCGCCGGGAGCAGGTGAGCATACCGCTTCACCATTGAATACGTCTCCCAGCCGCCCATCTCTTGAATGTCACTTAAAGGCACGCCCTTTTGCGCGAGCCAACTTGCCCAGGTATGGCGAAGGTCATGCCAGCGGAAGTTATCAATTCCCGCCCGCTTTAATGCCTTCTGCCACGCCACGGTATAGGCCCGATTGAAAGGCTTGCCATCGTAGGTAAACACCCTAGTCGGATGTTTGCCCAGCTGCCGCGTTAAAACCGCGATAGCCGTGTCATTCAGCGAGATGTGGATATCGTTCCCACCTTTCGCTTTGTCGCCCGGTATCCATGCCGTACTGCGCTCAAGATCGACCTGGAACCACTCCAACTTAACGACGTTGGCTTGGCGCAGTCCGGTTGCGAGCGCAAACATCACGGTTTCGCGCTGATGTTCGGGAAGCTCCCTAAGTAACACGCTGGCTTGCTCTGGTGTGAGCCACCTGACGCGCCGCTTCGGTTCCTTATACATCCTGATGGCTGGTGCTTTCTCCAACCATTCCCACTCGCGCTCGGCCCTTCGCAATATCGCCCTAATTAATGCGAGAAAACGATTGGCACGAGAAGGAGAGGCTTCCTTGCGCTTAACCTCGGCAATCTGCATCACCACATCCCGCGTAACTTCCTGCAATATCTTTTTACTCAGATACGGCTGAAGCCACGCAACCATGTAGACATCACCGATATGCGACTTCTTATCATGCGTTTCCTGAAGCCACCGGTAAGCGGCCTCATCCCAGGTGCGCGTAGGCTTTTGGCCTAATTTTGTAACCCGCCACGATTCGGCTTTTAGCTTGTCGTGGTATTCCCGCGCTGCTTGCTTGTCTTCTGTTTGAGCAGATTGTCTAACAAGCTTGCCGCCCGGTGTGGTGTAGCGAACCCACCACTTGTTTCCGCGTTTGTAGATGGACATAGTTGACTCCTGTCACCTACCAACGCTTGCCGAGGAGAAGCATATCCCGAGCGTACGTGGGCGACAAGATCATCTTCAATAAAGACCCATCGTTTTCCGGGTTTGCTACCAGGAACAACCCCGGCCTTTGTTTTCTTTCGTAATTCTTCATGATTCATCTTTAAAAACGTCGCGGCTTCCTTGAGGTCAAGTGTCCTCATCGCCGCCATCCTTGGCTTTGCGGTACGCTTCGGCGCGTTTCGCAATCTCGGCTTCCTCGCTCCCATCCTTCGCTCGGTTGCGTATCGTGTTGTAAAGCCGACCTTTCGCCCGGAGCTTTTCCTCCAGTTGATGAAAAAACCCCGTCTTGGTTTTCCGCCCTTTGATGTCGAAATGGAGTTTCATGTTTGCCAGAAATTCACCCAGACCCTCACCCCAATCTTCAATCCCTTTGGACGCCATGTATGCCGAGACATACCCCAAGCCCTGTTGGAATAGGCGCGGATCGTACGGCAGGCGGGCAGGAGTGAAACGCTTGAGCTTCGGCTGGTCAATAGGAATGGCGTAGATGCCCGATATGGCATCCCACAGCGGATGGTTAGGCCAACGGCTCTTGGTCAGGTCTGTAACGCTCGGAATCGTCAGCCTGAGCCAATCCTCGGTCAGGTATTGCCAGAGGCTAGGAAGCGCTTCCTGCAGCCCTGGCACGGTGTGTATCCCGAGCTGCTTCAAGACGCCACGGCGTGCCTGGAACTCGGGCCGCCACACGGTCTGGACGCCATCCCATCCAGCCTGTTTCCACAGATCATGGACGTAATACTTGTGGCTCTTGACCTCTATCTCCAGGGTTTTGTCGTAAAGCCGCGCGGACAGATCGCCGCCCCGGCCAAAGTCGAAACCGGATAGCCGCCTGCGATGGCGGTATCTGCTCATCACATGGGCGCGGTATATCCAGTCGTTATCCTGGATTCGATCCAGGTCAAAATCACAGACGAAATCGAGGAACGGATCGGCCCTGCTCACCAGAGCGACACCCTCAACGAGCCCAATAGTGTTCGCGACGAAGCGCAGCTCGACTTCTGCTGCCTCAACCCCCACTGCAGCCAGAAACTCACTGGAAATCTGGGCGTAGATCAGCGGTATCGATTCAGCCTTTCTGCGGCTCACCTGGATGAAAAAGCAGTTATCAACGAGGGTATAGGCGAAAGGCCGCTGGCCCCTGCTTGTAACCTCGAAGAGGTTTTTCCCGATCTGGACCTGAGCTAAAGCCTGGTCGCTCGACTCTTCCGATTGGGCGAGCAGCTTTTTATCCGTGAGCCGTTGATCCCAGTCCGGATTGAGCTTGCCCGCATAGGACAGATACAGGCTATCTATTCCGTAGCGTAACGGCTTAAATCCCGTATCTGTGCAGTTGTAGGGTGCTCTGTTAGTAGGCGGCGCACCCGAGTCCGCTACGCCAGCCGGCGCGCTGCGCGCACTTGCTGGCGTATCGGCCCCATGCTTCGATTTTCTACGACTTTTCACTTCTGCCTCCAATGTGTAAATGACATGAAGGCATTAACGAATAATCGTGATGCGCCGTATGCGGCGTGTGCGTGTCAACGTACTACGCGTGCATTAACACGTTGACCCAACAGAGTAATTATCAGGCGTGCGCGTCTACCGGATGCGCGCAGACGTAGGGTTTAGCCCTTGTCTTTAGAGCGGAGGTGCTTGGATAGGGCAGCAGTTAAGGTGCGTTCAGCGTTGCTGGGAACGAGAAGGCGTTTCTTGTCTGCAGGAAGGGAGGCATAGAACCGCCTGGCGGCTTCGGCGCGGCTTTGGTGTTTGCCACGGCCCCAGAAGTCACAGAATTCTTGCTTAAGCTGGTTGAGCGGTTCGTGCCGCTTTTGGGCGGCCTTCTTTGCGACGGCGGACGCGGTCTTAGGTTCGACCTTTTCGGGTGTGTCGTCTTTCCAAACGGCACCCCAACGATTGACCTCACCTTGAAACCAAAATGCCGGTAGTGGCTCATTGACTCGCCAGCACCATTTTTCGAACTCATCCCGGAGAATGAACACGGTGCTCAGGAATTTTTTATCGTAGATGCCCTGGTGAAGATGACGGTCAAGCGTTCTGCCGAATTTGTTTTTTCTTATTCCGGTAAACCATAGTTCGTCGACAAAGATCTCTTCGCCATGAACATCATAAGGAAGTAGCCCATAGGTGAGAGCCTGGAGGAGTTGGCGTATTCTTTCCCGCACGGGGCGCGGGAGTTTCTGCGGGTCGCTTTCAACGGGGTCAATGTCATGCCAGCGATGAGAAATTTCCCAAACGCTGAGGATAGAAAGGGGTATGTGTATTGCCATGTTATCCAAGTCTTGGGTCAGCAGATGCGAGTATCATAGAACAGTTTTGAAGATGCGCTCTGGTATCCGCAGGCCCCTGTGATATTCAACCCGGGACCGCACTCTCCAAGACGGGCTACGATTGCGGACTTGTGCCCACGGCCAAACGGCTGGTCATCAGGAGCGTTATATTTTCAATGGCGCTCTTAGCATGACACCAAATAGAACACCGAGCACAAAAGGACTTTTATGCCACGACTGACCGAGCAGGAACAACAAGAGATTGTCCGCTTTATCGAGGCGGATAAACCATTGCCGGAGAAGTATCGCTTTCTGCTTTTTGGAGACAAGCGGGAGGTGGAACTGGTCTGGAACGGCAAGACTAGCGAGGTCTGCAATATCGTCCTGCCGTTTCAGGTCATCGAGCAGGTGGATGAGCCACGCGCGGAGAAGCCGGAAGAGACAGCGTTGCAGATGGGCCTTTTCTCAACGGACGCACGAGGCCGGCAACTCAAGGGCTGGACGAACAAGCTGATCTGGGGCGACAACAAGCTGATCCTATCCAGTCTTAAGAACGGCCCGCTTCGCGAGGAGATTGAGAAACAGGGCGGACTTAAACTGATTTACATCGATCCACCCTTTGATGTGGGCGCGGATTTCTCTATGGATATAGAGATCGGTGGAGACACTTTCACTAAAAAACCTAACATCCTCGAAGAGATTGCTTACCGAGACACATGGGGCAAAGGCGCGGATTCGTTCATCGCCATGATTTACGAGCGGCTAATGTTAATGCGTGATTTGCTGTCGAATGATGGCAGCATCTATGTACATTGTGATTGGCGGGTGAGTGGTTTTCTTCGGCTAATTATTGATGAGATTTTTGGCAAACAAAATTTCGTCAATGAAATAGTTTGGACTTACGAAGACATCGGCGGGAGAGCGGTGCCATATTTTAAGCGCAAGCATGACACAGTTTTTCTCTGTCAGAAATCAGATGCTCGGAAATTCAATATTCAGCGCAAAGGACTTGCCGACAGTACAATTAAAAGATTTGATTCATATTTTGATGCAGAGGGCAAAATCACCTATCGCCAGCTTAGAGAATCCAATCCGGGAGTCTTCGCTAAATTAAAAGGTGTTCGAGACTTGGATGAAGTATGGCTAGATAAAAATGAGGGTGGTGGAGCGCCAATGAATGACTGGTGGACAGATATCTCTCCACTAAAATCACATTTTGACGAGCATTCACAATACCCCACCCAGAAACCCGAAGCCCTTCTCGAACGCATCATCCTGGCATCCTCCAACGAAGGCGACCTGATAGCCGACTTCTTCTGCGGTTCCGGAACCACGGCGGCAGTGGCCGAGAAGCTGGGGCGCAAGTGGATCGTGAGCGACTTGGGCAAATTCGCCATCCACACCACGCGTAAGCGAATGATCGGCGTGCAGCGGCAGTTGAAGGCTGAAGGCAAGAACTACCGCGCTTTTGAAATCCTCAACCTGGGCAAATACGAGCGGCAGCACTACATCGGTGTAAACCCGAATCTACGAGAGGAAGAGCAGCGCAAGCAGATCGAAGAGAAGGAGGCGGCGTTCCTCGACCTGATTTTGCGGGCCTACCGGGCGGAGAAAACGGATGGCTTTGCCAGCTTCCACGGCAAAAAGGCCGGGCGGCTGGTGGCTGTGGGGCCGGTGAACCTACCGGTGACGCGGCTCTTCGTGGAGGAGATCATCCTGGAATGTCGCAAGAAGCACATCACCAAGGTCGACATCCTGGGCTTTGAATTCGAGATGGGCCTGTTCCCCAATGTGCTTGATGAGGCTCGGGCCAAAGGCATCGACATCGCCCCCAAATACATACCCGCCGAAGTGTTCGACAAGCGGGCTGTGGAGAGGAACCAGGTGGTCTTCCATGATGTGTCCTATATTGAGGTCAAATCGCTAATAAATTCTAATAAACGCGAATGCAACGTTGCGGTGGAGTTGACGGACTTTTCGGTATTCTATTCTCAGGACTCCATTGCAAACGCGGAGGCGGAGATCAAGAACAAGGGGAGCCGGATCGTGGTGGAAAAGGGTCAGATCGTGAAGGTGAGCAAAGACAAAGACGGGATCGTTACCCGCGAGGCGCTCACGAAGCAATGGACGGACTGGATTGATTACTGGGCGGTGGATTTCAACTTTGAGAACAAGCGCGAGATCATCCGGGTAAAAAATGAAGAAACTGGCGAATGGGAAGAATGCTGGACCGGAGATTACATCTTCGAGAATGAGTGGCAGTCTTTCCGCACCAAGAAAGAGCGATCGTTGGAACTAAAAAGCGTTTTCCACGAATGTACGCCTGGGCGGCGCAAAATTGCTGTGAAGGTAGTGGACATCTTTGGCAATGACACAATGACTATTGTGGAAGTGAGCGCGGGGAATAACGGAGGAAAGAAATAATGGCGCTGCATAAGGACTTTCCACAATCCCCACACGCTATTCTCGACCCGAGCATCCGCTGGTTCCCTGCCGATGAGGCATTGCGAGAAAGCAGCATGGAGAAGCTCATGCCGCCGCTTGTGGCGGATCTGCGCCGCAAGGTGAAGGAGTTCCGCGACGGGGGATACGTGGGCGCGGCGGACACCAGCCGAAGCCTACTAAATTGGTGGTTCAAAACGCCGCACCTGTTGCCGCAGTCCGATGGGACCATGGCGGAATTTGAATACTACTTCGCCCAGCGCGAAGCGCTGGAGACGATCATCTACCTCTACGATGTGGCGGGGGTAAAGGACAAGCACGATCTGATGCGATTCGATGCAAGCGGCCTTGTATCCGGGAGCATGTTTGACGAGACCTGGCGGCGGTTCGTGGTGAAGATGGCGACGGGCAGCGGCAAGACCAAGGTCTTAAGCCTGGCGCTGGCTTGGAGTTTTTATCACAAGCTGTACGAACCGGAATCTGAACTGGCGCGCAATTTCCTGGTGATCACGCCCAACATCATCGTCCTGGACCGGGTTTACCGGGATTTTCAGGGCCTCCGTATCTTCTTCGACGATCCGGTGCTGCCGGATAACGGCGTGGACGGGCGTAACTGGCGCGACGATTTCCAGTTGACGCTGCATGTTCAGGACGAAGTGCGCGTGACGCGCCACACGGGCAACATCTTCCTAACCAACATCCACCGGGTGTATTCGGGCGAGGATATTCCGCCTTCACCGGACGATGTAGACACGATGAACTATTTCTTGGGCAAGCGGCCTACGGGCGCGACCACGGATTCCAAGGTTGACCTGGGGATGATCGTCCGGGACATTGACGAGTTGATGGTGTTGAATGACGAGGCGCACCATATTCACGATCCGCGCATGGCTTGGTTCAAAGCAATCGAGGACATCCACAACCGGCTGAAGCAGAAAGGTGCAGCCCTATCCATGCAGGTGGACACGACGGCCACACCTAAGCACAACAACGGGGCGATTTTCGTGCAGACCGTGGCCGATTATCCGCTCGTAGAAGCGATCTCGCAGAACGTCGTCAAGCATCCCGTTCTGCCCGACGCCCCCAGCCGCGCGAAGTTAAGCGAACGGCAGAGCGCAAAGTACACCGAGAAATACGCCGACTATATCCATCTGGGGGTAATCGAATGGCGCAAGGCGTATGCCGAACACGAGAAGATGGGCAAGAAGTCGATTCTGTTCGTGATGACCGACGATACCCGCAATTGTGACGACGTGGCCGAGTATTTGGAGGGGCATTACCCGGACTTGAAAGATGCGGTGCTGGTCATTCACACCAAGAACAACGGCGATATTTCCGAATCCGCCTCAGGCAAAGATAAGGACGAGCTGGAGAAATTGCGCAAACAGGCGAATGAGATTGACGGAATGGACAGCCCGTACAAGGCCATTATCTCAGTGATGATGCTCAAAGAGGGGTGGGATGTGAAGAATGTCACCACCATCGTCGGTCTGCGCGCCTATAGCGCGACGAGTAACATTCTTCCCGAGCAGACGTTGGGCCGAGGATTACGCAAAATGTATCCCAGCGATGTGGAAGAGTACGTCAGCGTGGTCGGCACCAATGCGTTCATGGAGTTCGTGGAATCCATTCAGGCCGAAGGCGTGGTGCTGGAGCGCAAACCGATGGGCGAAGGGACGGGGCCGAAGACCCCGCTCGTTGTGGAAGTTGATAATGAAAATGTGAAAAAGGATATCGACGCGCTTGATATTGAGATTCCCATTCTGACCCCACGTGTCTACCGGGAATACAAAAGCTTGGGCGATCTGGACATCGCTGCGATGGGGCATCAGCGATTAGCCTGCCTGAAATTCAGCGAAGAAGAACAGAGGGAGATCGTATTCAAGGACATCGCCACCGGAGAGATTACACATACCACAATTCTCGACACGGCCGGCGTTGCCGACTACCGTAGCGTGATCAGCTACTTCGCGCAAAGCATCATGAAGGATCTGCGCTTGGTCAGTGGCTATGACGTGCTGTATGGCAAGGTCAAGGCGTTTGTGCAAGATGAATTGTTTGACCGCCCGGTGGAACTGGAAGACCCCAACACATTACGCAATCTCTCAGAACTGGCTGCCACCAAGACACTGATTGAGGCTTTCAAAAAGGCTATCAACGCGCTAACCGTTCGGGACAAAGGTGACGCCGAAATCCGGGACACGATCAAGTTGCGACAGACCCGGCCTTTTGTGGCTAAGGATCAAGGCTATCTTGTCCCGAAGAAAAGCGTCTTCAACCGCATCATTGGCGACAGCCACCTGGAGCTTCGGTTTGCCGCATTCCTTGAGGATTGCGGCGACGTGGTTTCTTACGCGAAGAACTACCTGGCAGTACATTTCAAGTTGGACTATGTGAATGCCGACGGCGACATATCCAACTATTACCCTGATTTTATGGTCAAGCTATCCGACAAGCGGATTATCATTGTCGAAACCAAAGGGCAGGAAGATTTGGATGTGCCGCTGAAGATTGCGAGGCTGGCGCAATGGTGCGAAGACATCAACCGTGTGCAGGTAGACGTGGAGTATGACTTCGTTTACGTGGACCAAGAGAGCTTTGAGAAATTCCACCCCACTTCATTTCGACAATTGTTTGAAGGCTTCAAGGAATACAAAGAGAAAATATAACAAGGCGCTGCACCGGACAGTAATTACGCTGCGCTCCATGGCCGCTGCAAGTCAACACGGACGCCACTCGATAAAACTGCACAGCGCCGATTACTTCTACGTTATCCCTATTTTCTTATTTCTTCTTAACGGCACGCCTTGCTGCGCGAGCCTCTAGGAGTTGGCGTATTCGATCCCGTACAGGGCGCAGTGGCTTTTACGGCGCGCTTTCGTCAGGGTCAACGTCATACCAGCGATGAAATATTTCCCAAACGCTGAGGATAGAAAGGGGGATTTGTATTGTCATGTCATTTCACTTTTGCAATATCCGACGAGATATCCTGCCTCGAATCCCGCCATATATGTCGAGTTGCATAAATGTAAAGTTTAATGTAAAGTAGTGTTTAACAAGCACCTTTTCATAGCTATTTCAAGGAGTTACCGTTGAGCGCTGACACTCGGCCGAAGGTAGTAAGCTTGGGCCATGGAGGCACGTCCCTAGGCCAATTGGCGAATGCCCCGTTGGCCCTAGTATTGGCGCAAGTTCGTTTCAGCCCTTATCTAACTATCGGCAGCCATATCCCTACTATTCAGGATGCTTTACGTAAGCAATATCCGGCTTTTAGCCACGAGAAAATCCAGACAATTGAATTTGGCCCTACTTTTGGACCGCCAAAAGTCGAAAATGAAGACTTATGGAATTTCACCGACGCTGAAAATCGCGAAGGCTTTGTGGTTCAGCGAAACTCACTAATCTTTATCGCCACAAAGTATGAGACTTTTGAAGACTTCTCGGAACGCCACGCAAAGTTGCTTACCTGTTTCGCGGGAACGATTCCCGATTTGTTGGTGGAGCGCTTAGGACTAAGGTACGTAGATTTGATTGTCCCGAATGATGGCGAAAGTCCACAAGAATATGTCATTCCTGGCCTCCGAGGCTGCGAAGCGCAGTCCCTAAAAGCTATAAATTTTGACTCTCAAGCAATATCACGGTGGGTTTTCCCAAACGGCCATTTATTGTTTCGCTATTCAACCGGAGTTAAGCCTCCGTTTCTGCCACAAGATTTGGGTTCAATAAAACTTGATAATGCTGAAGTCGTAAATCGTGCAGAGCGTGCGAAGTCTAATGTTGCTTCGATGGATTTTGATCGTATAGTAAATCACAAATCACCCTTCAATGCGAAGGAGCTTTCAACACTTTTCAAGAAAATGCATGACGATTTGTCAACTATATTCAAGCAATCTCGAAACAAACACGCGGAGGAAGTATGGAACTCCAAGCCCTGAATATAGAACGCTCTATCTATCCGCATCCATTGCGCACCGTTACTAGTTCCCTCGCAACTACTGGGCCGAGTAGCGCTGACATTCTATGCGCGAATCCCGATACAGATCGGAATAGCGATTCTAATCGGTTGTTCTGTTATGCCCTAGCTGCCACTATTGGAACTGGTGGGCTCGGAGCATTGGCTTTGCAAGATTTGGTTCGGCAATTTCATGCTACCGGATCAACCTACAATATCAAGTATCACTCACCGTCAACGGTCGAAGAAATTCAGGCTGTTTCTGTTAGTGACTATACGGCTACTATTAAGGCCGCTTTTGGCCTCTCAATCAGTGATCTTGCCGCTGTCCTACAGGTAAAGCGACCAACAATTTATGCATGGCTGGATCCAGATACAGCACCTGAAACACTACGAGCCGTAAATCTCAACCGACTGACGTCACTCTTCAGCCTTGCAACTTATTGGAACAATCTCAACAGCCTTCCAGCCGGCGAATACATGAAGTCACTGGTCTTTAACGGCGATTCATTGCTTAAATTGTTCCGTCAGGATGACCTTGATGAGCTTCGTATTAAACAAGCATTGCGTGAAATAAATCGGCACATCGAAACTGTTTCCAAGCCTTCTCTTGGCGAACAACTCCGGCAGAAGGGATTCGCAGAAGTGCCCTCAAAATTTGCATCAGCGAGAACTAAAGACCGGCAAAGAGGATAGTGGAGGGTGTTGTACGGCAGACAATGGTCGAAGAAATCAGGCAGAACGGATGGCGCCAAGGAGCTATATTTCCGACGGACGCTCACGAGAAATTACAGCAATATGCTCGCTGCGACCTTGCTGCCGACGACTGCTGCGTAGTAATTAATCAATCATGCGATCTTGTTTGTTCTGATCTACGCGCAGAACCAATCGTAGAAGTCATCGTAGCAAAAAAACTGTGCGACGAAATGCACGGCAGCTACACGCACGCCAAGAACCCTCGCCGTATCCATTTTGAGATCAATATCAACGAATCGCCTGAGCCTTACGAGGCCCACGCGGGGCATCGTTTCTCTATTCCCAGAGAAACCTTAGCCCAGGTCGTTCCGGATCCGACTCGCCAACTTGACCCCGACGGCCTTCCTGAGTTGGTGGCTTGGATTGTGGCGCGCTATGAGCGACAAGCATTCCCTGATAATTTTAATGAGCGTACTTCCAAAGTAATTGATAAAAAAATAAAACCAATATTAAGAAAAATGCACCAGTTGAGAGCCGTCTATGTGGCACTGAATACTTGGGAAGAACTTGATTTAGATCGCAACTACGTCCTTCATCTGGTCGGTACCATTAGTGCCGAAAACAATAAGAATCCTCAGTTACGCGCAGAACTAGACAAGGGGTTAGGTCGGATTGCTACCGCACTAAACAATTGCAACGGTATAGAAGTGCAGGAAACCGAATTGCGCTCGGAGGCCATCATGACGTTAGACGACACGCGGCAGCTCGCACGATGGCACTTCGAATATATCAGTCTCGCAGACCCAGAAAACCATGAGCGCTGAACGGTGCTTGGGGCTGGCGTCAGAGCAGATGCTTTTGTTAAATCTTGTATGGCTAGTTACTCAACGCTGGCCAGTCGGCGTGAACATCATGAGGCTACCTAAAGAAATGATGAGTAATTCCTTTGCGAAATGATATTTATGAACGTCTTATAGTGGATCCAGGTCAGCGGACATTAGGGCAACTACTGCAAGATAGAGAAGCGGCAGCCCATGAAATTTTGCGACTTCGTGCAGAACTTGAGCGCGCGGGTGAGGCCAGAGGGGGTTTAAGAAATACTAAGCAAGCTACGGCTGAGTCATCGGCTGCAACCCTAGTGGAACGGCCCCATGCTTTTCGTTTGGGAACTTTAATTCGTATGTCGGAGGTTTGTGAAGTATTAGGACTATCAAGGTCAACAATATATAAACTTATCTCCGAAGGACGTTTCCCTAAACCTGTGCAGATAGGTGCTCGAGCGGTTAGATGGCGTGTTGAACAGGTCGAAGCATGGCGTGATGAGCCTAAGCCGAGGTGAAGGACTTGAGCCATCGGCTTATCGCGACTGTGTTGAAACTGTGTTAGCGGCGCATGTAATTTAAGTTGGGTTACCCTGACTTACCCAGGTTTTGAAATTGGCAAGCGTTGATAAGTCTTTGATTACTTAATTAACGTTTATATTCCTGTCCGCCTGAAAATCCTTGTGTCGTTCAATTCCGTCCCCGCCACCATTCCCTTGTTCAAAGAAGTCCCCGCACCACTTCCCCTTCAGTTTCATTCGCGACGTCCCGGCTTCTTATATCGGTGACCATCGCAAAAGTTTCCCAGCAGCCCTCTTCAACGTTCGTAAACGGCACGCTTTTCGGTGAGAGCCTGGAGAGTTAACGTATTCTTTCTCGCACGGATCGCGGGAGCTTCTGCGGGTCGCTTATGCTTAAGTAGCCGAGTTTCTTGTCGGCATTCGCCCGAGCGTCCTGCCTACGCAGAAAGCGTAGAACGAGCCGCTCTGTGTGGGAATTCGATTCAGTGTAAACTGATTTGCCAGAGATACTAGGCATGGGTGCACACATTGCTATCAGCGCTGTATATCTCATCAAATAGCGTGAAGGTGAATCTGATATGCCCAGATCCAGTGAGGTAACTTCCGGCAAGAAGGTCAAGGCAGCCAGCCGCAGTACAGATTGGCTGAAAGACGTAGGCGTTGAATTTAATAAAACCTGGCGGAAGACCGAATATGACGGAATCAGAGGCCATCTGCCCGAGTGGATGCCCAAGGCAGATAAGGAAACTTTTGATCTCTGCTGCTTCAGGGTTTTCATATTCGCTAATCTTCAACAAGGAAGTAGTCTTAATAGGAGACTTCAATGCGTCATATGTTCAAACTTGCTGCGGTAGCTGTATTTGCCGCCACGGTGCTGGGTAGCGTAGCCAACGTAGCTGCGCAACAATATCCTAACAAACCAATTCGCATGGTCGTTCCGTTTCCGCCAGGGGGCGGCAATGATGCGATTGGCCGACTGGTCGCGCAAAAGATGTCCGAAGGCTTGGGGCAGCAGATAGTGGTCGACAACCGCCCGGGTGCCGGTACCACGTTGGGCACGGGGCTAGTTGCCAAGTCACCGGCCGACGGCTACACCATTCTGTTGTCCTCCGTGACGTCGCTCGCACTGGCGCCCAATATCTACGAAAAGCCCGGTTACGACCCTCTCAAGGATTTCGCCGGCATCTCGTTGCTCGCGACCACGCCTTACATCCTGACCGTAGGTGTGACGCAGCCCTACCGTTCAGTTCAAGACATCATTAAGGCAGCTAAGGCCAAGCCGGGCGCCCTGACCTTCGCATCCGGCGGGATTGGGTCGAACACCCATTTGTCGGGAGCCATTTTCGAGGAGCTGACGGGTACGAACATGCTGCACGTTCCTTACAAGGGCAGCGGGCCCGCCTTCATCGATTTGGTTAGCAATCGCGTGACCATGATGTTCGACACCGCCACGGCGGCGACTCAGCACATTCTGTCCGGCAAGCTGCGGGCTCTTGCCGTCACTGGCAACCGCCGCCTACCAGACCTGCCCAATGTTCCAACATTCGCCGAAGCCGGCGTGCAGAACTTTGGCGCCAGTTCGTGGTATTCGATTCATGTGCCAGCCGGTACCCCCGCGCTCATCGTTGCCAAGCTCAACGCCGAAGTGAACCGCGTGGTCAACCTGCCGGAAGTACGCTCCAAGCTGCTAGCAATCAGCGCCGAACCCGTCCCTGGCACGCCCGAAAATCTAGATGCCTTCGTCAAGGCAGAGTTCAGCCAGTGGGGTCAATTGATCAAGAAATTAGGCGTCAAAGCGGAATGAAATGAGCGATGCCTGCACCCGCCTCGGGAGCGTCTCCGAAGCCCTCCCCCGCGCAGTGATCGTGGGCGGCGGGACCATGGGGACTGGCGTCGCCGCGGCCTTTATCCATCAGGGTTGGATGGTCGATGTCATCGAAACGGATGCGCAAGTCCGCCGATCGCTTTCGTCGCGGTTGGCCGGCCTCATGCAACAGTCGGTATCCGCCTCTTCGCTTGCAGGTCGCTTAAGGGCTTGCGCCTCGCTTGCGGAAGTGCAGTGGCAACACGTTCAGATCGTTTCGGAAAACGTCTTCGAGGATCTCCCTGTAAAACGACGCGTGTTCGCCGAGTTAGCTGAGATTGCGCCGCAGGGTGTTCCGCTCACGAGCAATTCTTCCACACTACACGCCAGCGAAATATCCCTGAGTTCGAGTAGGGCGGATTCGATCATGAACCTGCATTTTTTAATGCCCGCCCACCTCGTGCCCCTTGTGGAAGTGCTGGCTACGCCAGAGGTAGCGACAGAAGTGGTCGACCGCGTGTGGCACATCATGCTTGCTATCGGCAAGAAACCAGTCCGCATCATGCAGGCATTGCCCGGCTTCCTGGTCAACCGCATGCAGGCTGCCTTGATGCGAGAAGCCCTCGCTCTGATCGATGCGGGCGTGGCGACAGCGCAGGACATCGATATCGCGGTCCGCTATGGCTTCGGCTTCCGCTATGCCGCTTGCGGCCCCATTTTGCAGAAAGAACATTCGGGTTGGGACATTAGTCACAAGCTCTACAAGATGGTGTTCCCCACCCTAGCGAATCATGCCGCGCCGCCTAACGTGCTGGGGCGGATGATTGCTCAAGGCAGGCTGGGCATGAAGACCGGGCAAGGTTTCGTCAAATGGACGGTGCCCGCCATGACCCAGGAACGCGCACGCTTTAATCGCGCCATGAACGAGGCCACTGAAGTCGCGCGCGGCAGACCGGACGACATCGAACCCGACTGGCAGCTCTAGATTTTTTCTGTTGAAAACCCCTGTTTTGGCGGACGACTGGAAATATCTAGCCCCATTAGAAAACGCGGGAGCCGTTTTAAGCTAATGAACCGCTAGAAAGAGACGATCTCTTGATCTTGGGCCTTCTGTTGCGCGATCTGTTCAAGGCGCTTGAACAACGCTTCCAGGTGACGCTGTGAGGACTGGTTAGGTGACTATGACCTGCCCCAGTCGCGTCGCCTACCTGATTAACGTTTATATCCTCGCGTGGCTTGATGTCGACTTGCCATCAACTGCTCAGCGTGTCATTGCGTTGTGTTACTTGATGGGTTCAAACGATAGCTTCACCGGCACGCCGTTGCTGGCCACTTCATCCACCGCCTCCGCCGGTTTTCTACCCAGCCGCGCCGGATCGAACTTGAGGCGATTAATAAAGGCATTGGTGATGGCGTTGGTGCGTGCATTGGCGAGATCCGCCAGCGCTGAAGCCGGCAAATCGCGCAGTTCGATCAGGCGCTGGTAAAGGGCTTCGTACAGCTCGCGATCGCCAGCGCCGCGGCCCATCAGGGCCAGCACCGGGTTGACGCGGCCGGCTTCGCGCCCCGCGGTCTTACTGAAAGCTTCGACAAACTGTGCGACGGCGTCGCTGCCGGCGCGCTCGCTGAGCATGTTTTCCAGCGCGCGCTGTGTCTTCGCGCTGTCGAAACCCACCGGACCCGGATCTTCGCCCTTGGCCAGCTTGAGGCCTTCGCGCGCAGCGAGGTCGGCGCGCACGGCCTGCGTGCGCAGCGCGCGGCTGTCGTTTTCCTTGTGGTACAGGCCCTGCACCATCAGCTTGAGCTGCGGTCGCTTCTGCAGCCCTTCCGCGACGCGCCGCAGTTTCTCGTACTCGGTCGGCAGGATGCGCGCACTGCCCGGATCGAACACGATGTCACCCAGCGTTTCGGCGCTGCCGCCGAACAGCGCTCCAAGCGCGCGGAACGGCGCGGTGACAATGCGCGTGATCATCGTGCTGATCGCCTGCCCGATCAGGTGTTCGTAACCGAACTCCGGGTGGTCGACGTTGCCGGAGACCGGCACGGCCAACTCGATCTTGCCGTCGCTGTCGGTCAGCAGCGCAATCGCAAGATCCAGTGGCAGATCGACCGCGGAGGGGCTGTCCACGCGCTCGCCCAGCGTGAACTGCTCCAGCACCACCTTGTTTTCGCCGGCCAACTGGCTGTTGTTGAGTTTGTACTGCAGGTCCAGCGACAGCTTGCCCGAGGCGATCTTGCGGCCGGCGAAGGTCGCGGTATAGGGGCTAAGCGGCGTCACTGCAATATTGCGGAAGGTGGCCGTGATGTCGGTGAATTTTTTGGGCGCAAAGGGCTGGATCGTGCCTTCGGCGCGCGCCAGCCCGTAATCTTCGACACGACCTTCGAATTTCAGGCTGGCGCGCGAGTCGGGGGCCGAGGACAGGCCGCTGGCCGAGCCGCCCAGCGCCTTGATGTGGGTTGTGAAGGGCAGCACCAGGCTGAGGTCGGAGAAATCCATGGTGCCGCGCTGGACGCTGACGCGGTCCAGGGTGATCGCCATCGGTGCGCCAGCATCAGGTGCAGGTGTGGCGGGCTTTGCGCTGGGGCGCATGATGCCTGCCAGGTTGGTGGAGCGGTCTTTAGTGACAATCAGTCTGGCGTAAGGCTGGGCGAGGCTCAGCTGCGCAATGGCCAGCCGGTTGTCTGCGCTGTCGAAATCGATGTTCGATGCGACGAGGCGCTGCCAGCTGAACAGCCGTTCACCGGAGCCTTCGGTTTTCAGATCAACATCGGTGATTGCCGCCGAGCCGGCATAGCGGATCGCCGCCGGCTTGCTTTTGCCGGTCCAGATGACGCGGCCGCTGGCGCCAGCCTTGCCCGATGCCAGCGTCAGCGTGGTGTGGCGTTTGAGCACGCTCTCGACCGGCGTCAGTGCAACATCGGTTGCCTCGAAGCGCACATCGGCGGTCTGACGCAGCAGATCGACGGCGCCTTTGGCCTGCAGCGCACCGCCCTGCTTGATCCGCAACGAGAGTTCGACCGGGCTGGCCTTTTTGAACGGCACCGCGATGTTCGATGCCGCGACGCGCGCATTCTCCAGATCGTAGGTCACGGCCGGCTGAAAGGTTCGATCCGTTAACGTCACCGCGTAACCGATGATTTCCGCGCGATCCAGCGTAATGTCGAAGCCGGAATCCTGCGGCGGTTCGTCGCGGCGAGCGGCAAACGCGCCGGCCAGGTTGAGGCTGCCATCGGCTTCGCGCACGACCGGCGTGTTGCCGCCCGACAGCCGCAGCAGCCGCGCGCGTGCGGTTTTCTGCTGGAGGTCGAATGCGCCGCCCGCAAGTTCGGCAGCGGCCAGCGTGATCAGCGGCTCTTTGGCATCGCCGGAGCGGATGTGGACATCGTCAATTTTCAGCGCGCCGTTGTCGATGGTGACCTGGATTTCCTTGCCTACCGCGGCGGCGACGCCGAAACCGGCTTGTGCGCTGGCGATCGTCACATGCAGCGGTTTAACCCGGCTGTGGTCCGTCACCGCGAGCGCCAATGGGCCTATGCTGACTTTGGGCAGTGCTATCTGCCAGGACGCTTTAGCTGCCACATTATTCGCAGCGGGCGGAGCCTCTGCCGCAGCAGGCTGGGCGTCGGCAGGCGCGAGGACCAGTTTGGACCAGTCCGGCTTGCCTACCTGATCGAGGACGACACCGAGCGCGCCGTCGGCAATGCGCACCTCCTTGAAGGCGAGGCTGCGCTGCCGTAAATCGAAGCTGCCGCCCTCGAAAGCTATCGTCGCGAGCTTGAGCAACGTTGCGCCGCCCTGCTGCTGTGCGATCGCAACATCCTTTGCCCGGAATTCGAGGTCGTCTGCCTGCAGATCCAGCGCGCCGTTGCCGTAGCGCAGCCGGTAGCGCAACCCGAGTTCATACGAACCGGCGGGCTCGGCGATCGTCAGATGATCGCGCACGAACTGCCAGGGTGTCGCCAATTTGGCGTCTTTCAGCGTGATCGACCCGCTGGAGTCCATCGGCGCCAGCGTGAACTTGCCCTGCCATTGTAGGCTGCCGCCGCCAGCCAGTCGGGCCGTGAGTGCATGCTCGCCGCGATGGTCGGGCAAGGTCGACACATCGTGCATTTCGACATTTACCGGGGCCCACTGCGCCTTGGCTGCAGGTTCAAGGGTGCGGTCAGTAAAACTGAACGTGCCGCCGGAGATCGCGAAATGCTGCAACAGCACTCGCGGCGGTTGCGTGGATTCCGCCGCCTGCCGGGCAGAAGGCATCGTGTCCGTTGATGCAGACTTCATCAATCGCGCCAGATTTAAACTTTCTTTGGCATCGAGTTCGGCATGGATGACCGGGCGCTCGATCTGGATCTGGCGGAAGGTCCATGCCCGGCGCAGCAGGCTGCTCGCCTCAAAATCGACGAAGATGCGGCCCACCTGCAAGGCCGGGGTACCGTCTTTTTCGGTAATCGTCAGGTCGGTAGCTTCGAAGGTCAGCAGGAAGGGATTGATGCGTACTGCGGACACCGATCCTTGCGCGCCCAGATGCTTATCGATCAGTGACGGCAACTGCTGCCGGATCAGCCACGGCGCAAGCAGGAATCCGCTAATCGTATAAACGAGCAGCAGGGTCGCGCCGGCAATCGCCAGTTTGGATGTGGCAATGGCGCGCAGTCGGCTGGTTTTGGGGGTGTCGTCGCTCACAGTGGCGGGGGCCTACTGGTTAAGTCTTTGATTGCTTGATAGACGTTTATATTCCAGACCGCCTGAAGGCGCGGCCGAAACTCCCGGATATATTGCGCGGCGTGTTGTCGCTCCGGCCACCATTCCCATCAACCTATTTCTGGATCAAACCCCCCCGGGTGCCGCTCACGATAGCGCCGCTGGACCAGGCGCGAGACGCCAGGCGCTAGTCCGCGTCCGCGTCTGCAACGTCGAGCGCAGCTTCCGGCGGCAGCTTCGCGATGATCTCCTCGATCATCTGAATGTGCTCGGACTCTTCGTCGCGCAGCTCCAGGAACAGCGACTTGACGTCCAGTTGTTTCACGCCGGGAAGCGCCTCGTCGTAGAACGCGTAGGCTTTCTTTTCGGAGGCCAACGCTATCTCGAGCGCTTTGAGCGCGGATATGTTCCAGCTGGGCGCGCCGACATCAGGGGCCTCCACATCGAAGATGTCGTCGAGGGTCACTTTTGGGGGCGCATCACCAAACAGTGCCAGCCGGCGCTCGGCGAGCTGTTCGGCGTGCTTTCTCTCATTGACTGCCATCGATCGGAACATCGATGCGGCGTCGCCGGGATTGCGGTGTCCGATCTGCTCGGAGAAGAGCTCATAGCGCTGGAACGCCTCGATCTCGATCAGACCGGCGAGATCCAGAGCGTCCATCAGCGTGAGTTTGGAGAAATCGATTCTGGTTGCCATGGGGTTTATGTCTCCGGTGCAACGCGCCGCTGCCGCGCGGGCGCGAGATTGTCTGGTGAATGGGAAATTCAATCGCTCTTTTATTAATCATGAAGTTATCACTACGTCGGGTACCGGTCAAACACTGAAGGCCTTGCTGATCACTTTCTTGTGTGCACTTTTTTCCATGGCCAGATTTCGTGGTGCTTTGTTTCATTGGGCGAGCGCAGGCCGGGCGCAACGATGAAGATCAGGTAATTACGTCCCTGAGCAACCATCAAAGCGCACCCGTGGGTAAATTACTATATTCGTCGACACACATGGATAATGGCCGACGGTTCAATTTAGCTCCGACATAACATCGCGCGCAGCAACAAACCGTGAAATGGAGTTCGGTCTTCACTGGCCCTTGGAACTGTCTCTGAGCCCGAATGTAATGCGCGGCGTGTTGTCGTCCCCGGCCATTTCGCCTCATTTACGCGGCAAGATCCATCAGGGACAACCCATCCCTGCACGACGCCTCTGGACCAAACGCCAACAACGCGCTGCCTCACATCACTGTCGCCCGTCGTACATAGCTTCGTCTGCGGCGCTGGAAATCCGGCCGCGGCCCTGGGCCGCTTGGTCGCCGAAACGCCGGGCATAGGCGAGCCGTCAGCGAGTTGCTACTACCGATTTGGCTCGCCGGCTCAGCAAGCGGGGCTGAGCTCGACCTTGGGGACCTTGGACTGCTGACAGATAACCAATTGTTTTAATTAAAGAATTTTTCATAGCCCCGGGCAAACCCTGATATACAAGGACTAAATGGTTGAAAGTATGGATAAAATTCTCAAAACTGTGCATGATATTCGGGCCGGTACAGAGGAAAGAATAAGTTTGGGATGCCGGCGCGAAACGAGTTCTCATAGTGCGCGATGACGCCAAGTGGGTAAATGCGGAGTCCAGGCCGAATGCACAATGACGGATACGCATGGCAACTTGGATAGGCAATCAAAAACAAGGGCCTGTTGTCGAGCTTTGAAAAACCATCGCCCCCAAAACTGGCATGGAATATGCGTAACGAACTTCCCATGGAGCCGAATAAAAAACGGGCTGCCGGTTCGATAACGGCGGCGGGAGTCATTCTCGAGGTGCAGGCGGCTGTGCTGTCCCAGGAGGGGTTGGCGCAATCCGCCGCTTCGCTCGCCAATGAACTGGCGAAAGCGCAGCGTTGCGACCGGGTCACGGTAGGCTGGCTCGAGCGCGGTGCCATTCGTGTCATTGCGACCTCGCATGGTGCTGAATTCGACCGCCGCCATGCTCTGTTCGAGAAAATCGGCGCCGCCATGGACGAGTCGATAGAGCAGGCGACCACTATTGTATTGCCGCCCGAGGACGCTTCCAGTTTGTCGGTGACCCTTGCCCATAGCGAGGTGCATGCCTTGCTCGGCGGCGGCGTGTGTACCGTTCCCCTGGTCGATGCCGGACGCGCCGTCGGTGCCATTACGCTGGAGCGCGCAGGCGAGGTGTTCAGTCGAACAGATGTCGCGTTTAGCGAGGACGTTGCCTGCCTGCTCGCGCCGCTGCTCGAATTGAAAAGAAAGAGCCAGCGCGCCTTTTTGAGGGTCGCGCTTGATGACTGGCGTGCGTCGGCCACCCGTATCGCCGGATCGGCCCGTGCAGGTACGCGACTGGCGAGCTTGGCCGTCGTTGCTGTTGCGGCCGCAATGTTTGTCCCCGTGTCCTATCACGTCAGCGCGCCGGCACGCCTTGAAGGCTTCATTCAGCGCATCGTGGCGGCGCCGATCGACGGTTTCCTCGAACAGGTCAATGTGCGTCCCGGCGACAAGGTGCACGCAGACGAGATCATCGCGGAGTTATCCCAGCGTGACCTGCAGACTGAACGCGCCAAACGCCAAAGCGAGCTGACGCAGGAAGAGAACCTTTACGGGGCGGCACTTGCACGGTCAGACAGAACGCAGCTTGTGATCCATCATGCGAAGGCGGCAGAGGCGCAGGCGCAGCTGACGCTGGTCAATAACCACATCCAGCGTGCGCAGATCCGGGCACCGTTCGACGGCGTGGTGATCAAGGGCGATCTTTCGCAGTCGCTCGGTGCGCCAGTGCAGCGCGGCGAAGTCCTCATGACGCTGGCGCCGGATGAGCGCTTCCGCGTGATAGTCGAAGTCGACGAGCGCGATGTTGGTCAACTGCGGACCGGACTCCCCGGTCGCCTCGCGATAGCCGCGACGCCTGGCGAGACGCACGGGTTTCGCGTGAGCCGCATTCTGCCCATGGCGGTGGCGGGTGAGGGACGAAATTACTTCGAGGTGGAGGGGGTGTTTGATACGCCGGGCAACATGTTGCGACCCGGGATGCGCGGCGTTGCCAAAGTCGCCACCGGCGAGCGCTCCGTGCTTTGGATCGCAACGCATCGCGCGATCGAGTGGCTGCGCCTCGTGACCTGGTCCCTGGGAGTCTAGATGGCCGAATCGCTCTTCAGCCCGCTTTGGTACCGTGTAAGCGACTTGCATCCGCGGCTGCGGGCTGCTGTGCGTGTGCAGCGACAGATCTATCAAGGCGAGGCCTGGTATCTGTTGATCAACGGAACCGATGGGCGGCAGAACCGGATCAACCGACCGGCCTACGAACTCATAGGGCGCCTCGATGGCCGCACGTCGGTCAACCAGGTGTGGACGCTGCTCCTGGAAAAATTCGGCGACGATGCGCCGACGCAGGACGAGGTGGTGCGCATCCTCTCGCGGCTGAGCGAGGCTGAGCTCGTGCAGTTCGAGACCACGCCGGATATCGCCGGTCTTTTCCGTGAGCGTGCCAAGCGCGCGCGCAACCGTCGGCCATGGGTGAACCCGCTGGCTTTTCCCGTGTCGCTTTTCGATCCGTCGAGCCTGCTCGATCGTCTGGAGCCGGCTTTGCGTCCGCTGCTGCGCCCGACAACGCTGGCACTTTGGGCGGCCGCAGTGGTAATGGCTGTGGTTGCTGTCGCCATGAACTGGAGTGCGCTTGCAGCACACGCTGCGAAATACATGTCGACGACGTACTATCTCATCCTCGCCTGGTTTTGCTACCCCGTCATCAAGGGGTTGCACGAGTTGGCGCATGCCATCGCCGTGCGGCGAGGGGGTGGCGAAGTGCGCGAGATGGGCGTGACCTTCCTTTTTTTCATGCCGGCACCTTATGTCGACGCCTCGGCGGCAAACGCCTTTCGCGACCGCTGGCATCGGGCGGCTGTCAGCGCGGCAGGGATCATGGTGGAACTCGGCCTTGGGGTGGTCGCGCTCTGGTTATGGCTCGAGGTTGAACCGGGTCTGCTGAGCGACGTTGCGTTCGTGACGCTGTTCTTGTGCGGCGCGTCGTCGCTCCTTTTCAACGGCAACCCGTTGCTGCGCTTCGACGGCTATCACCTGTTCTGTGATCTTCTGGACATGCCCAACCTTGCCGTGCGCAGTCAGTCGTACTGGACATATCTCGCGCTGCGGTTGCTCGGCGGCACGGACCGGGCATCGGCGCCCGTGATGACGCGCCACGAGCGTAAATGGCTGCTCTTCTACGCGCCGGCCTCGCTTGCTTATCGCCTTGCGCTGGCACTGGCGTTGATCCTCTGGCTCGGCGGCAAATCGGAATGGCTGGGCTGGCTGGCGGCGGCGCTGGTGCTGGTATCCATGGTGATCCGCCCGGCGTTCATCACCATTCAATCGTTGCTCAGCGCGCTGCCCTTGGGGCGCGCGCGACGGCGCGCGGCGCTCTTCTCTGCACTGGGTGGCGTGGGCGCGCTGGTGCTGGTTTTTGCCGTGCCGTTTCCGAGCATGTTGCTCGTGCAAGGGGTGGTATGGCCCTCCGAGCGCGCACAGGTCAGAGCGGAAACAGAGGGTTTTGTCCTGCGGGTTCTGGCACGCGAAGGCGAAGTCGTCCACCCCGGGACGCCGCTGGTGGAGCTTGCCGAGCCCATGCTTCAGACCGAGCACATCGCCTTGCGCTCGCGCGTGCAGGCCCTGGAGGCGCAGCGCTACCAGTCGCTGCTGAGCGACCCGGCGCAAGCGAAAAACGTGACCGAGGAGCTGGTCCGCGCGCAGTCCGAACTGGAACGCATCGAGGAGCGCATCGGTTATTTGACCGTGCGCAGCAAAGTGACGGGTCAGCTGGTCCTGCCGCACAGCGAGGATCTGCCAGGCGCCTTCTTGAAAAAAGGCGCGATGCTGGGTTATATCCTGAGCTCGGCACCCACGGCCGTTCGCGCGGTCGTCCCCAACGAGAGTGCGCCCCTTTTGCGTGCCAGCAGCCGCGGCGCTGAAGTTCTGTTGCCAGGACGGGGATCGCCGATGCCGGCCCGGCTCGAGCGTGCGGCGCCTGCCGCCGCTCATGCGCTTCCCAGCCCCGCGCTTGGCGAACGCGGCGGGGGCCGCCACGCCACGGATCCCGCCGACAAGGAAGGGATGCGGACGCTGGAGCCGGTGTTCCTTTTTGATCTCGAACTGCAAGGCGAAGCATTGCGCAGCCTCGGACAGCGCGTGTGGGTGCGCTTCGATCTGGGTTCCGAACCGCTGGCCGGGCAGTGGTATCGCCGCCTGCGCCAGCTCTTCCTCAAGCATTTCAACCCGGTGGCATGAACATGCGATCAGCCGAACTGCCTATTCCGGGGGTGCTGTGGGGCCATTATCCCGAGCGGCGCGGCAATGGCGCCGGTTGGCTCGCGCGCCGGGCAGCGCGAGTTGCCAACCGCGTGCCGCCCCATGCCGCTTTCCTGCGCGCCGTCGAGGCGCTGCAACCGGCAATGATTCGTTTGTCTACGGAACAGTGTGCAAGCGAAGTGCACAGGGTGCGCCAGCAGTTCGCGCGCCGCGGGTTGGCGGACGACCTGCAGGTGGCGGCATTTGCCCTCTTTTCCGAGATCTCGAATCGCCAGACGGGACAGCGGCCGTACCCCGGGCAGATGATCGCCGCTCGCGCCATGCTCAACCGTCGCCTGGTTGAAATGCCGACCGGCGAAGGTAAGACGCTGGCGGCGGCGCTGGCGGCGGCTACCGCTGCGCTCGCCCGAGTACCGGTCCATGTCATCACCGCAAACGAATACCTCGCCCGGCGGGACGCTGACGCTCTGCGGCCCATCTTCGGCGCGCTCGGGCTGGATGTCGGGGTCGTGACGCAGGAGCTCGATATGGATGCGCGCCGGCGCGCGTACCGCTGCGCGGTGACATATTGCACGGCGAAGGAACTGGTCTTCGACTATTTGCGCGACAGTCTCTTGCGCCGTGATGTCGAAGGCGAGCTGCGCAGCCGGGCTTATCGCATGGCGACCCCGGACGCGCCTGCCACGCTGCTGCGCGGTTTGTGCATGGCGATCGTGGACGAAGCCGACAGCGTGCTGCTCGACGAGGCCAGCGTGCCGTTCGTTCTTTCGCGCGCCGAGGACCATCGCGGCAAACGTGAGCATTACACGCGAGCTCTGGCATTCGCGCGCAGCCTGATCACGCGCGAAGACTTTGTTACCGATCCCGAATCGCGGGCGGTTGAACTTACCGCACATGGCCGCGCAAAGGCCGAAACCCAGTCGACCGATGGCGATACCCTGTGGCGCGTCCGCCGCTACCGTGAGGAAGCCTTAAGCATGGCCTTGGCCGCGATTCATCTGTTTCATCGCGATCATCACTACCTGGTGCGCGATGGTGCTGTGCACATCATCGACGACACGAGCGGGCGCGTTGCCCCTGGCCGCGCGTGGTCGCGCGGCCTGCACCAGTTCATCGAACTCAAGGAAGGGTGCCGGCCAAGCGCGGAGCTCGTGACAGCCGCGCAGATTACCTACCAACGTTTCTTTTCACGCTACCTGCACCTGTGCGGCATGAGCGGAACGCTCATCGAGTCGCGAGCGGAACTGCGCGCGGTTTATGGCGTGCCGGTGCTGCGGGTGCCGCTGCGGCAACCTTCGCGTCGGGTGGTGCTTCCGACCCGGGTGTTCGGCACGCATAAAGCGCGGTGGCGCTTCGTCGTGGCGCGCGCGCGGGACATTCAGGCGCGCGGCGGTGCCGCACTCATCGGCACCGACTCGGTGGCCGATTCGCAGGTGCTGTCGCAGCACCTGGGTGCTGCCGGTCTCGCGCACGTCGTGCTCAATGCGCGCCAGGACCGGCACGAGGCGCACGTGATCGCCACGGCTGGACAGGCGGGGCGCATCACCGTGGCTACCAACATGGCGGGCCGGGGCACCGACATTGCGATCGCGGAACGTCTTGCCCGAGCCGGCGGGCTGCACGTGATGCTGTGCCAGGCGAATGCCTCGCGACGCATCGACCGCCAGTTTACGGGGCGTTGCGCAAGGCGGGGCGAGGCGGGAAGCTGCGAAACGCTGCTGTCGCTCGAGTCGGCGCCGGTCGTCGCGTGCCTGCCGGCGTTCATCACGGGTTGGGCAGGACGGGCAGGGGAATTGCGCCTGCGCTGGGTGGGGATATTGCTCGCGCGTGTGGCACTATGGTGGGAGGGGCGACGGCGTTACCGGCTGCGCCTTCAGCTGCGCCTGCAGGACGAGGCGTTCGATCGTGAACCGATGATGGGGACATCAAGCAGATGACTATGCGCAGCGCAGCAAGAATAGGTTTTGCAGCACTCCTCAGCGCAGCGAGTCCCTGGGTGAGCGGCGCCCAGCCGCTGGGCTGCCTGATCGAACCGTCTCGCATGGTCGATGTCGGCAGCCCGGTCATCGGCGTAGTGGAAGCGGTCAAGGTCGAGCGTGGCGACCGCGTTGCCAAAGGCCAGGTCGTTGCCATGCTGCGCGCCGATGTCGAGCGGGCTGCAGTGGGCGTCGCTTCCAGCCGGGCAAAGGTGTCGGCGGAAATCCAGGCCGCGCAATCGAACTACGAGCTCGCGCGCCAGAAGCTTGCGCGCGCCCAGGATCTGGTGAGCAAAAAATTCATCTCCGATCAGGCGCTGGAGCAGGCGCGCGCGGAAGCCGAGGTGGCCGAACAGCGGCTGGTGCAGGCGAAGGATCAGCGCCGCATCTGGGGACGCGAGCTGCAACTCGCCGAAGCGCAGCTCGAGCTGCGGACCATACGCAGCCCGGCCGATGGCGTCATCGTCGAGCGTTACATGTCGGGGGGCGAGCGGGTCGAGGAAAAGCCGATCGTGCGCGTCGCCACCACCAATCCCCTGCGGGTGGAAGTCGTCATTCCCGCGTCGCTCTACGGCACCATAAAGGTCGGTTCGTCGCTCACGGTCACACCCGAGCTGCCCAACGCCAAGCCCAGGCAGGCGAAAGTGGTGCTGGTCGATTCGATCATCGATGGCCCGAGCAATACCTTCCGGATCAGGCTCGAGTTGCCGAATCCGAACTACTCGCTGCCAGCCGGGCCGCGTTGCAAGGTCGACCTCGGTGTCGACGCCAACCCCCCCGTCGCAGAACGCGATCCTAAACGATAATGCGCCAGCGCCCGACCATAGAATCACTCGAGCCACGGATCCTGTACTCGGCGGATCTCGGTCCGCTGCTGGCCTCGGCGGTGGTCGGGCCGGGCGCCGCGGAGCAACGCGTCGTCGATCCCCATCTCGAGTTCGCGGCCCAGAACGAGCAGGCGGTGCAAAACGCCCCGCATGAAATTGTATTCATCGATGCCCGCACGCCTGACTACGCGCTTCTCGTCCAGGACATCACCGCGCAAAGCGGACGCCAGGTCGATGTCGTCATGCTCGATGCCGGCCGGGATGGACTGGCGCAGATCTCCGAGGCGCTCGCGGGCCGCGAGAACGTGGCTGCGCTGCATATCATCGGCCACGGCGGCGACGGCGTCATCCAGCTGGGCAACGAACTGGTCACGGCCGATTCGCTTCAAGGCAATCCGGACCGGGTCGAAAGCTGGGCGAAGGCGCTGACCGCGGACGCCGATATCCTCCTTTACGGCTGCGATGTCGCGGCAACGGCGCAGGGACGGCTGCTGGCCGATACGCTCGCGCGCCTGACCGGGGCTGATGTCGCCGCCTCGGACGACGCGACCGGCCATACGAGCCTGGGCGGCGACTGGAAACTGGAATATGCAACCGGTGCGATCGACGTGCCGGTCGCGCTGAGCGTAAGCGAGCAGGACGCCTGGTCCCACCTGCTGCCGAGCATCGTATTGACGTCCTACGAGCCGTCCTTCGCCAGCATGGCCGACAACGTCTACGAGATTTCCGGAAGCGGCAGCACATGGAGTCAGTCGTTCAAGTACACCAGCGGAGCGGGCTTTTACTCTGTCGACCAGATCGACCTCGTTCTGTACAAGAACGTCAGCCCTGCGGGAGGCAACATTACCATCGAGCTGCGCAGTAGTCTTGGCGGCGGTAGTGGCATTATTGAGACCGGAACCGTCGCGCGCAGGAGCCTCGGCACATCGGAGGCCTGGATGTCCGTATCGCTTTCCGCGCCGGCGACGCTCGCCGACGGCACGACCTATTACGTCAGCGTCAAGGGCGTCGGCGGGGGAAACGTTTATGTGGGAGTCGCCTCTCCCGGATACCCCGGCGGTACCTTCTTCGCTAACGCCACCGCGCAGCCCGCGAAGGACCTAGCCTTCCGTGTGGTCTCGAACCCTGCGCCAGTGGTGGATCTCAACGGCGCGGCGGGTGTGGGGCAGGACGAGGTGGCGGCATTCACCGAGCAGACGCCGGTGTTGATTGCGCCGTCGGGCACGATCGTCGACTTTGATTCGGCGAACCTGGCGTCGCTGACGGCGACGATCACGGCGTGGCCCGATGGCAACGCGGTGGAGTCGCTCGCGCTGAATGCGGCGGCGACGGCCGCGGCGGGCGGCGCGGGGCTGACGGTGGACTACACGGCGGCGACCGGGGTGCTCTCGATCACGGGGCCGGCCACGGTGGCGACCTACCAGACGATCCTGCAGGGGATCCAGTACAACAACACGAGCGATGCGCCGACCACGACCGACCGCATCGTGTCGGTGGTGGCCAGCGACGGGACCACGCCGAGCGTGGAGCGGTTCTCGTTTATCACGGTGTCGGCGGTGAACGACGCGCCGGTGAACACAGTACCGGGCGCGCAGTCGACCGCCGAAGACACGGCGCTGGTATTCTCCGTGGCCGGCGGCAACGCGATTTCCATCGCGGACGTCGATGCGGGCACGAATCCGGTGCAGGTCGCGCTGACCGGCACAAACGGTGTCAT
Source organism: Burkholderiales bacterium (assembly GCA_030683105.1). Taxonomy (GTDB): domain Bacteria; phylum Pseudomonadota; class Gammaproteobacteria; order Burkholderiales; family SG8-41; genus CAKKQX01. The sequence goes on along the minus strand of JAUXMZ010000075.1, from coordinate 68,839 downwards.
CACCCTGGCGGGCATCGCCGGGCTGACTTTCAGTGTCGGCGACGGCATGGCGGATGGCACGATGACCTTCACCGGCACGGTGGCGGCGATCAACACCGCGCTGAACGGGCTGAGCTTCATACCGGCCGCAAACTTCAACGGCGGGGCGTCGTTGTCGATCACGACGAACGACCAGGGCAACACGGGCACCGGTGGCGCCCAATCGGATACGGATGCGATGACCATTACCGTGACGGCGGTGAACGACGCGCCCACGGGTGCGGACAAGGCGGTGACGACGAACGAGGACACGGCCTACGTGTTCAGTGCGGCGGACTTCGGCTTTAGCGATGTGGATGCGGGAGACAGCCTGAGTGCGGTGCGCATTGACGCGCTGCCTGGCGCGGGCACGCTGAAGCTCTCGGGCGTGGCGGTGACGGCGACAGAGGTGATCACGGCAGCGAGCATTCCGAACCTGACGTTCGAGCCGGGGTTGAACGGCAACGGTGTGGGTTACGCGAGCTTCACGTTCAGTGTGCGTGACCAGGCGAACGCGTTTGCTGCGGCGCCGAACGCGATCACGGTGGACGTGACGGCGGTGAACGACGAGCCGGTGGTGGATCTGAACGCGGGCGGTGCGGGCCAGGACGTGACGGTGGCGTTCACGGAGCAGACGCCGGTGCTGATAGCGCCGGTGGCGACGCTCGCGGACGTGGATTCGGCGAACCTCGCCTCGCTGACGGTGACCTTGACGGCGCGGCCCGACGGCGACGCGGTGGAGTCGCTCTCGGCGACGGTGACGGGCGGTTTGACGGTGAGCTACACGGCCGGCACCGGCGTGCTCTCGATCACGGGGTCGGCCACGGTGGCGACCTATCAGTCGATCCTGCAGAGCATTCGATACGACAACACGAGCGAGACGCCGACCACGACTGACCGCTTGGTGACGGTAGTGGCCAGCGACGGGACCACGCCGAGCGCGACGCAGACTTCGAGCATCACGGTGACGGCGGTGAATGATGCGCCGGTGGTGGATCTGAACGCTGGAAGTGCGGGCCAGGACGTGACGGTGGCGTTCACCGAGCAGACGCCGGTGCTGATTGCGCCGGCGGGCACGCTGGCGGACGTGGATTCGGCGAACCTCGCCTCGCTGATCGTGACACTGACGGCGCGCCCCGATGGCGACGCGGTGGAGTCGCTCGCGCTCGATGCGGCGGCGGCGACGGGCGGCGCGGGGCTGACGGTGAGCTACGCGGCGGCGAGCGGGGTGCTGTCGATCACGGGGCCGGCCACGGTGGCGACTTATCAGACGATTCTGCAGGGGATTCAGTACACCAACATCAGTGAGGCGCCGAGCACGGTCAGCCGCGCGGTGACGGTGCTGGCCCATGACGGAGTACTGACGGCTGCGACGCAGACCTCGACGGTGACGGTCACCCCGGTGAACGACGCGCCGGTCAACGCGGTGCCCGGTGCGCAGTCGGCCAACGAGGACTCTGCGCTGGTTTTCTCGGTGGGCAACGGCAACGCGATCTCCGTCGGGGACGCCGATGCCGGCGCGGGCTCCGTGCAGGTCACCTTGAACGGTACCAACGGCGACATCACCCTGGCAGGCACCGCCGGACTGACTTTCAGTGCGGGTGATGGCACCGCGGATGGCGCGATGACTTTCAGCGGCACGGTCACGGCGATCAACGCAGCGTTGAACGGGCTGAGCTTCATGCCGGGTGCCAACTACAGCGGCGCGGCGTCGTTGTCGATTACCAGCAGCGACCTAGGCAATACGGGGGCCGGCGGGTCTCTCTCGGATTCGGACGCGGTGGCCATCACGGTCTTGCCGAACGTCGCGCCGACGGTGACCGCGAGCGGCGGGACGACGGCCTTCACTGAAGGCAACAACGTCGCGTCTGCGCCGGTCGTTCTCGATGACGCGGTGACGGTGAGCGATCCGGACAGCACGACACTCGCGAGCGCGACGGTTTCGATCGGCGCCGGCTGGCAAGCCGCGGAAGATGTGCTCGGCTTCGCCAATAACCCGGCGACGATGGGCAACATCTCGGGCAGCTACAACGCCGCGACCGGGGTGCTGAGCCTGAGCTCGGCCAGTGCGACGGCGACGCTCGCGCAGTGGCAGGCGGCGCTGCGTTCGGTGACCTATACCAATACGAGCGATATGCCCAGCACCGCGGTTCGCACGGTGAGCGTCGTGGTGACCGGCGAGGGAGGCAGTTCGGCGGCCTCGACGCAGTCGGTGGCTGTCACCTCGGTGAACGACGCGCCGGTCGTGACGGCAAGCCCTGGTACGGCGACCTATATCACGGCGGGCGTGCCGATACTCGTGGATGACAATGTGGCGGTCGCCGATCTTGACAACGTCACGCTTGCGAGCGCGACGGTTTCGATCGGCGCCGGATTCCGGGCCGCGGAAGACGCGCTCGGCTTCACCAACAACCCGGCGACGATGGGCAACATTGCCGGCGGTTACAACGCCGCGAGCGGGGCGCTGAGCCTGAACTCGGCGGGCGCGACGGCGACACTGGCGCAATGGCAGGCTGCGCTGCGCGCGGTGACCTATTCCAATGCGAGCGCGGTGCCGTTCAACGGAACCCGCACGGTGAGCTTTGAGCTGAGCGACGGCGCCGCGTCGTCTCCGGTCGTCACGCATGCCCTCGCCGTGAGCGTTATTACGCTTGTCGACCTGCTCCCGCCGAGCACCAGCCCGCAGCAATCCGCCTCTCCGGCCGCGCCCGGCGCGACAGTGGTCGTTACCCCGCAAGCCGGGGGCAACGCGCCGCAGCAGTCTCAGCCGGCCTCGACTACAGGCCGCCCGGTTGTGCCCGCTGGCGGGACATCTTTGCCGATAGACGCGGAATTCCTGCCCCTGGCCGTGAACAGCTCGGTTTTTGCATCGATCGGCGGCAGCCTGCAGATGCTCGCCGCCAGTGCCGGACTTCCAGAGTACCGGCTCCAGACCTACGGGATTGCTGCGCCAGGCGCAGAGGTAGTACGCGAACTGATTGCCGACGTCCTCAAACAGATCGAGGTGCGGCCATTGGATCTTTTCCAACTGGGCGAACAACAGGGACGTTTGGCTGGCGCGGTGGGACTCGGCGTCGACCTGGCGCGCCTGCAGGACAGTCTGCGCGAGCAGGACGAAATCCAGACGCGTACCATCGCCACGCTCACCGCCGGCAGCCTCAGCATGACGGCCGCCTATGTGATCTGGCTCATCCGCGGTGGCGCGCTTGCCGCAAGCATGCTCTCGGCCCTTCCGGCATGGCGGCTGCTCGACCCGCTGCCGATACTCGCGCGCGTGGATGACGAGGATGACGAAACCAGTGAGGAAGACGAACAGGCCATCGCATCTTTTTCCGAGGTCCCCGTAGACGCGAAGCGCACATGAAAATATTCAGCACTAAAATGCACGTTGCGATTGGCCTCACCGCGATCGTGACCACTGCGGTGGTGTTCGCCATGCTGCTGGGATTCGTTCCGGACCGCCTGAGCGCGCAACGCCACGCGCGGGTGAGCCTGGCAGAATCCCTGGCTGCCAGTGCGACAGCATTGATGACCACTAAAGAGGAAAGACGACTTGCATCCGTGCTGCGCTTCGTCATGGCTCGCAATCCGGAGATCCTCTCGATCGCGGTGCGCGACCGCGACGGGCGCATCGTCGTCGTGACAGGCGAGCACGCAACGCGCTGGGAACCGATGGAAGGCGGCCTCTCTACCGATACGCAGCTCGTGGTGCCGATCTGGGCCGAGCAGCACCGCTGGGGCCAGCTGGAGATGCGCTACGAGCCCCTGATCAGCCCCGGGATTCGCGGCATCCTGGAATGGCCCGGCGTCCTGCTGTTGGCCTTCATCTTCGTGCTGTGCCTCACTGCGTTTTATTTTTATCTCGGTCGCGTGCTGCGCCAACTGGACCCGTCGCGCGCGATCCCGGGCCGCGTGCGCGCGGCGCTCGATACCCTGACCGAGGGCCTGCTGATCATCGACCGGAACCAGAACATCGTGCTGGCGAATGAGTCCTTTGCCCATCTCCTCGGGAAATCCTCGGAAGCGATGCTCGGCACCGGCGTGGCCGCCATTCCCTGGGCCACGGCAACGCCCGCGGGCGAGGCAGTGGTTTATCCATGGACAAAGGCGCTGAACGACGCGGCGATACAGCGCAACGAGACCATACGTCTTAAGGATGCTGCCGGCACCCTGCGCACGTTTCTGTTGAACTGCTCGCCGGTGCTGGGCGCCGGCAGCAAACCCGGCGGCGTGCTGATCAGTTTGGAGGATATTACCGAACTCGAGAAAAAAGAGGTCGAGCTCAAGTTCGCTCGCGACGAAGCCGAGTCGGCAAATCGTGCCAAGAGCGAATTTCTTGCGAACATGAGCCACGAAATCCGCACCCCGATGAACGCGATACTCGGCTTCACCGAGTTGTTGCGGCGGGGCTTCGGCAAGAACGAGCGCGAGACGACCAAGCACCTCAACACCATATACAACAGCGGTACGCACCTGCTTGCGCTGATCAACGATATTCTGGACTTGTCCAAAGTGGAGGCGGGGCGGCTCGAAGTCGAGCTTATTTCCTGTGCGCCGCATACGATCGTGAACCAGGCGGTGCGCGAATTCGAGGTCAGGGCGCGCGAGAAGATGATCAGCATCGGGTTTGCCGCTGAAGGCCCGGTGCCGCAAACGGTCCGGTCCGATCCGCTGCGGTTGCGCCAGATCGTGCTCAACCTGCTCGGCAATGCGATCAAATTCACCGATCACGGCGGCATACGGGTGAGTGCCCGGTTCCTGCCGGGCAATTCACCGCACTATGCGCTGGACGTCATCGACACCGGCATTGGCATTCCGCAGGAGAGTATCGGCGCGCTGTTCGAGGCCTTCGTGCAGGCCGACAGCTCGATCTCGCGCAAATACGGCGGCACGGGCTTGGGGCTGGTGATCAGCAAAAAGTTTGCCCGGGCGCTGGGCGGCGATGTCACCGTGGCGAGCAAGGTGGGCAAGGGCAGCGTGTTTACGGTGACCTTCGAGACGGGGCCGCTGGAAGGCGTGCCGATGCTCACACCCGAGCAGATCGATGCCCATCTTGACGAAGACATGGCCGAGGTGAAGGAGTGCTGGAGCATTCCCCCGGCGCGGGTTCTTATCGCCGACGACGGCGCCGAGAACCGCGAGCTGGTGTCGCTGGTGCTCTCGCAACAGGGCCTCTGGGTGGAAGAGGCCGAGAACGGCCAGGTCGCCGTCGAGATGGCCATGAAGGGCGGATTCGATCTCATCATCATGGACATGCAGATGCCGGTCATGGACGGTTTTACCGCGACCCGCACGCTTCGCGAGCGTGGCATAAAGATTCCGATCGTCGCGTTGACCGCGAATGCCATGAGTGGATTTGAAGCCCAGATGATGGAGGCGGGCTGCAACGTATACCTGACCAAGCCTATCGACATCGATGGGCTGATCCGCAGCATAGCCTTGCTGCTGGGCGGTAAACGCATTGATCCGGCGGCGGCTGAGGGCGCCATCAACTCGACAGTCGACGCGCCGCAGGCGAACGCCGACAACACAGCGGTAACGTCCATCACGTCTCGCCTAGCCGGACAGAAGCGGTTGCAGCCTATCCTGCGCAAGTTCGTGGTGAGGCTGCACGAGCGGCTCGTCGAGACGCAGCAGATGGAATCGCAGAACGACTACGTGGAGATCGCGAACTTTGCCCACTGGCTCAAGGGGTCCGCGGGTTCCATGGGTTACGATGTGTTCATGGCGCCGGCCGTGCAGCTCGAGACCGCCGCCAAGGCCGCCGAAGGCGAGCGGGTGGCACAGATCCTGGGTGAATTGCGGCAAATGGCACGGCGCGTCATCGCGCCGCAGGAGACATCGGCGGTCGCCTGAGGTCGCCGGCAGGGAGGCATGAATGAGCGAACCAATAAAAGCGGACGAAGTATTGCTCCAATCCGGGAGCATGAACCTGGGCGATCTGGGCGAGGCTCTCGTGGCGATGGTCGATGACGAGGCGCTGGTGATCGAGCTCACCCAGGCATTTCTCGAGCAGGCGGGATTCAGTCGGTTCACGTCGACCTCGGACTCCACCTCCGCCATCGCCATGCTGCGGCGCGAGCGTCCCAAAGTCCTGCTGCTCGACATCAATATGCCGAAGGTAACCGGCTTTGACGTACTTGCAGAGATGCAGAAAGACCCTGTGCTGAAACACATTCCGACCATCGTCCTTACTACCGCCGAGGATCCAGAAACAAAGCTGAGAGCACTTGATCTCGGGGCGACCGATTTTCTGCGCAAGCCTGTCGACCCCAGCGAACTGGCGCTGCGGATGAGAAACACGCTCGCGGCGGCAGCGCACCGCGAGTCGATCCAGAAGGCGTTCTCGCGCTATGTCTCGCCGCGCCTGGTCGAACGCATCATCAGCGAAACCGTGCCATTCGGCGCCAAGGCGCAGCGCGCCGAGGTGGTGGTCATGTTCGCTGACTTGCGCGGCTTTACCCACATGACCGAGGTAATCGACGTGGAACCGCTCGTGGAAATGCTGAACGAGTATTTCGCGGCGCTCACCGCAGCGGCTCACCATTACGACGGCACGATTTTCAATATGTCAGGGGACTGCCTGCTCGTGGGCTTCAACGTGCCCTTTCCGCAGCCCAATGCCGCGGCGCGCGCCTGGGCCACCGCCAAGGAGATGCAGTCGCGCTTCGGGTCGGTGGCGGCACGCTGGCGCGAACACTACGACATCACCGGCGGCCTGGGCATCGGGATGTGCCGCGGCGAGGCCGTCATCGGCAACGTAGGCTCGCCGAATTTCATGAGCTACACCGTGATCGGCAACACGGTGAATATCGCTTCGCGCCTCATGCAGGCAGCAGTGGCGGGCGAGGCCCTGGTTTCGGGCGAACTCTTCGAGTCGATCCGCAAGCTGGTGCCCGCAAGCCGCGTCGTACCGCGCGGCAATATGGAATTGCGCGGCTTAATGGAGACGATTTCCGTGTTTTCAATACGATTATAACGATGTGCATTGCCATCAGCGGCGAGAACTGACAAATTGCGCGTACGCTAGCTAAGGGTGGCCGCAATTTTCCGAATCTGCTCGGGCGAGTGCTCGCCCGCCAGCGGCGTGCGCGGCACGAGGTGTCTGCCCATCGCGAGCGACCCGATCAGCACCGGCTCGTAGCCGACATCGCGGATGAGACCTGATGCCACCGCGATGGCCTTGGCGTCGTCGCCCGCGATCGGCATGCCGTAGCGCTCCGTGCGCAGCGCCGCTTCCGGCAGCCGCGCGTAACCGACCGCGTTGAAAGCGCGCACGATACGCGCCCCGGGCAGCAGTTCGGCCGAGGCGAGGCCGGCGCCCATTTTCTGAGCCCACGTCCCGATCTCGCCGTCGCGCTCGGGAAAGGGGTTGCAGGTATCGATCACCACTTTTCCTTTGATCAGGTCCGCCAGATCCTTGCCGACCTGCGGCAGCGCGCGGTACGGCACCGAGATCAGCACTACTTCGCCGAACGCGGTGGCCTGGTTCGGCGTGCCGGCGCGGGCGTTGCTCCCGACGCTTGCGGCCAGCGCTTTGTCGTGCTCGAGATCGAGCGACGAGAACATGACTTCGTGTCCGGCCTTCGCCCACAGCCTGCCGAGCGTGCCGCCGACGCGGCCCGAGCCAACGATCCCGATCTTCATTTTGCCGGTCGCGGCATTCGCTGCGCGCGCCGCGAACGGCAGGCCGCCCAGCGCGAACGTTGTAGCGGCAGCTCCGGCAATCCGGAGAAATCCGCGGCGGGTTTGTTGCTTGAGGTCATTCGTTTTCATCGCAATTCTCCAGAAAAGGGCTGCACGTGAACCAGCAGGCACTGCGAATTAAAACCTGATTTATCTGTTGCGGCCAAGCAGCGTACAGTAGACATGCCTTCACTTCCGTGCAAGTGCTCGATAGTGCGCCCCGCAATACGCGAGCGGCACTGGGGTTGGCTACACTCGTGTTATATAAGTATATGAATATAAACAATAATTAGTTGTGTGCTGAGTGTGGCCTAGCGCTGCGGAACGGGCGAAACCACCCTCAATTTCGTATACTCACCCCCGGCCACCGCCAGCGAACCCAGCGAGAGGAAAAATGGAATTGCAACTGAAAGGACGAACTGCATTGGTCACCGGCGCGAGCCGGGGCATCGGGCGCGCGATCGCAAGGGGACTCGCGATGGAGGGCGTCAGAGTGGCGACGGTGGCGCGCAGGCTGCAACTATTGGAAGAACTTGCAGCCGAGATCGCCGCGCGCGGCGGCGAGCCCCCCGTACTGATCGAGGGCGACTTCTATCCTGCCGGGGCCTCCGAAGCCATCGCCGCGCGTGCCGCTGACCTGCTCGGCCGCGTCGACATTCTGATCAACGCCGCGGGCGGCAGCCGCCCGCTGCCGTTCGAAGCGGACAAGGCACAATGGGAGGAGGGCATGACGCTCAACTTCTGGCGCATACGCGAACTCACGCACGCGGTGATTCCCGGCATGCAGGCGCAACGCTGGGGACGCATCATCAACCTGACCGGCACTTCCGAGCCGCGCATGCTGAACGCCGCTTTTGCCGCCAAAGCGGCGGTCCACGTCTGGGCCAAGGGGCTGTCGCGCGAAGTGGCCGGCGCCGGCATCACCATCAATTCCATCCAGCCCGGCCGCATCCACAGCGAACAAATCGGCAAGCGCTATCCGACGAAAGAAAGCGTGGCGGAATTTGCGGCAGCGGAAATTCCGATGGGCCGGTTCGGCGAACCGGAGGAACTCGCCGATCTCGCGATCTTCCTCTGCTCGCCGCGGGCGGGCTATATCACCGGCACGGTGGTGCCGGTCGATGGCGGCATGTTCCGCTTCGCTTTTTAACGCGGCACGGCCATCGCCCCTTGCCCTACTTCATTTCGACGCCGGACTCCCTGACCACCTTGCCCCAGCCGGCCACTTCGGTCCTGAGCAGCGTGCCGGCTTCCTCCGGTGTGGTGCTGTTGATTTCGACCCCCGCCGCACCCAGTTTGTCCTTCACTTCCTGGGTGGCAAGCGCCTTGACCATTTCCCGGTTCAGCGCGGCGACGACCGGCTTTGGTGTCGCCGCCGGCGCGAGTACATAGAACGAGGCGCTGACATCGAGCGTGGGATAGCCGGCCTCGGCCATGGTCGGCACATCAGGCAGCACGGCCGCGCGTTTTTTGCCGGCAACACCCAGCACCCTGATCTTGTCCGCTTTCGCGAGCGGGGTTCCCGTGGCCATGGTCGTGAACCAGATCTGGACCCGGTTGGCGATGACGTCGGCGATCGCGTCCGGGGTGCCTTTGTAGGTGATCAGCGCGATGTCTATGCCGCCCGCAGTCTTGAGCATCTCGCCCATGAAATGGGACACCGAGCCGAACGACCCGGCATAGTTGAATTTGCCGGGCATGGCCTTGGCCTGCGCCACCAGCTCCTTGATGGATGCGGCAGGCGAGGCGGTGGGCACGGCCAGCAGATAGGGCAGCGTGCCCGGAACGACCACCGCGGTGAAATCCTTCAGGATGTCGTAGCGCACCCTGGAGATGTACGGGTTGATGAGCTGGCTGGTGCTGGCGATGAGGATCGTATGGCCGTCCGGCGCGGCCCTGGCCGCCAGTTCCGTGCCGATGGCGCCGGCGGCGCCGGAGCGGTTGTCCACCACCAGCGGCTGGCTCCAGCTTTCTCCCACCTTCTGCGAGAGGATGCGCGCGATGATGTCGTTGCCGGTGCCCGGTCCGTAGGGGACGATGAAGGAGACGGGTTTGCCGGGATAATTTTGCGCGGGCGCCTGTCCCGCAGCGAGGCCCAGCGCTGCAGCCGGCACCAGCACCGAAATAACAAAACGATAAATCCACTTGCTGTTCATCAGACTTCCTCCTCTATTCTGAATTGTAAATGGGTTTGTTCTTAGAGGTCATTTCAAAAAGACCAAGATCGATGTAACCGCCGATGAACGCCGATGGACGCCGATAAACATCAAAGACTCCAAACACGATAGGGCGCAACGTTATTATGCAACAGGTTGTGTTTATTAATTATTATCGATGTTCTATGGAACAAAGCCCGTCAGGGTTGGTTTGATCTGCGTCCATCGGCGTTCATCGGCGGCTAATTTATTTTATTAGGGCTCTTCATATTCTTCCCAACCAGCGTCGCCCAGTTGTCCGGCAACTTGATTTCCTTGCCGACGGGATATCCGAGCACGCCGTTGTGCGCAAAAACGTAGCAGCTGTTGCGGCCCAGATCGCCGGTCACGGCGATCATGTAATCCTCCGCTTTCCAGACCAGCGGTACCATGCGGTTCGGGTCGTCGGATTCGTGGAACACATCGGGAATGCGTCCGGCCGCGTGCTCTGCTGCGAGATTCCAGGCCGGTTTCTGCGTCCAGTCGCGCAGGTAACGCTCGAACTCCCAGGCCGGCATGCGCGCGTGATCGAAGAGCTGCTGTTTCAGATCCTGCTTGGACCAGCCGCCGGCGGCGATGGTCTCGGCGAGGATGGGCGAGAGCAGGATCAGCGGCCGCAACGTGCCGTTGCCCATGCCCATCGAGAACATGAGCTGCCACGAGTGTTGTTTGACCACGGCGTCGGCGATATAGGGCAGCAGCGCCTCCGGGGTCGCGCCCGACACCGACGAGATATGGTTGCCGCCGGTGTAGCGCCCGATAGCAACCGCGTTGGTCCCGGCGGGAAAACCGAATTCCGCGCAGGTCGGCGGCCAGCCGAGTTTTGCCAGCACGTCCTCGTTCTCCGCCACGACGACGCGCCAGGTGTTGCCGAACGTGGCCTTGTCGTTCTGGTGCGGCAGGAAACCGGCAATGTTGCGCAGGTACAGCCGCCAGAAACGGCCCACGGTGGTGTTCGCCTGGAAACCGTCGCGCATCACGCCTTGCGTGTAATTGAAACCGAGTTCCTTGATGATGGGGCCGTTTAACACGATCTGGGTTTCGCCGCCCGGGGTATTACCGCTGTGCTCGACGCCGTAATCGTGGTCGGCCATCGCTTCGATCAGCGCGATCAGCACCGGCATGTACTCGGGCCGGCAGCCTGCCATCACCCCGTTTACCGCCACGCTCCACACGGTCGCGGCGCGGTTGTCAGGCAACAGTATGCCCAGGACCTCGTCCGGCTGGCGGCCGGTATAACGCAGAAAGGTTTCGACCTTCCCGATCGTGGGCGGCACGATCGGCAGCCCGTCGGACAGTTCGTGGGCGATGAAGTAGTCGTTGATTTCCTCGAAGGTGCCGCGGCATACGATGTCACGCGCACCGGGTTCGCTGCCTGCCGCCACGTTTGCCGGCAGCTTGAGCAGGTTGTCGACCACGCCGGCGAGCGTGACCTCGCGGACATTGCGCTGCAATACCTCCAGACTTTGAAGGCCGGGGTGGCCCGGCACCGGCGCCACCTGAAGATTGGGCATGCCGAGTCCGAGCGACGCCGCTTTCGCCAGCCCCATGAAGCTTTCGCAGACCAGCGTCGAAGCAGGGATGCCGGCGGTCTCGGCCGCTGCACTCACCCGCAACACGGCGGGTGTGCAACTGCCTCAACACCCCATGCCGGAAACGACGGCGTCCACCCCCAGCGCTTTCAGTTTCTGCGGCAATGCCGCCACGACCTCACGCTCATCGCTGCCGTGCGTGTTCCCGAACTCGCTCCAGGGCACGAACTTCATGCCGGGATAGCGCGCTTTGAGATTCTCTTCCAGATGCGCGAATATTTCGTTGCCGCGGAACAGGTAGTCCCAGACCCAGGCGATCGTCTTGCCTTCAAGGGTGTCGAGCCGCCTGGCGAGAGATTTTACTTTGGCCTGGCGCGGACTGCGCGGCCACAGCGCCTCGTACTGCGCTTGCGTTGGGTCTGACATATGAACTTTTCCCCTGGTATGCATTTTAAAAAGACCGAATCGCGTCTTAGAGCATAACTGCTGCCTGACGGCCATGCCAGTGTCGATACGCAATTCGTCGGCACATAGTGGACACGTGACCTGAGCGGGCCTGCCGTGCGCAATACGGTTTCCGGAATTACTCGATCCTGGCGTCCTCATACAGGCGCTGCAGCACGGCGCGGGCCGTCGCGGCCAGCGCATCGCGCAGCGCCGGTTCGACCGCCTCGGGCATGTCGGCGGCGCCGCGCAACGACCAGGCATGGTGGAACGCCTGCCGCTGCTGCGCGTACACGGCCGCAACCGTGTCCTGCCAGTGCGCCGGATATTCCGACGGCGCCCAGTCGCCGCGGCCGCGGCCGTAGTGTGCGACGGCCAGATAGCCGAGCAGCGAGGACACCGCGAGTTCATCCAGGACCTCGTCGGTCCAGGTGACCAGCGTGGCGTCAGCGCCGCGCACCAGGTTGTAGCCGCGCGCCAGGCCGGCGGCGCCGAGCGCGCCGAGCACCCCGCCCACGAGCAAGCCGGCGCCAAAGGTCAGGCCGCCGGTCGCCAGATCGGCTTTTAGTCCCGCGAGCGCGCCGGTCACCACGCCACCCAGCGCGGCAGCTTTGCCTTCGCTCAGTCGTTCGCGCACCGCGTAATGGTCGGCGAGCCGGGTCAGAATCTCAGCGCTCGCGTGTCCGCCCAGACCGTGCAGCGCGATCAGGCGGTCCGAGCTGGTTAAGATGTCCTTATCGAGTCGCTCTGCGAGTGCGCGCATCGCGATCTGCTTCGGGCTGTCCCCGGCCTCGCGACGCACGCCGAGCGCGACCCCCAGCTCGCGCAGCCTGTCCGTCCAGCCGCCTTCGGCCACCGGTTCGCGATCGAGTGCTGCGCGCGCGAGCCTTTCAGCCAGTACGTCGAGCGCCGCCTCGAAGATCTCGCGCCGCCGGCGCAGCCACTGCGCGCTCAGACGGGCGTACGCTTCGCGCTTGTCATCCGGAACCACTTTGGCGAGTTCGCCGAACAGCACCATTTCCTGGACCCAGCAGCGCGCGAATGCGTCGAACGCCAGCACCGCGCGCACGCAACGAAACCCGGCGAGGTGACTGCGCCAGCGCTGCAGATCGGCCAGTTCCTCCGCTGCGGGGCGCGGGCGGCCGAGCTGGTTCAGCAGCACGATGACAGGCTTGCCGGTCCACGCGAGCACCCGCATCTCCGGGGCGACATATCCCGCGTTCTCCGGGTCTTCCGACGCGTTGACCAGGTACAGGACGACATCGGCATGGTCGCGCACGTTACGCACCGCCTGCTGGCTCGACCAGAAGGCGCGATCACGATAGCGATCCCAGACCTGGCTCAGGAACCAGCCGAGCGGGTTGTCCGACTGCGCGAGGCGTTTTGCCAGCCGCAGGCTGTCGCCGAAGCCGGGCGTATCCCATAGCGCCAGGCGGTCGCCCTCAGGTGTCGACACCATTTCATGTCTGTCCGCGGTCAGTGTCACGTGCGGTTCGTCGCGCACGATGCCGACGTCGCGGCCAAGCAGTGTGCGCGCGAGCGTCGTCTTGCCGACGTTGGTGTGGGACACAAGGCTGAGTTCGATTGTCTGCGGCATGGGATCAGCTTTGCGCGGCGCGCGCCGCCGCCTGGGCTAGCGCCGCGCGCAACGCGCGCTCCGCAAAGGTAAAGTCGTGATGCTCGAGATCTACGAACACCGGTTCAAGCCGGTTCCCGGTCAGCATCCGCTGCCAGGTCGCGCGGCGTTCCTGCAGCCGGACGGTGCCGCCGGGCTCGCCGAAGCGCTGTCTGAACGCGGATTCGTCGATCAGCACCGCGAACGGCACGGATTGTGGCACGCGCGCTGCGAGCGTGTCGATGAACGCACCGTGATTTTCCTGTTCAGGCGTCGCGGTCAGCGAAAACAGGGCGGACACGAGCGCGACCTTTGCGCCGGGTATCAGTGCGGAATCGAGCGCATCTTCTTCGCCGAAGGCCACCGGCGGCGTAATCGTGACCTCGGTCCGCGAGCCGAACACGCGCACCATCAGCGCGTTTAACCCGAGCGCAGCCTGCGGGCCCGGATGATAGCTGTACGGCACGATGCGGATCACAGCTGCTTCGCCACGATGCGCGCGCGCGAGTGCCTGGAAATAACCGTCGTCCATTGCCAACGGAAAAGGGCTGGCGAGCCGGCGCTCGACAAAAAAACGGCCGAGCGCCAGCAGCACGCGCGGCATCAGCACGAACAGGGCGACGGTCATAGCGTAAAGGTGGATCCAGTGCGCCGCATTTTCGCCCGGCGAAACGGCGGAGCGAATCGCCGCCAGACCGGCTGCGTCGGGCAATGCAATCGCGGTGACCGCCGAGGCCGGCCCCAGCACGACCGACAGGATGGCGTGGACGGTGGACGCATCGAGAAAAGTGCTTTCCCATACCGCGCGGTATTCGAGCGCGAAACCACGCACGTACATGCCGAGCAGCGCGCCGCCGGCGAAGGCCGCTGCGGCCGTGTGCAGGATACGCGCGATACGCGCTGCGGTCAGCGGCGCGCTGGCGGCGATCCAGTCGCGTGCGAAGCAGGCAAGCGGCGGCGTGAGCCGTTCGATGCGGCGTGCGGGCGCGATCGCGTGCGTGATCAACCGGGCGAGCGGGCCGGGCTGATCCGAACCGGCGCCGGACAGGCGCGTGATCGCGCGAACGACGAGCACCAAGTACACGGCGAGATTCCACGCGAGCACGGCGAGCAACGGCGGTGCGAGCACGTTGATTTGCTTCGCCGGCCCGATCGCATCGGTAATGATACCCGCGATAAAAGCAACGAGCGCAAGCACCCAGCCGATCCAGGGTCTCCATGTCAGCGCGCTCAGCACTTGCTTCGCCCCGGAGTCCTGTGAACAAAGGCGTTCGCAGGCAAGTTGCGCCCGGCATGCAATGAAAGTATCGGCACCCGCCTGCTCGCCGACGGATTGCAGCGCCGCCTGCGTCGCCCAGGCGCGGTCGTCTTCGGCCCAGTGGCCGGTCATCGGCAATGGCTGCGCTGTTTCATAGGCGCGAACCAGAAGGGCGTCGCGGGCTTCGGATTCGTTCATTCGGGCAGTCGGCGTGCGAGTTTTTGAATTGTTTTTATAGCATGACTATACCCCTTTGGCGTGAAGGGGATCACACAGCAAGCGGTTTGCGGGCAGGCGCAGGGTGCTTTCATGGCGCGCTGCGCGCCCCGGCAATCAGCGGGGTTCACGACGTGCCGTGTCGGGCTGCCTGAATCCGCGCACGTAGCGGCGCACACCGGCCGCGCGAACCAGCGCGCATGATCCGACTATGGCGGTATACATGCGCAAGGCGGTGTCGCGCCGCAAGTAAGTCCATATCGCGGATCGCGCAGATCGGCGCGATGGTCATCTGTGCAGCAACATGCAACAGACTTGCGCGCCGACGCCGCCAATTAAAATCTAACAAAATGATAGATTTGCGTTTTTGGACCACGCACGTATGATTTCTGCGTCGGCCAATATCCTTTTTCGTAATAAAAAACATCATAGACGAGCCACAGAATTGCCAGTAAACAATCCATGCCGGGCCCCGGCAAACGGCCAGCGTGCCGCCGGATCATCAACAGCCTTGGCATCACAATAAATGTGGCGGCCTAAGACATTAAAAGCACGGCTTGTTGCGCTGGTGGTCATCACCGCATTGCCTGTCGCCGTGGCTATGGTGATGATGGCAATGCAGATGCGTACTGCAGCGCTGTCCGATGCCAGGCGTGGCCTAGCGCAAAGCGCCAGGGATTTTGTCGAGGGACAAGACCAGATAGCGGCCACGGCGCACCAAACGCTCCGTGTGCTTTCACGCATCCCCGCAGTCACCGACGGGGAACCCAAAGCCTGTGCCGAAGCGCTTGCCCTGATCGTGCAGGGCGAGGCGCTGTTCTACAACTTCGGGCGAACCGGCCTCGATGGAATTATTCAGTGCAACGCCCGCCAGGTTGGCGCTGAAATGAATATAAGCGACCGGTCATATTTTCAGCGTGCCCTTCGGTCGGGCAACTTCGCGGCGGGCGACTACCAGATGGGCCGGGTTACCGGGGAGCCGTCGATGGCGTTCGCGCTCCCGATTCCGGGAAACGATGGCGCGGCGCGCGGCTTGCTCTACGCGGTATTGCGGCTGTCCAGGCTGTTCACGCACGCGGCTTACCTTCCCGGGCAGACCGTTACCTTGATCGACCCCGGCTTCAATGTGATGGCGCGATTGCCGCCGGACGCCATGGTCGGCAAGAGCATCGCTGGCACAACCTTGCACCGGGCGCTTGCCCAGGCCGGCGGCGAGATCAGCGTCGAGTCCTTAGTCGGGCTGGATTCGCTGAGGCGCATCAATGCGTACTCGCGTATCGGGGGCGATCGCGAAACCGGCGGCTATGTCGTCGTCAGCGTGCCCGAATCGCAGGTGGTCGCACAAGCCAACAAGGCCTTGGTCAGCGGAATTCTGGCGCTGATTCTTGCCATAGGCGCGATGGCCGCGATCATGTTTGTCGGAGGCAACACACTCGTGCTGAGACGAGTCGGCACCCTGCTTGCAGCGACCCGCCGTCTCGCGGCGGGCGATCTCACAACCCGGATATCCGCAGCCGGCGACTCGAGTGAATTCGCCGTGCTCGAAAATGCATTCAATGACATGGCGCGAAGCAACGAGAACAATTTCGGGAAAATCAGCCATCTCAACCGGATTTACGCGGTGCTGACCATGATCGGCAGCGCGATCATTCAGATCCGGGATCGCGACACCTTGCTGAAGGAGGCCTGCCGCATCGCGGTCGACGACGGCGGGTATCTCTGTGCCAGTGTTTTCTGGGTCGACAAGCGCACTTCGCAGGCGCGTCTTGTTGCGCATGCCGGCGCAGCCATGGAACATTTCGCGGCGCTCATGATCGATCTGAACGTTCCCGTCCGGCCGCGCGACGGACCGATTGTCAGGGCTCTCAAAACCGGACACCGGGTGATTGAACAGGGCTTCGAGGCATCGGCGGCGCGCGAATGGGCGGAAAAAGTTTCTCGATTCGGCTGCCGCGCCATCGCGGCGTTGCCGCTGGTCATCGAAGGAAAAATTTCCGGCATTATTGCGCTGCATTCCGCGAACCCGAGTGCATTCGACGGAGCCGAAGAGCGGTTGCTGCTCCGGCTTGCCTCCGACACCGCGCTGGGTCTCGAGCATATCGAAAAAGATGCAAGAATTGCGCAACTGACGCGGGTCCAGGTCATGTTGACCGAAATCAACAGCGCTATTCTGCGCATACGCGAGCCGGGGGCCCTGGCCACGCAAGCCTGCGACATCGCGGTTAAAAACGGCGGCTATCTTACCGCCGCCATCATCATGATAGATCGTCACACCTCGGCGTCGCGCCTCGCGGGCCACGCCGGCGCGGGCAGGGATCACTTTGAAGCCCTGCAGCCCGACATGGTCAAGACGCTCGAGCCTTTGGGTACTCCGCTGGTACGCGCGTGGCGCAGCGGCAAACCCGTGATTGAACAGGAAGCTGTTATTTCACCCGCGCCCGGACCCAGGAAGAGATTGCTCAAATTGGGCGTGCGGGCCGTTGCGGCTTTTCCGCTGACCGTGGACGGCCAGGTTGCCGGCGTGCTGGTGCTGTGGTCGTCGATGCCGGGCGCTTTTAACGACGACGAGGTGCGATTGCTGCAGCAGCTTGCCGAGGATGCGGGGCTCGGGCTCGATCATATCGCACAGCGCACGCATGTCTACCAGCTGTCCAACTTTGACCGCGTTACCGGTCTGCCCAACAGAGTGCTGTTTGAAGACCGTGCTGCGCAGCTGTTTTTACGGGCAGCGCGTGCGCAGCGGGTGGCGGCAGTGCTGGTAATACGCGTAGGGCGGTTCCTGCAGATTAATGAACAGTATGGACGGGCCGGCGTCGACCAGGTACTCATGCGGGTCGGCGATTATCTGGGAGAGATGGTGCGCCCTGGCGACACTGTGGCGCGGTTGGGGGACAACGAGTTCGGGGTCCTGCTCGCCGACGTCAGCAGCGTGGATGACGCGGCCATCACCGCAAACCGGATTATTGCCGCCTTCCCCAGGGCAATTTCGTGGCAGGAAAACACCATTACCACCGAAGGCAGCATGGGGATCTCGGTTTATCCGCAGGATGGCACCGATGTCGCAACGCTGATCCGCAACGCCGAGGTTGCGCTCAACAACATGACCCTGGTCCCGCGCAACGCTTCAGCGTTTTACTCTTCGGAACTGGACCAGCAGGTGCACGATCGCCACCGCATGGAGGTCGAACTGGCGGGGGCGATCGATCGCAACGAATTGTCCCTGGTATATCAGCCGATTGTGCGCATTGCCGACCGCGCGATCACCGGCGCCGAGGCGCTGCTGCGGTGGAATAACCGTACCCTGGGGCAGGTCTCGCCCGCCGTGTTCATCCCGATAGCCGAGCGCACAGGGCTGATTACGGGTATTGGGGCGTGGGTGCTGGCCGCTGCGGATGCGCAGCACCGGAGCTGGGGGCGGCAGATGGGTAATGAATTCCGCATGGCTGTGAACGTATCGGTGAGGCAGTTGCGCACCCCTGATTTTATAGACCAGGTAAGCAAGATCCTGAAAATCACCGGGCTGGAGACGCGCCGGCTTTCGTTGTGTATCGAGATTACCGAGAGCGAGTTGATGGAGAATATTGACCAGCTGATTCCATCGCTGAATCAGCTCAAGGCGCTGGGCATGATACTGTCGATCGATGATTTCGGCACGGGTTACTCGTCGCTGAGTTACTTGCGGCGGCTGCCGGTCGACATTCTGAAAATCGACATCAGCTTTGTGCGGGAGATCGCGACCAGCCCGGACGCGAAAACGCTGGCGGGCAGCATCGTCGCGCTAGGCCACAGCCTCGGTCTTTATATCGTGGCGGAGGGCGTGGAAACCGAAGCGCAGCTGAGCGTGCTCGAGAGCATAGGCTGTGACGCGGCGCAAGGCTACTTGTTCAGCCGGCCAGTGCCCGCGCTGGAATTCGAGCAGTTGCTCAAGTCTGGTTTTTGAGATCGCTGCGAATGATCTCGAACCCGGCCTGCAGCGCCTTCTCGATGCGGGTTTTTTCCTTGGCGGCACTGTCGTCGGTCCATTCCCAGAAGCCGCGCTTGGTTTTCATGCCGATGTGACCCTGGTCCACCATATCCTTGATGACGGCAGGATAGGCCGTCTCATTGTGAAGATGGGGGTAGAGGGCGCTGCCGACGAGATAATTGGTATCCCAGCCCGACATTTCCTTTTGCATGATCGGCCCGCAGGCAATAAAGCGGAAGCCGAAGCCGAAACGCACGGCGACATCCACACCCTCGGGAGAAACGACTCCTTCGTCAATCAGATACAAGGCCTCGCGCATCATGGCGTGCTGTATCCGGTTGCCGACAAAGCCGGGGACATCTTTCTTGACCCAGATCGGGGCCTTGCCCAGTTTTTTCATGAGCGCGCACAAATCCTCGGCGACTTTCGGATCGGTGTCGCTGCCGCTGACGACCTCCACCAGCGGCACGAGGTGCGCGGGCATGAAGAAATGGGTGCCGGCAAGGCGGTTCTTGTGCTTGAGTGATTTGCCGATTTCGCTGATCGGAAAATTCGAGGTGTTGCTCGTCAGCGGGATGTCAGGGCGCGCCAGGGCCTCGACCTGCTGGAAAAGCTTTTGCTTGAGCGCAAGGTCCTCGGTCGCCGCCTCGATCACCAGATCGACTTGTTTCCAGTCGATGTCTTCGAGTTTGGGGTAGGCGGAGACTTTTCCCGCCTGGGCTGCGCCGACACCCAACTGCTTCAACCCGGCAGCGATGCGGGCCGGCAGTGCGTCCCGCGTTTTCTGCGACGGGCTCATCACGTGGGCATCCCAGCCGCCGGCGGCGAATATGATCGCGATATCGCCCCCCATGATACCGCCGCCGATGATGACTACGTTGGATTTGCTGTTAGACATGCGTTCTACTCCAATTATTGATCTTTCACTAATTCGCGACAGCGAATTAGTGCCATTCTCGCCCTCTCCCCTCGGGGAGAGGGACGGGGAGAGGGATTGAGCGTTCCGACTGCCATCCATTATGAAACGCTCATTAGGGCGCGTCCGGGAAACGGACCGTTACCTGTACTATTATTATAAAGGAGACGCGGCCACTCACGCTGTTTTCACCGGGCGCCGGCCTCAAAAATAAAAAAAGCGCAGCTGGCGCTGCGCTTTTTCCGGCGTGATTCCCGGCTCAGTTACCCCGGCGCGCCGACCACTTCTCCTCGCCGGTACCGCTGGAGAGCTTGGCCATGCCTTCTATGGCGTTGCCGCGCACGCGGCCGGTGAACTCGCGGGAAATGGCGTTGGGCCCCGCGTACTCGATTAGCGAGAAAGTCAGTTTGTCGCCCTGCAGCTTGCCGTTGCGGAACTGGACCGTCTTGTTGTCGACTTTGGCCAGGCCTTCGACCTGCTGGAATTGCTGGCGCAGCGTAATCTCGTAATTGCGCGCGCCACCCCAGTGCCAGGTGCCTTCGACCTTGGCCGGCACGATCCACAGATAAGCGGTGCGGCCCTCGACCGTTTCGGTCTGGTCGGGTTGCCAGTCGTCCATGGTAAAAGCGTGCGACACCAGGCGGGTGCCGGGCTTCATGTCGAGCAGCGTGGGCCGCAGCTTGAGGTTGAGATGGGGCAGCAGGTACATGGTGATCACCGTCGCCTTGCTGAAGTCGGTGGCGAAAATGTCAGCCTTGATGAATTCGGCGCGCCCGGCCACGCCCGCCTTCTCGGCATTGCGTTTGGACAACTCGACCATGTCGGGGTTGTACTCGATGCCCAGCGCTTGCGCTCCGAACTTCTTGGCGGCGGTGATCACAGTGATGCCGTCGCCCGAACCCAGGTCGATGACGTAGTCACTCGGCGTTACTTTTGCCATCTGCAGCATGCGTTCGACCAGCGCCTCCGGCGTAGGCACCCAGATGACATCTTTGCCTTCCTGCCCGCGGCTAGGCGTGAACTCCTGCTTGGGTTTGCTGTTTTGTGCATAAGATGTTTCATGCGCAAGCAGGCCGGCGGCGGCAAACAGCACCAGGACAAAAACGACAGGCGCTTTGCGCCAGAGCAATTGCATGGCAGATCTCCCTTTATATGGAACGGTAATAATTATGCCTTAACCTCTACTTTGGCGCAGTGTGTATTGGCGATGATCGCCTGCTGGCCGAACGCGTCCGGCAATTCAAGTTTTCCGTTCATGCCAATGCACCCCCTTGGGCTTCGGTTTTACCCAGTCACCAATCACCAATCACCAATCACTGCTTTTGAAGCTGGCCATCGAAGGTGATGCCGCTGCTGACCAGGGTGTCGATCTCGTCCGCGTTGTAGCCCGCCTCGCGCAGGATCTCGACGCTGTGCTGGCCGAGCTTGGGTGCCGGACTCCATTCGCGGCGGGTGCCGCACGACCATTTGTTCGGCAGCCGCATCTCGCGAATCTTGCCTTCGGTCGGGTGGTCTTTCATCTCGAAGAAACCGATATCCGTCAGGTGCGGATCCTCGAGCAGGGTGTCGAGCGTGTGATACGGCATGGCCGGCACATCATGGCGGTCGAAAATGTCTATCCACTCGGCGGTGGTTTTGGCCTTGAGCGTATCGGTCCGGACCTGAAAGTAATCGTTCACATGGGCGAAGCGCGCCTGCACGCTGGAAAAGCGCGGGTCGGTTTTCAGTTCGGGCCGGCCTACCGCATCGAAAAATGCGAAGGCCTGGGCGTTGGTGTTGGCAGAAATGCAGATCCAGCTGTCCTGGGTGGGAATGGGCTTGGCCAGCGGATCGAGCAGGCGCGGATCGCCGGTCTCGCCCAGCGGGGGCTCGAAGGTCTTCAGATACATGTGTTCTTCAAGCACGAATTTGACGAGGTTCTCGAACATCGGGATCTCGATGGAGCTGCCTTCGCCGGTCTGCGTGCGCCGGTAGAGCGCCATCATGATCATCTGCACCGCGATCATCCCGACGACTTTGTCCGCGACGACCATGGGCACATAGCGCGGCTCTCCGGCGGCGCGGTGGTGCAATGCAGCCATGCCGCCCGCGCCCTGGATGATGGAGTCGTAAGCCGGCTTGTCGCGGTAACGGCCGCCCTGGCCGAAGCCGAACATGCCGCAGTAAATAATCTTCGGATTGACTGCGCGCACGTCGTCGTACGCGAGCTTGAGCCGCGCCATCGCCGGCGGCCGCACGTTCCAGACCAGCACGTCGGCGCGCGCAATGAGTTTCATCAGCGCAGCGTGGCCGGCGGGCTGCTTCAGGTCGAGCACGATGGAGCGCTTGTTGCGGTTCAGGTGCAGGAATTTGGCCCCCATGCCGGGCGTGACCGACCGGCCGTTCATGACCCGCACCAGGTCGCCCGTTTTCGCCTCCACTTTGATGACCTCTGCGCCGTGGTCGGCGAGGATCTGGGTAGCCAGCGGGCCGACGACCACGGAGGTCAGATCGACGATGCGTATGCCTTCGAGCGGTCCGCCTGCCATTTTATGTCCCTGTATTTTCTCGTCCGTCATTCCGGCGAAGGCCGGAACCCAGAAGAAGGTCTTGCTGGATCCCGGATCGTGTCCGGGATGACGCGATCGTATCTCCTCGCGTCATTTGAATTCGGCTTCGGCGGAAAGCGCCAGCGCGCCGTCCTGATCGACCACCCACAGCCTGGCCGTCTTGTTGTCGGTCGCCGGCTCGCCGCACAGCGTGAACGGCCGGTTGACGAACAGCGGCCGCACGTTGCGCGACGACATATAGGTCAGGGGCGTGGACGCATGGGCGCGCGCGAGCTCGAACACAAGCAGCGTGGTCAGGCCGCCGTTCATCACCAGGTCGGGATAGCCTTCGGTCCCGGTCACGTAGGGATGGTCGTAGTGGATGCGGTGGCCATTGAAGGTGAGCGCGGAATAACGGAACAACAGCACCGGGTCGGGCGTCACCGTTCTCGTCCATACCGCAATGCCGGGCGCTTTCTGCGGCGGGGGGGGCGGGGCATTGGGGTCGGGATCGGCGCGATAGACGATGTCCTGCTCCTCAGTGATGGCGAGCCCGCGCGGGCTGGCGATGTCGGTTTTCACCGTCACGAACACCATCTGACCGCTGCGGCCCTGCTTGAGGGTGACATCCTGGATGACGGAGTCGCGGCGCACTTCGTCGCCGACGCGCAACGGTTCGTGAAAGGTGATGCGCTTGCCGGCGAACATGCGGCGCGGCAGCGGCACCGGCGGCAGGAAGTCGCCGCGCTGGGGATGGCCGTCGGGCCCGATCTGCGATTGGCGCACGACGCGCGGAAACAAAATCGAGTGCCAGCCCGTCGGCAGCGGATCGCCGGTTTTCGGCATGGGGTCGTCGCGGTCGAGCGTTGCCGACAAACGGTGCACTGCAGGGATCGTCACATAGTCGACGTCCGATTCTTTGCTGCCGATCCAGTCTTTGAGCTGTTCAAGGGTTTGCGTCACTGCGGATAACTCCGATGTTGACCGCGCCGGCAGGTAAAATCAGGCTGGCGGCGCGAGCGTGGATTGTATCAACTTCACGTGGCGACTTTCTTTACTCGGCTTTGACCCCGGAGTCGCGCATCAGCTTGCCGTACTTGGCGATGTCGGCTTTCAGTACCGCGGCAAACTGTTCTTGCGTGTTGCCTATGGGTTCCGCACCCTGGCTCAGCAGGCGTTCCTTGACGTCCGCCATGTTGAGGATGCGCACGATCTCGCTATTGAGCAGCGCGACGATGTCTTTGGGCGTGCCGGCCGGGACGAACACGCCCAGCCAGGAGATCGATTCATAACCGGGCAATCCGGCTTCCGAAACGGTCGGCAACTCGGGGTAAGCGACCGAACGCTTGGCGGAGGTCACGGCCAGCGGGCGCAACTTGCCGGCTTTGACGTGCGAGGTGGTCTCGAGTACGGTCGCGAACGACAACGACACATGGCCCGCCAGCAGGTCTGCGACTGCGGGCGCGCCGCCCTTGTACGGGATGTGCGTCAATTTGACGCTGGCCATGCTTTGAAACAGTTCTGCCGCGACGTGCATCGAGCCGCCGCTGCCGGAGGTGCTGTAATTGAGCTGGGCGGGCCTTGCCTTGGCGAACGCGATCAGCTCTTTCACCGATTTCACCGGTAGCGATGGGTGAACTAGCACGAATAACGGCAGGCCCGCTGCCTGGGTGACCGGCACAAAATCCCTGACCGGGTCATACGGCAGTTTGGAATACAGGCTGATGTTGATCGCATGCGTGCCGATGTTGCCCATCATCAGCGTGTAACCGTCAGGCGCGGCCTTGGCGGCGAGTTCGGTGCCGATGATGCCGGCAGCGCCGCCACGGTTGTCGACCACCACCTGCTGGCTGAAACGTGCGCCGAGTTTTTGCGCGATGATGCGCGTGCCGATGTCGGTGCCGCCGCCGGGCGGGAACGGCACGATGAAGCGCAACGGCCGGTTGGGATACTGGCCCGCGGCTGGCGCCTGGGCAAAGACGGATGAGGCGGCGACCAGCAGCAACAAAAATCCCGCGGCAATATGAGTCGTGTGCATGGAACCCCCTTAGGTTAGGTGCCGGCTGACAGCCGATCGTGGGTTTACTTGCAAAATAGAGCCCGAATTGCGACCCTGCATTATGCCATCCTCGATACATTGCACACAGAAGCTGCTGGCGGAAATCCCGGATCGCCTCATCGACCCGTCAGCCTCTGGCCGGAGCTGGCATGCCAATCTGCTGGATAGATCGGCGCAAGTGCGTGCTGTTTACGCACGAACTGCTGACCGGCCGCGTGCGCGTTAACGTCTCTGAGGCTGCTGCCGCCTGACCGGCAGAGCGACCTCAACCCGGATGCAGTTTCATCGCCGCGGCGACGATGGGTTTGGCCCAGTCGGGCGCCAGCGGCAAGTCCTGCGGGTTGAGTATCCTGCCGCGTTCCGTGTGCAGCACGAGCACGGGCGCAGGCGCCTTGCCGGCGGCGGGATCCGCATCCGCGCTATTGTCATACAGCCGCAGCGCCGTGAGCGCGGGCAGGAGCTGGATCAGATTGAGGCGGCTGTGCCCGAAGCGCCGCCGGATGTCCTTCTCGGAGATGTCGTGACCTCCGCGCGCAGCGCGGGCGCGCACGCGCGCGATGTGCAGCTCGGGCGTCGCGAGGCCCGCGTACCACACGTACACTTCGATTCCCTTCTCAGCCGCCTCCGCCAGCAGGCGCGGGATGGTATTCGCGCCCAGCGTGGTCTCGAACGCGAAGCCGAGGCGTTCGGCGATGGCACGTTCGAGCAGCTCGCGCCCCCGGTGCCATGCGGCACTGTTGGCCTCCATCTGAGTCAAGCCGGGGTTGGCGGCCATCAGAGCGCGGGCGGCTTCGTCGGGATTGTAATAATCGGCCCCTTGCTCGCGGAAAGCCGCGCCGGCGATGCTGCTTTTGCCCGCGCCGTTGACGCCGGCGAGCACGTAGATGCGAGGCGGCTGGGCGGGGCTCATCGCAAAATGCCGCGTGCGCGACGGGTCACGGACGATTCGGGACAACTCAGCGGCGCTTGCGCGCCGCCTTGACTGCGGCGCGGCCCAGTTCGGCAGGAGTGGCGTTGAAGGCGTCGGCCATGCTTTTGCGCGCCGCCGGCGTCTGCATGCGCGAAAGCAGCACGTCATACTCCGCGCCGAGATCGTTCAGGCTCGGCGTGCGGTCCTTTATCAGCGCCTGAAATTCCTCATAGGACATCAACACCGCCCTGGGCGTGTCGTGCCGGGTGATGGCGACGGCCCCGCCCCGGACTGCCTGCTCGAGAACGGCACCGAACTCGTTCTTCAGGCGTGTGGCGGCAACGGTCGGGATATCGACCAGTTCGCCGTGGCTGTTACGGAAGGTCAGTGTGGACATGGCAGGCTCCGGGTGCGTTTCGAACATTATATCCATACTGGCTATTTTGTCCAGACTGGATACTGCAGCGCTCGGTCAGATCCCGGTAATAAGCAGGTCCAGCGCCGCAATGATAGAACTGCGTTCGTCTGAAAGATTGCCGATCCGTTCACCGAGTATTTTTCTGGACACGCCCGCGAGTTCGGGCGTCAGCATGGCCATCTTGCAGCCTTCGACCTCGAACACCGGATTGAACCGCTCGGCCAGCTTGCCCTTGAGCACTTCGGGTTTGCATAGGGGCACGACTACCCGCGTTGCCAGAGGGTCGAGCAGGTCCGATTGAACGTCGAGCAGGTAAGGAATGCGCGCGCGGGTGGCGGGATTGGCGTAGCGGTAGCCGTCGAACTGCGCCGTCAAAACGAGCGCAGGCCGTCGCTGAACACGCCGTGTTCTTCCACGTGCTCGTTGTAGGCGTCGAGCGCGGCGCGATTTTTACTGAGCCATTCTTCGCGCTGGCACTGGCGGATGGCTTCGGCCAGGCCGGTCTCGAACACCTGTGACAGGTTCAGCTTGAGGCGTCTGGCCTGGTCCAGCAGGTTGTCATCAACGTTGAGTTTGGTGGCCTTCTTGCGCCGGCGCGGGGCGACGGTTCGAGTGAGCATAGACGGGGCAGTGAGCAGGATGATGCGAATAGTGTATGCGCATCGTGGGACTAGTGAAATAGGGTTCAGAGGTAGGCTGGATGCTTGATCGGCCGCTCCGCCTCTCTCCTTTCGCCTCACGCCTCTCGCTCTTCAGCCTTTCATCGCCGCCAGTGTTTTTGCTTCGCGCGCCTTGATCGCATCAAAGCGCTTGAGCAGTTTCTCGGCGCGCACGATGATCGGGATGTCTATCATCTTGCCGTCGAGCGAGAACGAACCGCGGCCGGCGGCGGCCGCCTCCTTGTCGAGCTGGATCACTTTGCTCGCGTATTCGACTTCTTCGGCGGTCGGAGTGTATTCCTCGTTGACGATGGTGACCTGGCCGGGGTGGATGCAGCCGGCGCCCATGAAGCCGAAGTCGCGCGAGCGGCGCACCATCTTTCGGAATTTGTCCCAGTCGCCGAAGCTCGCCACGCTGTCGACGAAACCAAGCGGCATGATGCCGGCGGCGCTGGCGGCGATGATCATGTGCTGCTTGGGATAGAACAGCGCGTCCCCCGAGGGTTGCATGTTGCAGTCGAGCGCGAAGTCTTCACCGCCGATGCAGCAGGCAATGATGCGGGGACTCGCGCGCACGATTTCGTGGATGCGGAAAAACGCGTCGGCGGTTTCTATCATGGCGATGAAACGCGTATGGCCGATGGCCATGCCGCGCTTTTCCTCGAGCCCGGTGACCAGTTCGTCGAGCAGCTTCACATGCGAGGCGCTGTCGATCTTGGTGCAGGCGATGCCGTCGACATCAGGGCAGATCGCATGCTCGAGATCGCGCACCGCGAGCGACAGCGGCTGGTTGATGCGCACCACGACGTCAGCGCCGCCGCGCCTTACTTTGGCCGCGGCTGTTTCGACCAGCTTGCGCGCATTGGCTTTTTCGGCCGGCGGCACGCTGTCCTCGAGGTCGAGCTGGATCACGTCGGCGCCGCGCGTGTGCGCCTTGTCGACGTATTTGTCTACGTTGACCGGAACGTACATCAGCGAGCGCCACACCGGCAGATTGCGTTTCATTCGTCATCCTTGTTCGTTGAAGGAGCATTTTCGCAGGCGATACCCGCCGCGAGCAGTTGGGCATAGGCGACATCGTCTACATTCAATTCGGCGAGCAGCGCCCGGTTGTGCTCGCCCAGGCGCGGCGCGGGCGTGCGGATGGAACCCGGCGTGCCCGACAGCCGCGGCACCACGTGGTGCATGGGATACGCGCCCATGTCGGGATCGGGATAGTCGGCGATGAGTTCGCGCTCCAGCACGTGAGGGTCTTCGATGATCTGCGCAATGTCGTAGATCGGGCCGATCGTGACTTCGGCCTGCTCGAAAAACGCCACATTTTCGGCCTGGGTGCGCTCGGCAACGAAGGCGCCGATGATGGCGTCGAGTTCCCCGGCGTGCTGCACCCGGACATCGTTGGTGCGGTAACGCGGATGGTCGACGAGATCGGGGCGGCCGATCGAGCGGAACACCCGCTCTGCCATTTTCTGCGTCGAGGCCGACAGGCCGACATACAGCCCGTCCTTGCAGCGATAGGCGTTGCGCGGGCCGGAGTTGGTCGAGCGGCTGCCGGTGCGCGGCTTCACCTTGCCCGTCAGTCGGTAGTTGGCGGCCTGGGGTCCCAGCACGGCGAACACCGGATCGAGCAGTGGCAGGTCGATCACCTGGCCGCCTCCGCCGTTGATTTCCACTTCGCGCAGCGCAATCATGACCGCAGCAGCGCCATAGAGGCCGGCGTACGAGTCCGCCATATACATCGGCGGCAGCACCGGCTCGCGGTCGGCAAAGCCGTTCATGGACGCGAAACCCGACATGCCCTCGACCAGCGTGCCGAAACCGGGGCGGCGGCGGTACGGCCCGTCCTGGCCCCAGCCGGAGATGCGCACGATAATGAGCTTGGGGTTAAGCTTGAAAAGTATTTCTGGCGCGAGGCCCATCTCCTCAAGTGTCCCCGGGCGAAAACTTTCGACGAATATTGCCGCCGTTGGTATAAGGCGCGCGAGCAACTCGCGCGCCTCGGGCTTGCGCAATTCCAGCCCCAGACTTTTCTTGTTGCGCGCGTAAAGCTTCCAGTTGGTCGCCACGCCGAGGGTTTGCCAGGCGCGCAGGGTATCGCCCGCCGGCGGCTCGACTTTGATCACCTCGGCGCCGAAGTCGCCGAGCATCTGCGTCAGCGTGTTGCCGGCGACCAGGCGAGACAGGTCGAGCACGCGCACGCCGGCGAGCGTGCCCTTGGCGCCGGGCTCATAGGATTTTTTGGGTATCGCGCGCGTCATTCGGGCTTGATGTTGGCGTCCCTGATCACCTTGCTCCACTTCGCGATCTCGCTCTTGACCGTGGCACTGAAGGCCTCCGGTGTCATCGGCGACGGTTCAGCGCCGAAGTCGGCGAAGTGCTTTTTCATCGCATCGGTGGCCAGCGCCTTGCGGATTTCCGCGTTGAGCCTGTCGATGACGGGCTTGGGCGTCCTGGCCGGAGCGAACACGCCCCACCACAGCGAGACGTCGTAACCCGGCACGCCGGATTCCGCAACCGTCGGCAACTCGGGCATGAAAGTGGTGCGCTTGGCCGTGCTTACCGCCAGCGCGCGCAAGCGGCCTGCTTTCATCTGCGGCGACACCGAAGGCAGGCTGACGAGCAGGACCTGGACCTGGCCGCTGATCAGATCGGTGAGTGCCGGCCCCATCCCTTTGTGGGGGATGTGTACCATTTTAAGTTTGGCGGCGGCCATGAACACCTCGGTGCCCAGATGGTTGATGCCGCCGATGCCCGACGAGGTGAAGTTGAGCTGCCCGGGCCGGGCGCGGGCAAGCGCGATCAGCTCTTTCATGGTTTTTGCGGGAAGCGCGGGGTGCACCACGAACACCAGCGGCCCGTTGCCCAGCATGGTGATGCCGGTGATATCGTTGACAGGATCGAATGGGAGCTTGGGCTGCAGCGCCGCGCCGGTGGTGAACGAAGTCGACGTGATATAAATCGTGTGCCCGTCGGGGGGGGATTTGGCCATGATGTCGGCGGCGATCATTTGATTCGCCCCCGGGCGGTTGTCCACCACCACCGGCTGGCCCAGGGTTTCGTGCAGGCGCTGGCCGACCGCGCGCGCGAACAGGTCATTGCTCCCGCCGGGCGGAGCACCCACCAGGAAGCGGATCGATTTGGTCGGAAAGGCGGGCTGTGCTGCGACCTGCGGTGCAGCGAGTGCTACCACAGCAGCACACAACACCGGAGCCCAGGACAGGCTGATCCCGGGGAAAAGACGGCGGGTGTGCGACATCAGGGCGTATGTGCGGGTTAACATCGGGCCATTCCTCCTATGAGTTTTAGGTGCGCCGCGCCGGCAGACTCAGCTTGCATCGGCGCCGGTTGCGATTTGTTTCTCGATCAGCCGGATTTCGTTTTTGAGCATGGTGGAAAGCTCGATGACGCGCTTGTCATTCATGCGGCTCGATATGGTTGAAACCGAGAGCGCGGCAAAAGGCATGCCGCTTTGGTTGCGCAGCGTCAGGCCGATGGAGCGCACGCCGGCGAGCGTGGGCGCTTCGCGCACCGCGTAAGCGAGTTTTTGCGCGCGCTTGACCTGCGCGGCCAGACTGCTTGTCGTGAGCCCGTACTCGGGCAAGCGGATGGCATTGGCCTCTATGGTCTGGCGGATTTCCTCCTCCGACAGGGCGCTGAGAATGGCGAGGCTGCCTGTGCCCACGCCGAGCGGGCGGCGCATGCCGATTTCAAGCGTAAAGGTTTTGATCGGGAACGCGCCCTCACGCCGGTCTATGCATACCGCATCCAGTCCGCTGCGCTGGGTCAGGAAAACGGTGTCGCCGGTGGCCTCCGCCAGACGCGTCAATGCCGGATGACAGATCTCCCGCAGGTTGTAGCGCGGAGCGGCGGTAAGGCCCAGTTCGAACACCATGGACCCGAGGAAATAGCGGTGCGTGTCGGCATCCTGCTGCACCATGTTTTCGGCGGCGAGGCACTTCAACATTCGGTGTACCGTGGGCCGTTGCAGGCTGGTGCGGGTGGCAAGATCGAGCAACCGCGAGCCGCCCCGGTTATGCGCCGCAATTTCGCGCAACAGCAGCAGCGCGCGTTCTATGCTTTGGGTGCCGGAGAGCGCGCCGGGCACTGTAGATGATTTCTTGGCCATATAAGTCCGGATAGTGAGATCAAGAGGCCATTATGCCATTATCGATGAACTGGCGATATATCTACCGCTATGTTATCGTTTTTTCCGGAATTATCGCGGCGCTATTTACGGTGCCAGTCCATATGCCGGATTATGCGCCATGCCGGTTCCTGAGCGCCCGGGTGCCGCGAACGGGCGTAAAGTCAGGGCGCACAGAAAGCAAGCGCGTTAACATGGGCCTGACCGCCGGAAAGCAGGCCGCCATTAAGATTTTAATCGTGAAGGAGTGTTTTACATGACTGATCAGTCCACCAGGGTAACGATTCGCCCGGCGTCCGCAGGCGCGCGGTTTCGCGCTGCCGTGGCGGCGGAACGGCCGCTGCAGATCGTGGGCGCCATCAACGCCTACCACGCGCGGCTTGCGCAGCGCTCGGGATTCCGGGCGATCTATCTTTCGGGCGGCGGCGTGGCTGCAGGCTCGCTGGGCCTCCCGGATCTGGGCATCAGCAATCTCGATGACGTGCTGACCGACGTGCGCCGCATCACCGATGTATGCGATCTGCCGCTGCTGGTCGACGTCGATACCGGCTTTGGCTCGAGTGCGTTCAATATCGCGCGCACGGTCAAGTCGCTGATCAAGTTTGGCGCCGCGGCGATGCATATCGAGGACCAGGTCGGCGCCAAGCGCTGCGGCCACCGCCCCAACAAGGAACTGGTCACGCAGCAGGAGATGGTCGACCGCATCAAGGCGGCGGTCGACGCCAAGACCGACCCGGACTTCGTGGTAATGGCGCGTACCGATGCGCTGGCGGTCGAAGGGCTGCAGGCCGCGGTGGACCGCGCCTGTGCCTGCGTCGAGGCGGGTGCCGACATGATATTCCCGGAAGCGATCACCGAACTTGCGATGTACAAGACCTTCGCTGACGCGGTGAAAGTGCCGATCCTGGCCAACATCACCGAGTTTGGCGCCACACCGTTATTCACAACGCAGGAACTGGCCGGCGCCAACGTGGCCATGGCGCTTTATCCGCTGTCGGCGTTCCGCGCGATGAACGCGGCGGCGCTCAGGGTGTACCAGACACTGCGCAAGGAGGGCACGCAGAAAAACGTGCTCGACATCATGCAGACGAGAAACGATCTCTACGATTATCTCGATTATCATGCCTACGAGAAAAATCTCGACGCGCTGTTCGCTCGCGACAAGCAGCCGAAGAAGTAAATACATGAAACGTGGAATGCATCCGTCTCTCCCCCGCCTCCCGGGGAAGAGCCAGCGCAGCGAGCGAGGGTGGGAGAAGGGGATCACCCTTCACTCTTCACCCTTCACTCATCCCGCAGGGATCCTATGACCGGCATGTTGCTGTCCAAGAAGTTCGTCTCGGAGTTCGGCGCCCGCCTGGCACCCGCTGTCAAAGAAGCCGGGATCACCCTCGAGGCCATCCATCTTCCGGATGATGCCAAAACACAGTTGTCCGCCGCGGACTGCGAGTGGGTAGAGATCGCCTTTCTCACGCGCGATATCCGGTTTTCCGAGCATTACCATATGTTTGGCGCCGCGGTCACGGCCGCCCGCAATCTCAAGTGGGTGCATTTCGTGAGCACCGGCATCGACCAGCATCCGTTCCTGCCGGCGTTGATCGGGCGTGGCGTCAGGCTGACCACCTCTGCCGGCACCAACGGCGAACCGGTCGGACAGACGGCGATAGGCGGCCTGCTGATGCTGGCACGCGGTTTTCCGCGCTGGATAGATTCGCAACGCCGTCACGCGTGGGAGCCGGTCCGCGGTTCTGCGGTGCCGAGAGACCTGCGCGGCCAAACCATAGCCGTCGTTGGCCTCGGAACCATAGGCGCCACAATTGCGCGCTTCTGCCAGGCACTGGGCATGCATGTCATAGGCGTGCGCAGGAGCCCGCTGCAGCCCGGCGACCCGGTGAACGAAATGCATACGCTCGCGGAATTCCCGGCAGTACTGCCGCGCTGCGACTGGGTGGTGCTCGCCTGTCCGCTGACTGACGAGACCCGCGGCCTCATCAACGCCGGGACAATGGCCTTGCTGCCCGATGGCGCGCATATCATCAACGTCGCGCGTGGCGGCGTTGCCGATCAGCCGGCGCTGATCGCCGCCCTGCAAAGCGGGCGGCTGGGCGGCGCCTATCTCGACGTATTCGAGCAAGAGCCGCTGCCGCCGGAGTCGCCGTTGTGGAATTTGCCCAACGTAATCGTCAGCCCTCACAATGCCTCGGCCTCGGCCGGAAACGAAGGGCGCGCCGCCGATGTTTTCGCGGCCAATCTCGTCAAATGGGCGCGTGGAGAGGCGCTGTTGAACGAACGCGCGGCTTAGGAGTTTGTCGGACTCAGCGCCGACAAACTCATTAAATGAAAAGCCCCGGATATTTCCCGCAATAGGCGCGCCCACGCCCGGGATGACGCATGAGCGAGCCTTCGCGCGGTTGCGGCATTGTCGGCCATGGCGGTAGGTATATAATATATAACCTTTTTTGGCCCTCACTCGATGCAGATTTTCACTTTCGGCGTCAATCACCAGACCGCTCCGCTGTCCGTGCGCGAGCAGGTGGTGTTTCACGCTGAAAATCTGGTGCAGGCGCTGCAGGACCTGGTCGGTCGCAAGCCGGTGAAGGAGGCGGCGATCATCTCGACTTGCAATCGCACCGAGATCTACTGCAATACCGATGATCCCACCCTCGCGACCGACTGGCTGGCCGGCTATCACCGGCTGAAGCCCCAGCAACTCGAGCCGTATCTCTACCGGCTGCCGCAGGAAAAAGCGGTGAAACACGCATTCCGCGTGGCCAGCGGGCTTGATTCCATGGTGCTGGGCGAGCCGCAGATTCTGGGGCAGTTCAAGGACGCGGTGCGTACCGCGGAATCCGCCGGCACTCTGGGCCTGCTGCTTAACAAGTTGTTTCAGCGCACGTTTTCGGTCGCCAAAGCGGTGCGTAGCCAGACGGATATAGGCGCCAGCACGGTATCGATGGCTTCCGCGGCAGTTCAGCTGGCGCAACGCATCTACCCCAGCATTGCCGAACAGAACATCATGTTCATCGGCGCTGGCGAAATGATAGAACTGTGCGCCACGCACTTTGCCGCGCATCATCCGCGCCACATGACGTTCGCCAACCGCACCGCGGAGCGCGCGCAGCATCTCGCCGACCGCTTTCTGGGGCGGACCATCGCGCTGAACGACATGCAGGGACAGTTGCCGCTGCACGACATCATCGTCTGCTGCACGGCAAGCCCGCTGCCGATCATCGGCAAAGGCGTCATCGAAAGCGCATTGAAGGCGCGCAAGCACCGCCCCATTCTGATGTTCGATCTTGCCGTGCCGCGCGACATCGAAGGCGAAGTCGCCGCGCTCGACGACGTTTTCCTGTATACCGTCGACGACCTGGGCAATATCGCGCGCGAAGGCCTGGGGGTGCGCCAGAATGCGGTGTCCCAGGCCGAAGTGATCATCGAAAACCAGGTCACGGACTTCATGCACTGGCTGGGCAACCGGGAACTGGTGCCGACCATACGCGCGCTGCGTGATGCGGCGGAGCGTTCGCGCCGCCACGAACTGGAGCGCGCGCTGCGCCGGCTCGGCCACGGCGACGATCCGCAACTCGTGCTCGAGCAGCTGTCGCGCGCGCTCACCAATAAATTTCTTCATCCGCCGAGTCACGCGCTCAACTATGCGAGCGAGGAAGATCGCGAGCAGCTGGCGTCGATGTTAAGACGCCTCTACCAGATCCAGCCCCCGGAATGACATAGGGGCGGGCGGCAGCAAACGGCAAGCAAACAACCTGCGACGCAGGTTCGATGTCTGCCAATCACCAATCACCAATCACCAATCACTGGTCTTGCATGAATCAGAACATCTTCGCCAAGCTGGCGCAACTCGAAGGCCGGCTGGAAGAAATCAACCGCTTTCTCAACACCGAGGCGGCGACCTCCGATATGGAGCAATATCGCAGGATTACTCGCGAGCATGCGGAAATCGCGACCGTGGTCGAGCTGTTCAAGGCGTACCGCAGTCACGAGCAGGACATTAAGGCAGCCCAGGAAATGGCGTCCGACCCCGCGATGCGGGAGTTTGCGGAAGCCGAAATCCGCGAGGGCCGCGAACAACTGGGCCGGCTCGAGTCCGAGCTGCAAAAACAGCTGCTGCCCAAAGACCCCAATGATGACCGCAATATATTCCTGGAGGTGCGCGCCGGCACCGGCGGCGACGAATCAGCGTTGTTCGCGGGAGAGCTGTTCCGCATGTACTCGCGTTACGCCGAGCGCAGCGGCTGGCAGGTAGAGCTGATGTCGCAAAGCTCCGGCGAAATGGGGGGCTACAAGGAGATCATCGCCAAAATCATCGGCCGCGGCGCGTATTCAAAACTCAAGTTCGAGTCCGGCGGGCACCGCGTGCAGCGCGTGCCGGTGACCGAAACGCAGGGACGTATCCACACTTCCGCGTGCACGGTGGCGGTCATGCCGGAGGCTGACGCGGTCGCCGACGTGGTGCTGAACCCGGCTGAACTGAAAATCGATACATACCGGGCTTCCGGTGCCGGCGGCCAGCATATCAACAAGACCGATTCCGCGATTCGCATCACGCACTTGCCCACAGGCATCGTCGTTGAGTGTCAGGACGACAGATCGCAGCACAAGAACAAGGCGCGCGCGCTGGCCGTGCTCGCGGCGCGCATCAAGGACAAACAACTGCGCGAACAGCAGGCGAAAACGGCGGCCACCCGTAAATCCCTGATCGGCAGCGGCGACCGCTCCGAACGGATACGCACTTATAACTTCCCCCAAGGCCGCGTGACCGACCATCGCATCAATCTCACGCTCTACAAGATCGCGCAGATCATGGACGGGGACATCGATCCGCTGGTTGATGCGCTGACCACGGAGCATCAGGCCGAGCTGCTGGCCCAGCTGTCCGAAGAAACGCAGCCGGCATGAGCCGGGTTTCGCTCATGATGCCGGCGCACGAAACCGTCCCGCACACAGCCGTGGCATGGTCGATTCATGGCCTCGACCGTAGCTGAACTTCTGCGCACGGCGCGCATCGATCCGCTCGATGCGCGCATTCTGCTGCAGTCGGTTCTGGGCGTAAGCCACGCGTATCTCGCGGCGCATCCTGAGCATGTCGTCGCCGGCGAGCCGCTGGCGCGCTTTCTTGCGCTGGCCGCGCGCCGTGCCGCCGGAGAGCCGGTCGCCTACCTGAACGGGCAGCGCGAATTTTTCAGCCTCGATTTCAAGGTGACACCGGCGGTGCTGATCCCGCGACCGGAGACCGAACTTCTGGTGGACCTGGCGCTGGAACGCATTCCGCAAGATGCGCCCTGCCGCGTGCTCGATCTAGGTTGCGGCAGCGGCTGTATCGCGATCAGCATTGCAAAACACCGTGCGCAAGCGAGGGTGACGGCGACCGACCGCTCGCGGGACGCACTCGACATTGCGGCTGAGAATGCGCGCGTCCTCGGCGTGCATGACATCGAGTTCTCTCAGGGCGACTGGTTTGCCGCATCCGGCGGCGGGCGTTTCGATGTCATCGTGTCCAATCCGCCCTATATTGCCGAGGGCGACCCGCACCTCGCGAGCGGGGACGTGCGTTTCGAGCCGGCTGCGGCGCTCATCGCCGGGGCCGACGGGCTCACCTGCATACGGGATATCGTTGCCGGGGCCGGCGCGCACCTAGCGGGCGGTGGCTGGCTGTTGTTTGAACACGGCTGGGACCAGGCTGCACAATGCCGGGCGTTGATGCAGGCCGCCGGATTTACTGCGGTCCGTTCATGGCAGGACTTGGCGGGGATAGAGCGGGTCAGCGGCGGGGCAATGGGCGCGGGTTAGTTTCTGCGCAACAGGCCCTAAGAGCCAGCGGGTTTGACGACTCTGAACCAGGCGGCATAAAGCGCCGGCACGGCGAAGACGGTCAACGCGGTCGCCACGATCAGTCCGCCCATGATGGCGAATGCCATGGGGCCCCACAGCACACTGCGCGTGAGCGGGATCATGGCGAGGATGGATGCGGCGGCAGTGAGCGAAATGGGGCGGAAGCGGCGCACCGTGGCCTCGCGGATGGCGACCCAGGTCGGGTGCCCGCTGCGAATGTCCTGCTGGATCTGATCCACAAGGATTATGGTGTTGCGCATGATCATGCCGCCCAGCGCAATGGTGCCGAGCATGGCGACGAAACCAAAAGGTTTGTTGAATACCAGCAGTGCCAGAGCCACGCCCACGATGCCAAGCGGCGCGGTGGCGAGCACCATCGCCATCAGCGAAAAGCTCTGCAGTTGCAGGATCAGCAACCCGAGCACAATCCCCAGCATCATGGGCATCCCGACGATAATGGAGTTCTGGGCCTTGGTGTTTTCCTCGTGCGCGCCGCCGACTTCGATGCGGTAGCCGAACGGCAGCTTGCCGCGGATATCCTGGAGTTGTTTGTCGATGGCGCTCGCCACATCAGGGGCCTGCACCCCGTCAACGATGTCCGCGCGCACGGTCATGGCGGGCAACCGGTCACGCCGCCAGATGATGGGTTCCTCGAAGGTTTCCTCGACTCTGGCGACCTGGGACAGGGGCACGTAACGGCCCGAGGCGGTGGGCACGTTGATATCCTTCACCGCCGAGAGCAGATTGCGTTCGGCCTCCGGCGCGCGCAGCACGATCTGGATCAGACGCTCGTTTTCCCGGTACTGGGCGAGCGGCAGGCCCGAGACCGCGGCTTGCAGCGCCCGCGACACGCTGGTCGTGGAAACGCCCAAAGCCCGGACCTTGTCCTGGTCCACGTTCACCCGCAGCATCGGCGTCCGGTTGCCCCAGTCGATGTTGACATTGAGGGCGTTGGGCGAAGCCTGCACCACATGCAGGACATCGTCGGCAATGGCCTTGAGCCGGGTGCTGTCCTCGCCCATCACACGGAATTGAATCGGCCAGCTTACCGGCGGCCCGAGGGGCACCCGGATCACCCGCGTGCGTAACCCGGCGAAGTCGTCCTGGAACAACTTGCGCAATCGCTCCACCACCCGCTCCCGCGCCTGCAGATCGTGCGTCAACACGATCACCTGGGCGAAATTGGGCCGGAACAGTTGCTGGTCAAAGGACAGGAAAAAGCGCGGCGAGCCATTGCCCACGTAGGTCGCAAACTGTTCGATATCCGGATCCTGGGCGAGCACGGTTTCCAGTTTCTTCGCCTGGGTTTCTGAAGCCTGGTAGCTTGCCCCCTCGGGGAGCCACAACTCGACGTTGATCTCCAGGCGGTTGGAAGACGGGAAGAACTGCTTCTCTGTCAGGTTCATGCCGGCGACACCGAGCGCGAACACGCCGGCCGTAATGACGAGCACGGTCTTGCGGTGCGTTATGCACCATTCGATGAGTGCACGCAGCCGCTGGTAGAACGGGGTCTCGTACACGCTGGGCGCGGGACCCGGGCCGTGATCCGCGCGCTTCTTGAGTATGAGCGCGCCGAAAAACGGCGTGACGATTACTGCAGCGAACCACGACATCACCAGCGCGATGGTGACCACGGCGAAAATGGCGAAAGTGTACTCGCCGGTAGTCGAGCGCGCGGTGGCTATGGGCAGGAACCCGACCGCGGTCACGAGCGTGCCGGTAAGCATGGGGAATGCGGTGGAAGAATAGGCGAAGGTCGCCGCTTTCGCCTTGTCCCAGCCTTCCTCGATTTTGCGCGCCATCATTTCGGCCGCGATGATGGCGTCGTCCACCAGCAGGCCCAGCGCAATGATGAGCGCGCCGGTGGAAACCCGGTGCAAAGCAATGCCGAAGTAGCGCATGAGCAGGAAGGTGGCGGCCAGCACCAGCGGAATGGTGAGCGCCACCACCAGGCCGGTGCGCAGCCCCAGCGTGAGGAAGCTCACCAGCAGCACGATGGCCACCGCTTCCGCCAGCGCGCGCAGAAATTCGCCAACGGCCAGTTTCACCACCCCCGGCTGGTTGGACACCTGCTCGAACTCTATGCCCAGCGGCAGGTCCTGCCGCAGCCGGGCCGTTTCGCGCTGCAGATCTTTGCCAAGCTCCAGCACATCGCCATCGGTTTTCATGGCGACCGCGAGCCCGATCGCAGGCCGGCCCTTGAAGCGCATGGTGTAGACCGGCGGGTCGGCGTAGCCCCGGTAGACGCGGGCAATGTCGCCCAGGCGTAAAGTCTGCCCCCCCACCCGCAGCGGCAGCGCGCTTACGGCCTCGACCGTTTCCAGTTCGCCCGTCACCTGCAGTCGCACCGAGTTGTCCGGCGTCTCGACGCTGCCGGCCGGCGTGATCGCGTTCTGTCCGGCAAGCGCCTGGGCGATGTGCTCCGGCAGCAGTCCCAGGCTGGCCAACTTGCGGTGCGACATTTCCACGAAAATCCGGTCTTCCTGCACCCCCACCAGCGCGATCTTGGCGATGTTGGGCAGCCGCTGCAGTTCCTGCCGCACATCCTCTACGTAGTCCTTCAGTTCGGTAAGGGTGTAACCGTCGGCGGTGAAAGCGAAGATGGAGCCGAACACGTCGCCGAATTCGTCATTGAAGAAAGGGCCCGCTACCTCCGGGGGCAGTTCCGAGTGGATATCGCCCAATTTCTTGCGCGCCTGATACCAGAGTTGAGGCACCTCTTTCGACGGCGAGCTGTCCAGCAATTCCAGGATGATCAGCGATTCCCCCGGCTTGGAATAACTGATGGTGTGCCGGTAATAGGGCATCTCCTGCAGTTTTTTCTCGATGCGGTCGGTCACCTGGCGGCTGACCTGTTCGCTGCTGGCCCCCGGCCATAGTGTACGGATCACCATGACGCGGAAAGCGAAGTCCGGATCTTCGCGCTGGCCGAGATTGAGGAAGGCGAGTGTCCCGCCGATGGCCACTGCCAGGATGAAGAACAGCGTGATCTCGCGGTGACGCAGCACCGCCGCCGACAGGTTGAACCTGCCCGTACTGTCTGGCGTCACGGCTGGGTGGTCAGCAGGCGCACCCGCTGGCCCGGGGTGAGCAGTTGCGCGCCCGCCGTGACGACCAGGTCGCCCGGCTTGAGGCCGGAAGCGATGACCATCTGGTTGCCGGCAACGCCCGCGGTTTTCACTGCCGTGAGGAAGACTGCGCCGGTTTTTTCATCGACGATCCAGACATGAGCCTGGTCATTACGGGTGTAAAGCGCGGTCAGCGGCACCTGGAGTGCATCCGGCGCGGCTGCGCCACGCACCGCCAGCGTGGCGCTCATGCCGAGTTCGACCGCAGGGCCCGCATCGGGCAGGCTCACACGAGCGGCAAAAGTGCGCGTTGCCGGATCGGCGCGTGGCGAGAGTTCGCGCAGCGTTCCCTGCCAGACCCGGCCCGGCAGGGCGCTGAGACGAATTTCCATGCTGCCGGCCCGGCGCAGCAGATCCATGCTGCCTTCGGGTACTGCGACGGCGATTTCTTTCCCCCCCGGGCGTGCTATGCGCAGGACCGTCTGGCCTGCCGCCACGACCTGGCCCGCCTCCACCTCGATGCTCGTGATCACCCCGGCAGTGTCGGCGACGAGCGTGCTGTAGCCGACCTGATTGCGCAATTGCTGAAGTTGTGACTGCGCCGCTTCGAAGCGGGCCTGGGTGGCTTCAAAAGCCGCCTCGCGCCGCTCCAGATCCGCCTGGCTGATGAAATTTTTCTCGCGCAATTCGCGGTAGCGCTTGAGATCGATCTGGGTGACCTGCATGTCAGTGCGGGCGGCGGCGAGGACTGCATCCTGGGCCTGCTGCGCGAGTTGCAGGTCCTGAGGGTCGAGGCGTGCGAGCGTCTGACCCGGCTTCACCGTCTGGCCCACATCCACATCGCGGCGCACTACCTTGCCGCCGACCCGGAAGCCAAGCTGCGATTCATACCGGGCCCGCACTTCACCTGCAAGCTGCAGCGCGGAGGCGATCTCTGTTGGGGCCATCCGTAGCACACGCACCGGACGCAGCGCTTCCGGCGGCGCCTCCTGCTTGGAGCAGGCGCCCAGCAGGAGTGCGGCAAGTGCGGGAACGAGGGCGAAGGCGGCGTATGTATTTAATGTCGGCATAAGCAATACAATACACGCGCATCGAGAAAATTATTTTGGCTCTAGGAGTTTGTTGGACTTAGCCCCGACAAACTCCTAACATGAAAAAACTTAAGAACGAGGCGACCGGTGAATCGAGCCAAGTCCGGCAGACTGCTGGTGGCTTTGACTGCAGGTTACTTGTTCTGCCACCGTCCGGCAACGCATCGTGAAGTGGCTGGCGACGGGAGGTCTTTGCGGACGCTTGAACAACGCTTGACGAGTGCCTCGGTTAACCGCTAAAATAATTCCCGACTAGCATAGTCAGGTATATCGGAGAAAACATGAGTATTCAAGATGTTATAAAAGACCAGGTCAGCAAGCACCGGGTAGTGTTGTACATGAAAGGATCGCCTGATTTTCCGCAGTGTGGATTTTCGGCCAATGTCGTGAGCATGCTGCGCGGCTGTGGCCTTAATGAGTTTTTCTCGGTCAACGTGCTCGAGGAACCGGAAATCCGCCAGGGCATCAAGGATTTTGCCAACTGGCCGACCATCCCGCAGCTTTATGTCAACGGCGAGTTCGTCGGTGGCTCGGATATTTTGACCGAGATGCATAAAAGCGGTGAATTGAAGAAAATGCTGCAGAGTTAGACGCGGTCGTTAAGCAGTGCGGCACGGCCGGCTAATCGCCGGCCGTTTTGTTTGCCGAGGTGTTAAGCGACCCATTTGCCATATGCGTATTGCCCGAGCAGCAGCAGCGCGACGGCAAACAGCATTAACCTGAGCCAGCGCCGGTAGGTTGCAACGCTGACCCGGCTGCGTATGCGTATGCCGTACAACACACCGCCCGTGGCCACGGCGGCGAAGGGCAGCGTGATGAGCCATTGCGCGAGGCTTACGCCGCCGCTGGAAGCGAGTGTTGCGAACTGCGTTGTCTTCCCGGCAAAAAAACAGATATTGAGCGCCTGCACCAAAGCGATCGGCGAGAGGCCCAGCGCCAGATAATAGACGATCAACGGCGGCGCGGCGGCGTTGGCGGTGCCTTCCGTAAATCCCGCGGCCAGGCCGAACAGCACCCCGAACAGCGCCTGGTGCCGCCGTATCAGTGGCCAGTCGGTCTTACCGAGCCGGTCCAGATTAAGATAAACCAGAAGCACGGTTGCCAGCAGCACTGAAAACGGGAACGCTGGAAACGCTATGAAAAAACTCGTGCCGACCACGGCCCCCGCCAGCGCATAAAACGGCATCATCCAGAACTCGGCGAGCACGGGCCGCAGCGGGCCGCCCTTGACGATGTTGGCAACGACAGTGGCGACACAGGGCAGCAGCACCAGGATCACCGCGCTCTTCATGTCCGTGGCCAATGCGATGAGCGGGGTGGCCACCATCGGAAAGCCCAGGCCCAGCGTGCCCTGCACCAGGGCGGAGAACGCGATCACGACGACGATCCACAACACCACCCAGACTGAGAACGATTCGAAGCCGGGCATGGTTCGCGGCTTAGCGGCTAGCGGCTTCGGCGTTGCGGCTGCGGTGCAGCGCCAGCGCAGCGACTTTCGCGATATGCAGCGCCTGCCGAGGCGCCGCCTGGGCGATCTGCTCCAGTTCGGCCGCGGCTGTTGCGGTGTCTTCAGCGCTGTCCTGGAAGGTGTTCAAAGCGTCTCCATGAGTGGCGCGCCGCGACAGGCGGCACGTGAGGTCTCCATATTCTAGCGTTTTTTCTCACGGCGCCGCGGCGCGCCGGCAGGCGCATCGGGGCCAGCGTGGCGCACAGGCGGTGCTGTGTGCCGCCCCTGAGCAATTTGCTAAAATCCATTTTATATCATGTAGTAAGGACTGATTGTGCAAGCGCTTGCAGGCATGGCCTGCGCGCGTATAATGGACGTAGGGTTGGGTGCTGCGGATACAGGCATGGTTGGGTCAGAACGGTTACGCGGCGGAGTGCGGTTAGAATGGCCCTTGGTGGCAGCCTGTGGGACTTGGCTTCCATTTTTAGTTTTTAATTTTAGGAGTTTGTCGGGGCTAAATCCGACGAACTCCTGGCGCAACAAATCATTTCCAGAGTGAGGGAGAGTTCACATGAATACGATGGCAGACACGAAGAATCTTGCAAAAAACGCGGCTGCGGGCGGCAAGATCCGCATGACGCCGAGCGAGGCATTCGTCGAAACGCTGGTGGCACAGGGCGTGAAGGATTCTTTCGGCATCGTCGGCTCCGCCTATATGGATGCACACGACCTGTTTCCGCTGGCCGGCATCCGTTTCATTTCAGTGGCGCACGAACAGAACGCCGCGCACATGGCCGATGGGTATTCGCGCGTGACCGGCAAACACGGGCTGTGCATTGCGCAAAACGGCCCCGGCATCACCAATTTCGTGACCGGCATCGCGGCCGCTTACTGGGCGCACTCGCCGGTGGTCTGTGTCACGCCCGAGTCCGGCAGCCTGAGCATGGGTCTGGGGGGCTTCCAGGAAACCGAGCAGATGCCGATTTTCTCCAAGATCACCAAATGGCAGGTGCACGTCAATTCGCCGATGCGTATTGCGGAGCTCACTTCGCGCGCATTCGATATCGCGATGGCCGAGCGCGGCCCGGTGCAGGTCAATATTCCGCGCGATTATTTCTACGGCGAGGGTGACTTCGAGATTCCGCAACCGCAGCGGCTCGAGCGTTCCGCCGGCGGTCCCGAATCGCTGGACGCGGCGGCCCGCATGCTCGCCAAGGCCAGGTTCCCGGTGATCCTGTCGGGCGGCGGCGTGATCATGGGTAATGGCATCAAGGAATGCACTGCGCTGGCCGAATATCTGACCGCGCCGGTGGTCAACTCGTATCTGCATAACGACTCTTTCCCCGCCAGCCATCCGCTGGCGTGCGGTCCCCTCGGTTACCAGGGCTCGAAGGCGGCGATGAAGCTGATTGCGCGCGCCGACGTGGTGCTGGCGCTGGGCAGCCGCCTCGGGCCGTTCGGCACGTTGCCGCAGCACGGGCTCGACTACTGGCCGAAGAACGCCAAGATCATCCAGGTCGATGCCGATACGCGCATGCTCGGGCTGGTGAAGAAAGTATCGGTCGGCATATGCGGCGATGCGCGGCTGGCGGCAGTGGACCTGCTGCAGCGGTTAAAGGCGCTGGCCAAGATGACACCGAACAAGGCGCGGCTCGCCGAAATCCAGAAAGAAAAAGCGGCGTGGAAAGACGAACTCGCCAACTGGCCCTCGCCCAATCTCAAGGGCCGCATCGGCCCGCGCCAGGCGCTGGCGGCGCTCGCCAGGGCCATGCCCAAGAACGCGATGGTATCAACCGACATCGGCAACGTCTGCTCGGTGGCGAACAGTTATTTGAATTTCGAAACCACGCCCTCGTTCCTGGCGGCCATGAGTTTTGGCAATTGCGGTTATGCCTACCCGGCGGCGATCGGCGCCAAGGTCGGCCGGCCCGACCGTCCGGCCATCGCTTATGTCGGCGACGGCGCATGGGGCATGAGTCTGAACGAAGTGATGACCTGCGTGCGCGAGAACATTCCGGCGATCGCGGTGGTGTTCAACAATGGCCAGTGGGGCGCGGAAAAGAAGAACCAGGTCGATTATTTCAGCAACCGTTTCCTCGGCACCAACCTGAAGAATCCGAATTTCGCGGACGTCGCGGAGTCCATGGGCGCGAATGGCATTACCGTCGACCACGTCGACGAAATCGGCGATGCGCTGCGCGGCGCGGTGAAATCGAACAAGCCGACGGTCATCAACATGATGCTGACGCAGGAACTGGGCGACCCGTTCCGTCGCGATGCCTTCAAGCAGCCCAGGCGCCTGCTGCCGAAATACAAGAAGTTCAGCGCCAAAGGGGTGTGAGGGGTTGCCATGAACCGAAAAGCCGGTCGCAAGGCCGGCTTTTTCAACCCATGATTACCGCGTATCTCAACTATACTGCGCTGTCCTCGCGCCGGACACGCACGCGGCGGTTGATCCCGTGAAACCCGCAAAGCCTGTCAAAGCCGCCAAGCTCAGCGATGTGGCGCGGCTTGCCAAAGTATCGACCGCTACTGTGTCGCGCGCGCTGTCCCTGCCGCACAAGGTGAAGCCCCTGACCCTGACTCGGGTGCAGCACGCGGCGCGCACCCTCGGCTACGTCGCGCATGGCGCGGCGCGCGCGCTGGCCTCGCGCCGCACCCGCACCATAGGCGCGGTGATCCCGACGCTCGACAATGCGATTTTCGCCAACACCATACATGCGTTGCAGACTGCGTTGGATGCGGCCGGCTACACGCTGCTGCTTGCCTCGCACGG
Source organism: Burkholderiales bacterium (assembly GCA_030683105.1). Classification (GTDB taxonomy): domain Bacteria; phylum Pseudomonadota; class Gammaproteobacteria; order Burkholderiales; family SG8-41; genus CAKKQX01. Next base: position 24,045 of record JAUXMZ010000075.1, on the reverse strand, counting down.
TTTCGATGCCGATGTCGAAGTGCGCGTCACCCGCGCGCTGCTCGAACGCGGTGTGGACGGCCTGGTGCTGCTGGGCACAACCCACGACCCGGCGCTGTTCCGCATGATCGACTCGCACCAAATGCCCTATGTCCTCACCTGGGCGCTGGATGCGAGCGGTAAACATCCGTGCGTGGGATTCGACAACCGCGCCGCGGCCACGCGTCTCGCCAGCCATCTGCTCGATCTCGGGCACCGCGAGTTCGCGATGATCTCGGGCATCACCGCCAACAACGAGCGTGCGCGCGAACGTCTTGACGGGGTACGGTCCGCGCTCGCGTCACGTGGCGTGCGCCTGCCCGCAGCGCGTCTGACGGAAAAACCGTTCACCCACAGCGCGGGGCGCGAAGGCCTGCTCGAAATGATAGACGGCGGGAAGTGGCCGACCGCGGTGATCTGCGGCAACGACGTGCTGGCGATAGGCGCCATGGCCGAATGCCACGCGCAGGGCATCGCCGTGCCGCAGCAGATCTCGATCACCGGCTTCGATGACATGGAAATCGCGTCGCTGATGACGCCGGGGCTGACCACCGTGCATTTCCCGACCGCCGAGCTCGGCACCTATGCCGCCCATCACCTGTTGTCGCGGCTGGCGGGCAAGAGCGTGGATCCGCTGCGCGAGCTGCCGGTGGAATTGATCGTGCGCGGCACGACGGCGCCGCCGCCTCGTTAAGAGCTTCGCTTGAAAAGCATGAACGCAAAGGCCGCGAAGGAACGCAAAGGAAACAACAGGAATTGAATCGCCAAGACGCCAAGAAGAACTGAAAAATTCAGAGCCGCTACCCATGCAATGCCTCAATCGCCTTTGGGTTTGAAGCAACGATCTTGAGCAGCGCCCTGGCAGGCCCGCTGGGCTGCGTGCGTTGCTGTTCCCAGTTTTGCAGGGTGCGCAGGTTTACGCTTATCAATTTTGCGAACTGGCTCTTCATCAGTTGTGCCAAAGCGTTGATGTGCGGGCGCGTTTGCCGCGTGATGTTTGCCTACTCGTCCAGTTCGGACTGCAGGGCAGTCTCAAAGTCCTGGCCGCCATAGAATACGCCGATGATGGATACCATTTCGGCGTCCACGTCGAAAGCGATCACGGCCCGTTTTTTGTAGTTTGTGATGCGCAGACCGGGGCGTATGTCATCGCGGCGGCCGCCTCGATGTGGGAAGGTCTGCAACCCCTCGCAATATGCAACGATTGCACTGGTATAGCGCTCCGCAATCTCTGGTGCCGCGGCCGCCGCAATGTAGCGATAGAGCGCCGCCAGTTGCTCCTGCGCTTCGGGCGTAAAAACGACGTGGTACTGCATCACGCTTTTGCGGTAGCCTTTTTGTGTTCGGCCGCGAGCGCAGCCCGCACTTTGTCAACGGCGACAGCCCGCGCCGGGTCAGCCTTCAGCGCGTCAAACGCCGGCCCCACTTCTTGCAGAAGCCAGCTTTCCACGGCGCGGTCGCGGGCCATCAGGACGCGCAGCCCGTCTCGGATCACTTCGCTTTCGGTGGCATACTCGCCGGTAGCGACCTTGGCTTTCACGATGTCCGCCATCTCGTTTGGCAGGGTGATGCTGAATTGTTGAGTTGTACGCATGATAAGCTTCCATTAATGCAGTAGGATTTAATCCTACTATGTCAGCAGCTCTCACGTCAATATTTCATGCCGCCAAAGGTTCGATCAATGAGGCAATTTCATCTTCCGAAGTCGCGCGGGCCGCGCGCAGTTCGTAATCCTTTTGCAGATTCAGCCACAACTCGGGCGTTGTTCCGAAGTAACGGCCCAGCCTGAGTGCGGTGTCCGCGGTGACGGCACGCTGCCCCTTGAGAATCGCGGTGATGCGGTTGGCCGGAACGTGCAGAGCGGTGGCGAGCGCGTGCGCAATCATGCCGCCTTCCTCAGCCGCTTCTCGATCGGCTTCACTGACAGCCGCAGTCCCGCCGCACCGAGAATGGCCGTGAGGCTGCGCAGTTCGGGATTTCCGGATTTTGAGAGTATCCGGTAAGTTGTTGATTCGACTGATGCGCGTTCTCTGGACCCTGGCCTTCGCCTGGATACGATGCCGGTCTCTCCTTGAAGCTCTCGCGCCTCCCTTTCGATGCGCAGAGCGCGGCGGTCGACCGGCTACTTGCTGCGGATGTTCGCCGCCTTGGCGACCTTGGCCCACTGGTCGCGCTCGGACTTTAAGAATGCGGCGAATTCCTTAGGCGAGCTGCCTACGCCCTCGGTACCGTCCTGCGCCAGGCGCGATGCGACCTCGGGCCGCTGAACCGCCTTCGCGATCTCCTGATGCATCCGCTCGATGATGGCGCGCGGCGTACCGCGGGGCGTCACCACGCCGTGCCACTGCGTCACCACGAAGCCTGGCACACCCGTCTCGGCCATCGTCGGCACATTAGGCATCGACTTCGCGCGCGCCGTCCCGGCGACGGCGAGCGGCTTCAGACTCTCGTTCCTGATCTGCGCGGATACCGACCCGCCGCTCAGGAAACTCATTTGCGTGCGGCCCGAAATCATGTCCGGCAGCGCGGCGCCGACGCCCCTGTAAGGCACGTGCACCAGTTGCGTTCCTGTCGTGATCCCGAAAAGCTCCCCCGCAAGATGGGCGAGCGATGCCGGGCCGGTCGACGCGAAATTAAGCTTGCTCGGGTTGGCTTTGGCGTACGCGATGAGCTCTGCCACCGATTTCACCGGCAGCGACGGCGTGACGGTGAGGATGTAGGGACTGGCGGCAATCTGAGACACCGCATCGAAGTCGCGATAAAGATCGTAGCGCGTCTTGTTGGCCACGCCGTACACCACGAGACTCGCGCTCAGCACCATGAAGGTGTAACCGTCCGGCGCGGCCTGCGCGATGAGCTCGGCGGCGATACTGCCGCTCGCGCCGGGGCGGTTGTCCACCACCACGTTCTGCTTCAGCGCCTCCGCAATCGGGGCCGCGACGAGACGTGCGGCAAGGTCCAGTCCGCCGCCTGCTCCCGAGGAAACGATCATCCTGATGGGCTTGCTGGGCCACGCTTCCGCCTGTGCTGCGGTGTGAGGTCCTGCCATCACGAGCGCAGCGGCGAATCCCGCGGTAACACCGATCCGTAAAAGTGGTTTCACTTTCCCTCCACTGTTTTCAAGGTTGCACTTACGCGAAGCAAGCGGCGTTTGTCTTTCGCGTCTTCTCTTGTTGGCGCACCATTTCCACTTACTTTACTGCCTCATTGAGCCAGCGGTAAAGCAACTGCTTTACCGCTGGCTATCGAATGCTCGATGGCCAGTGTCGCTTCCAGATTGGCCCGCGCCTCCTGTGGCGTTGCGAGCACGCATGGCCTGCCCATCGCGAGGTAATCGAGCCACGCGCGCGTTTCGTTGGCGAGTGGCCCCCAGAATTCGCCGAGCGCCCAGTCGCCGGGCGTACCGCTCTGCAGGAATACCATGTTTACCGTGTGATCGGGCAGATAGACGTGCGGAATGCCCTTTTCGGTGTACATCAACTGGTCGGTGTGATCGTCGTCGAGGATCATCACGCCTTCGGTGCCCAGCACCTCGACGCGCGCCGCGTGCCCGAGTGCCGGGTACTTGGCCGGCAGCGCGTAGCTCACGCCCAGGTTCACCACCGTGCCGTCGGCATAGGTCAGGATGGCGTAGCTGATATCCTCGACTTCGTGGCCGGCCTCCTTCAGCACGCCCATCTGGCCGCGCGCGTAGACTTCAGTGAGGCGCTTGCCCTCGAGCAGCCAGCTCATGAGATCGACGTAATAGGTCAGCGCGTCCACCACCGGCGTTGCGTGGCGGTTGCGACCCAGCATGGCGAGCGCCTGCGAACGCGAATTGAACACGCGCGCAGCACCCCCCACCAGCCGCCCCAGCCTGCCCTGCACGATCTGCTCTTTGGCGATCAGGTAGCGGTCCTTGTAGCGGCGGCTGTAGCCTACGCGCACATCGGCGCCGCGTTTTTCTATCGCCTGAATGACACGGTCGGCGTCGGCGAGCGTGAGTGCGAGGGGTTTTTCCACCAGCACTGGCTTGCCCAGTTCTATCGCTTTCAGCAGGGGCGCGACGTGCTCGCCCTCGCTGGTCGAGACGATGACCGCGCTCACCTCGGGCCGGGCGATGATCTCGTCGTTGTCGCCTGAATGGAATTGCGCGCCGACCTTCTGTGCGAGATTGGCCGCCTTGGCCGGATCCTGGTCGGACACGGCGATAAAGCGCACCGCCGGATGTCCCGCGGCAAGCTGCGCGCGCAGCGCGCCTATCCGTCCCGAACCGATGATGGCGATACCGATGTCTCTGCGTTCGATTTTGCGCTCCCGCTTGATTGAGAATCTTTCAATTGGCCGTAATGCCGGGGAATTTCACGATAATTGCATACTTTCTCATCTGCGTAAATTCGCAACCTGGGACCGATTCGGCGATGGTCATGCGCCACCGAGCACTACATCCAGAGCATAGTGCGCCTGCGCCCTGACAGGTCCGGTGGGCTGCGTGCGTCGCATGCCCCGGTCTTGGGGCATGCGCAGGCTCACGCCAATCAATTTCGAAAACACCTTTGGCCGGTTGGTCGAAATATCGCTTATCTTTTCTTGGTATCCTTCGTCAATTGTGTCAAAGTGGCCTGCTCGCGACAGGTCAGCTGGAGCACTCTTAACATGCTCGACAAAGAGCATTGCGCTTACTATACGCGGCGCGACGGCGGCGCCTGCTGCCCCAGCCCCAAAGCTTTAATCGTAAACAATGCGAAGCGCCTGAAATCGTGACGACATCCCTGATTGATCCGGTGCGCCTGGCCGATTTCGCGACGGCAGTGTATGCCGGCGAGGGCGTGCCCGAAGCCGATGCACGCCTGCTCGCCGATACGCTGGTGCAGGCCGATCTGTGGGGGCATCAGTCGCACGGCGTGCTGCGGCTCGGCTGGTACTGGGAACGGCTGCGCAACGGGGTGATGCAGCCTGTGACGCAGCCCGAGTTTGTGGTCGATGCCGGCGCGATCGCGGTGATTGACGGCCATGACGGCGTCGGACAGGTGCTGACGCGGCTGGCCATGCGGGAAGCCGTCAGGCGCGCGAAAGCACACGGCATAGGTGCGGTGGGCGTGCGCAATTCCAACCACTTCGGCACGTGCATGTATTACACGATGGCGGGCGCGCGCGAGGGCTGCGTGATGCTGCTCACCAGCAACGGCGGCCCGGCAATGGCGCCCTGGGGCGGCCGCAGGAAAATCATCGGCACCAATCCGTGGTCGGTCGCGGCGCCGGCCGGAGGTCTTCCGCCGTTTTGCGTGGACATGGCGAACACCGGGGTTGCGCGCGGCAAGATCTATCTTGCCCGCAACAAGCGCCAGACTATCCCGGAAGGCTGGGCGATCAACGCGGCGGGCGAGCCCACCACCGATCCGCAGGAAGCGATAGAGGGCATCATTCTGCCGATGGCCGGACACAAGGGCTACGCCATTGCGGCGATGGTCGATGTAATGTCCGGCGTGCTGACCGGCAGCGGTTTTCTGTCCGCCGTGCACAGCCCCTACAAGACCGCCGAGAAGAGCAACTGCGGACACATGATGATCGCGATGAACATCGAAGCGTTCCAGCCGCTGGCGCAGTTTCAGGAGCGCATGCAGGCGTTCATCGGCGAACTGAAAGCGGTGCCGCTGGCCCAGGGCTGCGATGAAATATTCTATCCGGGCGAGATGGAAGCGCGCAACGACGCGAAAAACCGCAAGCAGGGATTGGCATTGCCCGAAGATACGTGCGCCGATCTTAAGCGCATTGCGCGCGAAACCGGGTTGGAGGGGAAGCTGTCGATCTGAGCGCGCGGTATTGAAAAAGTAAATTGAAACCGATTAGCCGCCAAGGCCGCCAAGCACGCCAAGCACGCCAAGAAGAACAAAGAAATAAAATTACTATTTTAAAAACTATGGCCTTTTGACAGCACTCGCAAGCTTGTTGTGTATCGGGTGTTTATATATATATCTTGTTTTTGATTTTCCTTGGCGTGCTTGGCGGCCTTGGCGGCTAAATGGTTGTTCAAACTTCAGCCAACAACTCCGCCATCATGTCCTCCGCCTGCGCCAGATAACCGCCACCGAAGAGATTGAGGTGGTTGAGCACGTGATAGAGATTGTAGAGCGTCTTGCGTCGTGCATAACCTGCGCCCAGCGGATACGCCTCGCGATAGGCGGCATAAAATTCCGCGCTGAAGCCGCCGAAGAGTTCGGTCATCGCGAGATCGGCTTCGCGGTCGCCGTAGTAGGCGGCCGGGTCGAAGATCACCGGCTCACCACCCGCATCGAATGCTGCGTTGCCCGACCACAAATCACCATGCAGCAGAGACGGTTGCGGCCGGCGGCCGCTTAACAGTTCGGGCAGATGATTCATGAGTCGTCCGCCCAGTTGCTGCAGCCGGCCAACATAACCGTTGGTTGCCGCAAGCTTGAGCTGATACCCCAGCCGGTGTTCGCGCCAGAATGCGCACCAATCGTCCGACGCTGTATTGATTTGCGGCGTCGCGCCTATGGTGTTGTCGTGCGGCCAGCCGTAGTGCCTGCTGGTGACGCGGTGCAGGGCGGCGAGTTGTGCGCCGAGCAGACGCATGTTGCTCTTGCGGCCGAATTCGATGTATTCCAGCACCAGCCAGCTCGCATTGCGGTTCGTGCCGTGGCATACGGGGTGCGGCACGCGCAGGGTGCGGGTGGCGGCGATTGCGGACAGTCCCGCTGTTTCGGCGGCGAACATACCGCCGAATGCCGAATTGTTGATCTTGACGAAATAGCGCTGTCCCTGGCCCTCGATGCGCCAGGCACTATTGATACATCCGCCGCCCACCGGTGTGCGTTGTTCGATGCGGAAGGCGCCGCCGGTGGCGTGCGCAATGGCGGCAGTGATATCGGGCCAGGGATTCATGCGTGCAGAGCATGCCGGGAGGCTCAGCCGTCAGGCTGCAGCCATGAAAAAATACTATATTAAACAAATACTTATAATATATTCACTTGCCCCGCCACCCGGCGTGCAGGTCACAGGCTCTTGCGCGCCTTGGCGATCGCGGTTTTAACGCGCGCCGGCGCGGTGCCGCCGATGTGGCTGCGACTGTTCATCGAGCCTTCGAGCGTCAGCGCCTCGAACACGTCCTTGGCGATCAGCGGCGAAAATCGTTTCAGGTCTTCGAGCTTGAGATCGGCAAGGTCGCAACCGCGTTCCTCGGCGTATCGCACCGCCTGTGCCACCGCCTCGTGCGCCTCGCGGAAGGGCACGCCCTTCTTCACCAGGTAATCGGCCAGATCGGTGGCCGTGGCATAGCCCTGCAACGCCGCGGTGCGCATCGCCTCCTTGTTGACATTGATGCCGTCCAGCATCTCGGTGAATACCGCGAGACTCATCATCAGGGTGTCCACGGTGTCGAACAGCGGCTCCTTGTCTTCCTGGTTGTCCTTGTTGTAGGCGAGCGGCTGCGCTTTCATCAGTGTGAGCAGCGCGACCAGGTGGCCGTTGACGCGCCCGGTCTTGCCGCGGATGAGTTCGGCGACGTCGGGGTTTTTTTTCTGCGGCATGATCGACGAGCCGGTGCAGAAGCGGTCGGCGATGTCGATGAAGTTAAAGCGCGGGTTCATCCACAGTATCAGTTCTTCGCAGAAACGCGACAAGTGCGTCATCTGCAGCGCCGCGTGCGCGCAGAATTCGATCGCAAAGTCGCGATCCGAGACGGCGTCGAGCGAGTTCTCGCACAAGCCGTCGAACCCCAGTTCCTTGGCCACCATTTGGCGGTCGATCGGGAACGAGGTGCCGGCGAGTGCGGCGGCGCCGAGCGGCAGCTTGTTGACGCGTTTGCGGCATTCGGCAAAGCGTTGCGCGTCCCGCGACAGCATTTCGAAATAAGCCATCAGATGATGGGCGAACGACACCGGCTGCGCGACCTGCAGGTGGGTGAACCCCGGCATCACGGTTTCGGTGTGCTTTTCGGCCAGATCCAGCAGCGCGCGCTGCAACGACTTGGTCAGCGTCAGAACATGGTCGATCGAGGCGCGCAGGTAGAGGCGCACGTCGGTGGCGACCTGGTCGTTCCTGGAGCGCGCGGTGTGCAGCCGCTTGCCGGCGTCTCCTGCCAGGTCGGTGAGGCGCCGTTCGATGTTCAGATGCACATCCTCAAGGTCAAGCGACCACGTGAAGGTGCCGCCACGGATTTCTTCCCGGATCTGCGCCAGGCCTTTTTCGATGGCCTCGAGATCGGCCTGGGCCAGGATACCGACCGCCTGCAGCATGCGGGCATGAGCGAGCGAGCCGTCGATGTCGAATTCGGCCAGGCGCTGGTCGAAAGTCACTGAGGCGGTGAATTTCTTGACGAGATCGGTCACCGGTTCGTTGAACCGCCCCGACCAGGGTTTGTCGCCGGATTTGTCTTTATTGCTCACGGTGTTGGGCCTGTTAGAATGATTGCCGCATGGCCAGCATTGTAAATCAAAACGCTTACAGCAGCGCCCTGCCGAATTTCCGGAACCTGGGAATTTTGCTGCGCATCCTGCTGATCGTTAACGTGGCAGCGTTTGCCGCCGCCGTGGTGAAAAGCGAAACGTTGCGCGGGGTATGGCTGCAGTTCGTGGAAATTTCAGCCGTAGTGGAGCCGCTGCTGATCACGAGCCTGCTGGCGCTGATGCTGCTCAACGGAGTGCTCGGTCGCATGCCGTACGCGCTCGGCGTAGTGGCCGTCATCGGGCTGGAATTGGGGCTTACGACCGTGCTCTATACTGCCGGGCAATCCCTGCTGCCACCGCAATCCGCGCCGCTCGAGCGTTACTGGATACTCGTCGCCATCGTTACCTTCGTGTTGTGCGTCTATTTCGACCTGCGCGGCCGCGCGCTGTCGCCGGCACTGGCGGAAGCGCGACTGCAGGCGCTGCAGGCGCGCATCAGGCCCCATTTTCTGTTCAACAGCATCAATGCCGTGCTGTCGCTGATACGCCAGGACGCCAGGCGCGCCGAAATCGCGCTCGAGGACATGGCCGATCTCTTCCGGGTGCTGATGGCGGATAACCGGGAACTTACGCCGCTGTCACGCGAGGTCGAACTGTGCCGCCAGTATCTCAACCTCGAGCAACTGCGCCTGGGCGAGCGTCTCAAAGTGGAGTGGCATATCGACAACATGCCGGGGGATGCGCTGGTGCCGCCGCTGATTCTGCAGCCGTTGCTCGAGAACGCTGTCTATCACGGCATCGAGCCGCGCCTGGAGCCCGGGTCCATCAGCATCAACATCTATATGGCGCGCGAACAGGTGCACGCCGTCCTACTCAATCCCTATCAGCACCAGGGAAGCCACCACGCGGGCAACAAGATGGCGCTCGGCAATATCCGCGAACGTCTGCAGTTGCACTTCGATGCCGAAGCCAGCCTGACGACCAAGATCAGCGACAATGCCTACCAGGTTCATATCGCCATTCCGTACGTGAAACAGCGCGCATCGTGACTGAGAACCCCAAGTCGCTGCGGGTGGTGGTGGTGGATGATGAGGCGCCGGCCCGAAGCCGCATGCGCGATTTGCTTGCCGAGTGTGATCGGGCAGTGCCGCTGGTGATAGAGGGCGAGGCGGCCAGCGGCCGGGCGGCGCTGGACCTGCTGTCGTCGCGGTACGCCGACGTAGTGCTGGTCGATATCCGCATGCCGGAAATGGACGGCATCGAGCTTGCACGGCACCTGCAGAACCTGGAACGTCCGCCGGCGGTGATCTTCACTACGGCCTATGATGCCTACGCCATCCACGCATTCGAGGTTCACGCGGTCGATTACCTGTTAAAACCGATACGGGTCGCGCGGCTGCAAGAGGCGCTGGCACGCGTGACTTCGGCGCCGCCGCCGGGTGCCGGGCTGTTACGCGAGCTGCAGACCGGAGCGCGGGCGTTTCTCAGCGTCCACGAACGCGGGAAAATCCACCTGATCCCCATAGCTGATGTAGTGTATCTGAAGGCCGAACTCAAGTATGTGACGGTGTACGCGGCGCGGCACGCGCATCTGATCGAGGAGTCGCTTACGGCGCTGGAACTCGAGTTTGCCGAGACGTTTGTGCGCGTGCACCGCAATTGCCTGGTGGCGCGCAATGCGGTCCGCGGCTTCGAGCGCGCCGTCGGCGATGGCGGCGAAGGGCAATGGGTCGTGCTGCTCGAAGGCTGCGACGAGAAGATTGCGGTCAGCCGGCGCCAGCAGCATATCGTGCGCGAACTGGGACGGCAGTAACACCGCGTATCGCAATTTGTTGGTTTTCTTATTCTGGCTTTTCTCCGTGCGCACCGCATTTAAGGAAATTTCGCACTGAGCACACGGAGGTCACGAAGGATTACCCTTCTTTCCGGGGGAAGGTATCGCGGCAGTGACCACTGGAGAAAAGAGAACCCCAATGCCTGTCGACCATTTAATGATCAGCAGGCGCTAATTTTCCCGCTGTGCGCTGCGCAGGCGGATCAGCCCGCCTTCGACAGCCTGCTGCAGATAAAGATCGTAGAAATCGGCTGAAATCAGGCCTACGATGGGCGACGCTGCCGGTTTGCCCTGATCATCCATCACGATCACCGTAGGCACCCGTTTTACGTTATAGCGTTTCGAGAACTCGCTGTGGGAGACGGTCTTGCCTTCGAAATCACGCAGACTGGCACCGCTGTCGACATCGACTTCGAGCATGATGACCTTGTCGCGCCACTCGGCACTGTGTTTCATGGGAACCAGGTGAACGCGCTTTGCGGTATGGCAAAAGCGGCAGCTGGCCTGGGTAAACACGATCATGATAGGCACGCGCTGCTGCCGGGCCTGCGCAGCGGTCGCCGTCAGGTCGTCAGCGGCGCGCAACGCCGTATTGATTTGAGCGGCGGCCGGTGCGGCGGCGCATGTTAAAATCACTGCGATGCAGATACGGGCGGATAATTGATTAATAATCATGACAATAGAGTATAGCGTGGCAGGAGAACCGCGGGGACGCCTGGTGATAGCCTCGCGCGAGAGCGAACTCGCGATGTGGCAGGCGCGACATATCCAGGCGCGGCTTGCTTCATTATATCCGCGACTCGACATCTCGATTCTGGGCATGACCACCGAAGGCGACCGCAAGCTCGGCACCTCGCTGGCCAAAATCGGGGGCAAGGGGTTGTTCGTCAAGGAGCTCGAAGACGCGCTCGCGCAGGGCCGGGCCGACATCGCGGTGCACTCCATGAAAGACGTGCCCATGAACCTGCCGCCGGGATTTGTCGTTGCTGCGATCATAGAGCGCGCCGATCCGCGTGACGCTTTCGTTTCCATCCGTTATCTGCGGCTCGATGCGTTGCCGGCCGGAAGCCGTGTCGGCACCTCCAGTTTGCGCCGTGAAAGCCAGTTGCGCGCCCGGTATCCGCATCTGGTGATCGATCCGTTGCGCGGCAACGTGCAGACGCGGCTCAGGAAGCTCGACGAAGGACAATACGACGCGATCATACTTGCCGCAGCAGGGTTGAAGCGGCTCGGGCTGGAGCAAAGGATTACCGCATTGCTCACGCCCGAGGAAAGCCTGCCGGCTGTTGGGCAGGGTGCGGTGGGTGTGGAGTGCTGCGCCGATCGGGAGGATCTGCTGCGGCTGCTGGCGCCGCTTGATCACGGCGTGACCGCATCGTGTGTGCGGGCAGAGCGCGCACTGTCACGCGCGCTCGCCGGCAGCTGCAACGTGCCGCTGGGCGGATTTGCGGAAACCAGCGGCGAACGGTTGCGGTTGCGCGGCTTCGTCGGCTCTCCCGATGGCACGCGGCTGGCCAGCGGTGAACTGGAAGGGCCGGCCGCCGCGGCTGAGGCGCTCGGCATGGCGCTGGCGGAAAAACTCAAGGCGCTGGGCGCCGCAGAAATTCTCGCATCGCTCGAGATTAATTCATGAAACCGCCGATGAACGCCGATGGACGCCGATTTATGCGCCTCGTGTGGCCGTGCGACAAACTCGAATCGGCGTTTATCGGCGTTCATCGGCGGTTCCCGGGGTTGTTTCATTAAATGTCCGGCAGCCGCTTGCCGCTTGCGGGACGCGGCATCGTCATCACCCGCCCGGCGCACCAGGCGCAGGCGTTGGCCGATCTGATCCGCGCCGCCGGCGGCAACCCGATCCTGTTTCCGGTGCTGGAAATCCTCGATGCCGAGGACCTGAAGCCACTCCAGGCGCTGATCGACCGCCTTGACGAATTCGATCTCGCAGTTTTTATCAGCCCCAACGCGGTGAACAAAGCGATGAATCTGATTGCCGCGCGGCGACAGCTGCCCTCCGGGCTCAGGTTCGCTGCGATCGGCCGCAGCAGCGTCAAGGAACTCCGGCACTTCGGCGTCACCCGCGTCATCGCGCCGGAGAAAAAATTCGACAGTGAAGCGCTGCTCACGCTGGCCGAGTTCAGGGATGTGGCCGGCAAACGCATCGTTATTTTCCGCGGCGACGGCGGGCGGGAACTGCTGGGCGACACGCTCACCGCCCGCGGCGCCACGGTTGAATATGCCGAATGCTATCGTCGCTGCAAACCCAACCTCGACACCGCACCGCTGATGAAAGCCTGGGCGCGCAGTGAACTGCACGCGATCATTGTGACCAGCAGCGAAGGCCTGCACAATCTGTTCGATATGGTGGGCAAACTCGGCCAGACCTGGCTCCGGAAAACCCCCGTGTTCGCGCCGCATTCCAGGATCGCCGAAACTGCCCGCGCGCTGGGGCTGCTGGCCGTTGTGGAGACCGACCCCGGCGACGAAGGAATCGTTGCGGGGCTGGAGCGCTATTTCGGCAGCGCGTAAGCGCGCAGTGTTGCGATCCGCTGCGCTTGCTCTCATACTGTAGCTTGAGCAAATTAAATAATTACGATGAGTGACCCTACCCCAGATCCCGTGCCGCACGAACCGGAGGCGGCGCAACTCGGGCCTGCGTTCCCCGCCGCGAGTAAAACCGGCGGCTCCCGCCTTTATTCCAGCCTCGCACTGCTGTTGGCGCTTGCCGCATTCGCGCTTGCCGCCTGGCAATGGCACGACAGCCGCGGACAGCTCGATACCTTAAGGCAGGAACTTGCCCGAAAACTGGCCGTAGCGGATACCCAGACCCGGGATGGCCAGTTGATCGCGAAACAGATTCTCGATGCCGGCGATGAGTTGCGGGTCAAAATCGGCGTCCTCGAAAACAAGCTTGCCGACTCGCAGAACCAGCAGATCGCCCTGGAAGCGCTCTACCAGGAGTTGTCCCGCAATCGCGACGAATGGACTTTTGCCGAGATCGAACAGTCGCTGCAGCTTGCCAGCCAGCAGCTGCAACTCGCCGGCAACGTCAAGGCGGCGCTGATTGCAATGGCCAACGCCGAAGCCAGACTGCAGCGCATGGACCATCCGCAACTCGCGGCGTTGCGCAAGACGCTGAGTCGCGACATCGAGCGCCTCAAAGCGCTGCCGCATGTCGACGCCGTGGGGATCAGCGTGCGCATCGATACCCTTATTACGGCGGTTGATACGCTGCCGCTGGCAATGGAAGCGCGCCCGATGCCGGAGCCGGCGCCCGTCGCCGGTGCTGACATCCACCCCAACCCCTGGGTGCGCTTATGGCGCGAGGCGTGGGGCGAAATCAAGCAGATGGTGCGCATCCAGCACATGGACAAGCCCGATGTGCCGCTGCTCGCACCGTCGCAAAGTTTTTTCCTGCGCGAAAACCTCAAGCTGCGCCTGGTCGGCGCACGGCTTGCCCTTCTGACCCGCGACCAGACGAGTTACAAGGCTGATCTCAAAGCATCCAGCGACTGGCTTGCCAAGTATTACGGCACGGGCGACAAATCGGTCGACACCGCGCTTGCTACGCTGCGCACCCTGCTGGACGGTGAGATCACGATAGAAGTGCCCGAAATCAGCGCAACGCTGGAGGCGCTGCGCAGCTACCGTGCGGCGGCACGCGAGCGCCCCGGCCGCTAAGCGAGTAAATCTAAAAGACCCAACCCGATGAAACCGCCGATAGACGCCGATGAACGCCGATCGAATCAACCTCAGCTGTCATCGTACCAAAGGGCTCCAACCATAGTTAATAAAAGCTATGTGTTGCACGATAACGCGGCCCTTCGTTGTTTGGATTTTTTGATGTTAATCGGCGTTCATCGGCGTACCCGTCAAGCGGGTATTAAAGTGAATTCATCGGCGGTTAACTTTTTTGACTTTGTCGCGGGCTCCCGGTGAGAACGCTGTTCTGGATCATCGTCCTGTTTGCCATGGCGGCGGGACTGGTCGTCGCCGCGCATTACAACACAGGCTACGTGTTGCTGGTGGTGCCGCCCTATCGGGTCGAACTATCGCTTAATCTGCTGCTTATCGTCCTGTTTGCCGCTTTTGTTGCCGGTTATGTTGTGGTGCGTATCGTGTCGGGAACGCTGGGCTTGCCGGCACGGGTGCGCGAGTACCGGATCGCGCGCCGCCACAATAAGGCGCTGGCCACCCTGAACGATGCGCTGCAAAATTATTTTGTCGGACGTTACGCCCGGGCGGAGAAAGCGGCCGCGAGCCTGCTCAAGCTCGGCGAGCATGCCGGGATCGGCGCCATAGTCGCTGCGCGTGCGGCGCATGCGTTGCGTGCATACGAGCGGCGCGATGCCTTTCTGGCCCAGGCCCCGACGCAGACGCCGGAGGAGATGGCAATCAAGGCGGTGACCGAGGCGGAGTTGCTGCTCGACCACAGGCGCTTTCACGAGGCGCTCAACGTGCTCAGAGACCTGCCGAAAAAGCATACGGCGGTGCTGCGGCTGGAACTCAAGGCGCAGCAGATGGCAAAGAACTGGGATGAGGTGCTTAAGCTCACTGCGCAACTCGAAAAGCTGAAAGTGTTTGACGTCGGTCAGGCCGAGCAGGTCAGACGTCATGCGTTGTCGGAGAACCTCAGACGCAAGGCGATGGACAGTCAGGCGCTCGAAACAGTGTGGCAGAAAATTCCGGCTGCGGAGCGGCGCGACAGCCGGATCGCGGCGGTGGCGGCCCAGAGTTTTATCACACTAGGCAATTGTGCCCAAGCGCGCCAGATCATCGAAGCCAGCCTCAAGGAAAACTGGGACAGTGAACTGGTTGGCCTCTACGCCGAATGTCCGGGCGACGATGCGGTCAAGCAGATCGAGCGCGCAGAAGCCTGGCTCCAGGCTCATCCCGACGATGCCGCGCTGTTGCTCGCCCTGGGAAAGCTCTGCGCCAGGCAGGAGTTGTGGGGCAAGGCGCAAAGTTACCTGGAGGCCAGTATTTCGATCGAATCCTCCTGTACGGCCCACCTGGCCCTGGCGCAGCTGCAGGAGAAACTCGAAAACTCGGCCGAGGCACGCAAGCATTACCGGGTGAGCCTGGAGCTGGCGGTAGAGCAGCTCAGGCTGATGAGCGGTGGCCGGCGCAGGACGATGTTGTAAGAGCCGGAAACGGGAACCTCAGAGCCACCCCGTTCACCGGTCAAGATCGATATCCCGGTACGATTCCGGGTGGTCCAGCGGCTCGATGTGCGTGGCTACGGTAGCACCTGGCAGCACCTTGCAGATCTCATCGTCGATTTCATGCGCCAGATCATGGCCCCGCGCCACGCTCCATTCGCCCGGCATCAGCACGTGCACGGACACGAAAGAGCGCACGCCGGCCTGGCGCGTGCGCAGGGCGTGAAAATCTATGCCCTGCGCGCGGTAGCGGTCGAGCACCTGATTCAGCGCCAACAGATCGTGTGCGGGCAGCGCGCGGTCCATCAGACCGAGCAGCGAGCGCCTGACCAGCTTGATACCGGTCCATACGATGTTGGCGGCGACTGCCAGCGCGATTAGCGGATCGAGCCACAACCAGCCGGTGAGCACAACGGCGATAACGCCGACGACCACGCCCGCCGAAGTCCAGACATCGGTGATCAGGTGGTGCGCATCGGCCTCCAGCGCGATCGAATTGTAGCGGCGGCCCGCCTCGAACAGCTTGCGCGCGACGGCGTAGTTGATGGCGGCAGCGACCACGGAGACGATAAGGCCGGCGCCGATATTGTCCAGCGGGCGCGGAAAAAACAGGCGGTCTATCGCGGCATAGGCGATCAGCGAGGCGGCGAGCAGTATCATCATGCCTTCGAACCCGCTGGCGAAATACTCGGCTTTTGAGTAGCCGTACGCATGCTCTTCATCGGGTGGCCGTGATGCGACGACCAGCATGGCGAGCATCACGGTGGCGCCGGCCAGATTGACCGTGCCTTCGAGCGCGTCAGAGAGCAGGCCGACCGAATCCGTCAACCACCACGCCAATGTCTTGAGCGCGATGGTCACCACCGCGGCGGCGATCGAGAGCAGGGCGAATCTGCCGGCGCCGGTCATGAGTATCTAGCCGGGAGCAGGCACTGCCGGCGTGAACGAGTCCGAATAGAACTCGTCATCGGGCAGCCCGCACTGAGTGGTAAAGTCTTTGTGCGCAGCTTCGACCATCGCTGGCACGCCACAGGCATAGACCTGGTGGCCGGAAAGATCGGGGAAATCCTCCATTACTGCGCGATGCACGAAACCGCTGCGGCCGCTCCATTGGTCCTCCGGCAACGCTTCCGACAGCACCGGCACGTAGGTAATGCCGTGTTCACTCTGCCATTTTCCGGCAAGCTCATGCATGTATAGATCGGCGCGAACGCGCGCTCCCCAATAAAGCGTCATCTGCCTCTGGATACCCTTGTGGATCGCGTGCTCGGCGATGGATTTGATCGGCGCAAAGCCGGTGCCGCTGGCGAGCAGAATGATGGGCTTCGCGCAGTCCTCGCGCAGGAAAAAAGTGCCGAGCGGACCCTCGAAGCGCAGGATGTCCTTTTCCTTCATGCGGTTGAAAACGTAATCGCTGAACGGCCCGCCGTAATTGCGCAAATGCAGTTCCAGCAACGCATCATCGTGCGGCGCATTGGCCAGCGACAGGCTGCGGCGCTGGCCGTCTTTCATCAGGATATCGATGTACTGGCCGGCGAGGAACTGCAGGCGCTCATTGGTGGGCAGCTTTAGCCTGAGTATCGCCACATCGGATGCGAACCGGTCAAGTTTCTGTACCCGGCACGGCAGAATCTTGATCTGTATGTCTTTGGCTGCGCCGATTTCACGGCACTCGATGGCGAGATCGGTGAGGGGTCTGGCTTGGCAGAACAGCGCCTGACCGAGTGCTTTTTCGGTGTCGGGCAGAGCGTGTTCCTGGTAAGTGCCGTAGTCGACCACGCCCTCCAGCACCTTGCCCTTGCAGGTGCCGCAGGCGCCATTGCGGCAGCCGTAAGCGATGACGAATCCCTCGCGCAGCGCGGCTTCAAGGATGGTTTCGTCTTCAATGACCGTGAAAACGTGGTTGCTGGGTTTTATGGTGATTTGGTGAGGCATACTATGCGAGGTTTCAGCCGTAAGGCTCTGAATGAGCTAAAATTCCGTTATGCGACGTTTGCTTATCATCGGCTGCGGCGACGTGGCGCTGCGCATGGTTCCATTGCTGCGCGGGCGCTATCGAACCTACGCTCTTTCGCGGGAACCGCACGGTTTCGCCACGCTGCGTACGCTCGGCATCACTCCGATCCGGGGCGATCTAGACAAGCCGCAAACCCTTCATCCGATTGCCGGACTCGCCCACGATGTCGTGCACTTTGCGCCGCCGCCCGGCCACGGCGCACACGATACGCGTACCGCGCACCTGATTGCAGCGCTGGCAAAGGGCAAAAGTCTACCACAGCAACTGGTCTACATCAGCACCAGCGGTGTCTATGGCGATTGCCACGGCGCGCTCGTGCCCGAGACCCATCCGGCGCGGCCGCTGACCGCGCGCGCGCGGCGCCGCGCGGATGCCGAAAAGCGGCTGCGCGAATGGGGCCGGCGCAGCGGGGTGCGCGTATCGATTCTGCGCGTGCCGGGCAATTATGCGGCGGATCGTCTGCCGCTCGCGCGCCTGGAACAGGGCACGCCGGCGCTCAGAGCGGAAGACGACGCGTATGTGAATCATGTTCATGCGGATGATCTGGCGCGCATTGTGATTGCAGCCCTGCATCATGCACATCCCGGACGCATGTACAACGCCGCCGACGATGCGCCGCAGAAAATGGGTGATTATTTCGACCTGGTTGCCGATTGTTTCGGCCTGCCGCGCCCGCTGCGGGTGGCGCGTGCCGATGCCGCGCGCAGCATACCGGAGAGTCTGCTGTCGTTCATGAACGAGTCGCGGCGGCTTACCAACCGCCGCATCAAGCAGGAACTGCGGCTGCGGTTGCGCTATCCGACAGTGCAAGACGGCATCGCCGCGGCGTCTGCCGCGCGCAATTCCTGAGGTTGTCATGACCGATGCGCCCTCAACCGATGCGATCATGGTGATCACCAACCTGCCCGACCGCGACACCGCAGTGAGGATAGCCGAGGTGCTGGTGGAAAAGCGGCTTGCGTCGTGCGTCAATGTGCTGGCGGCATGCACCTCGGTTTATCGCTGGCAGGGGGCAATCGAAACCGCACAGGAAGTGCCGCTGCTGATCAAGACCCGCGGCGCGCTCTATCCCGAGGTCGAGGCCGCGATCCGCGAGGCCCACCCTTACGAACTTCCCGAAATTGTCGCTGTCCCAATAGGTTACGGTCTGCCCGGATACCTGGAATGGGTGGCGGCGGAAACCACGAAGCAGCCTGTCTGACTTGGCCTCATTCACCGGAACGGGTAGTGTTAACGGGTCACTGTTGATCGACGCTTTAGCGACAGGCTGCTTAAAAAGGAAGTTATGCGTCTCGAAATGCTGCGCTGGAAGCTCGTCGGACTTGAGTGCGACAAGCTCCTTAAACAAAACTGTCCTGGAAAAGAATGCGAAAGCGTCAACAGAACCCGCCAAAACGTCGTTCCTGCGTGCTGACCAAGGTGAAACGGCTGTGGAATTAAACATTATTTTCGCCTCGTTTTTTAGCTTTTTTCATTTTAGGAGTTTGTCGGGGCCAAGTCCGACAAACTCCTTCCCGGTGCGCTTTCTGCTCACCCTGCTGCTGCTTGTTTCCTGGCCGGTTCATGCCGCCGAGCCCGATCTGCTGGATCCGGACAAGGCGTTCCGCTTTTCGGCCCAGATGGCCGGCCCCAACACCATCGAAGTGAATTACCGGATCGCGCCAGGCTATTACATGTACCGCGACAAGTTCCGTTTCGGCATCGAACCCGCGCCGCTCATTCTGGCGGCGCCGCAGCTGCCGCCCGGCAAGGTCACGAAAGATGAGTTTTTCGGCGATGTCGAGGTTTATCGCGATACGGTGAGCATCCTGCTGCCGCTGCAGCACGACGGCAAGGTACCCGCCGCCATGCTGACGGCCGTTTCGCAGGGGTGTGCCGACATCGGCGTGTGTTATGTGCCGCAGGAGCAGAAAGCCGAACTCCGGCTGGCCGCATTCACCCCGGGTGCGACGCGCAGCGACGCCGGGAGCAGCGGCTTGTTGTCATCGCCCGGTGTGCCTCAAAAAGCCGAAGACACGCTGATCGCGGAACTGTTCCAGGGGGAATTCTGGCTGCTGGTCTTGAGTTTCTTCGGTTTTGGCCTGCTGCTCGCATTCACGCCCTGCATGCTGCCCATGGTGCCTATCCTCTCCGGCATCATAGCCGGCCGTGGCCAGCACCTGACGAAGATGCATGGCTTTCTGCTCTCACTCGCCTATGTGTTCGGCATGGCGATGACCTATGCGCTGGCCGGTGTGGCCGCCGGCCTCTCCGGCGCAATGCTGTCGGCGGCACTGCAAAGTCCCTGGGTGCTCGGCAGTTTCGCGGCGCTGTTTGTCGCGCTGGCGCTGGCCATGTTCGGCTTCTACGAATTGCAACTGCCGATTGCGCTGCAGTCACGGCTCGCCGATGCCAGCAACCGCGTGCCCGGCGGGCGGTTTGCCGGCGTATTCACCATGGGCATTTTGTCGGCGTTGATCGTCGGGCCGTGCGTTGCAGCGCCGCTGGCCGGCGCGCTGCTCTATATCAGCCAGAGCGGTGACGTCGTGCTCGGCGGCGGCGCATTGTTTGCGATGGCGTTCGGCATGGGCGTGCCGCTGCTCGTGGTCGGCGCCTCGGCGGGCGCGCTGCTGCCCAGGGCCGGGCCATGGATGGATACGGTAAAACGCTTTTTTGGCGTGCTGATGCTGGCGGTCGCGATTTATCTGGTTACACCGCTGTTCTCGCTGACCGTGCTGATGCTGGCCTGGGCCGCACTGCTGATGATTACCGCGATTTACCTGCATGCGCTGGATCCGCTGCCGCATGGCGCCCACGGTTTCCAGAAGTTCAGCAAAGGCATAGGGGTCATCGCGCTAGTGGCGGGCATCGCCTTTCTGGTCGGCGCGCTCTCCGGCGGCCGCGATATCCTGCAGCCGCTGTCTGGGCTGCGCGCCGGCACGGGATCGCCACTGGCGTCGGCGGCCACGCCGCCAGTGGCATTCCAGCGCGTGAACAATATTGCCGAGCTCGACAGCGCCATCAAATCTGCCGGCGGCAAGACGGTGATGCTGGATTTCTATGCGGACTGGTGCGTGTCATGCAAGGAACTGGAGCGCTACACATTCAGTGATCCGCAAGTCCAGGCGCGCTTCGCCGGTATGGTGAAGCTGCAGGCCGACGTGACGGCCAATACCGCCGAACATATAGCGCTGCTCAAGCGCTTCCGTTTATTCGGGCCGCCGGGCATCATTTTCTTTGATAAAAACGGTAATGAAATCAATGGGCTGCGTGTTATCGGGTTTCAGCCCGCAGATAAATTCGTGGCCGTGCTCGATCGGGCGATCAACTTTCAGTGACCATCAATAAACGCCGCTTTTTGCAGTTTGGGGCGGTGGCGGTTCTGGCCGCCGCAACGGGAGTCGGATTCAACGCCTGGCGCCTGAGCGGCGCGGGAGCGGGCGAGGGTGCCGCAGAAGCGGTGATGGCAGCACGGCTCACCGACCTCCAGGGCCAGACACAGATGCTCCGCCAGTGGCGCGGCAAAGTGCTGGTCGTCAACTTCTGGGCGACATGGTGCGCACCGTGCCGCGAGGAAATCCCGGTGTTCGTCAGGCTGCAAAAAAAGTATCGGGCGCAAGGCTTGCAGTTTGTCGGTATCGCCATCGACCGGCTTGATCCGGTTCAGGTTTTTGTCCGGGAGTTCGGAATCAACTACCCGGTGCTGCTGGGGGGCATCGAAACCGTGGACCTGTCGCGTAACGCCGGGAATCGTGTCGGCGCCCTGCCCTTTACCCTGGTTTTCAACCGCGCTGGGGAAATCGCTGCCACCCAGGTGGGCGAGGTCAAGGAAGCGCAGCTGCAGGGCATGATAGAACCGCTGCTTTAGCCCGCATCCCGTGGTTAAAATACGGCAACATCCTTTATATCCGCTTAATTTGCCGGTACAGGTTGGTTGTGCATAGTGGTGCACGTGCCCACAGTCTGCGCATCCAACCCAAGTTGGGCGCGCGCTGGTATTCATTGCGGCTATTTAATAATAAAGCATTGAATTAAAAGCAATTATTAATATATTGTCAGTGTGGTCGGCGATTTTCGGTAAAATTCTGGACAACGTGTAGCGATTTGCGGCAAACTTGCTGCGATTTAACATCCATCTGAAAGCTTCAGCCGGAGTTTTTCATTAGGAAACCGGCGCCGATGGAGCGATACCACCATGACAGCAGCGAACAAAAACATCCTGGTCATCAACGGCCCGAATCTAAACCTGCTCGGGGCCCGCGAGCCTGACCACTACGGCAGGGATACCTTGCCGGTCATAGAGGCCAGGCTGGCCGCGGCGGCCAAGAAGGCCGGTGCCCGGCTCGAAGCCTGCCAGAGCAATTCCGAATCCGAACTCGTCGAGCGCATTCAGCAGGCGGGCCGGGACCAGGTCGATTTCATCATCATCAACCCCGCCGCCTATACCCACACCAGCGTGGCCATGAGGGATGCACTGACCGCGGTCGGGATCCCGTTCGTCGAGGTTCATCTGTCTAACGTGTTCGCGCGCGAAGCTTTCCGCCATCAGTCGTATTTCAGCGATATCGCCGTTGGCGTCATCAGCGGGCTGGGCGCCAAGGGCTATGATCTGGCGCTGGATTTCGCGCTGCACTATTCAAAGAGAAAGTAATATGGACCTCCGTAAAATCAAGACGCTGATCGACCTGGTGCAGCAATCCGGCATCGACGAACTCGAGATTTCCGAAGGCGAAGAGAAAGTGCGCATCAGCCGCGGCCGGCAGGCCGGCCCCGCGCCTGCCGCCATGGCGCCAGCACAAGTCGTCGTTCCGGCAGCAGAGGCCGCACCAGCCGAACCCGCGGCACCCGAGGGGCATGCGATCAAATCGCCGATGGTCGGCACCTTCTACCGCTCGGCGGCGCCGGGGTCCAAGCCATTCGTCGAGCTCGGGCAGGCGGTGAAAGTCGGCGATACGGTGTGCATCATCGAGGCCATGAAGCTGCTCAACGAGATCGAAGCCGACCAGGACGGCATCATCAAGACGATACTCGCCGAGAACGGCCAGCCGGTGGAATACGGGCAGCCGCTATTCATCCTCGAGTGAGCCCCCAGGGGTGGGCGATAAACGGTAGATCGCATCGCCTTAACCGCTTACCGCTTACTGTTCACCCTTACCGCTTACGGCAATTTCAATGTTTGGAAAAATCCTCATAGCCAATCGCGGCGAGATCGCGCTCAGAATTCAGCGCGCCTGCCGCGAAATGGGCATCAAGACCGTCGTCGTTCATTCCGAGGCTGATGCCGAGGCCAAGTATGTCAAGCTGGCGGACGAGTCGGTGTGCATAGGGCCGCCGCAATCGGCACTAAGCTATCTCAACATCCCGGCCATCATCAGCGCGGCGGAAGTAACCGATGCCGAGGCGATCCATCCCGGCTACGGGTTTTTATCCGAGAACGCGGATTTCGCCGAGCGCGTGGAGCAGAGCGGCTTCGTCTTTATCGGACCGAGGGCCGAGACCATACGCCTGATGGGCGACAAGGTGAGCGCCAAGAACGCCATGAAAAAAGCCGGCGTGCCGGTGGTGCCGGGGATCGACAGCGCGCTGCCGGAAGACGCAAAGGAAGTTGTACGCATCGCCCGCGAGATCGGTTACCCGGTGATCGTGAAGGCCGCGGGCGGCGGCGGCGGGCGCGGGATGCGTGTTGTCCACACTGAAGCAGCGCTGTCGAATGCGGTGCAGACCACGCGCACCGAGGCGCAGGCGGCGTTTGGCAATCCCGCGGTTTACATGGAGAAATACCTCGAGAACCCGCGCCACATTGAAGTCCAGGTCCTGGCCGACAAGTTTCGCCATGCGATTTATCTCGGCGATCGCGACTGCTCGATGCAGCGCCGCCACCAGAAAGTGATCGAAGAGGCGCCTGCGCCGTTGCTGAACCCGCGCGCCCGCTTGCGCATCGGCGAGCGCTGCGCCGAAGCGTGTCGCAAGATCGGCTACGTTGGCGCCGGCACCTTCGAGTTTCTTTATGAAAATAACGAGTTTTTTTTCATCGAGATGAACACCCGGCTGCAGGTCGAGCACCCGGTGACCGAGTTGATTACCGGCCTCGACATCGTGCAACTGCAGATCCGCATTGCCGCGGGCGAAAAACTCACTGTCAAGCAGCGCGACGTCACCCTCAAGGGTCACGCGATCGAATGCCGCATCAATGCCGAGGATCCTTATAAATTTACGCCGTCTCCGGGGCGCATCACGTCGCTGCATATCCCCGGAGGGCCGGGCATACGGGTCGATACGCATGCCTACAATGGCTATTTCGTGCCGCCCTACTACGATTCCCTGCTGGGCAAGATCATCGCTTATGGCGACACGCGCGAACAGGCGCTGGCGCGTCTGAACATCGCACTGTCGGAAGCCGCCGTCGAGGGCATCAAGACCAACATCCCGCTGCATCAGATGCTGCTGAACGATGCGGCGTTCGTGCGTGGCGGCACCAGCATCCATTACCTTGAAGAGAAGCTCGCTAAATTAGTGCGTGAGGAGTGAGCAGAGAGGAGACACACTCTGCTTTGCCCCTCACCCCTCACCCCTCACCCCTCACCCCTCACCCCTCACCCCTCACCCCTCACCCCTCACCCCTCACCCCTCACCCCTCACCCCTCACCCCTC
>JAUXMZ010000069.1 GCA_030683105.1 Burkholderiales bacterium | reverse complement strand
CCCGGAACCCGGAACCCGGAACCTTGAACTATAAAAGCACCCGTTCAATGCCGCCCATCCGAAAACACTCCGTTTGCATTTTGAACGGAGCACGAATCTCCCCTCTCCCGACTGGGCGGGAGAGGGGTCGGGGGAGAGGGGCGGCGGCAGCCAAGGGCTTCATAGTAGAACGCGTTCAATGCCGCCGTTGTTGGCTTTGGCCACATAGCGGGCCATCCAGTCCGGGCCGAGCAGGTGTTTTGCCATTTCCACCACGATATAGTCAGCCTGCGTGCCGGCATCGTCGTCGTAGCGGGCCAGGCCTTGCAGGCATGACGGACAGGAGGTCAGGATCTTCACCTCGCCTTTGAAGCTGTCCTGGCGCAAATCTGCCGCGCCCTTGCGCATTTCCTGCTCCTTGCGAAAGCGGATCTGGGTGGAAATGTCGGGCCGGGTCACCGCCAACGTGCCCGACTCGCCGCAGCAACGGTCGTTGAGCGCCACATCCGAACCCATCAACTGATTGACGACTTGCAGCGGCTGATAGGTTTTCATTGGGGTGTGGCAGGGGTCGTGGTACATGTAGCGCACGCCGGTGACGCCCTCCAGGCTGAGCCCTTTTTCCATCAGGTACTCGTGAATATCGAGCAGCCGGCATCCCGGGAAAATCTTGTCGAACTCGTATTTCTGCAACTGGTCCATGCAGGTGCCGCAGGACACGATCACCGTTTTAATGTCCAGGTAGTTGAGCGTGTGGGCGATGCGATGGAACAGCACTCTGTTGGCGGTGATGATGGCCCGGCCTTTTTCCGCTTCGCCGGCCGCCGTCTGCGGATAACCGCAGCACAGATATCCCGGCGGCAGGACGGTCTGCGCGCCGACTTCGTAGAGCATCGCCTGGGTCGCCAGGCCGACCTGGCTGAACAGCCGTTCCGAACCGCAGCCCGGAAAATAAAACACCGCGTCGGAATCCTCAGTGACTTTCTGCGGGTCGCGTATCACCGGCACCATGCGCGCATCCTCGATATCGAGCAGCGCGCGCGAGGCTTGCTTGGGCAACCCGCCCGGCATCGGCTTGTTGATGAAGTGTATGACCTGGGCTTTGAGCGGCGCCTTGCCGACGGTGGCCGGAGGGCGCTGAGTCTGCTGTTGCGCCAGGCCGAGCATCTGGGCGGCGCCGTGCGCGAGACGCTGCGCCTTGTAACCCCATTCGATCATGACTTTGCGCACGAGATTGATGGTCCGCGGGTCGGTCGCGTTCAGAAAAAACATGCTGGCGAAAGTACCGGGATTGAATTTGCGCTTGCCCTTGCGGCGCAGGAAATTGCGCATCGCCACCGATACGTCGCCGAAATCGATGTCGACCGGACACGGGTTCAGGCATTTATGACATACCGTGCAGTGGTCGGCGACATCGCTGAATTCATCGAAATGCTCGAGCGAGATGCCGCGCCGCGTTTGCTCTTCATAGAGGAAGGCTTCGATCAGGAGGCTGGCGGCAAGGATTTTGTTGCGCGGGCTGTAGAGCAGGTTGGCGCGCGGCACATGGGTCGCGCACACCGGCTTGCACTTGCCGCAGCGCAGACAGTCCTTGATCGAGTCGGAAATGCCGCCGATGTCAGAGTGTTCGAGGATCAGACTTTCCGCACCGAGCAGCGAGAAGCTGGGGGTATAGGCGTTGGCCAGATCGGCGCCTGGCAGCAGTTTGCCTTTGTTGAAATGGCCGTCGGGATCGACTTTGTTCTTGTAGGCGCTGAAACTCGCTATTTGCCCGGCGTCGAGAAACTCGAGCTTGGTGATGCCTATCCCATGCTCGCCTGAAATCACGCCGTCGAGCGATTGCACCAGGCGCATGATGCGTGCCACCGCCTGGGTGGCTTCCTGCAGCATCTCGTAATTATCTGAATTTACTGGGATATTTGTGTGAACGTTGCCGTCGCCCGCGTGCATGTGCAGCGCCACGAACACGCGCCCTCGCAGCACCGACTTGTGGGTGGCGTCGATCTGCTCGACCACCTTGTGAAACGCCCGGCCGCTGAAAATGTCGGCGAGCATTGCGCGCACTTCCGCTTTCCACGACACCCGGATGACGTGGGCCTGAAGCGCATCAAATACCGTCTCGGGTGTCAACTCGGAACTTGAAACCTGAAACTTGAAACTGTTAAATGGGGCGTCAAGATTATCGAGCAGCCATTGCCAGCGCCGGCGCGTATCGTCGATCAGGCTGCGCGCGCGCTCGACGCGGTCACCGATCAGCTCGGCCGCCGATACGGGCTCCTCGTGCTGGTAGAGCGGCAGATCGCTCATGAAAAATTCATCAAGTGCGGCGAGCAGCTTGAGCTTGTTTTTGATCGACAGTTCGATATTGATGCGCTCGATGCCGTCGGAATAGTCGCCGAGGCGCTCGAGCGGGATGACCACGTCTTCGTTGATTTTGAACGCGTTGGTGTGGCGGGAGATGGCTGCAGTGCGTGCGCGGTCGAGCCAGAATTTTTTGCGCGCTTCGGCACCGGCCGCGATGAAGCCTTCGCCGGTGCGCGCGTTGGCGATGCGCACCACGTGCGAGGCCGCAGCGGCCACCGCATCCTCGTCGTCACCGACGATGTCGCCGACCAGCACCATTTTCGGCCGGCCGGCGCGGCGCGCCTTGGTGGCGTAACCCACCGCTTTGATATAACGCTCGTCAAGATGCTCGAGTCCGGCAAGCATGACCTGTGGATGCGCCTCGAGGTAGCGCTTGATCTCGACGATGGAGGGTACGGCCTCGCGCACTTCGCCAAAGAATTCGAGGCACACAGTGCGGATGGCCGGCGGCATGCGATGCAGGATGAACGTCGCCTCCGTAATGAGGCCGTCGCAGCCTTCTTTTTGTATGCCAGGTAATCCGCCGAGGAATTTGTCGGTGACATCCTTGCCGAGCCCGGTTTTGCGGAACTGCGACCCCGGGATTTCAAGTATCTCCGGCTCGCCGCGCGGTGTCTTGCCGTCGATTGCGTAACGCGTGATGCGGAAACGCGCGATGCCTGCGTCGTGGATTTTGCCGAGGTTGTGATCGAGGCGCTCGATTAGCATCCATCCGGCGTCCGGGGTCACCATTTTCCAGGACGCGAGGTTATCGACCGCGGTGCCCCACAGCACGGCTTTCTTGCCGCCCGCGTTCATCGCGACATTGCCGCCGATGCACGAGGCGTCGGCCGAGGTCGGATCGCAGGCGAACACCAGGCCGGCCGCTTCGGCAGCCACTATCGCGCGCCGCGTCACCACGCCCGCACCGCAACGCAGGGTCGCCACCGGACGGCTCAGGCCGGGCAGCGTGACCTGTTCGATGGCGTTCAGCTCATCAAGCTTCTCGGTATTGATCACGGCGGAGAATTTGGTGAGCGGGATCGCGCCGCCGGTGTAGCCGGTGCCGCCGCCGCGCGGAATGATGGTGAGCCCGAGTTCAATGCACGCCTTGACGATGTGAGCGATCTCATCCTGGGTATCGGGATGGAGGACGACGAACGGATATTCGACGCGCCAGTCGGTGGCGTCGGTGACGTGCGACACGCGCGCCAGGCCGTCGAACTGGATGTTGTCGCGACGCGTGACGCGCGCGAGCCGGCTTAACGCCTTGCGTCGCAGCCTGAGTGTTTCCTCGCACCCGGATTCGAAGGCGCCGACCGCGGCGCGGGCAGCCTTCAGAAGTTCGGTGACCCGGGGGTCGAGATTACGGCGCCGCGCTTCGATCTCGTCGAGACGCGCGCGCATGCCGGCAATCAGCGCCGCGCGCCGTTTGCGGTGGGCCAGTAAATCGTCCTCGATGTAAGGGTTGCGCGACACCACCCAGATGTCGCCCAGCACCTCGTAGAGCATTTTCGCCGAGCGGCCGGTGCGGCGCTGGCTTCTGAGCTCGTTGAGGACGTCCCACAGCGGCGCGCCGAGCAGGCGGATCACGATCTCGCGATCCGCGAACGAAGTGTAGTTGTAGGGAATTTCCCGCAGGCGGGCGGTCATATCAGCTCGGGCAATGCACGTAAGAAGTTGATTCTACTGCAGAGCAGCATGCATGCGTGAGCGGTAAGCCGATTGAAGCGCTTCGAGTCAGTTCGCCTGTACCGCGCACCGCTTACGCAACTGTTATTGTGGCTATCACCCAATACCGCGCAAACTTGCCGACGGCGATAAACAGCGCCGATAACCACGGATTGAGCCGCAGCCAGCCGGCGGCGACGCACAGCGGATCGCCGACGACAGGCACCCATGCCAGCAGCAGCATGGCGCTGCCGTACTTCCGCAGGGTGGCGAGTCCCTTGAGCGGTTTGGTCTGGGGAATAATGCAGCCGATCAGATAAGACGACATGCCGCCCAGCGTATTGCCCAGAGTCGCCACGGCAAGCGCGGGCCAGAATTGCTGGGGGTGAAATTTCAGCACGCCGAACAGCACCGCCTCCGAGCCGCCCGGCAGCAGCGTCGCGGCCAGGAAACTGCTGGTGAACAGCGTGACTAACGAGGCGGATTCGGTCATCGGAAGCGGGGAAGCGGATGGCGTGCGTATGATAGCGGATCGGCATCGCCCCGCCATGCCATGCGCGGGTCGTCCACTATTTAGACTTCATCGCCTGCAACCAAACGGCCGGGGCCGTTGTGGGCCGCAAAATTGACCAACCTGCGTGCAATCACTGATAATTCGCGGGAAGAGTTGGCGCCCGCCAGGGTGCTGTGTGTGGCTTCCCCAATAAATCCCGGTCCCGGTTTCGCAATATGAACGCTACAAAAAGCGGTTCTGCCCGACTCAGCCATAACATCAGGCGGCTCTCGCATCTCGATTTGCCCGGAGGCGGGCAGGTCGTGGTGCAGGGCCATCACGCTTTCGTCGGCCACATGAGGCCGCCGTACGGCACCACCATCCTGGATATATCGGATCCGCGCCAGCCGCGCATCGTCGCGCAAATCAACCTCGATCACGATCGCTCGCATACTCACAAGGTGCGCGTCAACGGCGACATCATGATCACCAACGTCGAACACAACAACCGCCGCGTGGTGCGCAAGGCGCAACGCATGCTGGCGGCGCGCGCCGAATTGCAACAGGCAACGGGCCGCGCGCCGTCGCAACAGGAAGTCGCGGCAAAACTCGGCGTCGCGGAGGCGGAACTTGCGCCGCTGGAAGCCGAATTGGCGAGCGGTTATGCAGAAGGCGGGTTCAAGGTCTGGGATATTTCAAATCCCGCAAAGCCGCGGTTGCTCACACATCAGAAGACCGGCGGCGTCGGCGTGCATCGTTTTGATGCCGATCAGCGCTATGCCTATATTTCGACCGAGATGGACGGTTATCTCGGCAATCTCCTGGTCATTTACGATTTGCAGGATCCGCAGCGCCCGATTGAGGTGTCGCGCTGGTGGGTGCCGGGCCAGCACATTGCCGGCGGCGAGCAACCGACCTGGTCCGGCCAGGATTACCGGTTGCACCACACGCTGCGCGAGGGCGACAAACTGTGGGCTGGCTGCTGGCAGGCCGGTTTGCGCGTGATCGATGTTTCGGATATCACGAAACCGCGCACGGTCGGCGCCTACAACTATCATCCGCTGTATCTCGAGCCCACCCATACCGTGTTCAAGGTGCCGTTCAAGGTGGGCGGGCGCGAAGTCGCGCTGGTGACGGACGAGGAGCACGAACATCATCATGGCCAGCCGCATGCCTGCATGTGGGTCTTCGACGTGACCGATCTCGCCCGCATCCACCCGATCGGACAGTTCCACGTCAGCGAACTGGATTCCCCGTGGAGCCGCACGCCGGGGGGGCGCTTCGGCTGTCACCAGTTCCAGGAGCACATGAGCGACACGCGGGTATTCTGCACCTGGTTCGCCGGAGGACTGCGCGCAATCGACATCAGCGACCCCTGCATGCCGCGGGAAACCGGCTGGTTCATTCCCGAGCCCTGCGGCGGATTCGCCAGTCCGCAAAGCAACGACGTCGACGTCGATGCGCGCGGGCTGATTTACCTGCTGGATCGCAATTGTGGTTTCGATGTTCTCGAATTTCAATCGTAGGGCACGTTATAAAATCGAGTAAATTAGCCGCCGATGAACGCCGATAAAAATCCAAAACTCCAAGTTCCCATGATGCGGATACATAATATAACGCGTTGATTTTACGCATTAAAATATAGAATTGATGGCGGAAGTTTTTGACGATGGTTCATCGGCGTGTATCGGCGTACCCGTCAAGCGGGTATTAAAGTGAATTCATCGGCGGCTGATCTTTTTATGGGCTTTCAGGGACTCTTTAACAACAAGGAAAAGTGCAATGGATTACGCAATCGATTTCCCCAAAACCCCGGTGCTGCCGGTGGCCGAGAGCAACAAGACGTTTCCGGTCGGGCGCATTTACTGCGTCGGCCGCAACTATGCCGAGCATGCGCGCGAAATGGGCCACGACCCGGACCGCGAGCCGCCATTTTTCTTCATGAAACCGGCCGATGCCATCGTGCAGAACAATGCCACCATCCCTTACCCGCAGGTGACCAAGGATCTGCACCACGAAATTGAAATGATCGTGGCCATCGGCAAGGGCGGCGCCGACATTCCGGTGGAAAAAGCGCTCGATCACGTGTTCGGCTACGGTGTGGGGCTCGACATGACGCGCCGCGACATCCAGGGCGAAGCCAAGAAAATGGGCCGTCCGTGGGAAATGGGCAAAGCATTCGACAATTCCGCGCCGTGCACCGCGCTCAACCCGGCGGCGATGATCGGCCATCCTGCCAAAGGCGCGATCTGGGTCAAGGTCAACGGCGAGGTGAAGCAGAAGGGCGATCTCGCCGACATGATCTGGAACGTGCCGGAAATGATTTCTTACCTGTCCAAGCTCATCACGCTGCAGCCCGGCGATGTCATCATGTCCGGCACCCCGGCGGGCGTCGGCCCGGTCAAGCGCGGCGACAAACTGGAAGGACATGTGGACGGCGTGGGCGACCTGACCGTGACTTACGCGAAATAAATAAGGACATTTGCAAAGGCATTAGCCACAGAGATCACAGAGACCACAGAGGAAAACCAGGACGGCGTTCCATAGGCTTGGCGTTGCTGGGCATTTCTCTGTGATCTCTGTGGTCTCTGTGGCTTAACAAGTAGTTTATTCAGGAGGAAAGCATGCAAAAACGAAAATTAGGCAAGAACGGACCGGATGTCCCAGCACTCGGACTCGGCTGCATGGGCATGTCCATCAGCTACGGCGAGCCCAATGATGAGGAATCGATCGCGACCATGCACCGCGCGATCGAACTCGGCGCCAATCTGCTGGTGACCTCCGACGCTTACGGTAGTGGCGTCAACGAGGAGTTGGTCGGCAAGGCGATCAAGGGTCGGCGCGACAAGGTGCTGATCGGCACCAAGTTTGGCAATGTCGGCCTGGGCGGCGGCGTGCCCGAGGGATTGTCGGGTGGGCACCCCGATTACGTGCCGATGGCGTGCGATAAAAGCCTGAAGCGGCTCGGTGTCGATGTGATCGATATCTACGGCCTGCATCGCGTCGATGCCAAGGTGCCGATCGAGGACACGGTGGGCGCGATGAAGCGCCTGGTCGAGCAGGGCAAGGTGCGCCATCTGGTGCTGTCGGAAGCCGGACCGGACACCCTGCGCCGCGCGCACAAAGTGCATCCGATTGCGGCGGTCGAGACCGAGTACTCGCTGTGGAGCCGCGATGTCGAGAACGACGTGCTGCCGGCGTGCCGCGAACTGGGGATTGCATTCATGGCCTATGCGCCACTGGGCCGCGGTTTTCTGACGGCGACCATCAAGACGCTGGATGCCCTGCTGCCGAAAGACCGGCGCCGCGACCACCCGCGCTTCGATCCTGAAAACATCAAGAAAAACAATGAGTTACTCAAGACCATCGAAGACATAGCCGCGGCGAAGCAATGCACGCCGGCCCAGGTCGCGCTGGCGTGGGTATTGGCGCAGGGCGAGGACATCATCCCGATTCCCGGCACCAAGCGCCGCAAGTATCTGGAGCAGAACTGCGCGGCCATCGACGTCAAGTTGAGCAGCGCAGAAATCGAGACGCTCAAAAAAGCGTTTCCGCTCGGCGTGACCGCCGGCACGCGCTATCCGGAGAAACAGATGAAGGCGCTGGGGATTTAATCCGAAAAATTTTAGCCACAGAGAGCACAGAGTTCACAGAGAGAAAAGCGTGGCTTGAATCTCAGGCAGACGGCACGGTAACCGCCGGTTTCAGGCCGAGCCGTCTGGCGCGGCGTGCGAATTTCCTGTCATCAAACGTGAGCAGCGCGCTGCAATGTTGCGAGGATGCGAGGTGCAGCGCGTCAGCGAAGTCTATCCCCTGCTGGTGATATCGCAATGCTGTTTCCACGGCGTCTGCCTGCTCGATGGTGACGTTGACTAGCCCCACCAGGTGCTGCAGCACGGCGTTGATTTGCGCCGGCTCGAAGTGATATTGCTTCCCGTAGCGCAGCACGAAATAAAGCTCAATCAGCACCGTACGAGGCACGAATAGCGCTTCTTCCTCTTTGAGGATGCGCAGCGCGATCTTGGCCTGGCGCGGATCGTGCTGAGTGTAGTAACGGACCAGGATGTTGGTATCGAGCGCTTTCATAGCGAATTCTGCGCGCCGCGCGCGATCGCCTCCTCCATCTCCTCCAGCGTCGCTGCCTTGCCTTTGTAATTGAGGATGTTCGGGCCATCCTCCGGCCGCGTAGGCATGTTTTTCCTGACAACTTTAAGTCGCGCGCCCGCGCCCGCGACTTCGAAATCAACCTTGCTGCCAGGGGTGATGCCGAGCGCATCCCTCACCCGTTTGGGGATGGTGACCTGTCCTTTGCTGGTGACCGATACGGCTGCCATAGGGCGCTCCTATAAGTAATACCTGGTAAGAATTCTAGCGCAGCCGCCCGCGCCTGGCAATTGCTTGCGTCCGTGACACGGTGCCTATGGGGTGATGCGGGGGACCCGCTTTGCGCAGCCTGGAGCCCCCTCCGGGGATTTTTCACAACACCTTCTTTACAACACCCCCTCGAGGGGTGCTTACTCCGCGGCGCCCCCTCCGGGGACTTGCTCCGCGGCGGGAAGGTTCGCCATCTGGTGCTGTCGGAAGCCGGACCGGAAACCCTGCGCCGCGCGCACAAAGTGCATCCGATTGCGGCGGTCGAGACCGAGTACTCGCTGTGGAGCCGCGATGTCGAGAACGACGTGCTGCCGGCGTGCCGCGAACTGGAGATTGCATTCATGGCCTATGCGCCACTGGGACGCGGTTTTTTGATGAGACGAACCGCGGCCCGGCCCCTGGGGTTATTCGCAGGATGGCCGAGGTTTGCGGCGCAGACCCCGATCTGGCGGTGTCCGACGCAATGCCGCTCCAGTACGTGATCAAAGCGCTCCCCGGCTGATCAACCTATAATAAGTCACGGTGCATTACCCATTAGAGTTCCTGAAGTTAATCCTTGCGGCCAATGCCAACGAGGCGGTTAACATGAGCCTTTGCAAGCCGGTTGGGAATCAGCGGCCGTTCCTCGGCGAATGGAAGGCGGCGCTGCATTGGTTTGCCATCCAGTCCAGGGAACGTATTCCCCTAGGCGTGACCTGAAATTCCGGGCAAACAAAATTTTTTTGACAACCCCCTACTGGTATCCTTCATGATTGATATCGTCAGCGCGACAAGATTGTCAGAAAGCGATTTCTGGAGCGGATCTGCGCTGGGCATTTCACTGCGACGCCTTGAGTATGATAATCGGCTGGTTCCGCGGGTAGCTTTTGCAAACCGTCGTGGCCTGCCCGAGATTTATAATGAACGCATATCGGCAGGGGACAGCAATGACATACTCGTCTTCATTCATGACGACGTCTGGATTGACGACTATTTTCTTTCAGATCGGATCATCGAAGGAATGCGGACATATGATGTGATTGGCGTTGCAGGCAATAAGCACAAAGTCCCACACCAACCTGCTTGGGCATTTTTGGACACCAGCTTTACCTGGGATGACAAAGCCAACCTCAGCGGGTCTGTTGCGCACGGGAAAATGCCGTTTGGCTCAATTTCTAATTATGGAAAAGTCCCTGCTGCTTGCGAACTCCTGGATGGTGTTTTCCTGGCCGCCAAGAAATCGGCCCTGAAATCTAACGGGGTGTTGTTTGACCCGCGTTTTGATTTTCATTTCTACGACATGGATTTTTGCCGTAGCGCAAGACAATGCGGATTGCGCCTGGGAACATGGCCGATCTGCCTGACACACCAGAGCAGTGGCGCATTCGGTACGGCGCAATGGACTGAGAAATATCGTGCGTATATCGAAAAGTGGGGGAACTAGCAAGGTGGCGTCAGTGGCGAAAATCACGGGGCAATGATCCAGGCCTGCGATTGGAGTAGTGTTGTTTTTCCTTGATGTGCTGGGCAAGTCACCGATTGAGCCAAGCTTGAGTATGATCGCATGGGTTTGATATGCGCAGCCATGCACCGGGCGCTGCCCGGCGGGCGCGTGAACAAAGTGCGCGTCCGATGGTTTGGATGGTTGCTTCAAAAAAACATCTCGGGATTTCCGCGCTCCCTGTATTCTTTCGCCGGCTGGAGCGGACTTTTTTGCTGGTCGGGCTTGATAAAATATTTGGTTGCTAAAAGCAAAGCGGGCACGCCGAAGCAGCCCCGCAATCGAAAATAGCATTTACGATTTCATCATCCATATTCATGTCCCGAAACACTGAGTCCAGGAATGTTGCCTGTGCGCTGAGGCGCGGCCTGGAGTTGCACCGGGCAGGGAATCTGCAGGAGGCGGAAGCGCTATACCGGCAAGTGCTGGCACGCGAGCCGCGCCATTTCGATGCGCTGCTGCATTTGGGGCTGGCGCGGGCGCAGGGCGGCGACTTTAACGAAGCGCTCAAGTGGCTGGAATCTGCCGCAAACGTGCGGCCGGATGCTGCGGAGGCACATGCCAACCTCGGACGCGTGCAACTTGCCTCGGACAATCCGGAGGCGGCACTACAGAGTTATGACCGGGCACTGGCGATCAAGCCGCAGTATCCCGAAGCCCTGAATGGCCGCGGCATCGCGCTGCGAAAACTGGACCGGCATGAGGAAGCTGTGGCGAGTTATGACCGGGCATTGGCACTGGCGCCGGACTGGCCTGAGGTGCTGAATAACCGTGGCAATGTCCTCCATGGTCTCGGTCGTTACGAGGAGGCGCTGGCGAGCTTTGATCGGGCGCTTGCACTAGTGCCGGGGGAGGCGATGCTGCACAGCAACCGCGGCAATACATTGCGGGAGCTGGGGCGGTATGGGGAAGCGCTGGCGAGCCTGGAGCAGGCACTCGAACTTAAGCCCGGTTACCCGGATGCGCTGATCAACCGTGGCACTGTGCTGCGGAATCTGAAGCGCTACGATGAGGCGCTGGCGGATTTTGACCGGGTGCTCGCATCCTATCCAGCTCATGTGGCAACGCTCAACAACCGCAGCACTGTGCTGCAGGATCTGGGGCGGCATGCCGAGGCGTTGACGGCCTTTGACCGCATCCTGGCATTGCAGCCCGATGCTGTGGTGGCCATCAACAACCGCGCCATCTCGCTGATGGAGATGGACCGGCATGAAGAAGCGTTGTTAAGTGCGGAGCGCGCGCTGGCGCTGGAGCCCGTAAGCGTGGAAGCCCTGGTCAATCGAAGCAAGGCATTGCGCCGTCTGAAGCGATACGGGGAAGCTCTGGTGAGTTTGGAGCGTGCGCTGGCGCTCGATCCTGGGTGGCCCGACGGTCTGACCAGTCGCGGCAATGTCATGCGGGACCTTGGCCGCTACGTAGAATGCGTGGCAGATTATGAAAAAGCGCTCATGCTTGATCCGGGCAACACTGCGGCACTTTTTAATCTCAGTAACGTACTGCGTGATCTCAGGCGATACGACGGAGCTGCTCAAGTTATGGAACGCTTGGTCAGCTTGGCGCCCGATTGGCCCTATGCAGCAGGGCTCATGATGGAGGCAAAAATAGTCTGCTGTGACTGGGGCGATTTTGAAAACAATGTGCAACGTGTCGTACAGGGGATAAACGAGGGGAAAAAAATCACCTTCCCGCTCTACTTTCTTGCAATATCGGACTCGGCAGCGGAACAATTGATGTGTGCGCGCACATATGCGGCTGACAAGTATCCTGCCTTAGGCAAGCCACCGTGGTCTGGCGAGCGGTATCGGCATCATCGGATACGTGTGGCGTATTTGTCTGGGGATCTCCGGGGGCACGCGGTGTCGTATTTGATGGCAGGCTTGTTTGAGAGACATGACCAGGTGCGCTTCGAGACGATTGCGCTGTCGTTCCGGCCCCGGGAAGACAGCGAGATGGGGCGGCGGGTTGCCGCGGCATTTGGCCGGTTTGTGGACGTCAGCGGGATGAGCGACTCCGGGGTGGCGGCGTTGATGCGTGAGATGGAGGTGGACATTGCGGTGGATCTGATGGGGTACACCACCGACTGCCGCACCGGAATATTGGCACAACGCCCGGCGCCGATTCAGATCAACTATCTGGGTTTTCCCGGCACCATGGGTGCGGACTATATCGACTACATTTTGGCCGACCGCTACGTTATCCCGCCAGAGCACCGGGCTGATTACGCCGAAAAGGTCGTGTATTTGCCAGAGACCTACCAGGTCAACGATGACAAGCGCCGCATTGCAGGACTCACGCCCACCCGCACGGAATGTGGCCTGCCTCGATCCGGGTTCGTCTTCTGCTGCTTTAACAACCCCTACAAGATCGCACCGCAGATCTTCGATGTCTGGATGCGGTTGCTGCTGCGAGTTGAGGGCAGCGTGCTGTGGTTGATTGAAAGTTACGAGGTAGCTTCGTGCAATTTGCGGCAGGAGGCTGAGCGGCGCGGCGTTGCTCCGGAACGGCTGGTATTCTCGCAGTGGTCGAGTCTGGGGGATTACTATGCCCGCTACCGGTTGGCGGACCTGTTTCTGGACACATTGCCTTTTAATGCGGGCACAACGGCCAGTGATGCCCTGTGGGCCGGCGTGCCGGTGCTGACTTGCACTGGAGAAGCGTTTGCATCACGCATGGCGGGCAGCCTGCTCCATGCCGTGGGCCTGCCGGAACTGATCACTGAAAATCTGCGCGACTATGAAGCGCTGGCGCTGGAATTGGCCGGGGATACCGAGAAGCTTGCTGCCATCCGTGCCAAGCTGGCTGAGCATCGCGCGACCTATCCCCTGTTCGACACGGATCGTTTCCGCCGCCATATCGAGGCGGCCTACATCACGATGTGGGAGCGCCATCAGCGCGGCGAGCCGCCGCAGAGTTTTGCGGTCGAGGTTATAGCGTAGTTTTCTTTTCAGGAGTCTTGATGCCTCAAAATCCCGCAACCAAGGATATTGCCGGTGCGCTGAAGCGCGGTATGGAATTGCACCAGGCGGGCAAGCCGGATGAAGCTGAAGTGTGTTACCGGCAGGTGCTGGCCCAGGATGCGCGGAATTTTGACGCCCTGCACTACCTGGGAATGATCAAGGCGCAGGGGGGGCGGTACGAGGAAGCGCTCGAATTGATCGGTGCAGCGGTGAAGATCGATCCCCAATCGGCAGAAGCGCATCTGAATCTGGGGCACATACAAGCGGCGGCAGGCCAACCTGAAGCTGCTTTGCAAAGTTACGGTCAGGCGCTGGCGCTGGTCCCGAACTATCCCGAGGCGAGTTATAGCCGCGGCAACGTGCTTACCCAGCTTAGGCGGCATGAGGAGGCGGTGGCAAGTTACGATCGGGTGCTGGCGCAGGTTCCGGGCCGCCCCGAGGTGCTGACCAATCGCGGCAATGCGCTGCACGATCTGAAGCGCTACGACGAGGCGCTGGCGAGTTACGAGCAGGCGCTCAAGCTGATGCCGCAGGTGGCGATGCTGCATAACAACCGCGGCAACACCCTGCGGGAGCTGAAACGCTGTGAAGAAGCGCTGGCCAGTCTCGACCAGGCGCTGGCTATCGAGCCTGATTACGCAGATGCGCTGAACAACCGCGGCAATGTGTTGCAGGATTTGGGACGCTACGAGGAGGCGCTGGCCTGTTTTGACAAGGTGCTCGTGATGCACCCGGATCATCTCCCGGCGCTCAATAATCGCGGCAATGTGTTGCGGGAATTGAAACGGCATGAAGATGCCGCCAAGTGCGTCGCACGGCTGCTCGAGATCGCGCCTGACTGGGATTACGCGCTGGGTCTGATGTTTCAGTCGCAGTTGTATTGCTGCGATTGGACGGGCTATGCGCAAGATGCAGCGCGCATTATTCAGGGCGTGAGAGAGGGGATGAAAGTGGATATCCCGTTTTCGTTTCTCGCCATCTCGGATTCGGCCGCGGATCAGTTGCTGTGCGCGCGGACTTATGTTGCCGACAAATATCCTCCAGCAGCGCCGTTGTGGACAGGCCGGCGTTACCGGCACGACCGGATACGCGTGGCGTATTTGTCGGGGGATTTTCACAATCACGCGACCGCTTATCTGATGGCGGGACTGTTCGAGGCGCACGACAAGGATCGGTTCGAGACCACGGCAATATCATTCGGCCCGGATGCGGCTGATGACATGCGGGCCAGGCTGCGCGCCGCCTTCGGGCATTTCATCGACTGCCGTAACAAAAGCGATCTTGAAGTGGCAAAGCTGCTGCGGGAAATGGAAATCGATATTGCGGTTGATCTGAAGGGATTTACGGTTGACTCCCGCGCCGGCATCCTGGCGCACCGCCCGGCGCCGATACAGGTCAATTACCTGGGCTATCCGGGCACGATGGCTGCGGACTATATGGACTACATCCTTGCGGACCGCCATGTCGTCCCGCCAGCGCATCACGGGTACTACACGGAAAAAATTGTCTGTCTGCCCGACAGCTACCAGGTCAATGATGCCGGGCGCGGCATTGCGGAGCGCACGCCCACGCGCGCAGAGTGCGGGCTGCCGGAGACGGGCTTTGTATTCTGCTGCTTTAACAACAATTACAAGATCACCCCTCAAACATTCGAGGTCTGGATGCGGCTGTTGCATCAGGCCAAGGGCAGCGTACTGTGGCTGCTGGAAGACAATGCGGTGGCGGCGCGCAATCTGCGGCATGAGGCGGAGCGCAGGGGTGTGGCGCCGCAGCGGCTGGTGTTTGCCCCCCGCATGAAGCTGGAGGAGCATCTCGCGCGCCACCGGCTGGCCGATTTGTTTTTGGACACGCTGCCGTACAACGCGCACACCACCGCCAGCGATGCGCTATGGGCGGGTTTACCCGTTCTCGGGTGCGCGGGAAATGCGTTTGCCGGGCGGGTGACCGCCAGTCTGCTCAATGCTGTTGGCTTGTCAGAACTGATTACCCGCGGCCTGGAAGAATACGAAGCGCTGGCGTTCAAACTTGCCACGACACCTGACATGTTAGCCGGTATCAGAGCCAAGCTGGCCGCCCATCGCACGACCTATCCCCTGTTCGACACCGACCGGTTCCGGCGCCATATCGAGGCGGCTTACGTGACGATGTGGGAGCGTTATCAGCGGGGGGAACTGCCTGCAAGCTTTGCAGTTGAGCCAGCGATGTAACGTTCAGGCGATTACGCCATGGCAAGTTGGGTGACGCAGGAACCGCATCCTGCGCAGGCTGGACGTACCGTATCCCATAACATACAATATGCATTGTGAACACGATTCAAACCACGGAGATATTTGACGCTTGGTTCGAGGGGTTGCGTGACCGGATAGCAAAGGCGCGTATTCAGGCGCGGATCGACCGCGCGGAGGAAGGAAATTTCGGCGATTGCCGGCCTGTGGGCAAGGGCGTATCCGAAATGCGCGTCCACTATGGGGCGGGTTATCGCGTGTATTTCAAGCGCTTTGGGCGCGATTGGGTGATCCTTCTGGCTGGAGGAGATAAGTCCACGCAGCAGGCCGACATTAAAACCGCGCTGAGGGTGGCGCGCGACTTGGAGAGTTAAAAATGGGAAAAATCAAACTGCGGAAGTGGGATAGTGCCGAGCATCTGAACAGCGATGAGGATATCGCGCTGTATCTGGACGCCTGCCTCGAGGAGGCCGGCGACGATCCGGCCTTCATCGCCAAGGCGCTGGGTAATATCGCTCGTGCCCGTGGCATGAGCCAGCTTGCTCGCGAGACCGGACTGGGACGCGAAAGCCTTTACAAGGCGCTGTCCGGCGAGGGAAATCCGAGCTTTGCCACCATCCTGAAAGTGATACGCGCCCTAGGCGTGAAGCTGCATGCGGACATCGCCCGTGCGTAGAATGGGCCAAGCCCGACAGGCTGCTAGATGAAAGCGCTGGGGATTTGAGGGATCGTATTGAAAAGACGTAAATTGCGTCGTGGCGTTCATGGTTTCCACAGTTTCACGATCCGGGAGCGACGGACGGCGGTGTCGTGCGTGGCGAGCGGCAGTGCATGCGCGCGGGCGGTTGCGACTATGAGCCGGTCGGCAGGATCGCCGTGAAACGACGCCGGCAGCAAGTCAAGCGCGAGTACCACCTCCACGCTGAGCGGCAGCACCGAAATCATCCTCTCGTCGCTGGCGCGGGCGAGCCATTCGGCGAAAGGCAGCGGCAGTTCGAGCCGCCGCTTGGCATGCAGCACCTGGGCTTCCCAGAGGCTGATCGCCGGCAGGAACAACTCGCGGCGCACAGCTTTGGTGTCGAGCGCATTGCGCTCGTCGCGCGATAGCGGAGAACCCGGCGTTAACCACCACACCCAGATATGCGTGTCGAGCAGAACGCTCAACGCAACGCCTCGAAATCCTCGTCGCGCAGCACCGATTCGTCCGGCTTGGCCAGCAGCCGCCCACCGAGCGCGCGCAACTGCTCCCAGGGCGCCAGATTGCCGGGCCCCGCAGCCACTCCCGAAGGATTCAGGCGCGCAACCACCTTGCCGCGGCGCGTGATAGCGACCGGCCTGCCGGTTTCTTCCACGCGGCGGATGATCTTCAGGCAGTGGTGCTTGAACTCTGTAACCGTAATGTCCATTTCCGTATTTTAAATGGCCATTTTGATCAAATCAAGCAACGCTTGCCACTTTTCACGGCCGGCAAAATGCCGTATCGCGGTCGGATCAGACCACCCGGCGTTCCGTATAGACCGTAACAAAATCAATCAGCCGCCGATGAATTCATTTCAATACCCGCCTGACGGGTGCGCCGATCTAAACACCGTTAAAATCCCTTAATCAATAACAAATTATAATGAATAAATACAGCAAGTTATGGCGTCTCTCTGTGCAATTACAATTAATACGCTGTTGAAGGATGTACTTGATGCGGGCTTGGTTCGCGGCACCCCCTTCGGGGCTTGCTTGGCGGCGGGAATCCCGTCCCGCCCTACGGACCACACGGACGCTTACCGCTCACGGCTCGCGCTGTTAAGGTATTTTATTCATATGCCATTGATTATAATGAGATAATTAAAATTTCACCGATCAGGCAGACGGCATCGCAGCCAAATTGGAAGCAAACCTCAAACCTCATTCATCATGTTGCATTGATGCAACAACCCGATGGAAATACAGAGAAAAAGTCACGTTTTTGTTGCGGTCGGGCGGCGCCGTTTGGCAGAATGATCTCGACCTCACCGTTTGGGGAGGGGAAAGCAGTTGGGGTTGTCGCAATACGAACAGATATCCCCAGCGGTGAAAAACTTAAAAGGAGATTTACTAAATGAACAAGAAATTAATGGCAGTCGCTGTTGCAGGTGCCCTGGCCGCACCGGCAGTAGTGTTTGCGCAAGCGAGCACCGTGCAACTGTACGGCACGTTCAACGCGGAATACGGTGTTCAGGTCAAGCAACCTGCCGCGGGTACCCCTGGTTTTTTAGCGGGTGCAAACCGTGACAACGCTGATGGCCTCGGCTCCGGCGCCTCCAACCTGGGCTTCAAAGGCGAAGAGAAACTCGGCGGCGGCATGAGCGCCTGGTTCCAGTGCGAATCCGACGTGCGCTTTCTGAGCGGTTCGGCTCGCACCAGCGGTTCCATCTGCGATCGCAACAGCGCGATTGGCCTGAAAGGCGGCTTCGGCAACGTGTTCGTCGGCACCTGGGATTCGCCCATCAAGCAAGCGTCGGGCAAGACCCGTATGGTGAACGAAACCGGCTGGCTCGGCGCGCAGCACATGCTGCTCTCCGGCGCAGTATTCAGCTTCTCCAACCGCAACAGCGATTCCATCAACTACCAGTCGCCGAAGTTCGGCGGCGCGACCGTCAACGCACAGTTCACCAGCACCAAGGCTGCGATGCAGATCGCTAACAACACCAGCGCGGCGACGCAGGTTGACTCGACGGATGCCGGCAAAGGTCGTGAGATCGGCATCGGTGTCGACTGGACTCAAGGCCCGATAACCCTCGCGGCTGCCTACGCCAAGCAAGATGAGAATCGCGCCAGTGCTGCTGCTTCGACGAAGACCTCGAAAGACACCGCATGGCTGATCGGCGGCACCTACACCATGGGTCAATTCAAAGGCGGCCTGACCTATACCGACCTCAAGGGTGACGACGGCATTGGCGGTGACGTCAAGCGCAAATCCTGGAACGTGGCGCTGCAGTACAACCTGACCGGCCCCGGCTCCATCCTGTTCGGTTACACCCGCGCGGGTGAGTACAAAGTCGCGGGTGGTGGCGGCGAAAACACCGGCGCCAAGCAGTGGCAGATCGGTTACACCCACGCGCTGTCCAAGCGCACCAGCGCCGGCGTTTCGTATGTTCGTCTGAACAACGATTCCGCCGGGTTCTACAACCTGACACCGCTTAACTCTAGTGAGACCAGCGTCAAATTTGGTGACAGCGCCAGCGCGTTTGTGGTCAG
Organism: Burkholderiales bacterium; assembly: GCA_030683105.1. Classification (GTDB taxonomy): domain Bacteria; phylum Pseudomonadota; class Gammaproteobacteria; order Burkholderiales; family SG8-41; genus CAKKQX01. The sequence goes on along the minus strand of JAUXMZ010000069.1, from coordinate 66,340 downwards.
CATGAAGCACGCGTTCTAAGCTATTCAGTAACAGCTGTATAAAAGGGGCGCTTCGGCGCCCCTTTTTATCGCCCTGCATTTTTAAATCCCGCGCCGGTATCAAGCTTGTCTGAGCGCTGCCCGGTATCAGACCGAACAATCCGTCTCATCTTTACGCCCCGGCTTTCGCCTGCCCCGCCTGTTAATGCCATAAAAGTTTAGACACCGCAGCCCGATGTTCATAGAATGTGACCTCACGGCAGCAGTCACTCGTATTATTGTGATGTAAATGGGTGACAGCCCATACACACCTCGCGATTTCCTGCGTTTTCCGGGAGCAGGTTCGGGGATGAGGGATGAGCGCCGTAATATGATTTACGACGCACAATAATAAAATGACCGAACCTGAAGACATCCGTGCTGGCGTGCAGGAGAGCCTGGAGCAGGTGACTGCGCTATTGCACAAGCACGAGCTGGTGGAGAATCTCGTCCACCGCCAGGAAGGGCCGCGCCAGGAACTGGTCGAGACGCTGGTGCACAAGCTGCACCTGGTCGAGCTGCAAAAGCTGCTCGACAAGCTCCATCCCGCCGACGTTGCGAACATACTCGAAGCGCTGCCCGTCGAGCAGCGGCTGATCGTCTGGGATCTCGTCAGGGCGGAGCGCGACGGCGATATCCTGCTGGAAGTCTCCGATGCGGTGCGCGAGACGCTGATCGCGCACATGGACGAGCACGAACTGGTCGCCGCCACCGGCCAGCTCGACACCGACGAGATCGCCGATCTTGCGCCCGACCTGCCGCGCGAGGTTATTCTCGATGTGTTCAAGTCGCTGCCGGTCGAGGAACGCGAGCAGCTGCGCTCGGCGATGTCGTATCCGGAGGACTCGGTCGGTGCGCTGATGGACTTCGATGTGATCAGCGTGCGCGACGACGTCACGGTGGAGGTCGTGCTGCGTTACCTGCGGCGGTTCGAGGAAATGCCGGACCATACCGACCAGTTGTTCGTGGTCGACCGCGAAGAACACCTGAAGGGCCTGCTGCCGACCAACCGGCTGCTGATTGCCGATCCCGAAACCCTGGTCGAATCGGTGATGGTCAGGGAACTGGTTGATTTTCATCCGGATGAAAAGGCCCAGGATGCGGCGCTCGCGTTCGAACGCTACGATCTGGTGTCGGCACCGGTCGTCGACGGCGCTGGCCGCCTGATCGGGCGCGTCACGGTCAATGCCGTGGTCGATTTCATCCGTGAAGCAACCGACAGCGATATGCTGTCCGCCGGCGGTCTGCGCGAAGATGAAGACCTGTTCGCCTCGGTATGGAAGAGCGTGAAAAACCGCTGGGCCTGGCTGGCGATCAACCTGGTGACGGCGTTCATCGCATCGCGGGTGATCGGGGTGTTCGAGGACTCGATCGCCAGCATCGTGGCCCTGGCGGCGCTGATGCCCATCATTGCCGGCATCGGCGGCAATTCCGGCAACCAGACCATCACCATGATCGTGCGCGCCCTTGCGCTGGGCCAGATCACGACGACGAGCGCGCGCAAGCTGTTTGCCAAGGAAATCGGCGTCAGCGCGTTAAACGGCCTGATCTGGGGCAGCGTGGTGGGCCTGTTCGCCTTCCTGATTTATCACAGCTGGCAATTGGGCGTGGTGATGACCAGCGCGATGGTCCTTAATCTGCTGCTGGCCGCGGTGATGGGCGTGACCATCCCGTTGCTGATGCAAAAGCTCGGCCGCGATCCGGCGGTGGGAGCGAGCGTGATGATCACCGCGATAACGGATAGCGGGGGGTTTTTTATTTTCCTGGGACTGGCTACCGTTTTTCTCGTGTAGTTTTTTGCCACAGAGGACACAGAGAACACAGAGTTTTTCCCGACTAAAGGGGTTTTCTTTGTGAACTCTGCGCTCTCTGTGGCGAATGAAGGTTGACGTGGCTTTTTGCCACAGAGTATATAAAGGCAGGCCACGATGAGTGATGATCTCACCGAAGCGATAATTGGCGCCGCAGTCGAGGTGCACAAGCTTCTTGGCCCGGGTTTGCTGGAATCGATTTATCAGGAGGCGTTGTGCCATGAGGTGTCACTTCGGGGCATGCCCTTTCAAAAGCAAGTTGCTGTGGAAGTCAAATATAAGGACTGTGCCATTCAGGGCCAGCGGCTCGATCTCTTGGTAAATAATCAGGTTGTGGTAGAAATAAAATCACTGCGCACTGTTCCTGAAGTTGCAACCGCACAGGTCTTGTCCTATCTGACAGTCACAGGATTGAAGAGAGCCCTGATAATCAATTTTGGTGCCGAAAAACTCGTACACGGAATCAAGCGAGTTTCTCTGTGATCTCTGTGATCTCTGTGGCTAGATTCTATGAACAACTTTGACCTTGCCATCATCGGTTCCGGGCCCGGCGGCTACCGCGCCGCGGTGCTGGCCGCGCTGCGCGGGCTCAAGGTCGCCATCGTCGAAAAACACCAGTGGGGCGGCTGTTGCCTTAACCGCGGCTGCGTGCCGAAGAAAGACTGGTATCACAGCGCGCGCCTGCTCGAGGCCAGCCGCGAGTTTGATGCGCGCGGGATCGAGGGCGCGCTGCGCGGCGACCTGTCCGGCGCCTGGCATCATCAGCGCGGTGTCGTGGCCAAAGTGCGCGAGAGCTATACCGACTATCTGAACCGACTCGGTGTCAGGACAATGCAGGGCGCCGCGCGTTTTCTCGATCGCAATACCCTGGCCGTGGGGGATGAAATTCAGGTAGCTGCCGCGCACGTGATCGTAGCCACGGGCTCGTCACCTTTCGTTCCCTCAAACCTTCAGCCCGTCCGGGACCGCATACTTACGACCGATGACCTGTTTGACCGCGAGCCGCCCGCCGGTAAACGCGTCGCGCTGATCGGTTCGGGCGTGATTGGTGCTGAATTTGCATTCATACTCAGCATGTTCGGGCTCGACGTCGTCTGGCTGATGCAACAGGAACCGCTGTCGCGCAGCGCCTACAGCGCGCCGGCGCTCAAGGCTTTGCAGGAAGCGTGTTCCGCCCTCGGTATCCGGCCGCGAACCGCGAGCCGTGTGACGGCGGCCGAGGTCGGCGCGGCTGGCGTGATACTGACGCTGCCGGACGGCACCCGGGAGACCGTCGACTGGGTGTTGCTGGGCGCAGGCCGCGTGCCGCACACGGCCGGTCTGGGACTGGCTGCGGCGGAGGTTGATATCGATGGCGAGGGATACATCAAGGTCGATGCCTGCCAGCAGACGAGCGCCCCATCGGTTTATGCCATAGGCGATGTGGCAAACCGGGCGATGACCTCCAATCACGCGCTGGCGGAGGCGGCAGTCGCCGTGGCGAACATCATCGCGCCGCAGTCACGGCAGCGAGATGACGATGCGGTGCCCGAAGTCGTCTATTCCGCACTGGAACTCGCGCGCATCGGATTAAACGAGGATTTGGCCGAAGCCCGCGACATCGAACCCGCTGTCGGTTTTACCGCGTTCGGCGTCAATCCCGCCGCGCTCGGGCAGGGTGATGCACGCGGCTTCGTGCGCCTGATCGCCGACATGGACAGCGGCCGCCTGCTTGGGGCCGAGATCGTCGGCAAGGATGCTTCCGAGTTGATACACATTCTGGGCGTGGAGTTCGGTACCGGCGATGCCCTTAAAAAACTGGCCGGAGCAGCCTACAACCATCCGACTCGCGCCGAGGAAATCCTGAATGCAGTCGAAACACTTGCTTCGCGCTGGCAGTTGGACGAACACGTCTTCGGTGGGCCAATCCGTCCGGCCAAGCCGGGCAAATAGTGCGGTGTTTCATTCCGTTTGGACATACCTTACCTAGCCGCGACATTTGCGAAACTCCTCCCCCTTCAAGGGGGAGAGCCTGCGCAGCACGCGAGGGGGCCCTTGGGAGGGGGATGGGTGCATACGGCGTGTATTGCCAACCCATCCCCACCCTGCCCTCCCCTTGAAGGGGAGGGAATAATGGCGCAGCAATTGCGAAGCACTACACAGCTTAATATGTACATTCGTGGAATAGACTCGCGCTGTGCCCTGTTGACGCAGATGCAGGGATGTCCTGCATTACAACTTCAGGAGTCAGCAAGTGATCCAATTCAAGCCCGGCGATAAAACCGGAGACGGTTTCAACAGCGTCTGGCACGTAGTCAAACAATAAGGAACCGGCATTGGAAGAGTTCGGCACGCAGGTCGTCCCGCATATTCCCCGGTTGCGCCGCTACGCGCGGGCGCTGACCAGGGAGCGCACTGCCGCGGACGATCTGGTGCAGGATACGCTGGAGCGCGCCTGCAACAAGCTGCATCTGTGGCGGCGCGGCAGCGACCTGCGGGCCTGGCTCTTCACCATCATGCATAACGTGTTCATCAATCAGGTGCGGGGGCGCAAAGTGGCGGCAGATGTGCCGCTCAACGACGAAATCATGGAACTCCCCGGGCATATGGCGCAGGCCGACCGGCTCGAAATCCGCGATCTGGATGCGGCGCTGGCCAGGCTTCCCGACGAGCAGCGCGAAGTGTTGCTGCTGATTGCGCTGGAACAGATGTCGTATCAGGAAACAGCGAAGGCACTGGGCATCCCTATCGGCACCGTCATGTCGCGGTTGTCGCGCGCGCGAGAGCGGTTGCGCGGCATCATGGATGGAGCGCCTGAAGTCACAACGCTGAAGGTCATTAAATGAGCAATTTAACCATTACCGAAGCCGACCTGCACGCTTACGTCGATGGCGCGCTGCCTCAGGCGCGTCGCGCCGAGGTCGAGACCTATCTTGCGGCACGGCCGCAGGAAGCCGGGCGCGTTCAGGCGTACCGGCGGCAGAACGAGGAACTGCATCGGCTGTTCGATCCGGTGCTCGATGAACCCGTACCGGAGCGTCTGCGGGTACCGCTGGCCGCGCGCCGGCGCTTTTTTCCGCTGCGCTATGCTGCCGTAGTGGCCTGGATAACGCTGGGCGGCGTGATCGGCTGGCAATTGAGCGGCATGCAGCATCCGCCGTCCACCAACAGCGCCGCTTTTGCGCGGCGGGCGGCGATTGCGCATATCGTCTACAGCCCCGAAGTGCGGCATCCGGTCGAAGTGGGCGCAGACCAGGAGACGCATCTCGTCAACTGGCTGTCGAAACGGCTTGGCGCCCAACTCAAGGTCCCGCATCTCGGCGAGCTTGGCTACACCCTGGTTGGCGGGCGCCTTTTACCCGGCGACACCGGCCCGGTCGCGCAATTCATGTACCAGGACGCAAAAGGCCTGCGACTCACGCTCTATGTCCGCACCAACGCGGAGGATGCGCGCGAGACCGCTTTTCGCTTTGCGCGGGAAAATAAAATCGGCGTGTTTTACTGGCTTGACGGCAGACTCGGCTACGCGCTTTCAGCCGAGATCGCAAAAGATGAATTGCTGCGCGTTGCCACTGCGGTATATCGGCAGCTCAATCCCTGAGATCGCGTACCTCTATTACCACCTGTACCTAGAAGGCGTGAGCGGTAAGCCGTGAGCCGTGGATCGTAAGACCAGCTGTTCACGGCTCACGGTTTGCCGCTTACGCAACATCGCGCCGGTCGCCATAGAAACATTGCAATACATTGATTATATTAATTAATTTTATTATTCGTGCAGGCGCTGCGGGAGTTGGCACTGGATATTGACAACAGCGCGCGGAGCCGGATGCGATGGCGGATAAATCACAGAGGATGCAGTACAAAATAACAGGGGCCGGTTTCCCGGCCCCTGTTACTTACTAACTACAACTACTTCTTGGCTGCTTTCTTCTTAGCTACTTTTTTCTTTGCTTTTTTCTTCGCTGCCATAACAAGTCTCCTTAAAGTTAACTTAGGCATCGTTAAAGTGCGGCGTTTGTTCCGCACCACCATCACACAACTCTCGAACAACTCACATTACTGCTTGTCGTTTTTCCGAACGAATTCGGAAAAGTTGTGGTTGGTGCGCCAATTCTAATCCACAGTGAAAAAAAAAAGCAACACCTTTGTAAAGATAATTTGACGATGGAATATTCCGTGTGTGATTGCCGCAACATCAAAAGAGGTCGATTGAAGCCACAAAAAACGCGGCCGCTGCGGTTTTAAAGTACGGAACTACCCGTACGATCAAGGCAGCAGGTGTTCGTGCGCGATCAGTTCATCGATGGTTTCACGTTCCCGTATCAGATGTGATGCACTGGCATCGACCATCACTTCGGCAGCGCGCGAACGGGTGTTGTAGTTGGAACTCATGCTCATGCCATAGGCGCCGGCCGACATGATGGCAAGCAGATCACCTTCCCGCAGCGCCAGCCTGCGATCGCGCGCCAGGAAGTCGCCGCTCTCGCATACCGGACCGACGATCTCATAGGCTTGCCCGGCTTCTTCGGTGGCAGTGACAGGGAGTACCTGATGCCAGGCATCGTACAACGCCGGGCGCATCAGGTCGTTCATTGCCGCATCGACGATTGCGAAGTTCTTTTCCTCGCCGTGTTTCAGGTATTCGACGCGGGTGAGCAGTACGCCGGCATTGCCGACCAGGGCGCGGCCGGGCTCGAACAACAGTTTCTGGGTACGCGCGCCGATCAGACCGGTCAGGACGCGCGCATACTCCTCGATTGCCGGAGGGGTTTCGTCGCGGTAGCAGATTCCAAGCCCGCCGCCCAGGTCAAGATGCGTGATCTTTATCCCGTCCTGCTGCAGCCTGTCCAGCAGATCGAGAATTTTTTCCAGTGCGGCCGCAAAAGGGGCGATTTCAGTCAGCTGTGACCCGATGTGACAGTCGATGCCCTCTATTCTGAGGTGCGCGAGGTCCCGCGCCCGGCGGTAAAGGGCGGGCGCCTCGTGGTAAGAGACGCCGAATTTGTTCTGCCTGAGTCCGGTGGCGATGTAGGGGTGGGTCTTGGCATCGACGTCGGGATTAACCCGCAGGCTGACCGGGGCGGTCTTGCCCAGTTCGCCCGCGATGCGGTCGAGCCGGATCAATTCGCTCTCGGATTCGACGTTGAAGCACAGAATCCCGGCGGCGAGCGCGCGGCGCATTTCATCCGCTGTTTTGCCCACGCCCGAAAACACGATTTTGCCCGGATCGCCGCCCGCGGCGAGCACCCGCTGCAGTTCGCCTCCCGAAACGATGTCGAAGCCGCTGCCCAGCCGCGCGAACAGGTTGAGGATGGCGAGGTTGGAGTTGGCCTTGACCGCATAACACAGCAGGTGGTCACGCCCGCTGAATGCGGCGTCGTACGCGCGCCACGCGTCGTTTAGCGCGGCGCGCGAATAAACAAAGCAGGGCGTGCCGTGCTGCTCGGCGATGCGATCTAGCGGTACGGCTTCGGCGTGCAGCCTGCCCTGTTGATAGCCGAAGTACGTCACTGGCCGTACGGGTCCGGCTTGCCGGTATTCTGAGCAGGCTGAGGCGATGGCGCGACCGGTGCCGGCTGGGCCTGGGGTGCGGGCTTGGGCAGGGTGAGCGGACCCTTGTAGCCGCATGCGCCAAGCAGGACGACGAGCAGGAAAGACGTGATCAGGCGCATGGTGTGAGAAAAATGCAGTGAATGATATGGATGAAATATTAGCACAGCCGCTAGCCCGCATGTCTCACGGCTGACACGGATTTGGGGTAAAGCGATCACCGGGGGTGCGCAAGCGCCCGAGGCATGCGGGCTTAACGTGTCGTGGGGGCATTGCCGACCTACAACCTTTCTTAAGCAGCCTGTCGCCGAAGCGTCGATTAATTCTTTTCAATACCTTCTTTTCAATACCCGCTTGACGGGTACGCTTGACGGGTACGGCGATTCGTTAACACTACCTGTTCCGGTGAGTGGGGGCCAAGTTCGACAGGCTGCTAGACCAGCAGGTAGCGATGACCCTCGGTCCTGATTTCTGATCTGCGCGCACCGTAATCCGGGATCAGGCGGGCAACCGCCTCCCAGAATCGGGGTGAATGATTCATTTCCACGAGATGCGCAAGCTCGTGCACGACCACGTAGTCGATAAGATGCTGCGGCAGCTGTATCAGGCGCCAGTTGAGCCGGATGCGGCCATAGATATGACAGCTACCCCAGCGGGTACGGGCATTGGAGAGGCGGATCAGCGGCGCAGCGACGCCAAGCAAGGGATGAAAGTGCGCGACCCGTTCATAAAAGCACGCCATGGCCTGCCGCCGCAGCCAGCCGGTAACGGTGGCGCGGATGCCGTCGGCGTTGCCTGCCAGGCCCGGGCTGACCGCGATCCGGTCATGATGCAACTGTATGTACTGCGGGCCGGTTTCGAAAGCGAGACGCAGTACCCGGCCCTGCAGCATCAGCGTATCGCCATCGCACCAGTGTCTGGGCGGCGGCCGGCGTGCCTGCCACTCGGCAAGTTTCCCAAGCACCCATGATGCATGCTGGCGCAACATGGCGGCTATCGCGTGGTCGCTGGCCAGCAAGGGGGCGCCTACGCGCAAGCCTTGTTCGTCCACAGTGAGGGAGATCCGGCGCCGGCGCCGGCTGCGCTTGACCGTATAGTCGATCAGCGTGTCGCCTAGTGTAGTGCTTCGCAATTGCTGCGACATTATTCCCTCCCCTTCAAGGGGAGGGCAGGGTGGGGATGGGTTGGAAATACACGCCGTACGCGCCCATCCCCCTCCCAATCTTCCTCTTGAAGGGGGAGGAGTTTCGCAAATGTCGCGCCAGATATGTTCCAAACAGCATGAAGTACTCCACTAGCAGCCTGTCGAACCTGGTTTCATTCATCGGAACACTGGGCACAGTCAGGATCGGGCTGTCCATGTGTGCTGATGCGGTGCATTTCGCCTTCTATCCACTGCTCAACCCGCTGGTTGAGTTCGTCTACGTTCATCTCTTGCGGCAGGATCGGTGCGCCGATGCTGACCGTGATCAGGCCGGGCCGTTTCAGAAAAGCATTGCGCTGCCACAATTCACCCGCGTTGTGGGCCACCGGCAGTACCGGTGTTCCGGTCTGCAACGCCAGCCAGGCGCCGCCCGGATGATACTTGCTGCGCAGGCCGGGCAGGATGCGTGTGCCTTCCGGAAATATCACGATGGAGAAGCCTTGCGCGAGCCGGTCGCGGCCCTGGTCCAGCGTCTGTTTCAATGCGCGCCTGGCCGCGCCGCGATCGATGGCGATCGGCGAGAGCATCGCCAGCCCCCAGCCAAAGAACGGCACCCACAGCAGTTCCCGCTTGAGCACCCATACCTGGGGCGGAAAAATGACCTGGTAGGCCATGGTTTCCCATGCCGACTGATGCTTGGACAAAATGATGCAGGGCTCGCGTGGAATATGCTCGCTGCCGATTACCCGGTAGCGTATGCCGCACAGGATGCGCGCCGCCGCGACATTGGAGCGGGCCCAGTAGGAGATGATGCGGTAACGGGTCAGCGGCTTGAATGGAAAGGCGAGCAGCGCAATGACGGTGAATACCAGGGTGCTGACGAACTGGAACAAAGCAAACAGGCTGGATCTCAGCACTATGTCCGGGCTCATCGGATCAGGGCTTTGGCGGCCTCGGCAAGATCGGCAAAAACCTGCGTATCCGGCGGCATGCTGTTCTCACGCTGGGTTTGTTTCCCCTTGCCGGTTAGCACCAGTATGGGCTGTGCGCCGACCGCGGCCGAAGCTTCGAGATCGCGCGACGAATCCCCGATACTGGGCACGCCCTGCAAATTGACATTGAAGCGGCTCGCAATCTCCTTGAACAAGCCGGGTTTGGGTTTGCGGCAGTTGCAGCCGGCGTCATTGGCGTGCGGGCAGAAGAACACGGCGTCTATGCGCCCCCCGGCCTGCCCCACCGCACGGTGCATCTTGTCATGTATGGCATTGAGCGTGGCCATTTCGAACAGCCCGCGGCCCACGCCGGACTGGTTGGTGGCCACCACCACGTGATATCCGTCCTGGTTGAGCCGTGCGATCGCTTCCAGACTGCCGGGAATAGGTTTCCATTCATCCGGGCTCTTGATGTAGGACGCACTGTCGTGGTTGATGACACCGTCGCGGTCGAGGATTATCAGTTTCATCGTGAATGGTGAATAGTGAGTGGTAAATCGTACCCCTCAAGAGGGTATTGAAAAGAATGAATGGTAAATCGTAAATCGCTAGAAACGAAGAAGGGGCTCATTGGTTTTATACCATTCACTAATCACGATTTACGATTCACGGCTTCTATGTTGCTAGCTTGGAGATGTCGGCCACCTGGTTCATCTCCCGGCGCAGGTCGGCGAGGAGCGCCAGGCGGTTCTGGCGTAATTTCTGATCGTCGACCATGACCATGACGGAGTCGAAGAAGGCATCCACCGGCGCCTTGAGCACCGCAAAAGCCTTCAGGTAGCCCGTATAGTCGCCTTGTCTGAACAGCACATTGGCCTGTTGGGACGTTTTTCCCAGCGCATCGAAGAGGCCGCGCTCGGAAGTCTCCTGCAGCATGCCCGCCTCGGCGTTGGCAAAGGATTCGCCCTTGGCTGCCGCCTGTTTGAGAATATTCACCACGCGCTTGTTCGCCGCGGCCAGGCTCTGGGCCTCGGGCAATTCAGCGAACGCTCGTACCGCCGCGAGTTGGCGTGGAATCACATTGAGAGCCATGGGGTTCAGGCACAGCACGGATTCCACTTCGTTTGCGCTGTATCCGCCGTCGCGAAGATAGCTGCGCAGGCGCTCTAAAATAAAAATTCGGAGATCAGTATGGGCGGCACCGAGCATTTTCGGAGGAAATACGGAAAAGGCCAGGGCGACCAGGTCAAAGAGCGATACCGATAAATTACCTTCAATCAATAGCCGGATCACTCCCAGTGCGTGGCGGCGCAACGCAAACGGATCCTTGTCGCCGGTCGGCTGCTGCCCGATGCCGAACATGCCCGCCAGGGTTTCCAGCTTGTCGGCCAGCGCAACAGCAACGGCAACAGCGTTGTCCGGCAGCGCATCGCCGGCGAAACGCGGCCGGTAGTGTTGTTCGATGGCATCCGCCACGCGCGCATCTTCGCCATCGGCCAGCGCATAGTAGCGGCCCATGACGCCCTGCAGCTCGGGAAACTCGCCGACCATGTTGGTAACGAGATCGGTCTTGGCGAGCAGTGCCGCGCGATCGGCGAGCGCGGGGTCGGCGCCGATTTTTTGCGCGATGGCCTGGGCCAGCTTCCGCACCCGCCCGATGCGCTCAAGCTGGGTGCCGAGCTTGTTGTGGTAGACGATGGCACCTAGCTGCGGCACACGGTCTGCAAGCCGGGTTTTCTTGTCGGTTTCGAAGAAAAAGCGCGCGTCTGCCAGGCGCGGCCGGATTACGCGCTGGTTGCCTTCAACGATGTTTTTCGGGTCCTCCAGCTTCATATTGCTGACGATGAGAAACTGGTTGGTCAGTTTGCCCGCGGCATCGAACAGCGGGAAATATTTCTGGTTCTGGCGCATGGTCAGGATCAGGCATTCCTGGGGCACCGCCAGGAATTCCGGCTCGAACGCGCCGATGTAAACCGTCGGGTATTCGACCAGCGCAGTGACTTCATCGAGCAGCGGTGCATAGCCGGTCTCGGCGCCCAGCGAGGCCTTCAGCATCGCGGTTTTTTCGGCGAGCTGGCGCGCGATTTCGGCGCGGCGCGCATCAAAGTCGGCAATGACCTGCCCATGCGCTGCCAGCGCCTCTTCGTACGCATCCGCGGTCGCGACTGGAATGTCTTTCACACCCTGGAAGCGATGGCCGTGGGTGGTGCGGCCCGCTTTCAGGCCCAGGATGGCGATATCGACCACCTTGTCGCCATGCAGTGCGAGCAGCCCGTGCACCGGGCGCACGAAGTGCACCGTGGTGGCGCCATCGGCAAGCTGGTAGCTCATCACCTTGGGGATGGGAAGCTTGGCGATCGCTTCTTCAAGGGCCGCCTGCAGGCCGGCGGCGAGCGTGAGCCCCGGGATCGTCTGGTTCAGATACACGTATTCGGCGCCGCCCTCGGTGCGGCGCTCGAGTTGCCCGGCGCTCGCACCTTCTTTTTCCAGGCGTTTTAACAACGCTGCGCTCGACTGACCATCGGCGCCGAAGGCCACTTTCGCCGGCATCAGTTTTTTGGACTCGGCGCGATCCGGGGCGCGGTCCAGCGTGCCGGCAAGATGTACTGCAAGGCGGCGGGGCGTGGCGTAGAGGGTAGTTGCCGGGTTTTTCGCAATCAGCCCGCGGGCGACCAGGCCCGAGGCAATGCCATTGCCGAACGCCTCGCCCAGACGCTTGAGCGCTTTCGGTGGCAGTTCCTCGGTGAACAGTTCGACCAGCAGGTTTGCGCTCATGCCGCTTCCCGCTGCTGCAACGCGGCTTTCAGCGCCGCAAGGTCGATGCCCAGGCGCTGCAACTCTCCTGGCGCGCACATCGGAAAATCGCTGCGCAGCCGGGAGTCGAAGTAAGCCTGGGATACGCTGCGCGCAATGTTGCGAATGCGCCCGATATAGGCGGCGCGCTCTGTGACCGAGATCGCGCCCCTTGCATCGAGCAGATTGAAGGTGTGTGCGCACTTCAGCACCATTTCGTAGGCGGGCAGAGCAAGCTGCACTTCCATCAAACGCTTCGCCTCGGACTCATAATGGCCGAAGTGTTCGAACAGCATCGCGGCGTTCGACTGCTCGAAGTTATAGGTGGACTGCTCGACCTCGTTCTGGTGATAGACGTCGCGGTAAGTGACGCCGGGCGTCCACACCAGGTCGAACACGTTTTCCACGCCCTGCAGATACATGGCGAGGCGCTCTATGCCATAGGTGATCTCGCCGGTGATCGGCTTGCAGTCCAGGCCGCCGATCTGCTGGAAATAGGTGAACTGCGTGACCTCCATGCCGTTGAGCCACACCTCCCAGCCCAGGCCCCAGGCGCCCAGCGTCGGGTTTTCCCAGTCGTCCTCGACGAAGCGGATGTCGTGCGCCTTGGGATCGATGCCGAGCGCTTCGAGCGAGCCGATATACAGCTCCAGAATATCGAGCGGCGAGGGCTTGAGCACCACCTGATACTGGTAATAGTGTTGCAGGCGGTTGGGGTTTTCCCCATAGCGCCCATCCTTGGGGCGCCGCGACGGCTGCACATAGGCCGCGCGCCAGGGCTCGGGACCGATGGCGCGCAGGAAGGTCGCGGTATGCGAGGTACCGGCACCGACTTCCATGTCGTAGGGCTGCAGCAGTGCACAGCCCTGTTGGCCCCAATAGTCCTGCAACCGGAGGATTACTTGCTGGAAGGTGAGCATGTAGCAGCCTGTCGGGCTTAACAGTGCGTTGCTTGAAAGCACGGATTTTACAGGCTTTGGTGGAGTAGCGGAACGCGGCGGTGGAAAACTGCAATTACGTTCCCGTAGTCGGCAATTTGCGGTGTTGAGTTGGTTTATTGGATGCGCGCACATGGCGTATCACGAAGGCGGATGCCATCAGCAACAGCGCCAGCGCCAGCACCGCGTAATTTCCCCACCGGACATACGGGGTCGCGCCCTGATAACCCTGGACAGAATGAGTGACGGTGGCCGTGGCGAACTCGGGTGCGCTGCGTACCACGCGACCGCGCTGATCGATCACGCCCGTGACGCCGGTATTGGTGGCGCGCAGCATGTAGCGCCCGGTTTCGAGCGCGCGAGCCTGCGAGATCTGAAGATGTTGCCGCGGGGCGACCGAACGGCCGAACCAGGCGACGTTGCTGACATTGACGAGCAGCGTTGCCTGCGGCAGCTGGCGGATGATTTCTTCCCCGAACGCGTCCTCATAACAGATGTTGACTGCGACACGCTGCCCGGCGACGTTAAGCGGCTGCTGGGTGGTCTCGCCGCGCGCAAAGTCCTGCAGCGGAATCGCAAGCACGGCGACGATTCCGCCGAGCACGGGGCGCAGCGGGATGTATTCCCCGAATGGCACCAGATGGGACTTGCGGTAGCTTTGCGTGGGTGCCGTGCCGAACGACAGCACGCTGTTGTAATAATCGCCGCTTTTCAGTCTTTCGGGAACGCCGACCAGGATGTCGCCATTGTGTTTCTTCGCGTGTGCGGCAAGCGTTTCCAGGTAGTCAGCGGGGACATGCTGCAAAAACAGCGGCAGTGCGGTTTCCGGAAGAATGATGAGCCGGCTGTCGCTGGTCTCGACCAGGTTGCGGTAATAATCGAGGGTGGTCCTGACGTGGTCTTCGCGCCATTTGAGTTCCTGCGGAATGTTTCCCTGAAGCAGGCTGACCTGCAACGGAGCGCCGGTGGGGTGTGTCCATTCGACCTTTTGCAAGGCCCAGCCGGTAAGCCAGAGGGCCAAAATGATGAACGATGAGCGATGAGCGATGAATTTAAAAAATCGCGCTTTTCGCGACAGCTGTTCCGCATTCATCATTCCGGATTCAGCATTGGCGGTGCAGTGCTGCCACAGCACGACCAGCAGTCCCGCGCTGAGTACCGTGGCCAGCGTCACGCCATAGATGCCCAGCACTGGCGCGTACCCCGCGAGCGGGCCCAGCGGGACTTGGGAGTAACCGATCGCGAGCCATGGGAACCCGGTGAACAGCCATCCCCGCGTCCACTCGAGCACAGTCCATGCCGCGGGGAGAAACAGCGTCAGCCGGAAGACGACGGGCAGCGCGGTTGCCGCAAACAGATAACCGGCGAGCGCCGGGAACAGTGCAAGATAGATGCAGAACAGCAATGTCGCCGCCGCCGCGAGCGCTGCCGGCATGGCGCCGAAGTCGTGAAGACTGATATACACCCAGGACACGCCGCACAGAAACAGGCCCAGCCCGAACGCAAAACCGAGAACGGCGGCGCGGCGCGGCAGCGCCTGCATGGTCCACAGCCGCATCAGCAACGCCAGCGTGAGTACCGGCAGCGGAAACAGGGAGAACGGTGCAAACCCCGCCACGGTGAGCGCGCCCAGGAAAAAAGCAAGGAGGATGGTGTTTCTGAAGGACGAAGGATGAAGGATGAAGGATGAAGCCCCTTGGGTATCCTGACCGGCTTTTTTGTTCGCCATCCTTTTACTTGGCCGTTTTTTTTGTTACCTGTAGCAGGTGCAGCCGGCGGCTGTCGGAACGCAGGACCTTGAAAGTCAGGTTGTCGAGGCTGATCTGCTCGCCGCGTTTCGGCATTTTCCCGAAGCGGTTCAATATCAGCCCGCCTATGGTATCGAACTCCTCGTCGCTGAAACGCGTGCTGAAAGCCTCGTTGAAGTCGCTGATTTCGGTCAGCGCCTTGACCCGGAACTGGCCGTTCTTTTCCGGGATGATATTGTCTTCGATGTCGTCGAAGTCGTACTCGTCCTCGATATCGCCGACGATTTGTTCGAGCACGTCCTCTATCGTGACCAGGCCGGCGACCCCGCCATATTCGTCGACGACGATGGCGATGTGGTTGCGGTTTTTGCGGAATTCCTTGAGCAGGATGTTGAGCGGCTTAGATTCGGGGATGAATACCGCCGGGCGCAGCATCTCCCGCACATTGAACTCCTCCTCGCCGGCGTAGTAGCGCAGCAGGTCCTTGGCGAGCAGGATGCCGATCACATCGTCCTTGTTCTCGCTGATGACGGGAAAACGCGAGTGCGCGGTCTGGATCACCGACGGGATGAACTGGTCGGGCGACTCGCCGATATCGATCACGTCCATCTGCGCGCGCGGCACCATGATGTCGCGCGCCTGCATTTCCGAAACCTGCAGCACGCCCTCGATCATTGCCAGCGCATCGGCGTCGAGCAGATTGCGCTCGAACGAGGAATGCAGCAACTCGATCAGTTGTTCGCGGTCCTCGGGCTCGCGCATGAGCAGCGCCGAAAGCCGTTCGAGCAGGGAAGGTTTGTGGTTGGGTTCGTCCATAAATCGGTGAGGAGTGAAGAGTGAGGAGTGAGGCGTAATGCTGCAATCCACGCCTTACGCCTGACGCCTCACCCCTCTCGCCTCTCGTCCGTAAGGATCAGCATAGCCCAATTGGGTGATGATCTGTGATTCCCGCTTTTCCATGACCCGGGCATCGGATTTTTTTTCGTGGCCGTAGCCCTGCAGATGCAGCACGCCGTGCACCACCAGATGCGCGTAGTGCGCAGCAACGCTTTTGCCCTGCTCGCGGGCTTCGCGCGTAATCACCGGCGCGCACAGCGCAAGGTCGCCCTCGAACGGCGGCGTCTCCCGGAATATGAAGGTCAGGACATTGGTCGCATAGTCCTTGTGGCGATAACTGCGGTTCAGCATCCGGCCTTCGGACTGGCCCACAATACGCACCGCGATCTTCGCGTCATGTTCGAGTGCTGCGCGCGCCCATTTTCGCAGCTGGAAGCGCGAGGGCAGATTGCTTGCGGCAATGCCATGCTGCACGCTGAGCGCAAGCCGCGGGCTGCGGGTCTGGTTCGCGGCGGTCACGGTTTTTTCCCTCTGCCGGTTGCGGTCTTCGGCGCGCTGAACACATGGCTTTCGTAGGCATTGACGATGCGCTGCACCAGCGGGTGTCGCACCACGTCCTCGCTTTCGAAGTAAGAGAAGACGATGCCGCGCACTTTGCTCAGCACCTCTCGCGCCTCGATCAGGCCGCTTTTCTGGCCCCGCTGCAGGTCAATCTGGGTGATATCGCCGGTGATCACCGCCTTGCTGCCGAAGCCGATGCGGGTCAGAAACATTTTCATCTGTTCGGGGGTGGTGTTCTGCGCTTCGTCGAGGATCACGAACGAATGATTGAGCGTGCGGCCGCGCATGAAGGCCAGCGGTGCAACCTCTATCGCGCTGCGCTCGAACATCTTGGTGACCTTGTCGAAGCCCATCAGGTCATACAGTGCATCGTAAAGCGGCCGCAGATAGGGATCGACCTTCTGAGCCATGTCTCCGGGCAGGAAGCCCAGGCGTTCCCCGGCCTCGACCGCGGGCCGCACCAGCACGATGCGCTTGACGCTGTCGCGCTCCAGGGCATCGACGGCGCAGGCGACCGCAAGATAGGTCTTGCCGGTGCCGGCCGGACCGATGCTGAACGTGATGTCGTGAGTCTGGATATTGTGCAAATACTGGACCTGGCGCGGCGTGCGGCCGTGCAGATCCTGGCGCCGCGTGAGGAGTACGGGCGTATCGGCTGCTCCCGCGGCGGGCCGCGGATTGGCCGCCTCAAGCACGCCGAGTTGGACATCTTCCAGGGTCAGGATGTTGTCTGACTTCTGATAAAAGCCTTGTAATGCCTTGGCGGCAATTCTCGCCTGTTCCGGTTTTCCGGTCAGCGCAAAGCGCTCGCCGTGCCGCGCGATGCTGACATCGAGAGCGATCTCGATCTGGCGCAGGTTCTCGTCCAGCGCGCCGCAGAGGTTGGCAAGGCGCAGGTTGTCGATCGGCGTAAATGCGATTTCGACCGGTTTCATGAGATCTGGGGCTCTAAAATGAGCGCTTCGCCGCGCAGTGAATTCGGCTGTGCCGACGTGATCGTCACATCGACAAACTGACCGATGAGCCGGTGCGGCCCGCTGAAATTGACCACGCGGTTATTGTCGGTGCGGCCTGCGAGTTCCCCGGCATTTTTTTTCGACACGCCATCGACCAGCGCGCGCTGGCGCGTGCTTACCATGTTGCGGCTGATGGCGGCTGCCTGTTCCTTGATGCGCGTCTGCAGGCGCTGCAGCCGTTCCTGCTTGACGGTGAGCGGGGTGTCGTCGGCGAGTTCTGCGGCCGGCGTGCCTGGCCGGCGGCTGTAAAGAAAACTGAAACTCGTGTCAAAGCCGATCTCATCGATCAGCCGCATCGTTGCGGCGAAATCGGCGTCAGTTTCTCCCGGGAAGCCGACGATAAAGTCCGACGTGATCGAGATGTCGGGGCGCTTCTCGCGCAGGCGGCGGATGATGGCCTTATACTCGAGTGCCGTGTAGCCGCGCTTCATCGCCGCCAGTATGCGGTCCGAGCCGGACTGGACCGGCAGGTGCACGTGTCCGACAAGCTTGGGGATACGGTCATGGGCATCGATCAGGCGCTGGGTAAATTCCCTGGGGTGGGAAGTCGAGTAGCGGATGCGCTCGATGCCGGGAATTTCGGCGATGTATTCGAGCAGCAGGGCAAAATCAGCGGTTTCCCCCTGCGCCATTGCGCCGCGGTAGGCATTGACGTTTTGTCCGAGCAGCGTGATTTCCTTCGCGCCCTGTTCGGCAAATTCGGCGGCCTCGGTCAGAACGTCGTCGAACGGGCGCGATATTTCCTCGCCGCGGGTGTAGGGCACGACGCAGAACGTGCAGTATTTGCTGCAGCCTTCCATGATGGACATGACCGCGGTGGCGCTGCCGGCGCGCGTCGGCGGCAGCGCATCGAACTTTTCAATCTCGGGGAACGAGATATCGACCTGCGGTTTGCCGCTGGCCAGGCGCGCCTCTATCATCTGCGGCAGGCGGTGCAGCGTCTGCGGTCCGAACACCAGGTCGACGAACGGTGCGCGCGCGACGATCGCCGCCCCTTCCTGGCTGGCGACACAGCCGCCAACACCGATCAGCATCCGGGGATTAGCGTGTTTGAGGTGTCTGATCCGCCCCAGGTCATGAAACACTTTTTCCTGGGCTTTTTCGCGCACCGAGCAGGTATTGAACAGGATCAGGTCGGCCGCGGCGGGGTCTTCGGTTGTTTCCATGTCGCGCGCCGAACGCAACACGCCGGCCATCTTGCCCGAGTCGTACTCGTTCATCTGGCAGCCGAAGGTCTTGATATAGACTTTCTTGCTCACGGCTTCAAGGCCGGATGGTTTGCTGGACGCGGGCCACTTCCTCGGGCGTCAGGATGATGATGCGCGAAATATCGCCGCTGATGTCGAGCACATACAGCACCTGGGCGTAGTCCGGCAGGGCGCCATGCACTATGCTGCGGTTGTTCTGATCGACGATCCGCGCTCCCGGCGCAAGCCGGACGACAGCCCGGTCGATCTGTACCATAGGCAACGGATGTTGCTGGCCCGTCAGCTCGCCGAGCTTGCCGTTCGCCGGAAACGCGCGCGACATCTGGGCGTGGCCGGGAGCGGCCAGCGCCAGACCCAAAGCAATAGCGGCGATCCCTATTCGCATTGGTTCACGATAACATAATGTAATCAAATACTTCAATGGTTATGCCGAGTATAGTCCGCGGGTCGCCGTGTAGCGCTGACCATATAGTAATGAGCGCTGACCATATAGTAATGAATAATGGGAGGTGGTGGCGAGTCAGGGATTTGAACCCCGGACCAACGGATTATGATTCCGCTGCTCTAACCGCTGAGCTAACTCGCCACAGGAAGCGGCGCAGTCTAATTAGGAGGGGTATTCTTGTCAAGCCATGCGCCTGGTGTCTTATCCGGATTCAGGTTAATAATCCAGTGTTTGTGATTGTCCGCCCGGATCGGGAATGTTATCTTGATGGCAACCCACACTGATGTTATCACATTGTGAAATAAAGACTTAGGCAGAAAAAGGCTGAAAACAGCGGTGGCGAAATGACTGCGCTTCGAACTCGACGCCGGTTCCATAAAATCCGGAATCACCAGGCATAGGCACGCTGGCCAACAGGTTCGAATAATCGGCAACAGTTTCCAGTATTCATCGTATTCCCGCATGTCACATTCATTCGATGTCATCATCGTCGGCGGTGGCCTGGTTGGCGCCAGCCTCGCGCTGGCGCTCAAGCCCGCGGGGTTGAGCGTCGCCGTAATCGAACCGCGCCCGCCGCAGTCCGTCCCTGACGATGGCTCATGGGACAGTCGCGTTTACGCGATCAGCCCCGGCAGTGCTGCGTTTCTGGAGCGTTGCGGCGCATGGCAGGGCGTGCCGCAGGATCGCGTCACGCGGGTCGAGGCTATGCAGGTCTGCGGCGATGACGCGCATTCGCGCCTCGATTTCAGTGCATATGATGCCGGCCTGCGCGAACTGGCGTTCATTGCCGAGAACCGCCTGCTCCACATCGCGCTGTGGCACTGTCTGCAGCGCGCAGAGCACGTGAACGTATTCAGCCCGGCGCGTTGCGCTTCCGTCGAATGGGATGACCGCGGTGCGCGGTTGTTGCTTGATGATGGCATGGCACTGGACGCAAAACTGACCGTGGGTGCTGATGGCGGTGAGTCATGGCTGCGTAGCCAGGCCGGCATAGACATTACGCCGCGCGACTATGGCCACCTGGGCGTGGTTGCCAATTTTTCAACCGAGCTGGCGCATCGCGGCATCGCGTATCAGTGGTTCCTGCGCGACGGCATCCTGGCGCTGCTGCCGCTGCCAGAGCGCCGTGTATCCATGGTGTGGTCGACGCCCGAGTCGCATGGCCGCGAATTGCTGGCGCTGACGCCTGCGGCGCTCGCAGATGAAGTTAAAGCCGCAAGCGGTGGCGCGCTCGGCAGGCTGGAACTCATCACGGCGCCGGCAGCTTTCCCGCTCAGATTGCAACGCGTTGAAAATATTGTTAAATCCAGGATTGCGCTGGTAGGGGACGCCGCGCATAATGTCCACCCGTTGGCCGGGCAGGGCGTCAATCTTGGCTTACGTGATGCGCGCGAGCTTGCGGCAGTCCTGCTCGAGCGCGGGGCGCAAGGCGATTGCGGCGACTACGCGCTGCTGCGGCGTTACGAGCGGGCGCGCAAAGAGGACATCGTAACGCTGCAACTTACTACCGATGCGTTGCAGAAACTTTTCAACTACGACGCGGTCTGGTTATCCAGGGCGCGCAATCTGGGGCTTGAGTTGGTCAACAGTCAACCGCAGCTCAAGCGCCTGTTAGTGCAACAGGCGGTGTCGTGACATTTTCCACATTATTTATTTAACCTAAGGATGACCATGTTTCGAATCTTCACGATCTGCTTATTGACTGCCGCGGTGGTGTTTTCCCCGGCTGCCGGTGCTAACGAGAACGCTATACGCCAGGCGTTCCAGTCAAAATTCGCCGAAATGCCCGTGGAAAGCGTGGCGAAGTCGCCAATTGCGGGCATCTGGGAAGTCGTGGCCCAGGGCCAGATTTTCTATGTCGATGAAAAGGTCAACTACGTGTTGCGCGGCGTGCTGTTCGATTCGAAGACACCCGAGTTGCGCAATCTGACGGCGGAACGCGAGGCACAGCTTGCCACACAAACCCTGGCTAAATCGCAGGACCTTGCCATCAAGCGCGTCAAGGGCAGCGGCAAGCGCATACTCTATACGTTCGAGGATCCGAACTGCGGCTATTGCAAGAAGTTGCAGGAGGAACTCGTCAAGCTGAACAACGTCACCATCTACACCTTCCTGCTGCCTATCGTTTCTCCGCCGGACTCGGTGGAAAAATCCAAGGCGGTGTGGTGTGCCAAGGACCGCGGCAAGGCATGGGATGATTTGCTGAGCAAGGGGGTGGTGCCCGGCGGGAGCAAGACCTGTGACACGCCGATAGAGAAAACCGTTCAGCTCGCGCAGCGGTTTGGAGTGCGCGGCACCCCGGCGATTTATCTTGCCAATGGCCAGCAGATCGGGGGCTATCTGCCCCTGGATAAGATCGAGCAGGCGCTGAACTCGGTGAAGTAAGCGCTTGGCGCTGCGCCCGGAGTCAACAGCACGCGCGGTACGGCGTTACAGGCGGTATGGCCGCCTTTCCCGGATTTACCGTACAACTCGCAACGCCACGGTATGTGCCGCGGGATCGGGTCAGGCTGGCTGTTGCAATTACCTTTTCCGTACTCATTCATCTGGGGCTTGCCGGTGGGGTGACGGTGAGTACGACCGGACATGCACCGTCGGGCGGTCAGTCGACTATAACCGCACGGCTGGACATCCCGGAGCATTCGCTTGCCGAGCCGCCGCCGCAGCAGGACGATGCGATGGTGATAGTCAGGCGTGTTACTGATTCACTGACCCGTACCCGGCCGGCCGACGATAACGAGCGGGAAACCGCCGCGACACTGCCGCTACCTGCGGCAGCGCCCGTGCAGGTGATGACGGCTGCACGCAACCCTGCTTCCGCACTGCCGCCGCTTTCCGATCCGGAGTATTACCCGGCGCGCCAACTCGATGTTTACCCCGTGCTGGTGCAGCCGGTGAACCTGGAATATCCGCGACATGGCGCTTACGACTATGCGGGCGGCAGGGTGCTGCTGATGGTGCTGATCGATGAAACAGGTGGGGTGCGCGAGCTCTCGATTGTCGAGGCCGGGTCAGCCCGGTTTTTCGAAAATTCGGTACGCACCGCGTTTTCGGACGCGCGCTTTTCGCCTGCACGCAAAGACGGCCGCGCCGTGAAAAGCCGGGTGCTGATCAGTGTCGATTACCGGCCAGACGATACCGAAGGCAGGCCCTAACGGACGACATCCCCAGGGGCAACCGGATAGGCGTTGGGCAGCAATACCCACATGCGCAGGAGTTGTTTCATGCGTCCCGCTTCGCGCGCAGCCTCCTCGCCGAAACCCCAGAAGAAATCCGCGCGCACGACGCCGCGGATGGCGCCGCCGGTGTCCTGGGCCAGCATCAGGCGGTTAAGCGGGCGGCTCGAATTAGGCCAGGTCGTCGCGAGGAACACCGGCGCGCCCAGCGGCACATACCGCGAGTCTATGGCCACGCTGCGTTGCGCGGTCAGCGGCACGCCAAGCGCGCCCAGCGGACCCGGTAACCCGGCAGGCAATTCGCGAAAAAAGACATAACTCGCGTTATGGTTCAACAACTCGGCGAGTTGCGCCGGATTCTGCCGTGCCCACGCCTTGATGCCCTGCATGGAGGCTTTCTCGAGCTGCAGTTCCCCGCGCTCGACCAGCCAGCGGCCGATGGACCGGTAGGGATGGCCGTTTTGATCGGCATAACCCAGACGCAGGGTGTCGCCATTGTCGAGCTGGACACGGCCCGAGCCCTGGATTTGCAGGAAGAACAGATCGATCGGATCGTCGACCCAGACCAGCTCCTTGCCCCGCACCGCGGCCTTGCCGTCCGCGATTTGCGCGCGGTCGAAGTAGGGCACGATACGCCGCCCTTCCAGCCGGCCGCGCAGACGCATGCCTTTGAGCTCGGGATACAGTTCGGCGAGATCGACGACCAGCAGGTCTTCGGGCACGGCATAGACCGGATAGCGATAAATTTTCGAGGGCTTGCGGCTGCCGCGCAGCAGGGGTTCGTAATAGCCGGTAATCAGCCCCTCGCCGTTGCCTTCGGGATTGATCAGCTGATAGGGCGTGAAGTTGAGTTCAAAAAAACGGCGCGCAGCGTCGCGGTCGGGTGTGCTGATTTGCAGCGCGACGGTACAAATGTCGCGCCAGTGGTCCCGGTTTTTGAGCGTGCTGCAACTGACGAGAAACGCATCCCAGGCCAGCGCTGGATTGTCCTCGCGCCAGTCAGGCAGATCGGCCCATGACGCCGGGCGCATGACGCCGGCGGCGGGGGGCGGCGTTACCACCGTTGGCGGGGCCGGAATTACCACTGGGGGAGCGGGTTTCACCACCGGGGGTGGGGCCGGCACGGGCGGAACAGGGGTAGGGGCGAGCGTTTCGCAGCCCGCAAGCCATAGCGCTGCGCTGAGGGCCAGCCAGCGCAACACGGGTTGGATTTTCGGAGCCGATTCGTTACAGTGCCGCATCCCGCCTACGACGCGAAGCGTACCGCCGCTAATTATCATGGAATCACTGCTCTGGTTATTGCTCGAAGCCGGCATTGCGCTGCTGCTGCTCATCTTTATCGTGTGGTGGACCTGGCCGCGCAAGAAGACTGAAGATAAACGCGACGAAGGGGACTGATCCAGCGCGGCGTGCAACCGGGTCATAAAATGGCGCGATGAGGGTGTGGCTGGGCATTCCCGCAGTGCTGAGTGCTGAGTGCTGAGTGTTGAGTTTGAAGTTTGCAGGCGCATGCGCCGCGGGAAGAAAATAACTCAGCACTCAAAACTCAACATTTAAAACTGCACTTAGTGCAGCACGCGCGGCATCGACAGCGTGAATTCCGGGATGGGCGCGTCGAATGGCACGCCGCCTTCCGCCATCATCTGGTAACTGCCGCGCATGGTGCCGACCGGGGTGGCCATCGCGGTGCCGCTGGTATATTCGAAGCTCTCATCGGGCCGCAGATAGGGCTGCTCGCCAACCACGCCCAGCCCCTTCACTTCCTGCACCTGATTGTTGGCATCAGTAATGATCCAGTGCCGGCTGATCAGTTGCACCGGGACACTGCCGCTGTTGGTGATGGTGATGGTGTAGGCAAACACGTAGCGCTCGCTCCCGGCGTCGGACTGGTCGGGAATGAATGCGGTGCGCGTCGTAACCGTGACGTCATGTTTCTTTTCTATCATGGGCCTATTGCACACCATTTTTTGACCGTAAGCAAGTCGCCATTCCGTGCTAGTCTGCGGCGCCTGTTAGCAGGTACAATGCCCGGATCCACGTTGATGTTTCCATGCACATGACCTACCGAATTGCACCGAGCATACTTTCCGCCGATTTTGCCAGACTCGGCGATGAAGTCACGGGCGTCATCGATGCCGGCGCCGATCTCGTGCACTTCGATGTGATGGACAATCACTACGTGCCCAATCTGACGATCGGGCCCCTGGTCTGTGAGGCGATACGCCCGCTGACCAAAGCGCTGATCGACGTGCATCTGATGGTAAAACCGGTCGATCGCATCATTCCGGATTTTGCCAGGGCCGGCGCCAACATCATTTCTTTCCATCCGGAAGCATCCGAGCATATAGACCGCACTCTCGGGCTCATCCGGGAGCTGGGTTGCAAGGCGGGGCTGGTGTTCAATCCGGCAACGCCGCTGACTTACCTGGACCACGTGCTCGACAAAATCGACCTGGTGCTGATCATGTCGGTCAATCCCGGCTTCGGCGGGCAGAAATTCATTCCCGAAGCGCTCGACAAGCTGCGCGCGGTGCGCAGCAGAATCGCCGCTTCGGGCCGCGATATCTGGCTGGAAATCGACGGCGGGGTCAAGGTCGACAATATCGCCGAAATCGCGCGTGCCGGCGCCGACACCTTCGTTGCCGGGTCGGCGATCTTCGGCAGTGGCGACTACAAGGCGACGATAACGAAGATGCGCGCCGAGCTGGGCAAAGTAAAAAATTGAGTTTGCAATTTCCGCTGCGCGTCAAAGCCGTGATGATCGATCTCGACGGCACGCTGCTCGACACCATTCCCGATTTGGCAGCGGCAGCGAACCTGATGCTGGAGGATCTCGGCCGGCCCGCGCTTGATGAGGACCTGATCCGGACCTTCGTCGGCAAAGGCATACCCAACCTGGTTGAGCGGTCCCTCGCCGGAGCGCTGACCGGCGCGGTAGAACCGGCGCTGTTCGAGCGGGCGTTGCCGGTTTTCGAGCGGTTTTATGCCGAAGTGAATGGCAGCCGAACTACGATATATCCCGGCGTGAAAGAAGGGCTGGACCGGCTGCGCGAACAGGGATTCCCGCTGGCATGTGTGACCAACAAAGCCGGCAGCTTCACGTTGCCGTTGCTCGCGCGCATGCAGCTGGCATCCTATTTTTCCGAGGTGGTGGCGGGGGACAGCCTGCCGCGCAAGAAACCCGATCCGCTGCCGCTCACGCATACCTGTGAAAAGTTCGGCATTGCGCCGCGCGAGATGCTGATGATCGGCGATTCGCTCAACGATGCGCAGGCGGCGCGCGCAGCAGGCTGCCCGGTATTTTGCGTTCCCTACGGCTATAACGAGGGGCGGGATGTGCGCGAGCTCGACATTGATGCTATAGTAGCGTCGCTTCTTGACGCCACCCGCTTGATTCAAAAGGTTTAATTGGCAATGTACTCTGCGGATTACGGAACACGGAAACGGACAAATTTCGCTTGGGGCCATTGGCGTCCCGGGCCTCGGTAATTCGTCCGTGGGCGCACCCTTGCGCCGTTTCCGTAGCATGCTGTTTCGTGGAGTGAGTCATGACTGAAGCTGAATTCAACCGGCTCGCGCAAGCGGGCTTCAACCGCATCCCGCTGGTGCTCGACACGTTTGCGGATCTGGATACCCCGCTTTCCATCTATCTCAAGCTGGCCAACCGGCCTTATTCGTACTTGCTCGAATCGGTGGTCGGCGGCGAGCGGTTTGGTCGTTATTCGTTCATCGGTCTGGCTGCGACAAAGCGCATCGAGGTGCGCGGCGAGGAGTGCACCGAGCTCGATGGCGATCAGATCATCAGCCGCGCGAACATGGCCGATCCGCTTGCATTCGTCGATGCTTACCTCAAACGTTTCAAGGTGGCCCAGGATGCGCGGCTGCCCATATTCTGCGGCGGTCTGGTCGGTTACTTCGGTTATGACACGGTGCGCTATATCGAAAAGCGGCTGGCCCGTTCGAACAAGCCCGATCCGCTGGGCGTGCCGGACATTCTGCTGCTGGTTTCCGAAGAGATCGCCATAGTCGACAACCTGTCGGGCAAGCTGTCGCTGGTGGTGTACGCCGAGCCTGGCCGTGCCGGCGCCTATCAGGCGGCCAAACGCCGGCTGAGCGAACTGCTGGGGAAGCTGCGCGAGCCCGTAGCCATACCCGGGAACACGGTTGTGGCGTCAGAGCCGGCGGTGTCGGGTTTCGGCCAGCAGTCTTATCATGCGGCGGTCGAGCGTGCCAAAAAATACATTTACGACGGCGACATCATGCAGGTGGTGCCGTCCCAGCGCATGTCCAAGCGGTTTCATGCGACCCCGCTGGCGTTGTACCGGGCACTGCGCACGCTTAACCCGTCGCCGTACATGTTTTATTTCGATTTTTCCGATTTTCACGTGGTCGGCGCTTCACCCGAAATCCTGGTCCGGCTCGAAGGCGACATGGTCACGGTGCGGCCAATCGCCGGCACGCGCCGGCGCGGCGCAACACCGGAGGAAGACGCAGCACTCGCCGACGAACTGCTGGCCGATGCCAAGGAGCGTGCCGAACATATCATGCTGGTCGATCTGGGCCGCAACGATGCCGGGCGCGTGGCGCAGACCGGCACGGTGCAGGTCACCGAGCAGATGGTGATCGAGCGCTATTCCCATGTCATGCACATCGTGTCCAACGTCGAGGCGAAACTCAAACCCGGGCTTGCTGCGATCGATGTGCTGCGCGCGACATTTCCCGCCGGCACGGTCTCCGGCGCACCCAAGGTGCGGGCGATGGAAATCATCGACGAGCTGGAGCCAGTCAAGCGCGGCGTTTACGCCGGCGCGGTCGGCTACCTCGGCTTTCACGGCAACATGGATGTGGCCATCGCGCTGCGCACCGCGGTGGTCAAGGACGGCATGCTGCATGTCCAGGCGGGAGGCGGCATCGTCGCGGACTCCGAGCCTGAGGCCGAATGGCAGGAAACCCAGAACAAGGCAAAGGCGCTGCTGCGTGCCGCGGAAATGGCCGAGTCCGGGCTCGATACCAGACTCGATTGAGGGTGATGCCATGTTACTGATGATCGACAACTACGATTCCTTCACCTACAACCTGGTGCAGTATTTCGGCGAGTTGGGCGAAGAGGTGGTGGTCTACCGCAACGACGAGATCACGATCGACGAGGTGGCGCGGCTCAAGCCCGCGCGCATCGTGGTCTCGCCCGGGCCATGCACGCCCAACGAGGCGGGCGTATCGGTGCCGCTGATCAAGCGCTTTGCCGGCGAAATTCCCATCCTCGGCGTGTGTCTGGGGCACCAGAGCATAGGCCAGGCGTTTGGCGGAAAAATCGTGCATGCCAGGCAGCTGATGCACGGCAAGACGTCGGCGATCCGGCACATCGATACCGGTATGTTCAAGGGCCTGCCCGATCCGTTCCAGGCGACCCGCTATCATTCGCTGGTGATAGAGCGCGAGAGCCTGCCGGAATGCCTGGATATCACTGCCTGGACCGACGACGGCGAGATCATGGGCGTGCGCCACAAGACGCTTGCGGTCGAAGGCGTGCAGTTTCATCCGGAGTCCATCCTGACCGAGCACGGGCACAAGCTGTTGCAGAATTTTCTGGAGGAGAAAAGGAACCTATCTCGATGATAAACACGTGTGCGACGGAGGCAATATGAAACCCCAGGACGCGCTGACGCGCATCATCGAACACCGCGAAATCTTCCGCGAGGAAATGCTGTCGCTGATGCGCCAGATCATGAGCGGCGAGATGTCGCCGCTGCTGATCGCGGCGATCATCACCGGACTGCGCGTGAAAAAGGAAACCATAGGCGAAATCTCCGCGGCGGCGGAGGTGATGCGCGAGTTCTCGACCAAGGTGCCGGTTCCCGACGAGCCGCATCTCGTGGATACCTGCGGCACCGGCGGCGATGCTGCGCACACGTTCAACATTTCGACCGCGGCGATGTTCGTTGCCGCGGCGGCGGGCGCCAAGGTCGCCAAGCACGGCGGGCGCTCGGTCTCTAGCAAATCGGGCAGCGCCGACCTGCTCGAGGCTTTCGGCGCCAACATCAGTCTGACGCCGGAGCGGGTCGCGAAATCCATTTCCGAAGTGGGCGTCGGCTTCATGTTCGCGCCTAACCATCACAGCGCAATGAAGCATGCGGCGCCCGTGCGCAAGGAGCTGGGGGTCAAGACGCTGTTCAACATCCTCGGCCCGCTCACCAATCCGGCCGGCGCGCGGCAGCAGCTGATGGGCGTGTTCCATCCCGACCTGGTTGGCATTCAGGCGCACGTGCTGCAGCGGCTCGGCAGCCGGCGCGTGATGATCGTTCACGGCCAGGAAGGGCTGGACGAGATTTCGATCGCGGGCCCGACACTGGTCGGCGAACTCAAAGACGGCGAAGTGCGCGAATATGTGATTCAGCCCGCCGCCGTCGGTCTCAAGACCCATGACAACGCCGCGATCCGCGTCGATGGCGTCGAGCAGTCCAAGGCCATGGTCTTGGCGGCGCTGGAAAACCAGGACGGTGCGGCGCGTGACATCGTGGCTTTCAATGCCGGCGCCAGTATCTACATTGCCGGACTGGCGGGAACGCTTGCTGACGGCGTCAAGCAGGCACTGGCAACAATTGCGAGCGGTGCGGCGCGCAGCAAGCTCGATCAGTTCGTTGCTTTCACGCGTAGCGTATAAGAACAATGGTTAGTTTTTATGGCTGACATCCTGAAACGCATACTCGCCGTCAAGGCGGAAGAAGTGGCGCGCGCCAAAGCCGGCAAAACGCTGGCGGCGGTGCAGGCGGAAGCCAGGGCCGCATCCCCGGCGCGCGATTTCGTCGGCAGTTTGCGCGCGAAAGTGGCGGCAGGTTTGCCCGCGGTGATTGCCGAAATCAAGAAAGCCAGTCCGAGCAAAGGGGTGCTGCGCGAGGAGTTCGAGCCGGCATCGATCGCGCGCAGCTACGAGCAGCATGGCGCGGCATGCCTGTCCGTGCTCACCGACGGGCAATTTTTCTCAGGCAAAATCAATGACTTGCAGGATGCGCGCGGCGCCTGCCGCTTGCCCGTGCTGCGCAAGGATTTCATGGTCGAGCCGTACCAGATTTACGAGTCGCGCGCGGCGGGGGCGGACTGCATACTGCTGATCGTGGCCGCACTCGAGCTGGAGCGCATGCAGGCACTTGAAGCGATTGCACGCGAGCTGGGGCTGGGCGTGCTGGTCGAGGTTCACGACGGCGGCGAGCTCGAACAGGCGTTGCGCCTCAAGACGCCGCTCATCGGCATCAATAACCGCAATTTGCGCACGTTCGAGACGCGGCTAGCCACGACGCTGGATCTTCTTGCACGCGTTCCTCAGGATCGCCTGGTGGTCACCGAGAGCGGAATACTCCAGCCGGAAGACGTCAAAATCATGCGGGAAAACCGGGTGAACTGCTTTCTGGTCGGCGAAGCGTTCATGCGTGCAACCGAGCCCGGCATTGAACTCGAGCGCCTGTTCGGAAAGCAGCCTGCCGGACTGGGTCCCATTTAGGATTTTGTCGGAACTATGACTGACAAAATCCTGGACGGCGCTATACTGGACGCATGATTGATATTGATCGGCTGATCGTCGGCTTCGACAAAGGCCTGCGCACGCTGTTCGCGCCGGCGCAGTCGCTGCGGCGCATACCCGGCGAGGATTTGCCAGAGGCTGAACTGTCTGCATCCCAGTGCGAACAGGTGTCGGCGCTGATGCGCGTCAACCACACCGGTGAGATCTGCGCCCAGGCCCTGTATCACGGTCAGGCGCTGACTGCGCGCGATTCGGCGGCGAGGCAGGCGCTGGAGCAGGCGGCGCAGGAGGAAACCGAACATCTGGCCTGGACCGAACGCCGCATCGAGGAACTGGGTGGACGCAAAAGCGTGCTCAACCCGTTGTGGTATGCCGGTTCGTTCGCCATCGGCGCGGTATCGGGCCTGCTCGGCGACAAATGGAACCTCGGGTTTCTGGCCGAAACTGAAAGACAAGTGGTCGAACACCTGGAAGGGCATCTGCAGGCGTTGCCGGAAGAAGATCAGAAAAGCCGCGCGATCCTGATGCAGATGAAAACGGACGAGGCCCGCCACGCCACCAGCGCACTTCAGCATGGTGCAGCGGAATTGCCGCCACCGGCGAAACTGGCGATGCGCCTGTCGTCGAAAGTGATGACGCAGACTGCGTTCTGGATCTAAGACCCAAAAAACAAAGCCACAGAGGACACAGAGATCACAGAGGAGAGGCAGAGTAACTCTGTTGTGTTTTCAATTTTGGTGTGTTCTGTCTTAAGGTTTTTTTGCTCAAGCGCGCTCGATGTTTGGCAGCGCGTAAGGGAAGCGGGTTTCGAGATCGACAGATTTTTTACTGTTCTTTTATCTCTGTGTCCTCTGTGCTCTCTGTGGCCAAGGTTCCCTAGGTTTCCCGGATCTCGAAGTCGTGCGTGATGGCGGCGGTTTTGCCGAGCATGATCGATGCCGAGCAGTACTTCTCCGCCGACAGATGAACTGCGCGCTCGACCTGTTGGGCTTTCAGCCCCCTGCCCGTGACGACAAAATGAAAATGTATCCTGGTAAAGACTTTCGGGTCTTCTGCCGCGCGGTCCGCGTCGATTTCTAGCACGCAATCGGTGACCGGGGCCCGCGCCTTGCGCAGGATATGCATCACGTCATAGGCGGTGCAGCCGCCGGTGCCCATGAGCACGGTCTCCATGGGCCGCGGCCCCAGGTTGCGGCCGCCGCCCTCCGGCGCGCCGTCCATGACGATGGCGTGACCGCTTTCGGACTCCGCGATGAAACACACATTTTCATGCAACTTGATGCGAACTTTCATGGGCGTCCTTTACGTTGATGCGGTTGTGGCGGATCACGCCGGCGCGCTTGGATCCAATCACAGCGACTACCGCCCGGCCGCGAATTTTAGCCGATACCACACCATCCCGATAACCTCGTGAAAAAACCGGCTGCTGTCGCGCAAGGCACCAGCGCTCGGCAGGAATTGCAACAGGGTCAGTTGGTAACTCGTTGCAAATCCCGTCGCGGCCGGCACTACGCTGAATCCCGCATGTTCGAACGCGAGCTTGGCCCGCGGCATATGCCAGGCGTGCGTGACCAGAAGCACGCGGCGGATCCCGGCAGCCTCGAGCATCAGCCGGCTCATGCGCGCGTTCTGCAGCGTGTTGTCCGATTTGTCCTCGACCCACAAGACGGGCACCTGAAAGTCCTGAGTAAGCACGCGTTTCATCAGTACGGCTTCGGCAGTTGAATTGCCTTCCGGGTTGCCGCCGGTTACGAGTATGGGTTTTCTGGAGGCGCGATGCAGATGCGCGGCATAACGCAGGCGTGGGAGCACCTCCGACTGGACGGTGTCTGCGCCGTATTCCGGCGCTGCGAAGTAGGTGCCACCGCCCAGGACCACAATGGCCTGCGTGGTGTGATCGGACAGAGGATTGCTTGCCACGGGTTCAAGGGTGTGCAGCAGTCGGTCGGCGGCGTACTGCGTCGAAAGCACATAAAGCGCGATCATGGCCAGCCCCACCAGACTTCGGCCCAGACGCGGGTGGCGCAGCGCCAATAGTGCGCCGATTGCGGACAGCAGCAGCAGGATGCCTGGAGGGAGAATCAGCAGTGCGACCGCGTTGGTCACCATCCATTCCATGCAACCCCCTGTTTTATAATGTGTATTGTACGCCTTCTGGGTGCGTGGCCACTATCATGCCGCGGTCGCCCCGATTGACACAGGCGCCTGATTTGCAATAAAATTCGCGGTTCACTACAACAACGCTTAAACATAGCAGGATTAATTCCAATGAAGACGTTTTCCGCCAAGCCGCATGAAGTCGTACACGGCTGGTTTATCGTGGATGCTTCCGGCAAGGTTCTGGGACGGCTTGCGGCCGAACTGGCGCATCGCCTGCGCGGCAAGCACAAGCCTGAATTTACGCCCCATGTCGACACCGGCGATTATATCGTGGTGGTCAATGTCGATAAATTGCACGTGACCGGCAACAAGGCCAAAGACAAGATTTATTATCGTCACAGCGGCTATCCTGGCGGCATCTACTCAACGAACTTCGAGAAATTGCATGCGCGCCACCCCAGCCGCGTGCTGGAAAAAGCGGTCAAGGGCATGCTGCCCAAAGGCCCGCTCGGTTATGCGATGCTGCGCAAAATGAAGGTTTACGCCGGCACCACGCATCCGCATGCCGCGCAGCAACCCCAAACCCTGGAAATTTAAGGCAAACCTATGGCAGTGCAAAGCAATTACGGAACCGGCCGGCGCAAGAGCGCGGTAGCCCGGGTGTATTTAAAGCCCGGCAAAGGCAGCATCGTGGTCAACGGCAAGCCGGTCGATGAATTCTTTTCGCGTGAAACTGGACGCATGATCGTGCGCCAGCCGCTCAATCTGACCAACAATCTGGCCAGCTTCGACATCAATGTCAACGTCGATGGCGGCGGCGAGTCGGGCCAGGCGGGCGCGGTGCGCCACGGCATCACGCGCGCGCTGATCGAATACGATGCAACGCTGAAACCGGTGCTCAAGAAAGCCGGGTTGGTGACGCGCGATGCACGCGAAGTCGAGCGCAAGAAGGTCGGTCTGCGCAAGGCACGTCGCCGCAAACAGTTCTCGAAACGCTAAGTCCGGAGACCGGAACAAAAGCCGCCTGCGGGCGGCTTTGTCGTTTCTGGGCCTATAATTCATCCTGAGGCGAAGCATGCCGGGTTGATTTGCGGTTTTTCGGCAGTGTTTTTTTTGAGTTGGCGACATGACACAGAAAACCATCAAAGTCGGTATCGTGGGCGGCACGGGTTATACCGGTGTCGAGTTGTTACGCCTGCTGGCACAGCACCCGGACTGCGAAATGCGCGTGATTACATCGCGCAAGGAAGCAGGTATGGGCGTCGCGGAGATGTTTTCCAATCTGCGTGGCAGGGTGTCGCTCAAATTTTCCGAGCCTTCCGCTGCTGCGCTCACTGCCTGTGATGTAGTTTTTTTTGCGACGCCCAATGGCGTGGCAATGAATGAAGCACGCGCCCTTTACGATGCCGGAGTGCGCCTTATTGATATCGCAGCCGATTTCCGCATCAAGGATGTGGCGCTGTGGGAAAAATGGTACGGCATGAAACACGCCTGCCCCGAACTGGTCGCGGAGGCGGTTTACGGATTGCCTGAAATCAACCGGGAGAAAATCCGTGACGCGCGCCTCGTGGCCAATCCCGGCTGCTATCCGACCGCTGTGCAGCTCGGATTTCTGCCGCTCATCGAGTCGGGTATGGTCGATCTCGGGCACATGATCGCCGACGCCAAATCCGGCGTGTCGGGCGCCGGCCGCAAGGCTGAAGTCCACACGCTGTTTGCGGAAGCATCGGACAACTTCAAGGCCTACGGCGTGACGGGACACCGCCATCTTCCCGAAATTACGCAAGGCCTCACACAGGTTGCCGCCGCCCCGGTCCGGCTCGTGTTCGTGCCGCATCTGACGCCCATGATCCGGGGCATCCATGCCACGCTTTATGCGCGGCTGACCGGTCCCGTGGATCTGCAATCCATTTATGAAAAGCGGTATGCACAAGAGGCGTTCGTCGATGTCATGCCCACCGGCAGCCACCCCGATACGCGCTCGGTAAGGGGAGCAAATCACTGCCGCATTGCGGTACATCGGCCGCAGGATGGTGATACCGCCGTTGTGCTGTCGGTGATCGACAATCTGGTGAAGGGCGCGGCCGGGCAGGCGGTACAGAATATGAACATCATGTTCGGCCTGCCGGAAGCAACGGGGCTGGGGCAGATTGCACTGCTTCCTTAGGCCGGGTTGATGCAATTTCTGAAATTTATTCAGCGCAAGTTTGGCATCTCGGCACCACGCGTCATGGTGCGCACGCATGTGCCGTGGTACTTGCGCTGGCTGGGCCTCATCGTAGTCGGCGGCCTCTTATTCGGCATTGTCGTTTCGACCTATGACTACGGAATGGATTTTGCCGGGTTCCGCCAGCGGGAAGCGGATCGCACGTTGGAAAAATTCATGGAAAAGATCAACAGCCAGCAGAACGAGATCGCCGAACTGCGGTCCAGGGTGACGAATGCGGAACGCCAGATGCAGATTGAGCGTGCAACCTATGGCGACCTCGAAAAGCAGGTGAAATCATTCGCGAACGAGAACGCGACGCTCAAGGAAGATCTCGCGTTTTTCCAGTCGTTGATGCCGGCAAGCGGTCGGAACGACGCGGTCACCATCAACCGCTTCCGTTTACAGCAGGATACGCTGCCCGGTGAATACCGTTACCGGCTGCTGCTGGTGCAGACCGGTCAGCGGTTGAAAGAGTTTCAGGGCAGCCTGCAGTTTATCCTGAATATAGAGCAGGGCGACCGTAAGGCGGTTCTGACGCTGCCGCTCGAGCAGGATCGGAGCGCCAAGGAATATCAGCTTAATTTCAAGTTTTTTCAGCGGATTGAGGGCACTTTCAAGATTGCCCCGGACGCCGTGGTAAAGGGCATGCAGGTCAGGGTCTTTGAAAATGGCAGCAATGCGCCTAAACTAACGCAATCAGTGAATATATCCTGAGGAGACAGCATCATGTTTGGAAACAAGAGTACCAAACCGCAGAACAGCATCGACTGCCTGATAGGCACCGGCACCGTTATTGAAGGAAATATTGCCTTCGTCGGTGGTTTGCGCGTTGACGGGCACGTGCGCGGCAATGTGTTGTCGGCCGATTCCAAGCCCGGCACGGTGGTGCTGTCGGAGCAGGCGCGAATAGAGGGCGAAATCCGCGTCTCCCACGTGGTTATTAATGGCACTGTCGTAGGGCCGGTGCATGCGGCCGAATACGTTGAACTGCAGGCCAAAGCCAATGTCACAGGCGATGTATACTATAAGACGCTGGAGATGCAGCTTGGAGCCGTGGTTCAGGGGCGGCTGGTTTACCAGGAAGACGCCAAATCGGAAAAAATCGTAAAGCTCAAACCGGCTGCCGCGGATTGAGTGCTGATGACAGGAAATGGGCCTGATCCGGATCCTTGAGCCGGATACCCTATCGAATATTTTGTATTAGGAGCATGAAATGAATGCAGTGACTGAAATGCCGGATCCGCTGGTGTTCACGGACAACGCGGCGAACAAAGTGAAACAGTTGATCAATGAGGAAGGCAATACCGAGCTCAAGTTGCGCGTGTTCGTGACCGGTGGCGGCTGCTCAGGATTTCAATATGGATTTACGTTCGACGAAATCACCAATGAAGACGACACTGCGATGCAAAAGAGTGGCGTTACGCTGCTGATCGACCCGATGAGCCTGCAGTATCTGTCGGGTGCTGAAATCGACTACCAGGAAGGCATTGAAGGCGCGCAGTTCGTGATCAAGAATCCGAACGCAACGTCCACCTGCGGCTGCGGCTCTTCGTTCTCTTCTTAATCGCGATTTATGCTGGAAAGACGGGAGCCCTGGCTCCCGTTTTTTTTCTTACGACGGGTAGATTGCGCCCAGCACCCGTGGGCCCCTGGCGCCGGTTGCGGCCGGCAGATTGCCGGGTTTGCCATTCATCGTCTGGTGCGCGAGCCAGGCAAACGCCAGTGCTTCCAGCCATTCCGCATCGACGCCCATCACATCGGTGACATCAACCTTTGTGCCCGGTAACAGCTCTTGTAACCGGCTGACCAGTGCCTGATTGCGTGCC
Source organism: Burkholderiales bacterium (assembly GCA_030683105.1). Lineage (GTDB taxonomy): Bacteria > Pseudomonadota > Gammaproteobacteria > Burkholderiales > SG8-41 > CAKKQX01. The sequence goes on along the minus strand of JAUXMZ010000069.1, from coordinate 30,533 downwards.
CCGCCGCCACACACAAAGATCTCGGCCGCGCCGTGGCAATGAGCGGCGATGGCCCGCGAAATGCTGGCTGCGGTCAGCTCAAGCAACGTCGCCTGAACGTCGATGGCAGCTTCGGTGCCGGAGCAGGTGCGCTTGAGCCACGCGAGATTGAAGGTTTCACGCCCGGTGCTTTTCGGTGGCGGAAGCCTGAAAAAGTCGTGGGCCAGCAGTGCTTCGAGCAACTCGGGCAGGATCGTGCCCTGGGCCGCCCACATGCCGTTCTGGTCGAAGGACTTTCCCTGATTGTCCATGATCCAGGCATCCAGCAGCAGGTTGCCGGGTCCGCAGTCGAAGCCGGTAACTATGCCGTCCGGCGACAAATTGGTCACGTTCGCGATACCGCCGATATTGACGATGACCCGGTGGCGGCTTGCGTCGTGGAAAAGCTCATGATGGAAAGCGGGGACCAGCGGCGCACCCTGACCGCCGGCGGCAATATCGCGGCTGCGAAAATCACACACGACAGTAATCCCGGAGAGTTCCGCGAGTAATGCGCCATTTACCAGTTGCACGGTATAACCCGAAGCGGGCTGGTGACGCACGGTCTGCCCGTGACAGCCGATCGCGGTGATCTTGTCCGGCGGAATTTCCGCCTGGGCGAGCAATGTCCGGATTGCCGCCGCGTAGGCATGCGAGAGCTGGTTGGCTGCCAGTGCGGCGCGGCGCAACTCATCTCGCGCCTCGTCCTGGAGCGCCAGCAGATTTTCGCGCAATTGCGGCTGGAGGGGCTGGTAGTGGCTGTGCAGCAGGCGCATCTTCCCGCCGCTCAACTCAGCAAGTGCGGCATCAATCCCGTCGAGGCTGGTGCCGGACATCAACCCGACATAGAGTTCGGGCATGGGGCAGAACTAGTCCAGGCGCGCTGTATTGATCCCGCGCAGCAGGGCAAGGCGTTGGGCCATGGGCTGTGCTACGGCATCGAACGCGGGCTTCTGATCCGCCGTTATCGGCGGTGCCGTGGGCATTACCACGCGCAGCGGATTCTGATGCACGTCATTGATGCGAAATTCATAATGCAGATGGGGGCCCGTCGCCAGGCCGGTTGCGCCGACGTATCCGATGACATCGCTCTGACTGACGCGGCTGCCCTTGCGCAGGCCCTTGGCAAAGCCCGACAGATGGCCGTACCAGGTGGTGAATTTGGACTGATGCCGCACTGCTACAAGATTGCCATAGCCGCCCCGCCTTCCGGCAAATTCAACCACGCCGTCAGCCGTGACTCTGACGCGGGTGCCAGTGGGCGCGGCATAATCTACGCCCTTATGCGCGCGCCACTCCTTCAGAACCGGGTGATAGCGGGCGTTGGAGAAACCCGAGCTGATGCGAGAAAATTCTATCGGCGAGCGGAGAAAGGCTTTGCGGATATTTTTCCCCTCGAGTGTGTAATAACCGCCATTGCCTTCCGCATTCTGGAAATGGAGCGCCTGGTAGCTTTTGCCTTGATTGATAAATTCCGCAGCCAGCACCCGCCCGGTTCTGACCGTGTCCCCGAGGTGGTAGAACACTTCATAGACGACGGTAAAGCGGTCGCCTTTGCGCAAATCTTTGTGAAAATCGATATCAGTGGAAAAAATGTCGGCAATCTGGATTGCGACCGCGTCGGAAAGATTGGCGGCGTCGGTGGCGGCGAACAGCGAACTTCTGATCGTTCCCGAGGCCATCTGTGTGCGCTGTTCGAGTTGTACCGGCTGTTCGCTGACCGCATAGCCGTTCTCATCACGCTCAGCGGAAAACAGGTTGTTGCCGTTGAGGTAGCGCAGCGAGAGGAGCTTGCCGTCGGCGGTGGTCTTGACGCGGAGGGAGCGTCCCGGCATCAGTTGGTAAAGTGCCTTGGCCTCCCGCGAGCCGCGCACGCTTTTGATGGCCACGGGATCATCGACCTGCAGACGCGCAAGCAAGCTGGCCACGGTGTCGCCGCGCTGAATAGGCTCTTCGCGCCAGAATGCCTCTTCGGGGTTGTTGTGGGCAGCAAAAACCGGCAGCGTGACCTGTTCGATAACCTGAACGACCGCCGGTTGCTCAATGATGGTATCGGGCGCAATGCCGAAGGCAGCGACCACCCCGACAAAAGGCAGTACCGCGGCGGCGATCAGCCGGACAAGTTTTTTGGTGAAGGCCAGCCGCAACAGGTTTTGCGCTAGAATCGCACTTTGGGCTTGATGCATGATTTCCCTGAGTTATTTCTTAACGGGGCAAGCTTAGCAGAAACCTCCTCGATGACAAACTGCAATATTTCACATTGTGAAACAGATAAAAACATGGCATCGCTAGACGCTCAACTCGCGATTATCAAGCGCGGTTGCGACGAACTGCTGATTGAAACAGAACTCAGGGACAGACTCAAAACGGGGCGGCCGCAGCGTGTGAAGGCCGGTTTTGATCCTACGGCCCCGGATCTGCATCTCGGACATACGGTCCTGATCAATAAGCTCAGACAGTTCCAGGATCTCGGCCATCATGTCTTGTTCCTGATTGGCGATTTCACCGGCATGATCGGCGATCCTACCGGCAAGAACGTGACGCGGCCGCCGCTCACCAGCGTAGAAGTGGCAAAAAACGCGCTCACCTATACCGAGCAGGTGTTCAAGATACTGGACCGCGACAAAACCGAGGTCGTGTTCAACTCGTCCTGGATGGACAAGATGAGTGCCGCGGACACCATCCGGCTTGCGGCCACTCATACCGTGGCACGCATGCTCGAGCGCGACGACTTCAGCAAACGCTATAAGGGAAACCAGCCGATCGCGATCCACGAGTTTCTCTATCCCCTGGTGCAGGGCTACGATTCGGTGGCGCTGAAAAGCGACATCGAACTGGGAGGCACCGACCAGAAATTCAATCTGCTGATGGGGCGGGAGCTGCAAAAACATTTTGGCCAGCCGCCCCAGTGCATACTCACCATGCCGCTGCTGGAGGGACTGGACGGTATCGGCAAAATGTCAAAATCACTGGGCAATTATGTCGGTATCAATGAGCCGCCCAATGATATGTTCGGCAAACTGATGTCGATTTCGGACACGCTGATGTGGCGTTATATCGAACTGCTGTCGTTTGAAACCCTGGAAACCATACGCACATGGCGTCAGGAGGTTGCCCAGGGTCGCAACCCCCGTGACATCAAGGTCGCGTTTGCGCAGGAAATCGTCACTCGTTTTCACAGCAAGGCAGCGGCGCTGGCGGCGCTGGCCGATTTCGAGGCGCGTTTTCGGCAGGGCGAGGTGCCCGAGAATATTCCCGAAGTCAGCCTGAGCCCCGATGGCGATGGCCTCGCCATTGCGCAGGTGCTCAAACAGGCGGGTTTGACCGCCAGCACATCCGAGGCGCTGCGCATGATCGAACAAGGCGGGGTCAAGCTCGACGGCGTCAAACTTGGTGACCGGACGCTGGTATTGGGCAAGGGCGGACCGTTTGTGCTGCAGGTGGGCAAGCGCAAATTCGCGCGGGTGACCATCGCCTGATTATGCAGGGGTGAGGTTTTTCCCCTCAGCGAGCATCGGCTCGATACGCCGCCACAAAACGACGATCGATGTAGTCTTTCCAGCGCCACACCCATTTTCCTTCCAGCACGATCACGCCATAAACGGCCACTGCGTATTTGTCGCCGGTGCTGATCAGCGCAAGCGCGATTTTCTGTGGTGTGTATGCAATCAGCGGTTTTCCGGAAAGCGCCCTCTGCAGATTTTCAGCCAGCGGCGGCCCCTGGCGCACGGCATAAACGCCCGATTTCGGGCGCGGATGATTTACCATTCCGGCAATATCCCCCGCGGCGAAGATGCGGGGATGCGACAGTGACTGCAGGGCGTCGTTGACGGCGACAAATCCGCGCTCGTCAGTCTGGATGCCGCTCGCGGCTATCCATCCGGGGGCGCTCGCTGCTGTCGCCCAGACTATGTGCTCGGCGTGAAAAGGCTCGCCCGACTCAGGAAACAATACGCCACGTTCGATCTTGATGATTTTGCTGCGGGGATGGACTGCGATGCCGCGTTTTTCGAGGACGCGTTCGAATATGCGCCGCACTCCCGAGGAATGGCTGGGTAATATGGTCGGCGTGTCGGTGAATAAATGGATGGCGGCTGTCCGGTTACCGGCAAGCATGCGAAAGTGCATGGCCAGGGCCAGTTCCATGCCGCCGGCCCCGCCACCCACCACTGCGATGCGCAGTGGCGCGCCGTCGTGTTTACCCGCTTCGAGTATGCTGTTCCATGTGTTGATGAAAGTCGAAACCGGTTTAACGCGGATCGCATGGTCCAGAGCGCCGGGAACGTCGTGTGCTGCGGGGGTGGAACCGATATTGATCGACAGCACGTCGAAATCGAGCGCGCTGCCATCGCTGCAGTCCACGCGATTTGCTGCAGGGTCTATACCCACGGCATGGCATTCGCGAAATTCCACGCCGGCAGTCTTGCACAGCCGTTCAAGATCGATATGGCAGCCATGAAAATCGTAGTGTCCCGCAACGAATCCCGGCAGCATGCCGGAATAAGGCGTGTAACGATCCGGGCTGGCCAGAACGATCCGGGTATCGCGCGGAGGCTGCAGGCCGAGCCGGCGTATCACCTCGACGTGGCTGTGGCCGCCACCGAGCAGCAATAAGCGCTTCACGGGAGAGTCGGAGGGCGGTGCTAATCCCTGGGGTTGCCCCACAACTCCTTGAGCCGGGCTTCACGGCCGCATCCAGTCTTGTAGAACTTGTAGCGTATCGGGTTCTTCTGGTGGTAGCCCTGGTGATAGTCTTCAGCGGGGTAAAACTCGGTCGCTTTCGTGATCTCGGTGACGATCTCGCCCTTGAACGGTTTTGATTTCACGAGCGCCGTCTTTGACGTCACCGCGAGCTTCATTTGCGTTTCGTCGATGTAGAAAATGCCGGAGCGGTACGGCGAACCATGGTCGCAAAATTGCGCATCGCGCTGCGTAGGATCGATATTGCGCCAGAACACATCGAGCAGTTTCTCGTAACTCACCTTGACGGGGTCGTATACGACCTGCACCGCTTCCGCGTGACCGGTGCGTCCCGTCGAGACTTGCTCATAAGTCGGATTCTTGGTTTGTCCGCCAACGTATCCGGACGTGGTGGAAATGACCCCGGGCACTTTGTCGTAGGCTTCCTCCACGCACCAGAAGCAGCCGCCGGCGAAGATTGCTTTGGCGCTTGCAGCACTGCCCGATGCCGGGTTTGGCGTCTGGGCCTGTGCGGTTAATGCAAGGCACAACGTGCCCGACACAAGATACATCAACAAGACGCGGATGGTAGGCATCGCTTTATCTCCTTGGTAGATCAGGGGCTAAACCTGCCCTGACGACCACTTGGTCGCAGTTCTCCGGGGAAACTTACATACGGGGATGCTTGAGAGGTTGTTGACCGGATGCAACTTGATTCAGTATAGCGGATAATTCGCGCTCCAAAACGCCGATAAACCCAGCGGAGGAATTTGCGACCAATATGTCCAATATGCGGCATTGGAGGGCGCGTTGGCGCAGACTGACAAACCGGACTGTTAGTATTCACCGAGGATAAATGTCATGCAACAAACCGATAGCGCACAGGACGGCCGGGAAATCGCGACGCTGGGCGGAGGCTGTTTTTGGTGCTTGGAGGCTGTATTCGACGAGTTGAACGGCGTCGAGTCGGTCGAATCGGGCTACATGGGGGGGAAGAACGCCCATCCCACATACGAACAGGTATGCGGTGGCGAGTCGGGCCACGCAGAAGTCGTGCAGATCACGTTCAATCAGAGCGTAATCACGTTCCGTGAAATCCTCGAGGTGTTTTTCGTAATCCACGATCCGACTACGCTGAATTTCCAGGGGAACGACGTTGGAACGCAGTATCGATCCGCTATTTTCTACCATACACCGGAGCAACAGGCGGTTGCCGGGCAGGTGATTACCGATCTCGCCGGGCAATGGAAAGATCCGGTTGTGACCGAGGTCACGCCTGCGTCTGCGTTCTACGTGGCCGAGGATTATCACCAGGAGTACTTCGATCGCAATCCGTATCAGCCGTACTGTCGCGCCGTGGTGGCAACCAAAATACTGAAATTTCGCAAAAGCTTCGCGGCCAAGGTAAAGAAGACTGTTTAGAGCCCGTCCGGTAATCCTGCGCCGGGCGCCAAGCCTGAAACATGCCGGGCAGTCAACGGAATGGACGGCCCGGACACAGACGACCCCACCCTGGCACGCGGCCGCGGTTACCGATAACTGCCTTCCCCAGGAAATCCAGTGGTAATTTTGCAACGATCCGGCCGCGCCGGGCTTCGTGCGCGCGAGCGTAATAATTGCGGTGCTGGTCTTCGCAGCAGGATACGGGGTCAACCCTGGCATTGGGCAAGATAGGGAAGCCGGTCTTCGCCTCAACTATAGCGACTAGCCCTTTGATTTTCTGTTGCTCTTGTGCGCGGGCAGTTTGCAGCGGTCGCCACTCAAGTTGCGCCATTTCGTACTGCAGGTGCTGTGCATCGTCGGTGACCGGACGGACAATCCGGACTCGAAGTGCTGATGGAGCGCTTTCGCAGAGGGGCGGTGAGCCAAAATACCGGGAGACCGGGATGATGAAAGAGATTGACAAGAGTGTTTCTCCTCGGCATCCTCTTGTCACCGTGCCATCCGATATGGCAAGGAAAACCGACCGCGCATCCATAACTGTTCATCACATCACTAACGGGAGATATTCAATGGCTGTGAAGAAAAAGACCACCAAGAAACCTGCTGCAAAAAAGAAGAGCGCCGTAAAGCGTAAGCCCAACGCTGCGTTCATGAAACCAATGAAAGTGAGCGCCGATCTGGGTGCGGTCATAGGGAATAATCCCATGCCGCGTACGGAAGTCACCAAAAAAATCTGGGCCTACATCAAGAAACACGGTCTGCAAGATGCGAAGAACCGCCGCAACATTAATGCCGACGACAAACTGAAACCGATTTTCGGCGGTAAGAAGCAAGTGTCGATGTTCGAGATGACCAAATTGGTCAGTAAGCACCTGAGCTAGTATTTTTATACCTCAAGAGCGGCCCGCGTTGAAAGGCGCTGGCCGTTTTTTTTGTGCACGGCAAGGCGCGGAGCGGGAGGTATTCCACGCAACCATCGCAACCCCGAAACAGGTCACGACGATACCGACTATGCTTGTGGCGGTCGGCACCACCCCGAACAACATGAGCTCAAGCAGCACGGCGAATATCGGTGTGAGGTAAAGAAGGCTGGTTACCCGCGTCGCCTGGCCGCGGCGCATCAGCGTATGCAGCGCACTCACTGCGAATATTGACGCTCCGATCACGAGAAATACGATGGATCCGGCAAGCGCCCATGACCAGTCCACACTCACGTCCTCGACTATGAAAGCGAGCGGTGCGAGAACGGCAATGGCTGCAATGAATTGTATCAACGATGCCGAGCGCAGATCCACCATGGGGCAGAACGTGCGTTGATAGAGCGTGCCGGCGGTTACGCCTGCAAGCGAAATCGTCACGGCAATCAGGCTGCCGGCTGTCGCCTCGTGGATGTCCACCTTGTGCCAGACAACCAGCGTAACCCCGGCCAGGCCGATCAGAATTCCCAGCCACTGCCGGGGCACAAGCAGCTCTCCCATCCAGCGCGCGGCGATAAATGCGGTCAGCAGCGGCTGCGCCGAAAGCAGCAACGCGGTGATGCCGGCGGACATGCCGAGATACTGCGTGTAATGGCTGCCGCCCAGATGTACTACATGCATCAAGAGCCCGGCGGCCACAACATGGCCGAATTCCGCCTGTGAGCCGGGCCAGCGGGGCCGGTAAATGATGATGATGGGTATCAGGCACAGGATGCCGAATGCGAACCTGAGCGTGAGAAACGTGAAGGGTGCGGCATGCAGCAGACCAATTTTGGTCGCGATGAATCCCGAACCCCAGACGCTGACGAAATACCAGGCGAGGACGGGGTCAAGCCAGCGCTGGCCGGATATATTTTGAGCCAAACTCAGATGATCACAGGAAAAACGTGAGTATACCGCGGTCGGATATTATGCGTTGAGCATGAAACAGTCTAAAATCGAAAATCAATATCAAGATATGACCCAATGATTGATTGTCGCGCTAGTTCCCGCCGGATCAGGAGCGTATAGTGCACCAGAAATTACCCCTGCCTTTTTCTGAGAGGACAAAATGTTTGGTCGCTTGATGCCACGGGAAGGCCGGTTTTTCGATTTATTCAATGAACATGCCGAACAGATCGTGCTGGGCAGCCGCGAACTCGTGGCAATGATCTCAAGCGGCGGGGATCCCGAACGCCATGCCTACAACATCGAGTCAATCGAGAAACGTGCCGACAAGATCGCTCAGGCCACGATCTCGTTGTTGCATACAACGTTCATTACCCCGATAGACCGGGATGACATCCACCGGCTGATCACCAAGATGGACGACATCCTGGATCTGCTCGAGGATGCGGCGCAGTTGATCTTCATTTATGACCTTCGGGTCGTTACGGCCGAGGAGAAAAAGCTCGCCGACATCTGTGTCGAATGCGGAGAGAAGGTCCAGACGGCGGTAAACCTGCTGTCGAACATGAAAAACGCCTCCACCATCATGAAGATCTGCGAGGACATCGACCGGCTCGAGTCGGAAGCCGATCACGTGATGCGGGCGGCGATGGCCAAACTGTTTCGTGACGAACCGGATGTGCGTCAGTTGATCAAGCTGCGCGCGGTCTATCAGACCATGGAATCGGTGACCGATAAATGCGAAGACGTAGCCAACATCATTGAGGGGATCCTGCTCCAGAATTCTTAAGCAGCGGCACGTGCCGCCTGCGCACCATACAAAACAAAAAGCGATTCCCATGTCTATCGAAGTGCTGGTGTTCCTGATCTTCCTTGCGCTCGTGTTCGACTTCATGAACGGGTTTCATGATGCCGCCAACTCCATTGCGACGGTCGTATCAACCGGCGTGCTCAAGCCGCTGTGGGCGGTATGCTGGGCGGCTTTTTTCAACTTTGCGGCGTTCTTTGTTTTTGAAACGAAGGTCGCAACCACCATCGGCAAAGGCATCATCGATCCGACCATCGTTGATCATTACGTGGTCTTCGGCGCGCTGTGCGGCGCCATTGCATGGAATTTCATCACCTGGGTCTATGGCATTCCGTCGAGTTCCTCGCACGCCCTGATTGGGGGGTTGGTGGGCGCGGCGGTGGCGAAGGTCGGTACCGGCTCGCTGGTGGCCAGCGGCCTGATAAAAACCATCGTATTTATCGTGCTGTCCCCGATGCTGGGTTTTGCGCTCGGCGCCCTGCTGATGCTCGCCGTGTCATGGCTATGCGTTCGAACATCGCCGCGACGGGTGGATGGCTGGTTCCGCCGGCTGCAATTGATATCCGCCGGCATGTACAGCCTGGGCCATGGCGGCAACGACGCCCAGAAGACCGCGGGCCTGATTTGGATGCTGCTGATCGCGGCAGGGATGTCCAGCACCGAAGACCATGTGCCCACGTGGGTGATCATTTCGTGCTATACGACGATCGCGCTCGGCACGATGTTCGGCGGCTGGCGTATCGTCAAGACCATGGGCCAGAAAATCACCAAGCTCAAGCCGGTAGGCGGTTTTTGCGCCGAAACTGGCGGGGCTGTAACGCTGTTCCTGGCAACCGGCTTCGGCATCCCGGTTTCCACCACCCATACCATCACCGGCTCGATAGTCGGCGTCGGCTCGGCGCAAAAGTTCTCCGCGGTGCGCTGGGGGGTGGCGGGCGGCATCGTCTGGGCGTGGATATTCACCATCCCGTGCTCGGCCTTCGTTTCCGCGATAGCCTGGTGGCTGGGCCAGCATTTCTTCTGAGCCGGGCAGGGGCCCGGCCTTAACGCTAAGGTGCCAGGCGCTCGATGGCCCAGTTCCCGTCGGTGCGGAGGCTGTACTGCAACCGGTCATGCAGACGGTTGGGGCGCCCCTGCCAGAACTCGATCACTTCCGGAACCACGCGATAGCCGCCCCAGCAAACGGGGCGCGAAGGATGGGTTCCGTCGCGTTTTTCGATTTCAGCGTAGCGCGCTTCGAGCACTGCGCGGTCGGCCACCACACGGCTTTGCGGCGAGGCATTCGCGGCAATACGGCTGCCAAGCGGACGGCTGGCGAAATAGTCGTCCGACTCCCGCGCCGTTACTTTAACGACCCGGCCTTCAATACGCACCTCGCGTTCCAGTTCTATCCAGTAAAAAAGCAGCGCTGCTCTTGGATTTTCCGCGAGTTCCCTGCCTTTGCGGCTCTCGTAATTGGTATAAAACACGAAACCGGACTCATCGACTTCCTTCAGCAGCACGATGCGAGCCGAAGGCCGGCCCGCGGCTGACACGCTCGCAAGGGTCATGGCGTTCACCATCGGCAGCCGGGCATTGATGGCTTCGTCGAACCACCGGGTAAACTGCCTGATGGGATCGCGAGTGACGTCTTCCTCGTCCAGGCGTTCGCGCATGTACTCCTGACGCAGGTCGGCGATATTGTTCATAAGATGGTCTGATGCGGACATGGCCTATTTTCGCGCATTACCGGGCCGGCAGCCATCGCGGCCGCGATGATTTTCACGGAATGGAGAAAAAAACTTCGTTGTGGCTGCAAATGATCCTGCCTGAGGCTTCGATCCGGCGTGGCAGCGGCCTGGAATGCTATTTGACCAGCATGACCGGCAACGCAGTAAGATGCAGGACCTTGTTGGAAACGGAGCCCAGCGTTATTTGCGCAATGGCGCCAAGGCCGCGTGTTCCCATGACGATAAGATCGCAGTGATGCCGTTGTGCGTAGTCGGCGATGGCCGTTGCCGGATCGGCGAACTCGACGTGTGTGGTGTACGCGATCCCGGCGGCTTCCAGCACTTTCCGTGTGACAGAAAACAGTTTTTCGGCGGCCTCCCGCAGCGGCGCTTCGAGATGACGAAGTTCGGAGGGCCTGCCGTCAATTACCCTGTCGCTCAAGGCGATAGGGTGTTGAACATTGAGCAGCAGCACTTCAGCCTCCTGCAGTTGAGGCGCCAGTGCGGCAAATTGCGTTGCGGCGCGCAGCGCGGCCTCGGAGCCGTCAACGGGCATTAGCACTTTGAGCATGATGACCTCCTTAAGTGATATGACAACCGCACCCGGGCCAAGTGCAACATGAAATCAATAGTTTATTTTCCTCCCGGGCAGGTTGCTATTATTTGATCCCGGTCAAATCCGCGCGCATTGCAATCGCCGTGATGGCGAACAACGCCGGCATGCTTATCGGCAGACCCGGTTGCGGCCTTTGTTTTTGGCGCGGTAAAGCGCCTTGTCGGCGGCCTGTATGACGTCATCGGGCGTGGCAAGCTTGCCGTTTTTTTCCGCAACGCCGATGCTGATCGTCACCGCAACCGTCTTGTCCGCGCGTTTTACGCCGCGATTTTTTTTCCCGGGTCCCGTGCGCTCCGGCCGGTCGGGCGAGCGCACTGCCATCCGGTAACCGGCAATGTCCTGGCACAGGCTTTCCAGGTAAGGAAGGGCCTGGTCCAGGCTTTTCCCCGGAAACAGCAGCGTGAACTCCTCGCCGCCGTAACGGTAAGTCTTGCCGCCGCCGCCGCAGTGGGCGAGCCTGGAGGCCACCATTTTCAGCACCTGGTCCCCGGTGTCATGGCCATGCGTGTCGTTGAATTTCTTGAAATGATCGACGTCCACCATGGCGATGGCGTAGCGCCCGCTCACGGCGGCCAGGCTTTCGTTGAGCGCGCGCCGGCTGGGCAACCCGGTCAGCTCATCCCGGAATGCCATGCGGAAGGTGTCCTGCAGTACCGCAACGATCAGGATCAGCGCGCCGCCGGCGGTGAAAAAAGCAAACTGGTCCGGGTTGGCCAGGCCGTGCGCGGCCAGCGCGAACGCGACGATGGCGCTGGCCAATCCGAGATTGATCGCGGAGCGCGTGATGAGCCAGGCCGTGGTGCAGGTGAGCAGGGCCAGCAGCAGCGCCGCCTGGCCGGCCTGCGGGATGGGCGAGTTGATCGTTAACGCGCCGGGCAGGAGCGGCCGGTAGAGCCAGGTGGCGACATCGTTGCCGCCAATGTAGATCAGCCCAACCGTCAGAGCGGCCTGCGCGGCAATCAGCGCGAGCCGGCGCATGGCGGGGCCGGTCAGGGCGCCGCGTTCCGGCAGCAGCGCCATCAGCGCCAGGTTGACGGGCACGAACAGGCAGAGCGCCGCAAACACGATGCGCGCAGCCGGCCCGGCGAGATCGGCCAGCGGGAAATGGCGGTAGGCGGCATAGGCCAGCGCCAGCGACAGCAGGGCAAACACTACGCGTCCGCGGCCGAATGCAATGCTGACCGCGATACTCAACGTCAGCGCAATAACAGCACCGTGCACCCTGAGACCGGCCAGCGAATCGGGCAAGGCGGAGCCAAAAGTAATGGCGGCGTAAGCCAGGCCCAGAATGAAGGCCGGCACCAGCAGGGCCTGCAGAACGCGATAAATGGCCGGGCTCAACTCAGCGGTCCGGCAGCGGCGTGAATTCGGTTTCGCCGGGCACCGGCGGGAACACCTGGTCGCGCCAGCGCTGCCTGGCCTGCTCGATGCGCTCGCGCGAACTCGATACGAAATTCCACCAGATGTGGCGTTCGCCGACCGCTGCGCCGCCCAGCAGCATGAGCCGTGCCTCCGCATGGCAGGACAGCGTCACTTCATCTCCCGGCGGCAACACCGCCAGATGCAGCGGCGGAATGGCCGTGCCGTCAACGCTGACACCGCCCTCGACGACATAGAGACCGCGCTCGGCATGTTCGGCCGGCAGCACGAGCGAGGCGCCCGGTTGCAGGTGGGCTGCCAGGTAAAACAGCGGCGAATGCACGGGCGCCGGCGCCTGTTTGCCGAACGCGGAGCCGGCGATGAGCCGCAATGTTACGCCGGGAAGCACGATTTCCGGCAGCGTGGCCGCTGGGTGATGGCTGAATGCGGGCGCGGTCTCTTCCTCTGCATCGGGCAGGGCAACCCAGCACTGGATGGCGTGCAGCCGCGAGCCGTTTGCGCGCAAGTCCTCGGGCGTGCGTTCGGAATGCACGATGCCGCTGCCCGCCGTCATCCAGTTGACGTCGCCGGGCACGATGCGTTGCGCGCAACCCAGGCTGTCGCGGTGCATCAGCGCGCCCTCGAACAGGTAAGTGACGGTGGCAAGCCCGATGTGCGGATGGGGCCGCACCTCCACGCCCGCGCCCGGCGGCAAATCGGACGGGCCGAGGTGATCAAAAAAAATGAACGGCCCGACCATGCGCAGTGCGCGGGCGGGTAGCAGCCGGCGCACCTCGAAGCCGTCGAGGCTCCTGATGTGCGGGGGGAACAGTGCGAGATCGGGCATGATGATTACCGATTATCGCCGACCTGCGCGCGCCGGCACAACCGCGGTAGCGGACTCAGGCTGTGCGTTCGCGCAGGAATTCGGTGAGGATGCGCGCGGTGTGCGAGCGCCGGCTGGATCGGGCCAATGCGGCGGGCGGGCCTTCAGCCACGATCTCGCCGCCGGCGTCACCCGCTTCCGGGCCGAGGTCGATGATCCAGTCGGCTTCGGCGATGATGTCGAGATTGTGCTCGATCACCACCACGCTGTTGCCGGCATCGACCAGGCGGTGCAGCACGCGGATCAGTTTCTCGACGTCCGCCATGTGCAGGCCGACCGTGGGCTCGTCGAGCACGTAGAGCGACTGTTTTTTAGAGCCCGCGCGTCCCGGCCGCGCGGCGGCATCATTGCCGTCGGCGCGCACCTTGGACAATTCGGTTACGAGCTTGATGCGCTGCGCTTCGCCGCCGGACAGCGTGGGACTTTGCTGGCCCAGCGTGAGATAGCCCAGGCTTACCTGCTGCAGCAGCGTGAGCGCGTGGTGGATGGCGGTGTGCGCGCTGAAAAAATCGGCCGCCTCGTCTATGTTCATGGCGAGCACGTCGCCTATGGATTTGTCCTTGAAGCGCACCGCCAGCGTTTCGGTGTCGAAACGCGCGCCGCCGCACACCTCGCACGGCACTTTGACGTCGGGCAGGAAGCTCATTTCGATTTTCTTCATGCCCTGGCCCTCGCAGGCCGCGCAGCGGCCGCCGGCGGTATTGAACGAGAAGCGGCCCGCGTTGTAGCCGCGCATGCGCGCTTCCGGCGTTTCGGCGTAGAGGCGCCGGATCGCGTCCCAGAAGCCGACGTAGGTCGCGGGGCAGGAGCGCGGCGTCTTGCCGATCGGCGTCTGGTCCACTTCCAGCACGCGGCCGATGTCGTCCCCGCCGCGCAGCGCCTTGCAGCCGGTCAGCGGCGGCTGTTTGTGGGTGCGCCGTGCCGCCACCTGCTGCGCCAGGTTGGCGTGCAGCACATCCCGCGCCAGGGTCGATTTTCCGGAGCCGGAGACGCCGGTGATCACCACCAGCCGCTGCAGAGGCAGGCGCACATCAAGATGTTTCAGGTTATGCAGGGTCGTGTTGTCGATGCAAAGCCGCGGTGTTTTCCTGTCCACTGCACGCGGTGGATGCAGCGGGTGGCGCAGCGGGTTGGCGAGAAAGCGGCCGGTGACCGATTGCGGCTGGCGCATCAGTTGCGCCGCCGTGCCGCTGGCGATGACCAGGCCGCCGTGCTTGCCCGCGCCCGGACCGAGGTCGATCACATGGTTGGCGCGGCGTATGGTGTCTTCGTCATGCTCCACCACCACCAGCGTGTTGCCGCGCGCTTCGAGCTGCTGCAGGGTGTCGAGCAGGATGCGGTTGTCGCGCGGATGCAGGCCGATGGTGGGCTCGTCGAGGATGTAGCACACGCCCTGCAGGTTGGAGCCCAGCTGGGCAGCGAGCCGGATGCGCTGCGCTTCGCCGCCGGAGAGCGTGGGCGCGGCGCGGTCCAGCGTCAGGTAATCGAGCCCCACCTGCTGCAGGAAACCGAGCCGGCTGTGCAGTTCGGCCAGCACGTCGCGCGCGATAGCGGCTTCGCGCGCTCCCAGCTTCAGCTTGCTGAAAAATTGCGCGAGTCGCTTCACCGGATGCGCGGTCAGCGCCGAGATGGACTGGTCTTCCAGCCGCACCGCCAGCGCCTGGCGGTTCAGACGCTGGCCATGGCAGGCGGGGCAGGGCTCGTCGATTTCCAGCCATTGCAGCCAGGAATCGAGCACGTGATCTTCGGTGCCGGTTTTCTCGCGCGATTCGTCCCAGCCCACGGCGTCGAGCTTGAGCCCGGTGCCGAAACAGGCGGCGCACCAGCCATGGCGCGAGTTGAAGGAAAACAATCGCGGGTCCGGTTCCGGGAAGCTCATGTTGCAGGACGGACAGGCGCGCTTGACCGAGAACACGCTGCGCGTAAGCTGGACCGGCGCAGTGCTCTTGCGCTGCACGGCCTGCGCCAGCGCGCCCAGATTGTCCAGTACGTGCACCACACCCTTGCCGTGGTCTATGGCCTCGGCGAGCGCTGCGCGCAGCGCGGCCTCGTTGTCCGGACTCACAGTGATGTCGGCCACCGGCAGTTCGATGTTGTGTTCCTGGAAGCGCGACAGGCGCGGCCAATGCGCGGTTTCGATGAACTCGCCGTCCACCATCAAATGGGTGTAGCCGCGCGCTGCCGCCCACTTGGCGAGATCGGTGTAATAGCCCTTGCGGTTGACCACCAGCGGCGCCAGCACGCCGATATGGTTGCCGCCGCCTTTTTTCCCATAGTCGCGCAGGATGCGCGCGGCGATGCTGTCCAAGCTCTGCGGCGCGATGGCGACATCGCAGTCCGGGCAGTACTGGGTGCCGAGCTTGACGTAGAGCAGGCGCAGGAAGTGGTAGATCTCGGTCAGCGTGGCCACCGTGCTTTTGCGCCCGCCGCGGCTGGTGCGCTGCTCGATGGCGACAGTGGGCGGGATGCCGTAGATGGCGTCCACGTCGGGCCGCGCCGCCGACTGCACGAACTGGCGCGCGTAGGCGTTGAGCGATTCGAGATAGCGGCGCTGCCCTTCCGCGAACAGGATGTCGAAGGCGAGCGTGGACTTGCCGCTGCCCGACACGCCGGTGATTACCGTGAAGCGGCCATGCGGGATGTCGACGTCGATGTTGCGCAGATTGTGCTCGCGCGCGTGGTGCACTCGGATGGCATTGTGGCGCTTGACCGCGGGCATGGCGGCCACGGCTGCGCTGGCCTCGGCCGCACCGGGTTGCAGCGCCTTGGCATACTCGCGCAATGCGCGGCCGGTGTGCGAGGCGGCATGCGCCATCACGTCTTCCGCCGTGCCCACACACACGATCTCGCCGCCGGCGTCACCCCCCTCGGGGCCGAGGTCGATGATCCAGTCGCTGGCGCGGATCACGTCCAGGTTGTGCTCGATGATGATCAGCGAATGCCCGGCGGCGATCAGGCGGCGTAACGCCTGCAACAGCCGCGCCACGTCCTCGAAGTGCAGGCCGGTGGTGGGCTCGTCGAACAGGAACAGCGTGTGTGCGGCGGAGGCAGCCTTGCCTTTGCGCGGGCGCAGGGTGACGGCGTGAGCCGCGAGATAGCCGGCGAGCTTGAGGCGCTGCGCTTCGCCGCCCGACAGCGTGGGCACCGGCTGGCCCAGTTTCAGATAATCGAGGCCGACGTCGGACAGCGGGGCGAGCGCGGCGATGACCGAAGGTTCGTCGGCGAAGAAGCGGCTGGCCTCGGACACCGTGAGGTCGAGCACGTCGGCAATGGATTTGCCGCGCAGCGTGACTTCGAGGATTTCCGCGCGGTAGCGCCGGCCGTCGCAATCCGGGCAGCGCAGATAGACGTCGGACAGGAACTGCATCTCGACATGCTCAAACCCGTTGCCGCCGCAGGCCGGGCAGCGGCCGTTGCCCGAATTGAAACTGAAGGTGCCCGTGGTGTAGGCGCGCTCGCGCGCCAGCGGCGCGCGCATATACAGGTTGCGGATCGCGTCGAAGGCGCCGACGTAGCTCGCGGGATTGGAGCGCGTGGTGCGGCCGATCGGCGTCTGGTCCACCAGCACCACGTCACTGAGATGTTCGTGGCCGCGCAATGCGCGATGGCGTCCCGGCGCCTCGGTGGGCTTGCCCTTGGCCTGCAGCAGCGCCGCGTGCAGCACGTCCTGCACCAGCGTCGATTTGCCCGAACCCGACACGCCGGTGAGGCACACCATGTGGCGCAGTGGAAAACGCACATCGATGTTCTTGAGATTGTGTTCGGTTGCGCCGGTCAGATGCAGCGCAGGCGCGTTCGCCGCGGGCTTCACCGGCCGAGTGCCACGGTCCGCGTGCAATTCTCCAGCCAGGTAGCGGCCTGTTACGGAAGTATCTGATTTTATTAATGTTTTAGGTGTACCGAAAAACACCACTTCGCCGCCGTGTTCGCCCGGTCCCGGCCCCATGTCGAGGATGCGGTCGGCGGCGAGCATGATCTGCGGATCGTGCTCCACCACCACCAGCGTGTTGCCGGCGTCGCGCAGCCGCTGCATGACCTCGATCACGCGTCCCATGTCGCGCGGATGCAAGCCGATCGACGGCTCATCGAGCACGAACAGCGTGTTGACCAGCGAGGTGCCGAGCGCGGTGGTGAGGTTGATGCGCTGCACTTCGCCGCCCGACAGCGTGCGCGACTGGCGGTCGAGGTTGAGATAACCGAGGCCGACCTGGTCGAGAAAGGCGAGCCGGGTGCGGATCTCGCCCACCAGCAGTTCGGTCGCTTCATCCAGCGGGCGCGGCAGTTGCAAGGTATCGAAAAAACGCCGCACTTCGGACAACGGCAGCAGCATCAGGTCATAGAGGTTGAGGCCCGGCAGTTGCGCCAGTACTTCGTCTGAAAACGTTACCCCCTGCGGCCTGAAGCGCGGACGCGTTCCCAGCGCATCGCGCGCGTTGTCCTGCGTGCCCAGCCGCCACAGCAGTGCCGCCGGCTTCAGGCGTGCACCGTTGCAGTCGGTGCACGCGGTGTAAGCGCGGTACTTCGACAGCAGCACGCGGATGTGCATCTTGTAGGACTTGGTCTCCAGCCACTTGAAAAAGCGCCGCACGCCGTACCAGGTGCCGGGCCACGACTGCTTCCAGTTCACCCACTCGGGTTCGCCTTCCAGCACCCAACGCCGCGCATCTTCATCCAGATCGCGCCACGGCGTGTCGAGTGGCATGCCGCGCTTTTTCGCGTACTTCACCAGGTCGTCCTGGCACTCCTTGAAGCTCGGCGTCTGCCACGGCCGCACCGCACCGCCGCGCAGCGTCAGCGCGGCATCGGGCACCACCAGTCCGAAATCGACGCCGATCACGCGGCCGAAACCGCGGCAGGTGTCGCACGCGCCCATCGGCGAGTTGAAGGAAAACAGGCTGGGCAGCGGGTCCTGGTAATGGATGTCGCAGTCCGCGCAGTGCAGCGCCGTGGAGTAGCGCCATGGCGCGTGAGGAGTGAGGAGTGAGGAGTGAGGGGTAATGCGTGAAGCGCGAGGCGTGAGGCGTGAGGCGTGAGACGGAACGGCGCTTTCGCGCGCGGTGCTGCCGGCGCGCAAAGTTTCTCCCTCTCCCTTTGAAGGGAGAGGGTAGGGGAGAGGGTTAATGAGTAGGGCGCTGTCCGCCGCTTCGTTCACCACATGCACGTTAATGCGCCCCTGTCCGACCCTAAGCGCCGCTTCCACTGCTTCGGCCAGCCGCGCGCGCTCCGCGCAGCCGGCGCGCAGCCGGTCCTGGATCACTTCGCAGCGCTGCG
The DNA here is from genome assembly GCA_030683105.1 of Burkholderiales bacterium. Classification (GTDB taxonomy): domain Bacteria; phylum Pseudomonadota; class Gammaproteobacteria; order Burkholderiales; family SG8-41; genus CAKKQX01. The sequence goes on along the minus strand of JAUXMZ010000069.1, from coordinate 11,878 downwards.
GTGATTCGCTTAAGAAACGGGTATAGCCCTGGGCCTCGAGCAGTTGCTTGATTTCCGCGAGGGTGAAGTTTTTCGGCACCTCCACCGGGAAGGCGATGATAAGGCGCGGATCGTCCGCATCGCGCGCGCGCCGCACGACGTCGTCGACGATGCTTTGCGGCGAGTCGCGCCGCACCGGCGCACCGCAGCCGCGGCAATACAATTGTGTGGCGCGCGCATACAAGAGCTTCAGGTGGTCGTTGAGTTCGGTCATGGTGCCGACCGTCGAGCGCGAGGTGCGCACCGGATTGGTCTGGTCGATGGCGATCGCCGGCGGGATGCCCTCTATGCTGTCAACCTGCGGGCGGTCCTGGCGGTCGAGGAACTGGCGCGCGTAGGGCGAGAAGGTCTCGACGTAGCGGCGCTGCCCCTCGGCGTAGAGCGTGTCGAACACCAGCGACGACTTGCCGCTGCCGGACACCCCCGTCACCACGGTGAGTTCGTTGTGCGGCAGTTCCAGCGTCAGGTTCTTGAGATTGTTCTGGCGCGCGCCGCGGATGACGATGGCGCCGCGTGGGGTTTTGGACATGCGGTTTCCGGCAAATTGGTATTTTACCTGCTCGGTGGGGTGGGACGAAATTGCCTTGTTTTCATGGATGCGGGACGCTGGGGGAAGCATGTTGCGCAAGGTTGTTTGGGGCGTGACAGGGGGATATGATGGGCACCAAACAGGTGCAAAGTGTCAACTAAATTGGCATCTAATCCGTCATTTATTTTTCACTTAATTTAAGTAGGGTGCTGACCTCGTTGCCGGAACGAGCAAAGGCAAGAGTCATTTCCGGTCCTCTAGTGCAAAGGAGATTCCCATGAGCAAAGGCGGCGGCGGTGGCGGAAAGGGTGGCGGTAAAGGAGGCGGTGGTAGTCATGGTGGTGGCGGTAAAGGAGGCGGTGGTGGTGGCGGCAAGGGTGGCAGCGGAGGCAGCGGAGGCAGTGCCGGCGGCGGCAAGGGTGGCGGTGGCGGTAAAGGCTCAGGCGCTCCGGGAGGCTGGCCCAGCACTACAGGCAATCCATCCGGCGGAGGGCGTGGAAACGCAAAGTAGTTCGCTCCAAGCACGTTACATCGCACTTAACTCTATGTGGATCGGGCGTGCATTCATCCAGGAGGTGAACGGGGTCGGGCTTGGCTAATTGCATAAACGTAAACGACAAGGTGGCACGGGATTCGATAGCCAACTGATATGCAACTACGCAAGCCTGACCCCCTATATCCTCAATGAGCAACGAAGACCCCATCTCCGAGACCGCGAAGGCCGTTCAAGAGGTCGCCAAAGCAACGGGCAAAGCTATTGATGCCGGCCAGACGTTCGGCGGTTTCATTTCACGCTATGTCGCAGGGTCTATTGAGCAGGGCATGGGAATATTCGAAGACAAGCTCAAGTACATGCGATGGGAACGTCAGGTCAGGCTAATGCAGCGTTCAGAACAACTCCTACTGGAAGCCGGCTTGACTCGACCCACACGAGCAATTCCGCTTAAGCTGGCCATTCCGCTACTGGAAGCTGCGTCTCTCGAGGACGACGACTACCTACAAGACCTTTGGGCGCGCCTGCTTGTGAATGCCGCAAACGGGGGCAGTCATGTAAGTTTGCATCGGGCATATATCGCGGTCTTGGAACAACTTACTCCGTTAGAAGCGGTCATTCTTCAGAAGATCTACTCGCTACCCTTCGATGAGACTCGTCACAATGGTGTTGAAGCAGGTAAATTGCCTGATGACGTTGCTATCTGGAAAGATTTTGGAAATCGTGACAGTCTTCCAGAGCCACCAGAGGAAGTGAGGCTAGCTCTTGCGAATCTTGCGCGCCTCGATTGCATAGCCATTCAAAAATCAGCGGGCGGGGGAGAAATGTTCAAGAGAGTAATCCCGACGCTTCTTGGAAAGAGCTTTGTCGAGGCATGTACGCTCCGGGTCGCATGAACGAATCTAACTCTAGGTGCTGCGGACGTGCCATCATCATCGCGTGAGTGAAAACGTCTGCGTGGGGGACCTCCGCAGACCACAACGTTAGAGCGCCTTATGAAGGTACGCACACTTCCACCCGGGAAAAAGAATGCGATCCTCGCGCCGCACGTTGTGATCTTAGGCGCCGGGGCGAGCATCGCCGCATACAAACATTGGGGAGAGACTGGGCGCCCCCTACCATCGATGCAAAATTTGATCGACGTTCTGGAGTTACGAGAAGAGGTTGAATCGCGGGGTTACTCGGCCGAAGGGATGGATTTTGAATCGTTCTATGATGACCTTGTGACATCTGGCGCGGATCTCGAGCTCAAACAGCTTATCGAGCAACGAACGTACGAGTATTTTTCAAGTCTCGGGCTCCCGGATGCGCCCACCATATATGACTATCTAGTTCTCTCGCTTCGAAACAAAGATCTCATTGCGTCTTTCAATTGGGATCCATTTCTGCTTCAGGCGTATAGACGCAACGGGGATAGAGGAGCAGGAACCTTACCGGGTGTGGCGTTCCTGCATGGAAACGTTTGTATCGGAGTCTGCCACGCAGATAAAGTATGTGGCTTAAATGGCAGTCGTTGCTCGAAATGCGGTACCAATTTCGTGCCCTCCAAGTTGCTTTACCCAGTCAAACAGAAGGATTATGCGTCCGACCCTTTTATCGCCAGTGAATGGGATCGGCTTCGCGATCATTTGTCTCGTGCCTACTTACTAACGATCTTCGGATACAGCGCTCCGAAGACCGACGTCGAGGCGCGACGACTAATGCTTGAAGTGTGGCAAGAGAATCATCACCTTGAACTCGCGGAAGTCGAGATCGTCGATATCAAACCTAGAGAAGAGCTTGAGGAAACGTGGAAGGAATTCTTCATCAGGCAGCACTACATGGTCGGCACCGAAGTAATCAGAAGTTACCTTTTCCAACACCCAAGGCGAAGTTGCGACGCGTTTGCGGCAGCAACGCTAATGTGCAGTCCTTGGCACGACAATCCACTTCCTGAGTTTAGGACGCTCACTGAGCTTCAGGATTGGGTGGGGCCTCTGATTGAAGAAGAGGCGCGGCTTGACGAATTTTCTGAGCCATTTTCGGGCAAACCACTCGCTCCCAATGTTGAAGCGGCGCTCTAACTCAAGGTCGAACGCGCAATAATTGGTGACCCCCTATGACTGCGTCCGTCACCACGGTGAATTCGTTGTGCGGCAGTTCCAGCGTCAGGTTCTTGAGATTGTTCTGGCGCGCGCCGCGGATGACGATGGCGCCGCGTGGGGTTTTGCGGCGTATGGGGTCAGACTCGCAAGACCGCTGTCAGCTTACGTGCCTTGCGAGTCTGACCCCATACGCCCCCATACGCCCGTGACCCCATACGCCCGGGGCACAAGGAAATCCTATGGCGTACGATCCTCAAAAAATCATCAACACCGCAAATAGTTTTCTATTGGCAGCGGATCGGGCGCTTGAACAAAGACCTGTAGGGCCCGGTCAGTTACAAGTGCTATTTGTTCCTGCAATTGTGTCCACCGCATTTGCAGTTGAGTTGTATTTCAAGTCTATCGTTACGCTCGAAAACGGCAACGCAAAAGGGCACGAACTTTCAGGTCTCTTTGAACGCCTCTCGCTAAAATCGCAGGCTACATTGGTCGCCAGTTTTCAAATTGATCCACCGGCTTTCAAACAAAAGATGAAGGGCATATCCGATGCCTTTATCGAATGGCGATACATATTTGAACAACAATCAGCCAACCTTGATTTCCAGTTTCTTAAAGAGTTGGCGCAAGCAAGTAGGCTCTTAGCCGAGTCATTGCTAACCCTGAAAGAAACATAGAGATCAAGCCTTGCAATCCAACATTCTCTTAGTTGAATGGTGATGCAAGACTAGCGCGCGTTGCTGTCATAGCGGCGAGCCGGACTTGCGGACGAAATCCAGCGTCATTTCGGGCCCGCGCACGATCGTCCCGCGCTGGCCGAGGAGGATGGCTGCGGCATCCTCCAACCGGCCGATGCCGGCGAAGCCGCCGCCCGCCTCGACGAAGCGGCATACCGCTTCAACCTTGGGTTTCATCGACCCCGGCGCGAATGCGTGCCTGCGCAGTTCCTCCGGCGTCGTTTCGCGTATGGCGAACTGCTTGTCCGTGCCCCATTGCAGGTACACTGCGTCCACGTCGGTCAGGAGCAGCAGCGCATCGGCGCCGAGCTGATGCGCAAGCAGCGCCGCTGCGATATCCTTGTCGATCACCGCCTCCACGCCGCGCACGGCGCCGGAAGCCGAGATCACCACCGGGATGCCGCCGCCGCCGGCGCAGACCACCAGCGCGCCGGAAGCGACGAGCAGGCGGATGGCGTTGAGCTCCAGTATACGCAGCGGTTCGGGAGAGGGCACCACGCGCCGCCAGCGCTGGCCATCGGGCGCCACGGTCCAGCCGCGCTCTTTGGCGAGGCGCTGCGCCTCTTCGTGGTCGAATGAAGGGCCGATCGGCTTGACGGGATGCTTGAACGCGGGATCGTTCACATTCACTTCGATCTGGGTGAGCAGCGTCACGATCTGATGCTTGGGCAGAATGCTGCGCAGTTGCTGCTCGATCAGGTAGCCGATCATGCCTTCGGTCTCTGCGCCCAGCACATCGAGCGGGTAAGGATGCACCTGGGAATAGGACTCCGCCTGCAGCGCGAGCAGCCCCACCTGCGGTCCGTTGCCGTGCGTGACGACGACTTTATGCGTGCGCGCGATCGCGGCCACGGCCGCGGCAGCAATGGCGACATTCTGCCGCTGCGCTTCGGCTTCGAGCGACTCGCCGCGCTTGAGCAGGGCGTTGCCGCCCAGGGCAATCACGACTTTCATATGCGGGTGATCCATTGGAGCCGTGCAGTTATAATATTTAAACCAGTACCAGGCATGGGGTCTTGTGCTGGATCAAAAAAATCACCGGATTTCCCGGATAAACGGAATTATTGAGCGGTTCATATTGGATGACAGTCGGAACGCTCAATCCCTCTCCCCGACCCTCTCCCCGACCCTCTCCCCTCGGGAGAGAGGGTGAGAATGGCACTAATTCGCTGTCGAAAATTAGTGAAAGATAATAAATGGCCGAAAAAAGGAATGCGCCATGCCTGTGCTTGAATGGTCCGCCGCTCTCGAATTAAACACACCGGCAATGGACGACACGCACCGCGAATTCGTCGCGCTGCTCAATGCGCTGGACGAGGCCGCTGACGGCGACCTGCCGGCGTGCATGGATGCCTTTATTGCCCACACCGAACAGCATTTCGCCATGGAAGAGCGGTGGATGACGGAAACGGCGTTTCCGCCGTACGGCTGCCACAAGGGCGAGCACGACAACATCCTGGAAGTGGTGCGCGAAGTGCGCAAGCGCATCGCGGCGGGCGAACTGCATTACGGCTCGACGCTGGCGACGGCACTCGCCGAGTGGTTCCCGCACCACGCGCAGAGCATGGATGCGGTTCTGGCGCTCTACCTGCGGCAGGCCGGTTACGATCCGGCGCAGGCCGCAGTGCAAGACGCACCCTCTTAATTTCACTGAAAAAACGGTTAACAAACCCTAAGAGCGTATTTCAAAAAGACCAAAACAGATCAAGCCACAGAGTGCACAGAGAACACAGAGAGAATAAAAAACTTATTTAAAATAGCTGGACACGAAACGTGTTCCGTTATCTGTATTTTCTCTGTGTTCTCTGTGTTCTCTGTGTTCTCTGTGGCTAATTTATTTTGTTATGAACTCTAAGGAAGGACTGCCATGAAAGCCATGCTGCTCAAGTCGGCGAACACGCCGCTCACGCTCGCAACCGTGCCCGATCCCGTGCCCGGCCCGGGAGAAGCCGTTGTTAAAGTCCATGCCTGCGGCGTGGGGCTCACCATCCATCATGCGCGCGCCGGGCGGCTCAAGCTCGATTACCCGCGCATCCTCGGCCATGAAATCACCGGCGAAGTCGTGGCGCTGGGCGCGGGCGTAACGCAGCTCAAGGCGGGAGATGCCGTCACCGCCTATTTCTATCTCACCTGCGGCGAGTGCTACTGGTGCCGCATCAACCGCGAAACGCTGTGCGAGAACTTCGGCGGCTACGTCGGGCGCGAATGCGACGGCGGCTATGCCGAGTACATCAAGCTGCCGGCGCGCAATTTCATGAAGCTGCCGCAGGGCGTGGACTGGAAACAGCACGCCGCGGAATGGGGCGTGGTCTGCGACGCCATCGCCACGCCGGTGAAAGTGATCCGCCGCGCGCGGGTGACGCCCAACGACACGGTGGCGGTGTTCGGCGCCGGCGGCGGGCTCGGCGTGCACATGCTGATGGTTGCGCGCTGGGCGCGGGCGCGCAAGGTGATCGCGGTCGATGTCATGGCCTCCAAGTTCGAGGCCTGCCTCAAGTCAGGGGCGGATGCCACGGTGGATGCTTCGAGCGGGCGCGTCGCCGAACAACTGCTGGAACTCACCGGCGGGCGCGGCGTGGATGTCGCCATCGATTTCGTGTGCAGCAAACAGACGCTGGAAGCCGCGCAGCAGTCGCTGGGCAAGGGTGGCCGGCTGGTAGTGCTGGGCGGCCACGGCCAGCCGTTCGAGGTCAATCCCCGCGCCATGCTGCAAAAAGAACTGGAACTCATCGGCAGCCGCTATGCCACGCGCCAGGAAGTACTCGATTCGCTGGATCTGGTGGCGCGCGGCGAGGTGTGGCCGCTGGTCACTGAAAAAGTCCCGTTCGATCAGGCGGAAAGCCTGCATCAACGTATCGAGAAGGGTCTCATCACCGGCCGTGCTGCGCTGATCATGAGCTGAACCCGGACCGGTTGGGGCGGGAAAAGCAGTCCGGTAACGGGATTTTTCCTGCGCGGATCGCCGCATTCCGCTATGATTCCGCGTTTTCATCTACACAAAACCCCATGGCTCAATACGTTTACACCATGCGCCGGGTCGCCAAAATGGTGCCGCCCAAGCGCTTCATACTCAAAGATATTTCACTTTCGTTTTTCCCCGGCGCCAAGATCGGCGTGCTGGGCCTGAACGGTTCCGGAAAATCCAGCCTGCTCAAAATCATGGCAGGCGAGGACAAAGATTTCGATGGCGAAGCGATTCCCATGCCGAACCTGCGCGTGGGTTTCCTGCCGCAGGAGCCGCGGCTCGATCCGGACAAGACGGTGCGCGAGTCGGTGGAAGAAGGCCTCGGTGAAGTGTTCGAAGCGAAGAAGAAACTCGACGACATCTACGCGGCCTATGCCGAGGAAGGCGCGGATTTCGACAAGCTCGCCGCCGACCAGGCGAAATATGAAGCGATACTGGCGATGGGCGGTGCTGATGACCATCTGCTGGAAATCGCCGCCGATGCGCTGCGCCTGCCGCCGTGGGACGCGAAGACCGGCCCGCTGTCCGGCGGCGAGAAACGCCGCGTGGCGCTGTGCCGCCTGCTGCTGTCCAAGCCCGACATGCTGCTGCTCGATGAGCCGACCAACCACCTCGATGCGGAAAGCGTGGAATGGCTCGAGCAGTTCCTGCAGAAATTCCCCGGCACCGTGGTGGCGGTGACCCACGACCGCTACTTCCTCGACAACGCGGCGCAGTGGATCCTGGAACTCGACCGCGGCTACGGCATCCCGTGGGAAGGCAACTACTCCTCATGGCTGGAACAGAAGGGCGAGCGCCTGAAGGTGGAAGAGTCAACCGAATCGGCGCGGCAGAAAACGATCAAGAAAGAACTCGAGTGGGTGCGCCAGAATCCCAAGGGGCGGCAGGCCAAGGCCAAGTCGCGCATTGCCCGCTTTGAAGAACTGACGTCATTCGAATACCAGACACGCAACGAGACGCAGGAGATTTTCATTCCGGTGGCGGACCGTCTCGGCGACAACGTGATCGAACTCAAGAACGTGTGCAAAGGCTACGGCGACCGGCTGCTGATCGACGACCTGTCCTTCAGCGTGCCGCCCGGCGCGATAGTCGGCATCATCGGCCCCAACGGCGCGGGCAAGTCCACGCTGTTCCGCATGATCACGGGCAAGGAGAAGCCGGACAGCGGCGAAGTGGCGGTTGGATCGACGGTGAAGCTCGCGCACGTCGATCAGTCCCGCGACACGCTGGCCAATGACCAGACCGCGTTCGATTTCATTTCCGGCGGCGCGGACATCCTCACTGTCGGCAAGTTTGAAATGCAGACGCGCGCCTATCTGGGCCGCTTCAACTTCAAGGGTACCGATCAGGGCAAGAAAGTGGGCAATCTCTCGGGCGGCGAGCGCGGCCGGCTGCATCTGGCCAAGACGCTGATTGCCGGCGGCAACGTGCTGCTGCTCGACGAACCGTCCAACGACCTCGACGTCGAGACGCTGCGCGCGCTGGAAGACGCGCTGCTCGAATTCGCCGGCAGCATCCTGGTGATCTCGCACGATCGCTGGTTTCTCGACCGCATCGCCACGCACATCCTCGCCTTCGAAGGCGATTCCAAGGCGACGTTCTTCAACGGCAATTATCAGGAGTACGAAGCGGACAAGCGCAAACGCCTGGGCGAAGAAGGCGCGCGGCCGCACCGCATCCGGTTCAAGGCACTGAAGCACTAGAAATAATGTAATATAAACAGGTAGTTACAAATTAACGGGCATGGGAACCGCCATGCCCGTTTTGTTTGCGGCTGTTGGTATAGCGAAGTGATACGGACTTATGCTGGAGGCACCATATAGGTGCAAAATGACAACTAAAATTGTCAACTACTATAAAGTTAGAAGCCACGAATGGAGCCACTCCTCGCGCGCGGGCTTTGCATCAGGCCGTTCCGGTCTGCAGATGGCCCCGCCTTTGTTGCGGCCGCGCTTGAGTCCCTCCCAACCGTTGGCGCCTGGATGCCTTGGTGTCACGGTGGCTACTCCGTTGACGAAGCAAACGCTTGGTTCGCGAACTGTGATAAGAATCTGGAACAGAAAGTGGCATACGACGTGGCTATGTTTTCCGCTGATGAAGGTGCGTTCCTCGGAGGCGTCTCGATAAATCAATTGAACCGGCAGCATAACTTCGGGAACATCGGGTATTGGGTGCGTCAGTCACGTCAGCGCCAAGGAGTCGCATCGCGGGCGGTCCAAATTATCGCGGAGTTTGGTTTTCGTGATCTCGGACTCACGCGGTTAGAGATCGTCGTCTCCGAAGAAAACGTCGCCAGCCGACGGGTAGCTGAAAAAGTCGGCGCGGTGTTCGAGTGCCTCGCGCGCAACCGTTTACTCGTTCGTGGAGAGCCTCGCCCCGCAGCGGTTTACTCGCTGGTTCCAGCGCAATGTGGCTTCTAACCATTTGCTGCTGCGGACGGGCCGGAAGCATCGTGCCAGAATTGAGGTCCGTAGCGGCCCGCCGCAGAGCACAACGTTGGGTTTCTCAGGCACACCACTACGGGTAGGCGCGTCTTGCGTCACTATGTTGTTGTAGATACAATAACCTCATGCGAATCACCTTCGACCCGGCTAAACGCGACAAGACTTTGGCTGATCGAGGGCTGGATTTCGCCGATGCCGAGTTCGTTTTTGCGGGTGTCACCCTGGAGCTGGAGGACACACGAAAAAACTACGGCGAACCGCGCATCATTTGCTACGGCTTATTGGACGGGCGGGTGGTTGTCGTGGGCTATACGCCGCGTGGCGCGGATCGCCACATTTTTAGCATGAGGAAAGCCAATGAACGCGAAAAGGCCCGCATTGCGCCGCTCCTTGAAGTCTGACCTGGCACGAGTCGACGCTCACAAGGTGAGGCCTGAGGAGTATGAGGAACTTCCCGAACTCACGGACGATATGCTCGCGCGTGCAAAGGTGAACAAAGGTGGAAGACCCTTGTCGCCGAATCCCCGCAAGTTGATCTCGCTGCGGCTTCCGGCCGATGTGATTGATCGCTGGAAGGCCACAGGCCCGGGTTGGCAAACGCGCATGGCGGAACGTCTGAGCAAAGTACGGTGAAGAAACCTAACTTTTAGGTTCAACGGACCGCCATCGGCAGCCGCTGACCAACCACGTGTGCGCCGGGCATGGCGCTTTACTTCATAGGTGAAAGTCCTATGGCCAGGTTTTGCAGAGCCAAAGGCAAGGAGAAGGGCACCAAAAGTAGGCGCCTCCAGGCGAGGGCGTCGTCGTGAGGCGGGGTCTGAAGGAAGTCCAATCCGAAACTGCGGGACGATGAACACCTCGGTCCCCCCCTTATGGGGGGAAAACCGGATATGAGGCGTGATGCATCCCGATTAACTCTTTGAAGACCACAGCGCGGACCGATGATCGTCCGGAGTGATCACTTGCCGCCGATCCTCTCCATCACGACCTGCGCCAGCGTCGGTGCCGACAGATCTTTCGCCGCCACGCTGACTCGCGCAACCGGTTTGCCTGGCGGCAGCAGCAACGTCAGATCTGCTGGCGTGCCGAGCAGGATCGCCGCGCACGGCACGGCAGCGATCGATTGTCGCAGTTCCTCGCGCTGCGCATCGGTGTAACCCAAAGCTGGAAGCACCGGACCGAGGTGGGGAAACTGCGAGTACGCCTTGGCTATCGAGCCGACCGCGTACTGCCGGGGATCAACCAGCGTCGCGCCGAGTTGGTGTGCCGCGCGCGCGGCGCCGGCTTCGGCCAGTCCGCCATGCGTTACCGACGGGCCATCCTCGATCACCAGAACCTCGCGGCCCCGGATCAGCTCCGGATGATCGACGCGTTCCGCCATTTCCATCCGCATGACAGGCGCATCAGGATTGAGAGTGCGCGCGGCGCGCGTCGTGGCCTCGATTTGCGCCGCCGTTGCAACATTGGCCTTGGCGATCACCAGCACGTCGGCGGCGCGGATGTTCGCTTCGCCCGGAAAATAGTTGTCTTCTTCCCCGGGGCGGGTCGGGTCGAGCAGGGTGACGGTGATATCCGGTTTATAGAACGCCATGTCGTTGTTGCCGCCGTCCCACAGGATCACATCGGCTTCCGAAGCCACGCGTGCCAGCACCGCAGCATAGTCGACGCCGGCATAGACCACTGCGCCGTTGTCGACGTGCGGCTGGTATTCCTCGGTTTCCTCTATCGATAATCCGGCGCCGGCGATGTCGGCGCTGGTCTGGTAGCGCTCGACGCCGCGGTCGAAGCGGCCGTACGGCATCGGATGGCGCACGACGACAATTCTTCGACTGGCATTTCGAAGCGCATCGAACAGGCAGCGGGTCACGGTGCTTTTACCGGCGCCGGTGCGCGCGGCGACCACTGCAACGATCGGGACCGGCGCTTTGAGCATGGTGTCGTTGGGGCCGAGCAGCACAAACGACGCGCCGTGGGCGAACGCAAGCGAAGCCAGGTGCATGACGTGCTGGTGGCGCACGTCGCTGTAGCAGAACACGACATCGTTCACCGCGTGCTGTCTGATCAGGCGCGCGAGGTCGGTCTCGGGAAACACCGGAATGCCGTCAGGATAAAGACTGCCGCACAGCGCAGCCGGATAGCTGCGGCCCGCGATATCAGGAATCTGGGCCGCGGTAAACGCAACCACCCGGTAGCGCGGGTTGTCTCGGAAAAACACGTTGAAGTTGTGAAAATCGCGGCCCGCGGCGCCCAGGATGATGACGCTGCGTGCGGTTTCAGGCATTTGATATGCTAAAAGCGCTAAGAGCCCGAAACAAAATCAAATCAATCAGCCGCCGATGAATTCTTCTCAATACCCGCTTGACGGGTACGCCGATGAACGCCGATGAAAATTTAAAACTCCAAGTTGTAATTACACAGAGCAATGATATAACTCGCTGTTTTTATTTATTAATATTTGTCATGGGTGGTGAAAGATTTTTAACACTGGTTCATCGGCGTTCGAACCCTCTCCCCCGACCCCTTGTATGTCGGAAAATGGGGTTGTAGTAGGGTGGGAAGCATGAGATCGCATACCCCTGGTACTGTGCAG
>JAUXMZ010000067.1 GCA_030683105.1 Burkholderiales bacterium | reverse complement strand
ATCCAGATTGCCGCCTCGAGCCAGCAGCAGATGGTGGGCATGGACCAGGTGGCGCAGGCGATGGAGAGCATCAAGCAGGCGAGCGTGCAGAACCTCTCGGGCACCCGGCAGGCGGAGGCCGCGGCGCAGAACCTGCATGAGCTGGGACAAAAGCTCAAACAGCTGACAGAGCAGTACAAGGTATGACGATGAACCGCAATACCGAAATCCTGAAGGAGATCACGCCATGACCGTTGGTAAAAAAATAATCGGAGGGTACGCGCTCGTGCTGGCGCTGCTGGCGATCGTGACAATTGTTGCTTTCTATTCGCTCAACCGGGTGCAGGCGACCTATGACCGGTTCATCGACGTGAACGAGCGCCTGGTGGACGGTGCCAACGAGTTGCGCTTCGAGCTGCGCGACCAGATCGCGCACTATCGGGCCATCCTGCTTTACCCGGATCTCCAGAAGAAATACTGGGAGGACCTGCAGGCCGACCACCGCCAGTTCACGGAGACCGTCGAAAAGATGCGCCGTCTCGTCGTCACCGGCGAGGGGCTGGGCAAGGTAAACGAGATCGCGGCCTTGCAGGCGCAACACGAACAGGCGCAGGAGCGGATCATCGATCTGGCGGGGCAAGGAAAACGCGCGGAGGCGCTGGCGCTGGGGACCCGGGAGGTACGGCCCGTCAGCAACGCGCTGATCGACAAGGTGGAGAGCTTCCGTGACCGCCAATTGAAACTGCTGGCCGAGGGAAGGGCCGAGCTCGCGGCGGCGGTGAATCTTTTCATGCTCACGATGGCGTTCGTGTCGGCGTTTGCCATCATTGCCGGGCTGACGCTCGGGTTTTATCTCAGCCGCTCCATCACGCGGCAGTTACGGGAGAGCATCGCCCAGCTGTCCTCGTCGTCGTCCGAGATTCTGGCGACGACGACGCAGGTGGCGTCCGGGGCGGCGGAAACAGCCAGCGCGGTGAGCGAAACCACGGCGACGGTGGAGGAGGTGAAGCAGACTGCAGGGGTGTCGAGCCAAAAAGCGAAACTCGTGTCCGAGAGTGCGCAGATCGCCTCGCAGGCTTCGCAGGCCGGGCGCAAGTCGGTGGACAGCGCGATTCAGGGCATGCAGCGCATTCAGGAGCAGATGGAGTCCATTGCCGGGAGCATCGTGCAGCTGTCCGAACAAAGCCAGGCGATAGGCGAGATCATTGCCACGGTCGGCGACCTGGCGGAGCAGTCGAACCTGCTGGCGGTCAACGCCGCGATCGAGGCGGCCAAGGCGGGCGAGCAGGGCAAGGGCTTCGCCGTGGTAGCCCAGGAGATCAAGAGTCTTTCCGAGCAGTCCAGGCAGGCCGCTGCCCAGGTGCGCGGCATTCTCGGCGACATCCAGAAGGCGACCAGCGCCGCGGTGCTGGCCACTGAGCAGGGCAGCAAGGCGGTGGAGGCCGGTGTGAAGCAGTCGACCGAAGCCGGCGAGTCGATCCGGCTGCTGGCCGAGGGTGTTGCCGAATCGGCACAGGCGGCAATCCAGATTGCCGCCTCGAGCCAGCAGCAGATGGTG
>JAUXMZ010000062.1 GCA_030683105.1 Burkholderiales bacterium | reverse complement strand
AGAGGGACGGGGCGAGGGGGATCACTCTTCACCCTTCTCCCTTCACTAAACAAAAAGGTACCCAATGCGTTTATCGCTTTATCGCTATAACCCGGATACCGACGCCAAACCCTACATGCGGGATTACGAGGTTGCGCTCGAGCCCGCCGACAATATGCTGCTCGATGCCCTGATCCGCGTGAAGGAGCAGGACGATACGTTCGCGTTCCGGCGCTCCTGCCGCGAAGGCGTGTGCGGATCCGACGCCATGAACATCAACGGCAAGAACGGGCTGGCATGCGTTACGCGAATCGCCGATCTCAAGCAACCGGTAGTCATCCGGCCGCTGCCGGGGCTGCCGGTGATCCGCGACCTGATCGTCGACATGTCGCAGTTCTTCAAGCAGTATCACTCGGTCAAGCCGTACCTGGTCAACAACGATACTGCGCCGGAGAAGGAGCGCCTGCAGTCACCGCAGGACCGTGAAGAGCTGGACGGTCTTTACGAGTGCATCTTGTGTGCCTGCTGCACCACGGCCTGCCCTTCTTTCTGGTGGAATCCGGACAAGTTCGTAGGTCCCGCGGGCTTGCTCCAGGCCTACCGCTTCCTGGCCGATACCCGCGACCAGGAGACCAATGAGCGGCTTGATAATCTTGAGGACCCGTACCGCCTGTTTCGCTGCCATTCGATCATGAACTGTGTCGATGTCTGCCCCAAGGGGCTGAATCCGACCCGGGCGATCGGCAAAATCAAAGATATGTTGATCAAGCGCATGGTTTGAACGATATGGCGAGATACCATATTCAGCGGTACGGCGCGCAATGAGTGATCTGGATCGCATACGCTGGAACTGCCGCCGCGGCCTGCTGGAGCTGGACCTGATACTGGCGCAGTTTCTCGAGCGTCACCTTGAGGCGCTGGATCCGGATCAGCTGGAGATTTTCAAAGAACTGCTCGACTACCCGGACAACGATCTGTTGGACCTGGTGATGTGCCGGGCTGAGCTTACTGGCCGACGTTGCAAGGCGCTGCTTGACCTGATGCGCGATGCGTGAATTACGGCCGCCGAAGTTGATGTAAAGTGAGAGATGTATTTTTTAATCCATTGTTATCATGGAGAATATTATGAGTGAGAAGCTGGCAACTCTGTCTTTTAGCGATGGCACGCCGTCAGTAGATTTCCCGATATACAGCGGGACGGTAGGCCCCGACGTGGTCGATGTGCGCGCGTTGTATGCGAAAACCGGGAAATTTACCTTTGATCCCGGTTTCATGTCTACGGCCAGCTGCCGTTCGAATATCACTTACATCGACGGCGACAAGGGCATCCTGATGTACCGCGGCTATCCCATCGAGCAGCTGGCCGAGAATTCCGATTTTCTGGAAGTCGCCTATCTGATCCTCAACGGCGAACTGCCCAACGCCGCGCAGAAAAAGGAGTTCGACGACACCGTGACCAAGCACACCATGGTGCATGAACAACTGTCGTTCTTCTTCAGGGGTTTCCGCCGCGATGCCCACCCGATGGCAGTGCTGGTCGGCGTGGTCGGCGCGCTCTCCGCGTTCTACCACGATGCGCTCAACATCAACGACCCCAGGGACCGCGAGATTTCCGCGTACCGGCTGATCGCCAAGCTGCCGACGATCACCGCGATGACGTATAAATACAGCATGGGGCAGCCGTTCATGTACCCGAAGAACGAGTTGTCCTATGTCGAGAATTTCCTTTACATGATGTTCGGCACGCCGTGCGAGGAGTGGAAGCCGAACCCGGTGCTCACCCGCGCCGTGGAGCGCATCCTGATCCTGCACGCCGATCACGAGCAGAATGCCTCGACCTCGACGGTGCGGCTCGCCGGCTCCACCGGCGCCAACCCGTTTGCCTGCATCGCAGCAGGCATCGCCAGCCTATGGGGCCCGGCGCACGGCGGCGCCAACGAGGCGGTGCTCAAGATGCTGGACGAAATCGGCGACGTCAAGAACATCCCGGCCTTCATCAAGCGCGTGAAGGAAAAGGACGGGCACGCCATGCTGATGGGTTTCGGTCACCGCGTTTACAAGAACTACGATCCACGCGCCAAGCTCATCCAGCAGACCTGCCACGAGGTGCTCGCTGAACTCAAGTTGAAGGACAACAAGCTGATCGAGCTGGCGATGGCGCTGGAGAAGGTTGCGCTTGAGGACGATTACTTCATCCAGCGCAAGCTTTACCCCAACGTCGATTTCTACTCGGGCATAGTCTACAAGGCGCTCGGCATTCCGGTGAGCATGTTCACCGCGATTTTTGCGCTGGCGCGCACCACGGGCTGGATCGCGCAGTGGAAAGAGCTGATCGGCGATACGGAACAGAAAATCGGCCGTCCGCGCCAGTTGTTCGTAGGTGCGACCAAGCGCGATTTTGTGCCGCTGGCAAAAAGAAAGTAAAAATAAGCTAGCATCAGGGACGGGCGTGAGGCGCCGGGCTGCCGGGAAGGGCGCCTGTCGCCTCGTTCCTTTTTTACCTTGATTATCAAACGGTTACCATCATGATGAAACAACTGTTCGGCACTTCCTACCTGTACGGCGCCAACGCGCCGTTCATCGAGGCGCTGTACGACGCCTATCTGAAGGATCCGCAATCGGTCGAGCCGCGCTGGCGCAGCTATTTCGACGAACTGCAGCGCCTGGACGACGGTGCGCCCGACGTGTCGCACAGCGAGGTTCAGGAGCGCTTTGTCGCGCTGGCCCGGGAGCGCCGCCCGGTCGAGGCGGGACCCAGCGCGGACACCCTGCACAAGCAGTTTGCCGTACTGCAGATGATTTCAGCGTACCGGTTCCAGGGCTGCCGCGTCGCCGAAGTCGATCCCCTGCAACGCCTGGAAAAGCCGGTCATCGCCGAACTCGATCCCGCATTCTACGGCCTGGGCCCGGCCGATCTCGATGTCGTGTTCAACTCCGGCACGCTGCACATGGCGGAGCGGGCCACGCTGCGCGACATTCTGCAGACGCTCAAGGACACGTATTGCCGCAGCATCGGCGCCGAATATATGTATATTTCGGACATCCCGCAGAAACGCTGGCTGTCCGAGCGCTTCGAGCCCACGCGCGGGCAGCCGAATTACGATGCGCAATACAAGAAACACATTATCGAACGCCTGACCGCGGCCGAGACGCTGGAGAAATACCTCAATACCAAGTACGTCGGCCAGACCCGCTTTTCCCTCGAGGGCGGCGACAGCCTGATTCCCATGCTCGACCATCTGCTGCAGCGCGCAGGCACGGCGGGCGTGGAGGAAATGGTGATCGGCATGGCGCACCGCGGACGGCTCAACGTGCTGGTCAACACGCTGGGAAAAATGCCCAAGGATCTCTTTTCCTCGTTCGAGGGCAAGCAGAATCCGGAAGTGCTGGCGGGCGACGTCAAATACCACGACGGTTTTTCATCCAATGTCATGACCTCCGGCGGCCCGGTGCACGTGACGGTCGCGTTCAATCCGTCGCACCTGGAGATCGTCAACCCGGTGGTCGAAGGATCGGTGCGCGCGCGTCAGCACCGGCGCAGGGACACGGTCGGAGACAAGGTGCTGCCGGTGCTGCTCCATGGTGACGCCTCGATGGCGGGGCAGGGCGTGGTCATGGAAACGCTCAACCTGGCCCAGACCCGCGGCTACACCACCGGCGGCACGGTGCATATCGTCATCAACAACCAGATCGGATTTACCACGTCGGATCCCCGGGATTCGCGCTCGACGCTGTATTGCTCGGACGTGGCCAAAATGCTCGAAGTGCCGATTTTTCACGTCAACGGCGACGATCCGGAGGCGGTGTGCTTCGTCACGGAGATCGCGCTCGATTACCGGATGCAGTTTCACAAGGATGTGGTGATCGACATCGTCTGCTATCGCCGCCTCGGCCACAACGAGCAGGACGAGCCGATGGTGACGCAACCGCTGATGTACCGAAAAATTCATTCGCATCCCACGCCGCGCAAAGTGTACGCGGACCGCCTCATCGCAGAGCGCGTCATTTCCGCCGACGAGAGCGACCAGATGGTATCCACCTTCCGCGATGCGCTCGATCACGGTTATCACACCAACCAGACGATACTGTCCAATTACCGTCCGCCGTTCGAGACCAACTGGAAACCGTTCAAGGGAACCAAGTGGAACGAGAACGACGACACGCGCCTGCCGTTGGAAACGTTGAAAATGCTGGGCGAAAAGGTCACCACCATTCCCAGGGATTTCAAGCTCCATCCGCGGGTGCAGAAGATCATCGAAGACCGGCGCCAGATGGCGCTGGGCCAGATGCCGCTGGACTGGGGCATGGCGGAAATGCTCGCTTACGCCAGTTTGCTCAACGAGGGTTACTCCATCCGCATCTCCGGACAGGATTCCGGCCGCGGCACGTTTTTCCATCGCCATGCCGTGCTGCATGACCAGAACCGCGAACGGTGGGACCAGGGCATTTACGTTCCGCTGCAGCACGTGAGCCCGGACCAGGGCGATTTCGTCGTCATCGACTCGGTGCTGTCCGAGGAGGCGGTGCTGGGTTTCGAATATGGCTATGCCACATCCGTGCCCAACGAACTCGTGATCTGGGAAGCTCAATATGGTGATTTCGTCAACGGCGCGCAGGTGGTGATCGATCAGTTCATCGCCTCGGGCGAGGTCAAGTGGGGCCGCATGAACGGGCTTACGCTGTTCCTGCCGCATGGCTATGAAGGCGCCGGGCCGGAGCATTCTTCCGGCCGCATCGAGCGGTTCCTGCAGTTGTGCGCCGATTACAACATGCAGGTGTGCATGCCGGCGACCCCGGTGCAAATGTATTATCTGCTGCGGCGGCAGATGATACGGCCGCATCGCAAACCGCTGATCATTTTCACGCCCAAGAGCCTGTTGCGGCACAAGGAATCGGTGTCGCCGCTGGAAGAATTCGCCAACGACAAATTCAATCCGGTCAACGAAGACTGGGATGCCCATGACATCAACCCGGATAAGGTCGAGCGTGTCATTTTCTGCAGTGGCAAGGTATATTATGACCTGCGGACCGAGCGCAGCGCCCGCGGCCTGAAGGACGTGCCGCTGGTGCGCATTGCGCAGATCTACCCGTTCCCGCACGATGATTTCCGCGCCCAGATCGAGCGCTACAAAAAAGCGACCGAGATCGTGTGGTGCCAGGAAGAGCCACGCAACCAGGGTTCGTGGCGCCATATCCAGCACTACCTGCAGCGTCATTTGCTGCCGCACCAGAAACTGTTTTATGCGGGCCGCGATTCTTCGGCAACACCGGCCCCCGGTTACAAGTCATTGCACGACAGGCAGCAGAAGGACCTGGTCGACCAGGCGCTTACCCTGTCCGGCGGCAGCGAGCCGAGGATACAGAAGCTGCGGCCCAGGCCGTTGTCTGAAGGTGAAGAACATTGATTAAAAACATAAGGTTATGGAGTTTTCATGGTCATTGAGGTAAAGGTGCCGCAGTTGTCGGAATCGGTGGCCGAAGCCACGCTGCTCACCTGGCACAAAAAGGTCGGGGATTTCGTCAAGCGTGACGAAAACCTGGTCGATATCGAGACCGATAAAGTGGTGCTGGAGACACCGGCGCCGCGGGACGGCGTGCTCGTAAAAATCATCAAGGGTGACGGCAGCACGGTGGCGAGCAAGGAAGTCATCGCGCAGATCGACACCGAAGCCGCGGCGGCGGTGCCCGCCACCGCGGCTAAAGTAGAAGCAAAGTCACCGGGCAAGGCTGGTCCTCAAGTGGCGCCGGCAATGCCGGCGGCGCAGAAACTGGCCGCCGAGAAGCAACTCGATACCACCGCCATCAGCGGCACCGGCCGCGGCGGCCGGGTGACCAAGGGCGACGTGCTGGAAGCGATGCAAACCGGTGCGAAGCCTGCGCCCCCCGCGGCCGGCGCACTCCCCGCCGCGCCGCAGCGCGCACCGGCGCCTGCGGTCGATCTCGGAGCCCTGGGCGAGCGTCCGGAACAACGCGTGCCGATGTCGCGATTGCGCGCAAGGATCGCCGAGCGGCTGGTGCAGTCGCAGGCAACGGCAGCGATCCTGACCACGTTCAACGAAGTCAACATGCAGCCGGTCATGGCCCTGCGCAGCAAGTACAAGGAACAGTTCGAAAAGGCGCACGGCGTCAAGCTCGGCTTCATGTCGTTTTTCGTCAAGGCCGCGGTGTATGCGTTGAAGAAGTTTCCGGTGGTCAATGCCTCGGTCGACGGCAACGACATCGTCTACCACGGCTATTTCGACATCGGCATGGCGGTCGGCAGTCCGCGCGGGCTGGTGGTGCCGATACTGCGCAACGTGGACCAGATGTCGCTTGCCGACATCGAGAAGCAGATTGCCGATTTTGGCGCGCGCGCGCAGGCGGGCAAGCTCACGATCGAGGAACTGACCGGCGGCACGTTCTCGATTTCAAACGGCGGCGTGTTCGGCTCGATGCTGTCCACCCCCATCATCAACCCGCCGCAAAGCGCGATCCTCGGTGTTCACGCCACCCAGGAGCGTCCGGTGGTCGAGGCCGGACAGATCGTGATCCGGCCGATGAATTATCTCGCGCTGTCGTACGACCACCGCATCATCGACGGCCGCGAAGCGGTGCTGGCGCTGGTGGCGATGAAGGATGCGCTGGAAGATCCGGCGCGGATGTTGCTCGAAATCTGAAAATCATATAACCGCCGATGAACGCCGATTACGCCGATATACTCGTTTTTATCTACGTTCATCGGCGTTCATCTGCGGTTTCAATAATGGGTTTGAATTATGGCAAAAGTATTTGATGTGGTGGTAATCGGCGCCGGGCCCGGCGGCTATATCGCGGCGATCCGCGCCGCGCAACTAGGTTTGCAGGTAGCCTGTATCGATGACTGGAGCACGGCTGCGGGCAAGCCGGCGCCGGGCGGCACCTGCACCAACGTCGGCTGCATTCCGTCGAAGGCGCTGTTGCAATCGTCGGAAAATTACGAGCACGCCGGCCACAGCTTTGCCGATCACGGCATACAGGTTAAAGGCCTGTCTCTGGACCTGGCGAAAATGCTTGCCCGCAAAGACAGGGTGGTGCGCCAGAACAATGAAGGCATCCTCTATCTCTTCAAAAAGAACAAGGTGATGTTTTTCCACGGCCGCGGCAGTTTTGCCGGAAAGAACGCCGACAGCTGGCAGATCAAGGTATCGGGTCAGTCCGCAGAAACGCTGGTGGCCAAACATGTGATTGTCGCCACCGGTTCCAGCCCGCGCCCGCTGCCCGGCGCCGCATTCGACAACAAGCTGATCCTGGACAATGCCGGCGCGCTGACGATTCCCGAGGTGCCGAAAAAACTCGGCGTCATCGGCGCGGGCGTCATTGGTCTCGAAATGGGCAGCGTGTGGCGCCGGCTCGGGTCCGAAGTGACGGTGCTCGAAGCGCTGCCGGCGTTCCTGGGCGCGGTGGATGAGCAGGTTGCGCAGGAAGCGTTCAAGGTTTTCAAAAAACAGGGACTGGCCATACACACCGGGGTCAAGGTCGGCAAAGTGACTGTGAAGAAAGACGTGACAGTCGATTACACCGACAGCGCGGGCAAGGCGCAGTCGCTCACCGTCGACAAACTTATCGTGTCCATCGGCCGCATGCCCAATACCGGCGGGCTGTCCGCGGAAACCGCGGGGCTGAAGCTCGATGAGGGCGGTCGCATCGCCGTCGATGACGATTGCCGCACCAATCTGCCCAACGTATGGGCGGTGGGTGACGTCGTGCGCGGACCCATGCTCGCGCACAAAGCGGAGGAAGAAGGCGTGGCGGTGGCACAGCGCATCGCCGGCCAGCATGGCCACGTCGATTTTAATACTGTGCCGTGGGTGATCTATACCTCGCCCGAGATCGCATGGGTCGGAAAAACCGAGCAACAACTCAAGGCCGAAGGCGTGGCGTTTCGCACCGGCACGTTTCCGTTCATGGCCAACGGCCGCGCGCGCGCGCTGGGCGATACCACGGGTTTCGTCAAATTCATTGCCGACGAAAAAACCGACCGCGTGCTGGGCGTGCACATCATCGGTCCCATGGCGTCAGAGCTCATCGCCGAGGCCGTCGTCGCCATGGAATTCGGCGCCGCGGCGGAAGATATCGCGCTCATCTGTCACGCTCATCCGTCGCTGTCCGAGGCGATGAAAGAAGCGGCGCTGGCGGTGGACAATCGCACCTTGAACCTGTGAGGACAGGTGAATGAGTGAAGGGTGAATGCGTGAACCCCCTCACCCCAACCCTCTCCCCCAGTGACGGGGGAGAGGGGGCAGTTCCCCTTCACTCTTCACTCTTCACCCTTCACGTCGGGCATCTGTGAACGGTCCCACGCCGCCATTTCCGGACATCAACAACGCGTTATCCAATGACTCCCCGGGTGTCACGCAATGGGTAAGCCGCCTTGCGCAGAAAAACGGCTTCGAACTCGATGCGGCGCAAACCCGCGCCCTGCGGCATTTCGAACGGCTCAATGATGAACTGATCCGGCTGGAGCGGCAGGAGGCGCCGTTGTTCAGGCTGCTGGCCGCCAAGCGCACCGTTCAGGGCATCTATCTGTGGGGGGGCGTGGGGCGCGGGAAAAGTTTTCTGATGGACAGCTTTTTCACCTGCGCACCGATAAAGCGCAAGCGCCGCATCCATTTCCACCGTTTCATGCAGGAGATCCACCAGGCGCTGCACGGACACCAGGGCGAGACCGATCCCATGATGCTGGTGGCACGTGACATCGCCCGGGATTTTCGCCTCGTCTGCCTCGATGAATTTCACATCACGGATATTACCGATGCGATGCTGATGCGCAGGCTGCTCGAAGGCCTCGCTGATCAGGGCGTGGTGCTGGCCACCACCTCGAATTTTCATCCGGCCGAGCTGTACTTGCATGGTCTGCAGCGCAATCAGTTCCTGCCGGCAATCGCCCTGATCCTGGACAAGCTTGAGGTGGTCAATCTCGACGGCGGCACGGATTACCGTTTGCGCGAACTGGAAAAGGCCGGTGTCTACCATGTTGAGGCGGATGCGGAGCAGGCCATGGCGCAGGCTTACGCGAGCCTGGTGAGGCATGAGGCCGATGATGCGGACAGCCTTGAAATCGAGGGTAGAATGATCAGGGTCAGGCACCATGCGCGCGGCGTGGCGTGGTTTGATTTTCAGGCGTTGTGCGACGGGCCGCGCGGCAAGCCCGATTATATCGAGCTGGCGCGCCGCTATCACACGCTGCTGCTCTCGGGCGTGCCGCGCTTTACGGCCGGGGATGCCGAACGGCTGCGGCGTTTCGTGTGGCTGATCGACGAGTTTTACGACAAGCGGGTTAAACTCATCATTTCGGCCGGGGTTGCCGCGTCCGAACTCGTTGCAGACGCTGATTCCGGGGACCGCTTTCAGGCGAATCTGAACGCATCGCTCAAGGATCGGCTGGTCAGCCGGCTTACGGAGATGCAGACGCGTGAATATCTGACCCAGCCACATTTGCCTTAGGAGGGTGCATGGATACATGCAAGGCGTTCAGAATATTTAATGAAAACAACAAGATAGAAGGACGAATTGCAGAGGTGCCGGTGGCTGATCCGGGCGCGGGCGCAGTGTTGTTCAAGACCGCATATTCCAGTGTCAACTTCAAGGATGCGCTGGCGGCGACCGGCACCGGAAAAATCATCCGCAACTTCCCGCTGACCGGCGGCATCGATGCCGCGGGCATCGTGGTGTCGTCGGGCGACAGCCGGTTCAAGGAGGGTGACGAGATTATCTGCACCAGCTACGACATGGGTGTCGCGCATGACGGCGGTTATGCCGAGTTTTGCCGGGTACCCGCCGATTGGGTAGTGCCGCTGCCGCAGGGCCTGACCCTGTTCGAAGCCATGGCGCTGGGCACCGCTGGCTACACCGCGGGACTGGCCATCACGCTGCTGGAACAGAACGAGATGCAGCCCGCCAATGGCAAGGTGCTGGTCAATGGCGCCACCGGCGGCGTGGCGAGCTTGTGCATAGACATGCTGGCCAATCTGGGCTATCAGGTCACCGCCCTGACCGGCAAGGACAGCGAGCATGCATTCCTGAAGACATTGGGCGCTGCCGAGATCTTGTCCCGCAACAGCCTGGAACTGGGCAGTCGGCCGCTGGAAAAGACGATGTGGGCCGCCGCCTTCGATTCGATTGGCGGCGAGCACCTCGCCTGGCTCACGCGCACCATGCAACCGTCCGGCGTGATCGCCAGTTTCGGCAACGCCGGGGGCATAGAGCTTAAAACGACGGTATTGCCTTTCATCCTGCGCGGCGTGCGTCTGATCGGCGTCGACTCCGGGTTCACGCCGATGGCGCTGCGGCGCAAGGTGTGGGCGCGGCTGGCGACGGAGCTCAAGCCGCGTCATCTGCAGGACATCGCATCAACCATAACCATGAACGATTTGTCTGGTTATTTCGGGAAAATGCTGAAAGGGGAGACCCGGGGGCGGGCGGTGGTCAGGATTTCTTAAGACTTTCGTAACACCAATGAAACCGCCGATGAACGCCGATAAGATCAACCCCCAAACGATTTAGCCACAGAGGTCACAGAGGTCACAGAGAAAAAACGAAATGCAACGCCGATCAGGTTTATGGGGAGGGGTTCCTCTGTGAACTCTGTGTTCTCTGTGGCCTGTTCATGATTTTAATTGGTACGTTCTTGGAGGAGAACAGCAATGGGCGCTTATCAGGACTTTTACCGTCGTTCCATCGATCAACGCGATGCATTCTGGACAGAGCAGGCGCAGCTGATCGACTGGCACAAGCCGTTTGGCAAAGTGCTGGACTACAGCAAACCGCCTTTTGCCAAATGGTTCGTCGGCGGCGAAACCAATCTGTGCCACAACGCCCTTGACCGCCATCTCGCCGCCCGTGGCGACCAGAAGGCGCTGATTTTTATCTCGACCGAGACCGGCCAGGAACAAACCTGGAGTTTCCGCGAGCTGCACACCGAGGTCAGCCGCTGCGCGGCGATGATCCGGGGGCAGGGTGTGGCCAAGGGCGACCGCGTACTGATTTACATGCCGATGATACCGGAGGCGGTATTCGCGATGCTCGCCTGCGCGCGACTCGGCGCGGTGCACTCGGTGGTGTTCGGCGGCTTCGCCGCGCACAGTCTTGCCGCGCGTATCGACGATGCCCGGCCCAAATTGATGATTACCGCCGACGGCGGCCTGCGCGGCGGGCGCGCTATCCTGTATCAACCGATGTTCAGCGAAGCGCTGCGCATCTCAAAGTCTCCCCCGGGGAAGGTTATCGTATTCAATCGCGGCCTGGACCCGGACCTGAAACTAAAACCGGGGCGCGATCTCGATTACGAGACGCTGCGCGCGCAGCATATGGACGAAGCGGTACCGGTGACCTGGCTTGAAGCGAGCGAGCCGTCGTACATCCTGTACACCTCGGGCACCACCGGCCAGCCCAAAGGCGTGCAACGCGACACCGGCGGCTATGCCGTCGCGCTGGCGGCGTCGATGAAACACATCTATGACGGCCGGCCCGGCGAGACGATGTTCACCACGTCCGACATCGGCTGGGTCGTCGGGCACTCCTACATCGTCTATGGACCGCTGATTCACGGCATGACGACCATACTCTACGAGGGATTGCCGATCCGGCCTGACGCCGGCATCTGGTGGAAAATTGTCTCAGAGCACAAGGTGACGGTGATGTTCTCTTCGCCGACCGCGGCGCGCGTGCTGAAAAAACAGGATCCGGCGTACCTCAAGAAATACGATCTGAGCGGCCTGCGGCATCTGTTCCTGGCCGGAGAACCTCTGGACGAACCGACTCACCGCTGGATGTCCGATGCGATCGGCAGGCCGGTGATCGATCATTACTGGCAGACCGAGACCGGGTGGCCGATCCTGAGCGCGGTTCCCGGCATTGAAGCAACACCGGTCAAGCCCGGCAGCCCGAGTTTTCCGGTTTTCGGCTACGACTTGAGGCTGCTGCGGGAGAGCGACGCGAGCGAGGCGGGGCCGAATGAAAAATGCGTGGTGGCGGTCATTCCACCGCTGCCGCCGGGCTGCATGACGACGGTGTGGGGCGATGACGAGCGATTCGTCAGAACCTACTTCACCAGCTTTCGCGACAAGCTGGTTTACACGACGTTTGACTGGGGCATACGCGATGCGGATGGCTACTATTTCATTCTAGGCCGCACCGACGACGTGATCAACGTCGCCGGTCATCGCCTGGGCACGCGCGAGATCGAGGAAGCGGTGCAGGCCCATCCCAATGTCGCCGAGGTCGCGGTGGTGGGCGTGGCCGACCCGGTGAAAGGCCAGATGCCGCTGGCGTTTGCGGTGGTCAAGGACGCCACCCGGATCGCGACACCGAAACTGCGCGCGAGCCATGAACAAGAAGTGATGAATACCGTGGACAAGATGCTGGGGGCGATCGGCCGCCCGTCGCGCGTGCACTTTGTGACGCTGCTGCCCAAGACCCGCTCGGGAAAATTGTTACGGCGCACTATCCAGGCGCTGGCCGAGGGGCGCGATCCGGGGGATCTCACCACGATAGAAGATCCGGGTGCGCTCGAACAGATACGGGCGGCGCTCGCGGTAAAGCGGTAGAGAAAATTTGAACCATGACACTGCCGCTGAACAGCGCTTGACAGGCAGACCAGCCTGCCGATATAAATTGTTTCAGATCAAAGTTATAAGGCATATTTCTGCTAAACTGAACCATCGGTCAATGGGCTAGGAACCGGCTACGCAGAATGAGCCATACCGCCCAGCCTGGCGAGCCGAACTCTGCCTTGTAATGTGTTCTGTGATCGTGCCCGGCCCTGGGGCCGGTCTATGCCGCAGGTCAGCTAAAACGGCGTAGCTGCAGATGCGACTAACTGTGGAACAGGAAACGACGTGATTTTATCCAGGAAACTCCAGGAGATCTCGGGCAAGATCAGCGCGGCGGACAATATCGATGAGATATTGCGCGACATCAGTCAGGATATCTGCGACGTCCTGGAGGCGGACCGGCTCACGATTTATCTCGTCAACGAAGACAAAACCCTGATCGTGTCGAAGATCAAGACCGGTCTTGATGCGCATGACGATTTGAAACTGCCTATCTCGGCTGAATACAGCATCGCCGGCTATGCGGCACGCCACAAGCGCGTGATCAACATCAAAAATGTATACGATATCGAGGAACTCAATAGCTTTGATCCCCCGGTGTATTTCCTCAGAGATGTCGACAAGTCGACGGGATACCTGACCAAGCAAATGCTTGCAGCGCCGATTTTCGCCAGTGCTGACTCGAGTGAGGCTATCGGCGTGGTGCAGATCATCAACTCCAAGTCAGGCCAGCCTTTTTCCAGTGCCGTTGAAGATGGCGTGATCGGGTTGTGCAAGACGCTGGCGGTCGCTTTCAGGAACCGGGAGGTGACCGGGCGCCCTGCCATCAAGACCAAATACGATTATCTGGTGATTGAAGGCGTGATAGCCGCTGCGGAACTGGGGCTTGCCATCAATCTGGCGCGCAGAAAAAAAGTCGACATCGAGCAGGTGCTGGCCGACGAATTTCAGGTCACTGACACGGCCCTGGGCCGGGCTTTGTCCAAATTTTACGGCTTGCCGCACGAGCCGTTTCGCAAAGACCGGATCAGGCCCGTACATCTGCTGAGAAAGCTCAAGCGCAATTTCGTGGAGAGCCAGGCCTGGATTCCGGTCGAGGAAACCGATAACGATTTGGTCATCATGACTCCCGACCCCGAGCATGTGATCGGCTCTCGTATCGTCAATCACGTCTTCATCAAGGAAAAGATCAGTTACCGTGTTTGCACGAATCGCGAATTTACGGCAACGGTTGAACAATTCTATGGAGTGGACAGCACGCCCGCGTCCGTTGACACGATCATCAGAAGGATGGAGCGGGACGCGGCGGAGGAGCGCGGCAGCGGCAGCGCTAACGATGAACGCGTGGAGCCGGACAGCGCCACGGTGCAGCTGGTTCACAAAATCGTAGTCGAAGCCCATAAAATGCGCGCCTCCGACGTCCACATCGAGCCGCGCCAGGGCAATGGCAAGACCAGGATCCGTTTTCGCATCGACGGTTCGCTGATGGACTATATCGAGGTTCCGGCAAGCTATCACGCGAAGCTGGTTGCGCGCATCAAAATCATGGCCGATCTGGATATTTCCAACCGCAGGGAACCGCAGGACGGAAAAATTAAATACAAGCAGTATCTTTCCTCGCTCGATATAGAATTGCGTGTTGCCACGATCCCGACATCCGGCGGCAAGGAAGACGTGGTATTGCGGATCCTGGCGGCGGGCAAGCCGGTTCCGCTCGGGGAACTGGGCCTCAGTTCGCACAATCAGCAGTTGCTGCAATCCCTGATTTCCAAGCCTTATGGCCTGTTTCTGGTGTGCGGGCCGACCGGCTCGGGGAAAACGACCACGCTGCATTCGGTGCTGGGCTATATCAATACTCCCGAGACCAAGATCTGGACCGCGGAAGATCCCGTCGAAATCACCGAGGAATCGCTGCGCCAGGTGCAGATCAACGTGCGTGCCGATCTGACGTTCGCGCGCGCGATGCGCGCCTTCCTGCGCGCCGACCCGGACGTGATCATGGTTGGCGAGCTTCGCGACAAGGAAACGGTTGCCATCGGTATCGAGGCTTCGCTGACCGGTCACCGTGTTTTCGCGACGCTCCATACCAACAGCGCTCCGGAAAGCATCTCCCGGCTGCTCGACATGGGCATGGACCCGTTTAACTTCGCCGACGCGCTGCTGGGTGTGATGGCGCAGCGTCTTGCAAAGCGGCTATGCCCCAAGTGCAAGAAACCGCACATGGGCAAGCAGGATGAAGTCAAAACGATGCTCACGGAATTCATCGAGGAACTCAGGCATACCCATCAGTTCAAATCCGATCCCAAAGCGGCGCGCGAAGCCATATACGCTGAGTGGGTGAAGAATTATGCCTACGAAAACGGGCAGTTCATACTCTATGAGTCGGTCGGCTGCGATGAATGCCGCAACACGGGTTACAGAGGGCGGATTGGCCTGCACGAACTCCTGGCGGCTTCGGACGCCATCAAGCTGCATATCCAGGAGCATACCCGGGTGTCCGCGATACTGACCACCGCGGTGAACGAAGGCATGCGGACGCTGAAGCAGGACGGCATCGAAAAGGTCCTGCAGGGGCACACCAGTATGCAGGCTGTGCGCGCGGTTTGCATCAAGTAGGAGGCGGGCAGGCGGCAGAAAAAACGGGCCTGTGTGCCCGTTTTTTCAATTGTTGATCGGTGAATTAAAACGCCACGTAACGGCGGGATAGCGGCTATTGCGCCTGCTGGAAGCCCGGCCTGGCCTCGTCGTTGGGCTGCATGCCGAGGGCGTTGTTGAGGCGGTTGTTGGAATTGTAGATTGCAACGACCTGGATCGCCTCGAAGATCTCCTCTTCGCCAAACCCTGCTGCGCGCAGTCCGCCCATCAGAGTCGCGTCAACATCAGCGGGGTGCAGCGTGAGCTTTGAGGCGAACTCCGCGAGCGCGTGGTGCCGCGGGGAGAGTTCGGCACGACGCCAGGCAAGCGCCATCGCATCGACCAGATGGCGGTCCATTCCGTGCTTCTTCAGTGCCGCGGCATGCGACAGGATGCATACCTCGCAGCGATTTTCCACGCTTGTCACCAGCGCAAGCAGCTCGCGCTCGAGCGGCGGAAGATGACCGTCCACCGAGCGCATCAACCGGTCGAGATAGCCCTGGTAGAGCGCAAGCCGGCCGGGCCCGAACGGCAGTTTGAGAAAATTGCGCACATAGCCCAGGCGCTCGCGGCTTTCTTCCTGTAGCCGCTGAACCGCCGGCTCGCAGCTCGCGGGCTCCGGAAGGCGCAGCCAGGAAAATCGCCGAACGGGCTTCCTGGCCGCGGCGGGTTTTTTGCGAACTGGCTTGGTCATGTGCATCTCCTGGCAAAAATATATAAAGTCAGAGTCCGATCATTCGGGTTGGATGCCGGCTGTGCGGGCGACCTTGATCCATTTGTCAATTTCCGAGCGGGTGAATGCGGCATAGGCTTCCGGTGTGCCGCCGACCGGCTCTGCACCCTGGTCGGACAGGTTCTTGCGAACCGCGGAATCCGACAGCGCCGATTTCAGTGCGGCGAGCACGCGGTCGATCACCGGACGCGGTGTTCCGGCCGGCGCAAACAAGCCGAATCCTGCCGAGACTACAAAACCCGGAACACCGGCTTCGATCATCGTGGGCACGTCGGGCGCGGCAGTCGAGCGCTTCTCGCCGCCCTGCGCGATCATGCGCAGCTTGCCGGAGCGCGCAAATCCGATCACGGCCGGCATGCTGCTGATCAGCAGTTCGACATGGCCGGCCATCGTATCGACCACCGCCGGTCCCGCGCCCTTGTACGGTATATGCGTCATCTTGATCCCGGCCATCGAGCCGAGCAGTTCCGCCGACAGATGGCCGATGCTGCCGCGGCCGGCGCTCGCATAATTGAGCTTACCCGGGTTCGCCCTGGCAAGGTTAATCAGATCCTTCACGTTCCTGACCGGCAATGACGGGTGCACCACCAGCGCGCTCGGCACGTCAGCCACCATGGAAATCGCGGCGAAGCTGCTCACCGGATCGAACGGCAGCTTCTTTACCATTGCCGGATTGATGACGTGCGCTGCCGAAACCATCAGCAGCGTATAGCCGTCGGGTGGCGATTTGGCCGCGGCATCGGTGCCGAGCATGCTGCCCGCACCGCCGCGGTTGTCGATGATGATCTGCTGGCCTAGCGCCTTGGCCATCTCGGGGGCAACAATGCGGGCAATGATGTCGGTGTTCCCGCCGGGCGCGAATGGCACGATCATGCGGACCGGCTTGACGGGATAGGCCTGGGCCTGCACCGCCCATGCCATGCCCGAGAGCGCCAGGAGCAACAGCACGCGGACCAGCCGCGGACCATTCGTCGATTTCATCGGAGTTCTCCTTGTGGAGGTTGGTGCCGCCGGCGCTTCGCTTTCAGGATCGCGGCTGTCGTCGTGCTAAGATTATCGTTCTTTTCATCTGCTGCAATCAATCAGGAAATTTAAATGGACCTCGGCATCAAGGGCAGGAACGCGCTGGTGTGCGCAGCGAGCAAGGGATTGGGCAGGGCCTGCGCCATGTCGCTCGCCCGCGAGGGCGCAAACGTCACCATCGTCGCGCGCGGGCGCGAGGCGCTCGAACAGACAGCCGCCGATATCCGGTCGGCAACAGGGGCACGGGTGACAGCCGTTGCCGCGGACATCACGACAGCGGAAGGGCGGGCGGCGGCGCTCGCAGCCTGCCCGCAGCCCGACATTCTCGTCAACAATGCCGGCGGGCCACCGCCCGGAGATTTTCGCGACTGGAACCGGGAGGACTGGATCAAGGCGGTCGATGCCAACATGCTGACGCCTATCGAACTCATCAGGGCCACGGTGGACGGTATGATCGGGCGCAAGTTCGGCCGTATCGTCAACATTACGTCCAACTCGGTCAAGGCGCCGATCGAGGAGCTCGGGCTGTCAAATGCCGCGCGCTCCGGACTCACCGGCTTCGTTGCCGGGCTCGCGCGCAAGACTGTGCGCCACAACGTAACCATCAACAACATCCTGCCTGGCCAGTTCGCGACCGACCGTCTGAAAGGCAGGTTGGCCGTTAACGCCAAAGCGGCCGGGCAGACGCTCGAGCAGCATCTGGAAGCACGCAGCAAAACCATACCCGCAGGCCGCTTCGGCGACCCGGCGGAATTCGGTGAATTATGCGCTTACGTCTGCAGCGCACAGGCGGCGTTCATCACCGGGCAAAACTTCCTGATCGACGGGGGGACGTATCCCGGGACATACTGACAAAATCCGAAGAACCAGCGGGTTCGAATGAGTCCTCCCCATACCGCCAAATAAAAAGAGCCCAAGATGGGCTCTTTTATTTGGCGGAGAGGGAGGGATTCGAACCCTCGGTACGGCTTACACCGTACACACGCTTTCCAGGCGTGCGACTTAAACCACTCATCCACCTCTCCGGAGGTGCGCATTTTACCAGATCACCGGTTGCAACCGGCTGACGTCAGACTATTTAGTTTAGAGAGGGCGGGATTGTGCGCGTCTCGCATTGCCTCTGCGATCCACGCATCCCTCGCCACACTCCGGCTCGGGACCGCCGGGCCTCAATACGTCCCGGCGTCCAACCGAACATTCACCGGATGTTCGGTTGTCGAACCCTCGGTACGGCTTACACCGTACACACGCTTTGGCTTCGACATATTGGCTCCGACATGACCTAAAGGTCAGTCTTCACCGCAACAAGCTCCGCGTGTTGTCTGAAGGTTAGTCTGCGCCGCAATAAGCTGCCGCGTATTGTCCAGGCGTGCGACTTAAACCACTCATCCACCTCTCCGGAAGGGGCGCATTCTACCACAGCCGGTCTGTGGTCCAATGCATGCCGCCTGAAATAACAAAGCCCGCCGAAGCGGGCTTTGTCGTCTTGCGAAAAGCCGGTGTTACGCGGCTTCGGATACCACGGTGTCGCCGCGCAGGTTCGGGTAGCGCACGTGCTCTACCAGTTCCTGGGTTTCCTTGTCCGGCGCCGGGGTGAGCAGGCTGACAATGATGATGGTCAGCATGCCCAGCGGCAATCCGAACACGCCGGCCGAGATCGGGTTCAAACCGAACCACATGTACTCGGCGATGGGCTTGGTGATGCCTATCATGTCGCGCAGGAACGGGTAGGTGACGGCCATGTAATACAGACACACCCCCAGCCCGACCAGCATGCCGGCAATGGCGCCGTACTTGTTGGCCCGCTTCCAGAATACGCCTAGCACGAGAGCCGGGAAGAACGAGGAAGCAGCGATCGAGAACGCCGCGCCGACCAGGAACAGGATGTTCCCCGGTTTGAGCGACGTTACGTAGGCCGCAACCAAAGCCACAACCAGCAGCAGCGCCTTGGACACGGAGACGCGGCGTTTGGTGGAAGCATGCGGGTCGATCATCTTGTAATAGACGTCGTGCGACAGCGCGTTGGCGATGGTCAGCAGCAGGCCGTCCGCGGTGGACAGCGCCGCGGCCAGGCCGCCGGCCGCCACCAGCCCCGATACCACGTAGGGCAGGCCGGCGATTTCCGGCGTCATCAGCACGATCAGGTCGCCGCCGATGACGATTTCCGCCAGTTGCACGATGCCGTCCTTGTTGATGTCGGTGATGTTGAGCAGCGTTGGATCGACCGTCGCCCACGCCGCCGCCCATCGCGGCAGTTCGGCGAATGCGCTGCCGACCAGCCCCGAATACACCTCGTACTTGGCCAGCACGGCCAGGCAGGGCGCGGTGAAGTAGAGCAGGAAGATGAAGAACAGCGACCAGAACACCGAGCGCCGCGCTTCCGTCACGCTGGGCGTGGTGTAGTAGCGCATCAGGATGTGGGGCAGGGCCGCTGTGCCGAACATCATGCAGAACACGATGCCCAGGAAGTTCAGGCGCGCGGTGTTTTGCGCGGCCTCGTCCTTGCCCGGGAAAGGCGTGGCATGGGGCCGGGGCGGGGCCGCGCGTGCCGCCAGCCCTTTTTCCTTGCCCCATTGCTCCTTCGCCGCATCCACGTCCTTGGGATAGGCCGCAACGGCTTTTTCCGCTGCGGCCACCTTGTCGGCAGGCGCGTTGGCTGCTTTCAGGTCGGCCGCGTTCTTCTCGATAGCGGCTTTGCCTTCAGCGTAGGCCTTGCCCGGGTCCTTCAACGCGGCATTGGCGGCATCCGCCCTGTCCTTGAAGATTTTGCGCACTTCCTGCTCTTTGGGGTCGGCAGTGAGCTTTTTCTCCAGATCGGTCACTTTCTGCAGCACCGGGCCATAGGCGATCTGCGGCACCGGGATGCCGGTGTGCTTGATGCCGAGCCAGATCACGGGAGTGAGGTAGGCGATGATCAGGATGATGTATTGCGCCACCTGGGTCCAGGTCACCGCGCGCATGCCGCCGAGGAATGAACACACCAGGATGCCGCCGAGGCCGACGAACACCCCGATCCCGAATTCCAGGCCGGTGAAGCGGCTGGTGATCAGGCCCACGCCGTAGATCTGCGCCACCACGTAGACGAACGAGGCGAGCACGGCGCAAAACACGCCGATCGTGCGCGGGATGTTACCGCCGTAGCGCGCGCCAAGGAAGTCGGGGATGGTGAATTGACCGAACTTGCGCAGGTACGGCGCGAGAAACAGCGCCACCAGCACATAACCGCCGGTCCAGCCCATGACGAACGCGAGGCCGTCGAAGCCGGTAAGATACAGCGTGCCGGCCATGCCGATGAAGGAGGCCGCGCTCATCCAGTCCGCACCGGTGGCCATGCCGTTGAAGAATGCCGGCACCCGCCGTCCAGCGACGTAGTATTCGGCCACCTCCGCCGTGCGGCTCATGATGCCGATCATGGCGTAAAGACCGATAGTGGCGACGAGGAAGGTGTATCCGATGTATTGTCGCGACAACCCCAGCTGCTCGGCGATGGCGAGCAGGATGATGAAGGCGAGGAAGCCGCCGGTATAGAAGAAGTAGTATTTCTTGAGCTGCTGGGTAAATGCGCTCTGACTGAAGGTCGCCTGGCTCATTTTACCTCCTCCTCATGGACATCATATTCTTTGTCGAGGCGGTTCATGTAGCGCGCGTAAAAACCGATGATCACCACGTAGATGATCAACGAGCCTTGCGCCGACATGTAGAACCCGAGCGGAAAGCCGAGGAAGGTTATGCTGTTTAATTCACGGGCGTACCATCCCTCGACAAACGTAGCGAGAAACCAGATCACCATCAGGATTGCAGTGATGACAAGATTCTTGCGCCAGTACTCTTCGTGCTTGGCGGTCAACTCCATAGCCCCCTCCTTTGGTAGTTTGAAAACGGCAGTATTCGCAAACAGCAAAAAAATGGGTTTTCTTATGGTTTTTTTGCTGGTCTAATGCTAAAGATAAATGCTTACAAAATCCTGAACCGGTGTGATTAAAATATGCCGTCAGCGTAACCGGGTAACAAAAGCGATTTCACGCCCGTGTGGGAATAAAAATAAATAAAAACAAAGTGTTGCAAGGTATCAGCGCGGCATGCGCCGAATTTAGGCTTGGTGCGGGGCAGCGCCCGTGCGGTGCGGTGAGGTGAGGAGATGACTTGAGGATACTGATTACAGAAGACGATTCCGCGCTGGCTGAAGCACTGCAGTTCTCTCTGGCGCAGGCGGGTTATGCCGTGGACTGGGTCGCCAACGGTGCGGCAGCCGACGAGGCGCTGAAGCAGGATGTGTTTGGCTTGCTTATCCTTGATCTGGGTCTACCCAAGCTCGACGGTTTTGAGGTCCTGCGCCGGTTGCGGCGGCGTAATCTGACGATGCCGGTACTGATCCTGTCCGGGCGCGAACAGCCCGAGGAAAAAGTAATCGGTCTCGATCTGGGCGCTGATGATTACCTGGTGAAACCATTCAGC
The DNA here is from genome assembly GCA_030683105.1 of Burkholderiales bacterium. Classification (GTDB taxonomy): domain Bacteria; phylum Pseudomonadota; class Gammaproteobacteria; order Burkholderiales; family SG8-41; genus CAKKQX01. The sequence continues at coordinate 84,808 of JAUXMZ010000062.1, read as the reverse complement.
CTGGGCGAACTGCAGGCGCGGGTGCGGGCGCTGGTGCGACGCGGGCAGGGCAGTGTAACCCCCGCGATCAGCTATGGGCGCCTCAGTTTCGACACCATAGGCCGCATTGCCAGTGCCGGCGGGCGGACTCTACAATTGTCGGTTCATGAGGTCGGCGTGCTCGAATGCCTGCTGCATCGCTTTGGCAGGGTGGTGAGCAAGGAGCAGCTGGTGGAACAACTCTACAGTTATGACAAGGAAGTCAGTCATAACGCCATCGAGGTCTACGTGCACCGGTTGCGCAAGAAAATAGCGGGCGCCGGTGTGACCGTGCGCACCCTTTATGGTCGCGGCTATTTGCTCGATTACGTCTCTGAATAGGAGTTTGTCGGCCTTGAGTCCGACAAGCTCCTCAAATGAAAAAACCCAAAGCATGACGTGAAAAGAACGCCATGTTTGCGGAGGATGCGCCGACGACAGATTGTGATGGTACAACGGGGATGCTGCGGTTTTCAAGGCTCGGACGCCGGGAATTGCTCAAAAATATTCAGTCCGCATGTCCACAAGCTATTGATTTCCCGCAATCGCTAAAATCATCTCCGCACCGGCTGCTCGTGAAACATGCTGGCTGGCGGCTATGCTGCCGGGGATGAAAGTAATTCATTTATAATTAACACTAATTCTCTGGTTGAAAACGGCTTGGTCATGTAGGCGTCGGCCCCCAGCGTCAGGCTTTTTTCCACTGCGCGCTGATGTCCGCGTGCGGTAAGCATCAGTATCCTGGTGTGTCCCAGCAGTGCGTTGGCGCGGATCTGGCGGCAGACTTCAAACCCGTCGAGCAGCGGCAGCATGATATCGAGCACGATCAGGTCGGGTCTGGTGGATTCGGCCATGCGCAGCGCTGCAGTGCCGTCGCGAGCGGTCGTCACCTCGTAGCCTGCGCCCTGCAGCAGGAATTCCAGCGACAGAACGATGCTCGGCTCGTCTTCGGCAATCAACACCCGTTGCGGGTTTCGGGTTTCGGATTTCAAATTTTGACTTTCACTTTGACCTGGAACTCGGAACTTGGAACTTTGAACCCGATCTGAGCGGCAGGGTAAATGAAAAGGTCGAGCCTGCCCCGGGGGAGCTGGTAACCCACAGCTTGCCGCCGAAGTGGCTGATGATTTCCCGGGTGATGGCCAGGCCCAGACCGCTGCCCATAGGTTTTTGGGTTAGTGTGTCGCCAACCTGGCGGAACTTGTCGAAAATCACCTCCTGATCGCCCGGGCTGATGCCGATGCCGTTGTCGATGACGTCGATGCGCAGCGCGTCCTGCTCTTGCGTGAGCCTGACGATGACCCGGCCGTCCTGACGTTCGCAGAATTTCGCGGCGTTCGACAAAAGATTGAGCATGACCTGCATCAGCCGGTCGCGGTCCGCGACTATCGGCGGCACTACGGAAGGTGCGCTCGTTTCCAGCGCGATGTTCTGCTCGCTGAAAAGCTGGCTTACCGCCGTCACCGAGTCGTCAAGCACTTCGCGCATGTCGATTTCGCTTGAATGCCACTCGGCATTTCCCGATTCGATCTTGGACAGATCGAGCACCTGGTTGATGAGCCGGGTCAGGCGCTCGGATTCCTTGATGATGATGCCGAGGAATTTTTCGCGCTGTCCGGTATCGAGTTGGGGATTGTCGCTGAGAATTTCGGAAAACGCGCGGATCGAGGTGAGCGGCGTGCGCAGTTCGTGGGTGACGGTGGAGATGAAATCGTCCTTGAGGCGGTCGAGTTCCTGCAGTCTGTGGTTGGCGTCCCGCAGCTCGTTGGTGGCTGCTTCAAGTTCATGCGATTTTTGCTCGAGCTGACGGCTGTAGGCCAGGACCTGCGAGGCCTCGTCGATGATGGTCATCACCTCGTCTATGCCCAGGGGTTCCTCGTCGACGACCGAGGCCACCATGGCGCGCGCGGAGGCGCTGCCGATGGCGCCGGCAAGCAACGATTCGGTGTAGTGCACCAGGTCGGCATCTGCAACCAGCGCCTTGATCGTTTTTTCGCCGCGGCTGCGGGCGTAGAGGGTGAATGCTTCGCGCGCCCGTTTGGGTCCCAGGAACCGGCCGAGCAGCGCCACCAGATCATCGACCGAAGCGATGCCGCGCCAGAAGCGGGAACCAGAGGTGGAAGACTGCTTGAGGGCATCGACGAACAAATTGGCCTGGCTGTGTTCGGCGGCACTGGGTTTTTGCAGCAGGGAAATGCCGACATAGCAGCCGATGTTGGCGAGCATGCTCCAGAACAGGCAATGTGAAATGTCGTCCAGACCGCTGAGCCCGAACAGTTGCTGCGGCCTGAGCAGATCCAGGCCGAATATGCCTTCGGACAGGAAGGTGATCGGCAGCCAGCCGGATTTGGCGAAGGACGGCAGCAGCAGCGTGTACAGCCATACGAGAAAGCCTGCCGACAGTCCGCAGATGGCGCCGGTGCGCGTGCCGCTTTTCCAGAAGATGCCGCCTATGATGGCAGGTGCGAATTGGGCAACGGCCGAGAACGAGATCAGCCCGATCGAGACCAGCGCGTAAGCTTCTCCGGCAAAATAGAAATAGAGATAGCCGAGCACCAGGATGAATACGATGGCGCCGCGTCTGATGGCAAGGAACAGTCCCGAGAGATCAATTTTTTCATTGAGCCGCAACGCCTTCAGGCGCAGCAATACCGGCATGATCAGGTCGTTGCAGACCATGGTGGACAGCGCAATGGTTTCGACGATCACCATGCCGGTCGCCGCCGATAACCCGCCGATGAACACGAACAAGGCCAGTATCGGTTGTTGCTGCGCTATCGGCAGCGTCAGCACGAAAGTATCGGCGTCGACGCTCCCGCCTTGGAAGTGCATCAGCCCGCCCAGCGCGATAGGCAGCACGAAAATGTTGATTGCGAACAGATAAAGCGGGAACAGCCAGATCGCCTTGTTGAGGTGGCGCTCGTTGACGTTTTCCACCACCGTTACCTGGAACTGGCGCGGCAGGAACATGATGGCCATCATCGACAGAAAAGTGAACGAGGCCCAGGTCGTGTAACTGCCGCTGGCGTCTCCCAGCATGAGCAGTGCGTAGAGCTGCGGAACCTCGGCGGCACGGGTGAAAATATCGCCAAAGCCGTTGTACATTCCGAACGTCACGAACAATCCGACCGCGATGAACGCCAGCAGCTTGACCACGGATTCAAACGCGATGGCGGCCACCAATCCTTCATGGCGTTCGGTCGCATCAAGGTGGCGCGTGCCAAACAGTATCGTGAAGGCGGCAAGCAGCATCGCGATGTAGAAGGTGTTGTCTCCGAGAAACAAGGCTGCGCCGGCCTTGTCGGGCATCACGACTTCCGGATACTTGAGGATGATGGAAAAGCTGGTCGATATCGCTTTGAGCTGGAGCGAGATATAGGGCACGATCCCTATCACCAGGATGATCGTGACCAGCCCCCCGAGCATCTGGCTCTTGCCGTAGCGCGAGGCGATGAAATCGGCGATCGAGGTGATGCGATTGGCCTTGCTGATGCGGATGATCTTCAGCATCACGTACCACCACAGCGCCGCCATCAGCGTGGGCCCAAGGTAGATCGGCAGAAAGCCGATGCCGCTGGTGGCGGCGCGGCCGACACTGCCATAGAAGGTCCACGACGTGCAGTAGACCGCGAGTGACAGCACGTAGATATAGGGATTGGCGATGATGCTGCGGCCGGCGTCGGCACGCTTGTCGCCATAGTAGGCGATCGCAAACAGCAGGCCGACGTAGGCGAAAGAAACCAGGACGATCGTGGCGCCGGTCAGCATCTTGCGCGTTGGTTCATGTCGGGCGTTCCGGAAGCAACGCCGGCATCAATCGCCGCGCTTTTCCACTGCCAGCGCCATCAGCCCGATGAACAGCGCCCATGCCGCGAACACATAAGCGTAGAGCACGGGGATGCCGAAGATTTCTCCGCGACCGGTGAACAGTGACAGCAGGGGATAATTGAACAGCAGGCAGCCCAGCAAAAACAGCGCTGCGAGGCGCTGTCCTGTGACGCCAGATCTGATCATGAGCCCTCCGGGCGGGAGGCGGGAGGCGTCAGTTCTCCGCCCGGGGCCGGTGTGTGATACGCCTCTCGCCTCATGGGATCAGCTTGCCGGCTGCTTGAGCTGCTCAAGAATGGCCGGGTTCTCGAGGGTGGATACGTCCTGCGAGATTACCTCGCCCCTGGCTATGGAGCGCAGCAGGCGCCGCATGATTTTCCCGGAACGGGTTTTCGGAAGGTTATCACCGAAGCGGATGTCCTTGGGTTTGGCGATGGGGCCGATTTCCTTGGCGACCCAGTCGCGCAGTTCCTGCACGATTTTTTTCGCGTCGTCTCCGGACGGACGGGCCTGTTTAAGCACCACAAAAGCAACGATCGCCTCTCCCGTCATGCTATCGGGGCGCCCGACCACCGCAGCCTCGGCAACCTTGGGGTTGGCAACCAGGGCGGATTCGATTTCCATGGTGCCGAGTCGATGGCCGGATACATTCAGCACATCGTCGATGCGGCCCATGATCCGGATATAGCCTTCCTCGTCAAAGCTGGCACCATCTCCGGCAAGGTAATACTGGCCTTTGAAGTCATCTGGATAATAGGTCTTTTTGAAGCGCTCGGGATCCCCCCAGATGGTGCGCACAATGGCAGGCCAGGGGCGTTTGATGACCAGAATGCCGCCGTGTCCCATGCCCACAGAGTGGCCGGCTTCGTCGACGATGTCCGCCATGATGCCGGGCAGCGCGAATGTCGCCGAACCCGGTTTGGTGGGGGTGGCGCCAGGCAGCGGCGAAATCATATGGCCGCCGGTCTCGGTCTGCCACCAGGTGTCGACGATCGGGCAGCGCCCGCCGCCGACGACTTCGTGATACCACATCCAGGCCTCGGGGTTGATCGGCTCGCCCACGGTGCCCAGGATTCTTAACGAGGTCAGGTCGTATTTTTTCGGCAGGTCGCCGCCGGCTTTGATCAGCGAACGGATGGCGGTTGGGGCGGTATAGAACACATTGACTTTGTGGTCCTGGATCATTTTCCAGAAGCGACCGGCGTCCGGATATACCGGGACTCCCTCGAACACAACCTGCGTCGCACCCACTGCGAGCGGGCCGTAGCAGACATAGGAATGTCCGGTGACCCAGCCGACATCCGCCGTGCACCAGAAAACGTCGGTCGGTTTGTAGTCGAAGACCCATTTCATGGTGAGTATCGCCCACAGCAGATAGCCGCCCGTGGAATGCTGTATGCCCTTGGGTTTTCCGGTGGACCCCGAGGTGTAGAGGATGAACAGCGGATCCTCGGCATTGACCCACGTCGGTTCGCAGGCATCGGACTGGCCGTTGACCAGATCGTGCAGCCAGACATCGTGCCTGGCGTTCCAGTTGACCTTGCCGCCGCTTCGCTTGTAGACGACCACGGCCTTGATCGAATCGCAGCCGCCCATGCTCAGCGCTTCATCTACAGCATTTTTCAGTGCAATGGCACGCCCGCCGCGCATTTGCTCGTCGGCGGTGAGCACGGCGACCGCCCCGGCATCGATGATGCGCTCCTGCAGGCTTTTGGCTGAAAAGCCGCCGAACACGACCGAGTGCACCGCGCCGATGCGCGCACAGGCCTGCATCGCGACGATGACCTCGATCGACATCGGCATGTAAATGATGACGCGGTCGCCGTGCTTGATGCTGAGCGACTTGAGGCCGTTCGCCATCATGCAGACACGCCGGTACAGTTCCTTGTAGCTGATTTTGGTGACTTTGCCGTCGTCAGCTTCAAAAATGACGGCGGTTTTGTCGGGCTGGGTTTTGAGGTGCCGGTCCAGGCAATTGTAAGAAGCGTTCAACTCGCCGTCGTGATACCACTTGAAAAACGGAGCGTTGCTCTCGTCGAGTACCTTGGTGAATGGTTTTTGCCACAGCAGATTTTCGCGCGCCTGCCTCGCCCAGAACCCCTCGTAATCGCTTTCCGCCTCTGCACACAGCTTGCGATAAGCGTCCATGCCGGAAATATTGGCTTGCTTGACAAAGGCGTCGCTGGGCGGGAAAACACGGTTCTCATGGAGCACTGATTCAATGGTCTTGTTAGACATGCTATCTCCGGTTACGGTCTTCACTACGTATTAGGCGTCTCAGAACAGAGCGGGCATCCATTGCAGGCTGCGTTGTATTATTATTATGTGTTGAATAAAAGCATTAAATGACGGCATTGTAAAGACGCTGGCGCTGGAATTCTGGCGCAAATCCCTGATCAGATGCATACTTGGACATGGCGGGCCTCCCCGCATTGCACGGTAGTGAACCTGGTCAGGTCCGGAAGGAAGCAGCCACAGCTATTTTATGCAAGTGCCGGGGGTAAGGCTCGCCTCCTATTTTCTTTTGCGATATCATCGTGATACCGTAAATAACCGCGGTTAAGAGGTGTCCGTGAACAAACTTAAATGTGCGTTGGCAGTGCTGGCGCTGGCTTTCCCGGTTGCAGCCGCGGCAGTGGACGGCGTTTCATTCGAGTATGGCAAGTCAAGCTCCTCGAATGCCGACGTCAAGTCTTATCGCGTTGGGCTGCAGTGGGACTGGAAAACCAGGTGGCTCGATACCGGAGGCTGGCACCTTGGCGGATACTGGGACCTGAACCTCGGTCAGTGGGATAACAACAGCGCCGCCAAGACCAACAGCAGCCTTACCGACATCGGCCTGACGCCGGTTATCCGTTTCCAGCAGAACAACCCGGCCGGGGTATCTCCTTATGCCGAGGTGGGAATAGGCGTGCATCTGCTGTCGGCGAGCTCGGTAAGCGAGCAGCGCAAGTTTGGCAGCGGCTTCCAGTTCGGGGACCATCTGGGCGTGGGGCTGCGTTTCGGGGACAAGGGCCATTACGATCTGGGCTACCGCTATCAGCACCTGTCCAATGGCGGGCTCAAGGATCCGAACCAGGGCATCAATTTTCACCAGCTGCGTCTTCAGTACCGGTTTTAATCCAGCACTACATACTGCGGGTGGGCTGAACGTTCCGGAGCCCGCAGCCGCATAAAAGGCAGTCATTTGAGTCAAGTACTTGCCCGCAAGTGGCGTCCCAGGGCTTTTTCACAATTGGTAGGGCAGGAGCATGTCGTCAGGGCGCTGACCAATGCGCTCAGGCAGCAGCGCCTGCACCACGCCTATCTGTTTACCGGCACGCGCGGCGTCGGCAAGACTACGATCGCCCGCATCATAGCCAAGGCGCTTAACTGCGAGACCGGTGTCACCGATGAGCCGTGCGGGAAGTGCGGGGCCTGCCTGGAAATCGATGCCGGGCGGTTTGTCGACATGATCGAACTCGATGCGGCGTCCAACACCCAGGTCGATAATATGCGCGAACTGCTGGAAAATGCGCTCTACGCGCCCTCCAGCGGCCGCTACAAGGTCTACATCATCGACGAAGTGCACATGCTGTCGCGCAACGCGTTCAATGCCATGCTCAAAACGCTGGAAGAGCCGCCGCAGCATGTCAAGTTCATACTCGCGACCACCGATCCGCAGAAAATCCCGGTGACCGTACTCTCGCGCTGCCTGCAGTTCAACCTGAAACAGATTCCGCAGCCGCAGATCCGGGATCAGCTGCAGAAAATACTTGATGCGGAGACTATTGCCTTCGAACCGCAGGCATTGGCGCTGATCGCGCGCGCAGCACTGGGCAGCATGCGCGATGCGCTGAGCCTGCTCGATCAGGCCATCATGCACGGCGGCGGGAAGGTGGAGGAAGCCTCGGTGCGGGCGATGCTGGGCGCCGTCGACCAGACCTATCTGTATGCGATCCTGAAAGCACTTGCCGGGCACGACGGCCAGGGTCTGGTCGCGGAGGCCGAGCGCATGGCCAGTCGCAGCCTGTCGTTCGAGGGCGCGCTGCAGGATCTGGGTTCGCTGTTGCACCGCCTGGCGCTGGCGCAGCAGGTACCTGCCACGGTGCCTGAAGACGATCCGGATCTGGACATTCTGAACGAGCTTTCAGGCTTGTTCGCCCCCGATGAGTTGCAGCTCTATTACCAGATCGCATTGCAGGGGCGGCAGGACATCGGATTGGCCCCGGATGAATATGCCGGTTTCACCATGACCCTGTTGCGCATGCTGGCGTTCGCGCCGGGCACGGCAACAACGCCGGCGCCGGTTCGCTCACGCTCAGCACGACCGGAGAGTGAGCCGCCAGCACGGGTAACGATGCGCGCAATACAGGCGGAGAGCACCCCGGCGGCACCGGCGGATACGCCGGTGCCTGCAGTTTTCAGCGATAACGCAGCATGGGGTGAGATTGTCGAGAAACTGAGCCTGTCCGGCATGGCGCGCATGCTGGCGCAGCATTGCGAACTGGTAAGCCGTACCGCCTCCAAATTTGAATTAAGCATAGCCAAGGCTCATGAGCGACTCCTTGACAAACCGTACCAGGACAAGCTCAAGGCGGCGTTGCAGCAGCATTTTGGCAATGCACTGAGGCTCTCGATCAGCGTGGGCGAGGGTAATGGCAATTCGCCGGCCGAGATTGGCGATCGTACCACTTTGCAGCGTCAGGCCGAGGCGATTGCCGAAATCGAGCAGGACCCATTCGTGCGCGAACTGGTTGAAAATTTTGATGCGCGTGTGGTTGAATCCACAATCAGACCATTACAGCAAAAGGACAAGTGATGATGAAGGGCGGAATTGGCGGCCTCATGAAACAGGCGCAGCAGATGCAGGAGAACATGAAAAAAATGCAGGAGCAGCTCGCCGCGGTGGAAGTCGAAGGCCAGTCGGGCGCAGGCATGGTGAAAGTGGTGATGACCTGCCGCCACGACGTGAAGCGCGTGGTGATCGACGACAGCCTGCTCAAAGACGACAAGGACATGCTCGAAGATCTCATTGCAGCTGCGGTCAATGACGCCGTGCGCCGCGTCGAAGCCACAACGCAGGAGAAAATGGCGGGCATGACTGCCGGGCTGCCGCTGCCGCCCGGCTTCAAGATGCCGTTTTAACGGCAACGATGAATGATGAGCGATGAATGATGAATGAAATCGAGAGGGATGGTTTTCCGGTCATCATTCCGCATTCCGCATTCATCATTCCCCAGTGAAGACCCCCTCCACCCTCGAAGAGCTTATCGAAGCCTTGCGCTGCCTGCCGGGAGTGGGCCCCAAATCGGCGCAGCGCATGGCCTATCACCTGCTGCAGCGCGACCATCCCGGCGCGCTGCGTCTCGGGGGCGCGCTCAAAGCCGCGCTCGAGCGCATACGCCATTGCGAGAAGTGCAACAGTTTTGCTGAAGAGGAGGTGTGCGGACTGTGCCGCTCACCACGCCGCAATGCCGCAGTGTTGTGTGTGGTCGAAACTCCTGGCGATCTGCTGATGATGGAGCAGGCCCAGTGCTACCAGGGCATGTATTTCGTGCTGATGGGTTCGTTGTCGCCCCTGGACGGCATCGGGCCCAAGGACATCCATCTCGACCGGCTGATCCAGCGCGCGGCGGATGGCACGGTACGCGAAGTAATACTCGCCACCAATTTCACGGTTGAAGGCGAGGCGACCGCGCACTACATCGGTGAGTTGCTGCGTGCTCGCGGCATCAAGGCATCTCGCATTGCGCGCGGGCTGCCGGTGGGCGGCGAACTCGAACACGTCGACAGTGGCACGCTGGCGCAGGCGGTGCTGGAGCGGCGCGAAGTATAGATATAACATTCTGTTTTAAAACATATATTCATAACGCAAGCGATCCACATGAAATCAGCCCCTACAGCGCCGATCACTGACTCACAAAAGCTGCAAAAAATGCTGGCCCAGGCGGGGTTGGGTTCGCGCCGTGAGATGGAGGTTTGGATAGAAGAGGGTCGAGTAACGGTGAACGGGAAAGTCGCCACCATCGGCACGCGGGTCGGGCCGGATGATCTCGTAAAGGTCGGCCGGCGTATCGTGCGCATGCCCGCCCCGGAGCAGCTGCCGCGGGTGCTGCTCTATCACAAGCCCGAGGGCGAGATCGTCAGCCGCGATGATCCCGAAGGCCGGGCCTCGGTGTTTGCGGCGCTGCCACGGCTGCGCGGCGCAAAGTGGCTGGCTGTCGGCCGGCTCGATTACAACACCTGCGGACTGCTGATTTTCACCACCTCCGGGGACATCGCGAACCGCATCATGCACCCGCGTTTCGAGGTCGAGCGTGAATATGCGGTGCGTATCATGGGTCAGCTTACGGCGGAGCAGATTATCCGGTTAAAAGCCGGGATCACGCTGGCCGATGGCGTGGCGCGCTGCGAATCGCTCACGGATGAAGGCGGTGAAGGCGCGAATCACTGGTACCGTATCGTGTTGAAGGAAGGGCGTAACCGCATCGTGCGCCGCATGTTCGAGGCGCTCGGCATGACTGTCAGCCGGCTGATGCGGGTGCGTTTCGGTATCGTTGCGCTACCGGCGCGGTTAAAACGCGGCCAATGTCTCGAACTCACGCCGCAGGAGACGCAACGCGTGCTGCAATGGCTGCAACCGCAGCCAGACGTTGCTACGGAAGCAGCTGTTCACGGGACAGCAGAAACACGCAATCGTCCCCGCCGCTCGTCTCGGGCCAAGTGAAGGGCAGGCGCGGGTAAGCTTTTTCCACACCGCGCCGGTTGTGCCCGACCTCGACCACCAGCATTCCCCCCGGATTCAGATGCGCCGCAGCCTGGCTGAGCATGGTGCGCACCACCGCGAGCCCGTCGCTGCCGCCAGCGAGCGCGATCCCGGGCTCGCTGCGGTATTCGGGAGGCAGCCGGCGCATGCTCGCCGCTGTCACGTAGGGCGGGTTGGAGAGGATCAGGTCGTAGCGTTTTCCAGGCAGCGCTGAAAACAGATCGGCTTGGTGCAGGGCAATGCGGTCCGCAAGGCTGTAGTCGTCAACATTGCGCCGCGCCACGCGCAGCGCATTGCGGTCTATGTCCACTGCATCGATCCGGGCGCGCGGGAAACTGTGCGCAAGCAGAATGGCAAGACAACCGGAACCGGTACACAGATCGAGGGCGGCTTTTATTTTCGCCGGCCTGGCGATCCACGGCGCCAGGTCATCGCGCAGCAGTTCGGCAATATACGAGCGCGGCACGATCACACGCTCATCGACGTAGAACCTGAAATCGCCGAGCCAGGCCTCGCGGGTCAGGTATGCGGCAGGCTTGCGCTCGGCGATGCGGCGTTCGAACAGTTTCAGTATCCGGTCGAGCTGGCGCGCCGTGAGGCGGAGGTCAAGATGAGGCTCAAGCTCGTGCAGCGGCAGGCGTAAGGCGTGCAGCGTGAGATAGGCGGCTTCGTCAAAGGCATTGGTGGTGCCGTGGCCGAACGCGAGCCGCGCCTGCCTGAAACGCCTGACCCCGTGGTGCAATGCATCTCGCAGCGTGCGCAGGGCGGGTGCTGCGCGCGGCCGGCGCTCAGTCGAGCGCATCGAGATTGAGTTTGATGCTCGACAGGTCCTCGGGGGTTGCGGTCTTGGGAGAGGCGGCGGAGGTCGCGGTGGCAGGAGGCGCATCCCCGGTCTTGGAGGCGTTGCTGATCAGCCAGTGCAGGTTGTTGGGCGAATCGGAATTGGCCATCGCTTCCTCGATCGTGATCTGTCCCGTCCGGTAAAGCTGAAACAGCGCCTGCTCGAAGGTCTGGGATCCGGGCGAGAGGCTTTGTTCCATGGCATCCTTGATCTGATGGATCTCGCCGCCCTTGATCAATTCCTGGATGTGCTTGGTGTTGAGCAGGATTTCCACGGCGGGCACGCGCTTGCCGTCGGCGGTGCGCACCAGGCGCTGTGAAATCACCGCGCGCAGCGCTATCGACAGGTCGGACAGCAGGCTTTCGCGCGCATCTCGCGCAAAAAAGTTGATGATGCGGTTCAGCGCGTTATAACTGTTGTTGGCGTGCAGCGTCGACAGGCACAGGTGGCCGGTCTGCGCGAACAGCAGCGCGCTTTGCAGTGTCGGCTGGTCGCGGATTTCGCCGATCATGATCAGATCCGGCGCTTCCCGCATGGCGCTGATCAGCGCGTCCTGGTAGTTGTGGGTATCGACGCGGACTTCACGCTGGTTGACGATGGACTTCTTGTGCTTAAAGATGAATTCGACTGGATCTTCGACGGTCAGGATATGGCCGGTCTTGATGCTGTTGCGGTGGTCTATCATCGAGGCCATGGTGGTCGACTTGCCGGAACCGGTGGAGCCGACCACCAGGATCAGCCCCAGCTTCTCCATGATGACGTCCTTGAGTATCGGCGGCAGCTTGAGCGAATCGAATGACGGCACATCGGGTTTGACGAAACGGACCACCATCGCCACGGTGTTTTTCTGGTGAAAAATGTTGATGCGGAAGTTGCCGAGGTCGCCGCTGCTGTGCGCGAAATTCATCTCGTGCTGGGCTTCGAACTCCTTGATCTGTGCCGGGGTCATGAGCTCGTAGGAGATCTTCCTGACCTGGTCGGGGTCGAGCACCTGGCTGTTGATCGGCATGACCACGCCGTTGATCTTGATCTGGATCGGCGCGCCTGCGGTAAAAAACAGGTCCGAGGCCTGTTTGTCTGCCATCAATTTGAAAAGCGGGGTCACGAACATGGTGATTTCCTCTTGTGCGGCTGCCGATTTAACCGACGATGCCGTCCGGCCGTTCGTAAATTGTGCCCGCTGCAGGCGCGAATGGCAAAGTATGGACGGTCAATCGGCTCTTAGCAGCTCGTTGATGCTGGTCTTGGCGCGGGTCTTGGCATCGACCTGCTTGACGATCACCGCGCAATACAGATTGCATTTGCCGTCGGCGGCCGGCAGCGAGCCGGAGACCACGACCGAGCCGGCCGGCACGCGGCCGTAGAGTATTTCGCCGCGCTCGCGGTGATAAATCTTGGTGCTTTGCCCGATGAAGACACCCATCGAGATCACCGAGCCTTCCTCGACGATCACGCCTTCGACGATTTCCGAGCGCGCGCCGATGAAGCAGTTGTCCTCGATGATGGTGGGATTGGCCTGCAGGGGCTCAAGCACGCCGCCGATGCCCACACCGCCTGACAGATGAACGTTCTTGCCGATCTGGGCGCAGGAACCGACGGTGGCCCAGGTATCGACCATGGTGCTCTCGTCGACGTAGGCGCCGATATTGACATAAGAGGGCATGAGCACGGCGTTTTTCGCGATGAACGCGCCGCGCCGCACCATTGCCGGCGGCACCACGCGGAATCCGCCACGCACGAAGTCCTCGCGGGAATAACCGGCGAATTTGCTCGGCACCTTGTCGTAATACTGCGTCGCTGCCCCTGCCATCGGGACATTGTCCTCCAGCCGGAACGACAACAGCACGGCTTTCTTGAGCCATTGATGAACCACCCATACCCCTGCGATTTTCTCGGCGACGCGGACTTTGCCCGCGTCCAGGTCGCTGAGCACCTGATTGACCGCGGCTCCGATCTTGGCGGGCGCGGTGCCTGGCTTCAGTTCGGCGCGGTTCTCCCACGCCTGCTCGATGGTGGTTTGCAATTCGTTCATGGCGGCTCCGTATCGGTTTACAAGTTTTTGGCAAAAGCCGCGATTCGTTGTGCGGCCTCGGTACATTCTGCGCTCGAGGCGACGAGCGCGATCCGGACGCGGTTGGCGCCGGGGTTGATGCCGCGCACTTCGCGCCCGAGATAGCTGCCGGGCAGCACGGATACTGCCTGCTCCCGGTACAGCCGTTGCGTAAATTCAGTATCGCTGATAGTCGTGGGTACCCACAGATAAAATGCCGCATCCGGCAGGGTCACGTCGAGAGCAGGTTTCAAGATATTGATTACATTGCTGAATTTTTCTTTGTACAGGCGCCGGTTTTCGACCACATGCGCTTCGTCCTGCCACGCGGCGATGCTTGCCATATGGATGGGCGGGCTCATTGCGCAGCCCTGGTAGGTGCGGTAGAGCAGGAATTTTTTCAAAACGGCCGCATCGCCGGCGACAAAGCCGGAACGCATGCCCGGCACATTGGAGCGTTTCGACAGGCTGGAAAACACCACCAGCCGCGGATAGCCGGTCCGGCCCAGGCGCTGGGCGGCCTGCAGGGCGCCCAGCGGCGCCTGTCCTTCATTAAAATAGATCTCGGAATAGCACTCATCGGCAGCGATGACAAAACCGTAGCGGTCAGACAGGGCAAACAGTTTTTCCCACTGCTCGAAAGACATCACGCTGCCGGTCGGATTACCCGGTGAACAGACATAGATCAGCTGGGTGCGCTGCCAGACGGCCGCAGGCAGTTCGTCGAAATCATAGGCATAGCGGTTTGCCGCCAGCGTATTCAGGAACTGCGGTTGCGCCCGGGCCAGCAGTGCCGCGCCCTCGTAAATCTGGTAGAAAGGATTGGGGCTGATCACCACCGCGTCGTCGCGTGTCGGGTCTATGACCGCCTGGGCGAAGGCAAACAGCGCTTCGCGGCTGCCGTTGATCGGAATGATTTCGGTTTGCGGGTCGATGGCTGTCAGGTTGTGGCGGTGTTTCAGCCAGCCGGCGATGGCCAGCCGCAGTCCTTCACCGCCCAGCGTGGTCGGGTAATGCGACAGACCCTCGAGGTTGTCGGCGAGTGTTTTTTTAATGAATTCAGGAGTCGGGTGCCGGGGTTCGCCGATATGCAGGCTGATCGGTTTTAACGCCGGATTCGAGGTCACGCCGGAGTACAGTGCGCTCAGTTTTTGAAACGGATAGCTTTGCAGGCGGTCGAGATTGGGATTCACGGCTGATTATCGTCGGCGGCGGCAGCGCTGCACAGCGCCCAGCCTGTTAAAAAAAACGCAAATTATAGAGGTATTTGCCGCCTAGGAGTTTGTCGGACTTAGCCCCGACAAACTCCTAAATTGAAAAAAACCAAAGAACAGAGTGAAAAGAACGTCATACAAGTGACGTTTGATCCGATGAGCATAGGGGTTCGACACGTAAAGCTTCTTTCTTAAGCAGCCTGTCGCCTAAGCATCGACTAACAGCTATCCGTTAACGTTACACGCTCCGTCGAATGAAGCCAAATCCGACAGGCTGTTAGCGCGTGCTGGATTGCCCGGGCAGTGCCGACAATCCCGGATCGGCTGCGGGTTTCCAGCCGGACTTGCGATGATCGGCGACAACGGTGGTGTATATACCGCCGCGCACGTAAAAACGGGCGGTCAGCCGCATGAAGCGCGGCCGCAGGGCGCGTGCGAGATCATCGAGTATGCGGTTGGTCACGTCCTCGTGAAATGCACCCTCGTTGCGGAACGACCAGATGTAGAGTTTGAGGCTTTTTAACTCCACGCACAGCTTGTCGGGTACATAATCGAGCACGAGTGTGGCAAAGTCGGGCTGGCCGGTCTTCGGACACAGGCAGGTAAATTCCGGTATTTCCATGTGAATCCGGTAATCCCGCCGCGGACTCGGGTTGGCAAACGTGTCAAGGTGTTTATTGGGTTTGGTCGGCATCGTAAATCAGTTAAAATGGCGCGAAATTTCAATAACGAATTATAACCTTTCGGGCATCAGAAAAATTGCGCCTCACTAAAATCAGTCTCGCCGGCTTCAAATCTTTTGTCGATCCCACCCACATCACCGTGCCCGGCCAACTGGTCGGCATCGTCGGTCCCAATGGCTGCGGCAAGTCGAACATCATCGACGCCGTGCGCTGGGTGCTGGGGGAAACCTCGGCCAAACACCTGCGCGGCGAGACCATGCAGGATGTCCTGTTCAATGGCTCGGGCGATCGCAAGCCGGTCAATCGCGCAAGTGTAGAGCTGGTTTTCGACAACAGCCTGGGCAAGGCCGCCGGACAATGGTCCGAATACGGCGAAATCTCGGTCAAGCGCATTCTCGAGCGCGACGGCGATTCCTCCTACCATATCAACAACATCCACGTGCGCCGCCGCGACGTGGCGGACATTTTCCTGGGCACCGGCCTGGGTTCCCGCGCTTATGCCATCATCGAGCAGGGCATGATATCCCGCGTGATCGATGCCAAGCCCGAGGAGTTGCGCGTATTCCTGGAAGAGGCCGCGGGTATATCGAAATACCGCGAGCGCCGGCGCGAAACCGAATTAAGGCTGCGTGACACGCGAGAGAATCTGCTGCGTGTCGAAGACATCCGGCAGGAACTCGAAAAACAGCTCGAGCACCTTCAAGGTCAGGCTGAGGTCGCCAAACGCTATCACGAGCTGCAGGCACAGTTGCAGACGACCCAGAGCATGCTGTGGCTGCTCAGGAAGCAGGAAGCGGCGGCCAGCCGCAATCGCCATACCCGCGAGCTCGAGCGTCTGGGCATAGAAATCGAGGCGCAGACCGCCGGGCTGCGCGAAGCCGAGAAGCGGCTGGAAGAAATGCGCAGCCAGCATTATCGCTTGAGCGACGAGACGCATGCCGCCCAGGGCGCGCTGTATGAGGCCAATGCAGAGGTGGCGCGTATCGAGCAGCAGATCACCCATGTGCGCGAAAGCCGCCAGCGCGTTGAACAGCAACTGGTTGCGCTACGCACGCAACTGGAGAGCAACCAGTTGCAGCTGGCAACGGCCCAGCTCAGTCTTGCCGAGTGGAGTGAAGGCAAAACGCGCGCCGGGCAGCTTGCGGCTGAGCTTGAGGCGTGCGTGGCCGCCGAGACTGAAAAATTACCGGTCGCGGAGGAAGCGTACCGCGCCGCCCAGAACCGGCGCGACGAACTGCAGCGCGGCCTGTCCCAGACCGAGCAAGGGCTGCAGGTGGAGCAGACCAAACTCGCGCACGCCCAGCGCGTGCTCGAGCAACTGGCGCAGCGTGAGGAGCGTTTGCTCGAAGAGCGGCAGGCGCTGCCGGTTCCCGACGCCACGGCGGTGGAACAGAAGCGTCAGCAGATGCAGGCGCTTGAGAACACGTTGACAGAGCGGCGTACCGCACTGGCGCAGAAGGAGGCGTTGCTGCCCCAGGCGGAACAGGGGCTGCGCGACAGGAACGAGGCGCTCGAGGCGGCCGTCCAGCAAGTAACCGGCACCGAGGCGCGCATTCATGCGCTGCAGCAGCTGCAGGACCGGCTCGCGCGCGGTGTCGACATGGAAGGCTGGCTGTCGGCGCATGCGCTCGATAAAGCGCCGCGGCTGTGGCAGGGCATCGCCATTGAATCCGGGTGGGAGGATGCGCTGGAGGCGGTGCTCAACGAGCGGCTCAACGGCATTGCGCTCGATCAGCTCGAGCAATCCGCGGCGTGGCTGCGCGATGCGCCTCCCGGAAAAATGACGGTGTTCGATACCAGCGGCATGGCGGATGCGCCGGCGGCTGCGGACGTGGAGCTGGCGCCGCTGCAGCGCTACGTGACCTGCCGCGATGCAAGGCTCGAAGGCGTGCTGGCGGAGTGGCTGCACAATGTATTTGTCGTGGCCGATGCCGCCGCCGGCCTGGATCAGCGCCGGCAACTGCCTGCAGGCGCCATGCTGGTGTCAAAAGAAGGCCATATCTTCACGCGGCGCAGCGTGAGCTTTCATGCGCCGGATACCGAGTTGCACGGGGTGTTGTCGCGTCAGCGCGAAATAGAACAACTGCAGACCGAGATCGTCGGGGAGCAGACGCAACTCGACCGCATCAGAGGTGAGGTGGCGGCAGCCGAACAGGACATAGAACTGCGCAAATCGGAGCTCAATGAGTTGCGCCAGAGTGTGGGCGAGACCCAGCAGCAGCACCATGATTTGCAGATGGAAGCGCTGCGCTTGTCGGAACTGGCCCAGCGCCTGACCCAGCGCGGGGAAAAAATAGCCTCGGAACTTCAGGAAATTGGGGAGCAGCATGCGGTTGAGGCCGAGCACCAGCAGGCTGCCGAGCGCAGCATGCTGCGCCTTGAGAGCGAAGTCACTGAGCAGCGGCAGCAGCTGGAGCAGACGACCGAACTGTACCGTCGCGCGGAGTCGGTGCTGGGCCTGCAGCGCGAGGCCTTGCGCAAGGCGCAGCACGAGCATCAGGAGGCAATATTTACTCTTAGAAGTACTGATAATAAAATCAAAGAGATAGAAAATAACATTAATGTTTTTTCTGAGCATATATCCGAGCTCTCCGAGAACCTTGAAACCGTGCAGCGCGAGCTTGCCGGCTTTGACGAAACGCCCTGGCAAACCCAGTTGCAGCAGACGCTGACCATTCGCACTCAACGCGAGCAGGCACTGGCCCAGGCGCGGGATGCGCTCGAGGGCATGGAATCGCAACTCAAGGCCATCGAGCAGGAACGGCTGGTCTGCGAGCAGAAACTGGGGCCGCTGCGCGAGCGTATCAATGACGTGCGGCTCAAGGAGCAGGAAGCACGGTTGATCGAGGAGCAGTTTGCGCAGCAGCTGGCCGAGGCGGGTGCGCGTGAGGAGGAACTGGTCGCACTCCTGGAAAAAGGCATGCGGGCGAACGCTCTGCAGACCGAAATCGGCCGCCTGGCCGAGGAAATCAAAGCCCTGGGTGCGGTCAATCTGGCCGCGCTCGAGGAATTGCAGGCCGCACAGGAGCGCAAAAACTACCTCGACGCGCAATCCGCCGACTTGAACGAAGCGATGGCAACGCTGGAAGACGCCATCCGGCGCATCGACCGTGAAACCCGGGAACGCCTGCAGCATACTTTTGACGAGGTCAACCGCCATTTCAGCGAGATGTTCCCTGCGCTGTTTGGCGGCGGTCACGCCCGGCTGGTGCTGACGGGCGAGGAAATACTCGACGCCGGCGTGCAGGTGATCGCGCAGCCGCCCGGCAAGAAAAATACATCCATACACCTGCTGTCAGGGGGAGAAAAAGCGCTGACTGCACTGTCGCTGGTATTCTCGATGTTCCAGTTGAACCCCGCGCCGTTCTGCCTGCTGGACGAGGTCGATGCGCCGCTGGATGACCACAACACGGAACGATTCTGTGATCTGGTCCGGAAAATGTCCGAGTACTCACAGTTTCTGTTCATCAGCCACAACAAGATCACCATGGAAATCGCCAACCAGCTGCTCGGCATCACCATGCAGGAGGCCGGGGTGTCGCGGGTGGTGGCGGTCGATATCGAAGAGGCAATGAAGTTGACTGAAAAAGCGGCCTGAGAGGAGCTTGCCGGACCCGGGTCCGGCAAGCTCTTTAAGCAAAATTGCCCTGGGGAAAACGCGAAAGTGCCACTGGAAAACCTGCGACCGAGGTGCAATGACTATGAGAGTAAACCTGGTTCTGTTTTTGGTGCTTTTCATGTTAGGAGTTTGTCGAACACTGGTTCGACAAACTCCTAGGGAATTCCCATGAGCGATTTGCAGATAAGTCTGCTGGTGATCGGCGCGGTGGTCGTCGGCGTGGTTTATCTGTTCAACTGGCTGCAGCAGCGCAGGTTGCAGCAGCGCCTGGAACGGGCTTTTGGTACAGAGCATGATGACGTATTGCTGAAGCCGGCGCCTGCTACGGCTGTGGCAGATAGCGGCCAGCGCTTCGAGCCGCAGTTGCCGCAGCGGGAACGGCAGCAGGAAACAATGCCCGAAAGTGCGGAGCAAAGTGCGTTCGAAACGAACGCGCAAGCTCCCGGGCCGTCTGCTGATCAGCCGGTAACAGCTTGTTTTGATGAAATGATTTATTTCATCGCGTACGTGAACGCGGAACAGCCGATACCCGATGCCGTGATGGGCGAACTGCTGAACAACATCGTCGCCAGCGGCAAACCGGTACGCGCCGCGGGCTTCAACGCCGAGACCGGCGCTTGGGAGGATCTCGGTCAGATCGGCATCAGCTATGCCAGACTGTGCCTGGCCCTGCAGCTGGTCAATCGCACCGGCCCGGTCAGTCCTGCCCAGCTTGCCGCTTTTTGCAATGCGGTGGGCAGTTGCGCAGATAAATTCGCGGCGATGGCCACGCTGGCCGATACCCAGGAGGCGCTGGCGCGGGCGCGGGATCTCGACAGTTTTTGCGCCGAGGTCGACGTGGCCATCGGCATCAATATTGTCGCGCCGGCAGGCGCGCAGTTCGCCGGCACCCGGATCCGTGCCCTGGCCGAAGCTGCGGGCTTCAAGCTCGAGCCCGAAGGGGTGTTTCATTATCGCGATGACGACAAGCGGACGCTGTTCACGCTCGACAACCACGAGCCGGCGCCGTTTATCCCCGAACAGATCAAAACCATGTACACCGGCGGCATTACGTTGTTGCTCGACGTGCCGCGTGTGAAGGATGGACGCAAGGTCCTGGACCGCATGGTGGAAATAGGCAAAAGTCTGGCCCAGTTGCTCGGTGGGCGGTTGGTGGATGACAACCGGGTCGCGCTCAACGACGCGGGCATCGTCAAGATCCGGCAACAGCTGAACCTGATTCACGACGCCATGGAAGCGCACGACATCCAGGCAGGGGGCGAACGCGCGCTGCGCTTGTTTTCATGAGCGCGCCGGCGGCCAGCGACAGGCAGCGCATCGAGTCCCTGCGCGCGGATATCGAGCGCCACAATTACCAGTATTACGCGCTCGATGCGCCGCTGATTTCAGATGCGGAATACGACCGGCTGTTCCGTGAGCTTCAGACGCTGGAGGCCGGCCACCCGGAACTGGTCAGCCCGGATTCTCCAACCCAGCGCATCGGCAGCGCGCCGCTTGCCGGTTTCGAAACGGTCAAGCACCGCGTTTCCATGCTGTCGCTCAACAACGCTTTCGACGAGGAAGAAGTCACGGCATTCGACCGGCGGATGCGCGAGGCGTTAGTTACCGAACGCATCGACTACGCCGCTGAGCCCAAATTTGACGGACTGGCGGTCAGCCTGTGTTATGAACATGGCGTGCTGGCTCACGGCGCGACGCGCGGCGACGGGGAAAGCGGCGAGGATGTCACAGCCAACCTGCGCACCGTTCGGGCGATACCGTTGCGGCTGGCGGGCAGGAATCCGCCGGTGCTGCTGGAAGTGCGGGGCGAGGTGGTGATGCTCAGGGCGGATTTCGAGCAGCTCAATCAGGCGCAACGCGCCAAGGGAGAAAAAGAGTTCGTAAATCCACGCAACGCAGCTGCGGGCGCTTTGCGTCAGCTTGATTCGCGCATCACGTCCACGCGCAAACTCGCTTTTTTTGCCTATGGGCTGGGCGCGGCCGAAGGCGCGCCTGCGTTCGGGACGCATAGCGCGTTGCTGGATTATCTGGCTGAATGCCGCTTTCCGGTCGCCAAAGAACGCAAGGTTGTCACGGGCGTGGACGGGATGCTGGAATATTACCGGGCGATCGGCGGCAAGCGGGCGGGTCTGCCCTATGATATCGACGGTGTCGTTTACAAAGTGAATGATCTCGCTGGGCAGCGGGAACTGGGCTTCGTGTCGCGCGCGCCGCGATACGCCGTAGCGCACAAATTTCCGGCAGAAGAGGCGATGAGTGAAATCATTGCCATCGATGTGCAGGTGGGCAGGACCGGGGCGCTGACCCCCGTCGCCCGTCTCAAGCCGGTTTTCGTCGGCGGCGTGACGGTGACCAACGCCACGCTGCATAACGAGGATGAAATCCGCCGCAAGGATATCCGCATCCATGATACGGTCGTGGTGCGTCGCGCCGGCGATGTCATTCCAGAGGTGGTGCGCGTCATCAATGACAAGCGACCGGCGCAGGCGCCGGTCTTTGAGATGCCTGCGGCGTGTCCGGTGTGCGGTTCCGCCGTGCAACGGCTGGAAGATGAATCGGTTGCCCGCTGTACTGCCGGGCTTTACTGCCCGGCTCAGCGCAAACAGGCGCTGCTGCATTTCGCATCACGGCGCGCGATGGATATCGAAGGCCTGGGCGACAAGCTGGTGGAACAACTGGTCGACAACAATATCGTCAAGACTTCTGCGGATCTCTACGAATTGGATGTTGCTGCGCTTGCCGGCCTGGAGCGCATGGCCGAAAAATCAGCCGCTAATGTGGTCGCGGCGATCGCGAAGAGCAGGCGCACGACTTTGGCGCGGTTCATCTTTGCGCTGGGCATCCGCAACGTCGGCGAGCGCACAGCGGCCGATCTCGCGCGAGCGTTCGGCGATCTTGAACCGCTGCTGCAGGCCGATGAGCAAATGTTGCAGCAGGTGCCGGATGTCGGCCCGGTGGTCGCGCAAAGCATCGCGCAATTCTTCGCAGAGCCCCATAATCGTGATGTTGTGGGGCAGTTGCTGGCCGCGGGGGTGAGCTTCGAACGCACACCGCGCGCCGCCAATGTTTCGAGCCGGATGAGCGGCAGGACATTCGTGCTCACCGGGGCGTTGCCGAATCTTTCGCGCGATGAAGCGAAAGAGCGCATCGAGGCCAAAGGGGGCAGGGTGACGGGCAGCGTATCGAAGAAAACCGATTTCGTGGTGGTGGGCGCCGATCCGGGCAGCAAGTACGACAAGGCGGTCGAGCTCGGGATTACAGTGCTTGACGAGGAAGGTTTGCAGGAATTGCTCAAGGAGTAAGCGTGACAAAGATGAAAAGAATAACCAAAGCAGTGTTTCCGGTCGCCGGCATGGGCACGCGCTTCCTGCCTGCGACCAAGGCCAGCCCCAAGGAAATGCTGCCCATCGTCGACAAGCCGCTGATCCAGTACGCGGTCGAAGAGGCGGTGGCGGCCGGCATGACCGAATTGATCTTTGTCACGGGACGGGGAAAACGCGCGATTGAAGATCATTTCGACACGGCGTTCGAGCTCGAAGCCAGGCTGGAGCATCGGGGCAACACCCAGGTGCTCAGGATGATACGCAGCATCCTTCCGCGTAACGTCTCATGCACCTATGTACGGCAGACTGAGACTCTGGGCCTCGGGCATGCCGTGCTCTGCGCGCAGCATGTGGTCGGCGATGATCCGTTTGCAGTCGTGCTTGCGGACGACCTGATCGATGGCAGCCCGGGCGTGCTGACGCAGATGATGCAGCTCTACCGGCAGCAGGGCAGCGCCATCCTGGGTGTCACCAAAGTGGCGCGGCGGGACACCCGGCAATATGGCATCGTCAAGCTCGGCGCGCGCGCCGGGTCTGCGCGCGAAGTCTCGGGCATCGTCGAAAAGCCCGATCCGGCCGACGCGCCGTCCCTGCTGGGCGTGGTCGGGCGCTATATCCTGACGCCGCGCGTGTTCCATCATCTGCAGCGTGTGAAACCGGGTGCCGGGGGGGAGATCCAGCTCACCGATGGCATCGCGCGGCTGCTGTCGGAGGAAAAAGTGCTGGCCTACGAGTTTCAGGGGGTCAGGTATGATTGCGGCAGCAAGCTCGGCTATCTCAAGGCCAACCTCGCTTACGCGCTCAAGCATGCCGAGGTCGGCGCGGATTTTCGCAAATATCTGAAAAGCATGGGTTGCCGGATTCCGAAGTGATTTACTTCATCGGTGTATTATAATTCGCTAATACATTACCGAAGAGGAGCAGGGCGTGAGAGACAAACTGATGATAGTTATGGTCAATACCGATCCCAGGAACGGTTCCGAGCTCGGCGCACCGTTTTTCCAGGCCACCGTGGCGGCTGCAATGGATTATGAAGTTGAGGTCATACTCACCGCGCGTTCTGGTGAATTGGCGGTAAAAGGGGTGGCCGAGAAGCTGTTTGTCAAAGCAGGATCGCCGAAAAGCGTTTATGATTTCATCAAGGACGCCCATGAAGCCGGCGTGCATTTCAAAGTCTGCACGCCGACACTGGAGTTGTGGGGCAATGACCTGATACCCGAGATCGAGGAGACTGTGGGCGGCGCCTACGTGATCCAGCAGGCGATGGAAGACAACGTAGTTACTTTTACGTATTGAGTGGATAAACCAGCCGACAACGCATGGCGGATACTCGAGACGGCGGAGCAGATTTGTTCCGCCGTCGTCGTATCCGCGGCCGTGGAGCGGCTGGCTGGTGAAATCACGGTACGGCTGCAAAGCGACTTCCCGCTGGTCCTGGGAGTCATGCGCGGCGGCGTGGTCTTCGCCGGACATTTGCTGCCGCAACTCCGGTTTCCGCTGGAATTCGACTATCTAGATGTCACGCGCTACGGCGAATCGACCCGGGGCGGCAGCATTTCATGGAAAGTCGCCCCCGGCACTACGGTATCAGGACGCACGGTGCTGGTGCTCGACGATATCCTTGACGAAGGCCAGACGCTGGCGGCAATACGCGATGCGCTGCTTGCTGCCGGAGCACGCCACGTTTACAGTGCCGTGTTTGCCGAAAAAGAGACGGGGCGCACGAAACCGGTCGGCGCCGACTTTGTCGGTGTCAGGGTGCCCAACCGCTATGTATTTGGATTTGGCATGGACGTGAAGGGTCTGTGGCGCAATCTGCCCGGGATCTATGCGCTTAAAGACGGTGAAGGGTGAAAAGTGAAGGGTGAAGGGCGCGCAATCTTGATTGGTCTCGCACCTCGAGCATTTACACGATGCTAGCCATTATCGGCGGCAGCGGGCTTGCACAACTCTCGAATCTCGAGGTGACCCACCGGCAGGTGGTGCGCACGCCTTACGGCGAACCCTCGGGCGCGCTCACCTTCGGCAATATACAGGGCCACGAAGTGATCTTTCTGGCGCGCCATGGCTACGGGCTCACGATTCCGCCGCACGAAGTGAATTATTGCGCCAACATCTGGGCGCTGCACTCGCAGCAAGTCAGTAATGTGGTGGCGGTTGCCACGGTAGGCGGCATACGTTCCGATCTCACCCCGGGTACCCTGATCGTTCCCGACCAGATCATAGACTACACCCATGACCGGAAATCCACGTTTTTCACCGCCAACAATCACAGTGTGACGCACATCGACTTCACGCATCCTTATAGCGAACCGCTGCGCCAGCGTCTGTTCAGGGCGGCGGAGCGCGCCGGGGAAGCGCTTGTGGCGGGCGGCACGTACGCCGCAACCCAGGGCCCGCGGCTGGAAACGGCGGCCGAAATCAACCGACTGGAGCGCGACGGGGCCCACATGGTGGGCATGACCGGCATGCCGGAAGCAGCGCTCGCGCGCGAAATGGGGTTGAGCTATGCCACGATAGCTGTGGTGGTCAACCCCGCAGCAGGGCGCGGCAGCAGCGGCCAGGGCGTCAAGTTCGAGAACATTCAGGCCGTGTCGCACAAGACCATGGCAAAGGTACGGCATATTCTGGAAGAACTGGTGACGCTCGATGGCGGTTAGGGCAGTGCTCAGGATGGGCGACCCGCTATTGCTCGGGACGGCGGCTGCAGTGGAAAAATTCGACACGCCGGAACTGCATGCGCTGCTGGCCGACATGCACGACACCATGCAGGCGTTGGACGGTGCGGGTCTGGCCGCGCCGCAAATCGGAATCGGCTTGCAGGTCGTGATTTTCGGCGTCGGGCAAAACCCGCGTTATCCCGATGCGGAATCCGTGCCTTATACGACCCTGATCAACCCGGCCCTGATGGCGCTGGACGAAGAAATCGAGGAGGGCTGGGAAGGCTGCCTGTCCGTTCCCGGCATGCGCGGACTGGTCCCGCGCTACAAGCGCCTGCGCTATCGCGGTTTCGATCAGTACGGTAATGCGATCGACCGCACGGTGGGCGGATTCCATTCGCGCGTGGTGCAGCACGAGTGCGACCACCTGTTGGGCATCCTCTACCCGATGCGCATCCGCGACATGCGCAATTTTGGTTACACCGAGGTATTGTTTCCGGGAGAGGTTGGCGGCGACGAGTGATGCGGGGGTGGTGACATCGTAATATGTTGTTTTATATTAAACTTAAAGACGGTGGCCCGGTACTCAGATTTTCAGCTGCTCGATCAGTTCGTGTTCGAACCTGACCACCGTTTTGGGGTCCCTGAGCGTCGCACCGGTGACCAGGAAAACGTCTTCAGCACGCGATCCCAGGGTGTTGATTTTTGCGGTGTGCAGATCGATGTTGTAGGCGTTCAGCACCCGTGCCACGCGCGACAGCAATCCGGGGCGGTCGCCGGCGGTGATGAACAGCACATGGTAGGTTCCCTTGTCGTCGGGCTGGATGTTGACATCGGGTGAAATCGGAAAGTGGCGCAGCTGACGGCTTAGTCGCGGCTTGGTCAGCGGCGGCAGGGGTAACTGCCGCCGCAGCCGCTCCCCCAGTTCATATTCGATGTAGCTGATCAGATCGCGGTACTGCGGGCGCTTGTTGGCGGGATCGTGCACCTGAAAACTGTCCAGCGCGTAGCCGTGATGCGTGGTGTAAATCTGGGCCTCGTAGATGTCGTAGCTGATGCCTTCGAAAAAGCTGCAGATGCGCGCAAAAAGTTCTTTTTGATCTGGAACATAAACCATCACCTGCAGCCCTTCTCCGACCGCTGACAGCCGGGCCTTGACTACCGGCGTCGTGGCATTCACGCGGTAGTACAGCAGACGGGTGTGCCACGCGATTTCCTGGGGTTCGTGGCGCAGAAAATAGGCAGTATCGAGCTCGGCCCAGAACTTTTCGTGCGCCTGTTCCGCCAGCGCATAAAGGCGCAACCTGGCCATGGCCTCCTGCTGGCGAGCCTGCAAACCGCTTTCAAGGCTGACTCTGTGTCCTGCCAGCCGTTGCTGCGTGACCTGGAACAGATCCTCAAGCAGCTTGGCTTTCCAGGCGTTCCATACCTTGGGACTGGTGCCGCGGATATCGGCGACAGTCAACAGGTAAAGGGCGGCGAGATGGCGCTGATCTCCCGCGGTTTCGGCAAAGGCGCGCATCACACCGGGATCGGTCAGATCCTTTTTTTGCGCGGTTGCGGACATTACCAGATGATGTTCGACCAGCCACGCCACCAGTTCAGCGTCTTCCTGCATCAACCCATGCGCCTTGCAGAAACGCAGCGCGTCGGACTTGCCGAGCTGGGAATGGTCGCCGCCGCGGCCTTTTGCGATATCGTGGAACAAACCGGCGAGATACAGCACCTCGGGACGCTCGAAGTCGCTCATCAACCGGCTGCAGAGGGGAAACTCGTGCGCCAGTTCTGGCACCGCAAAGCGGCGCAGATTTCGCATTACCTTGAGGATGTGCTGGTCTACGGTGTAGACATGGTACAGGTCGTGCTGCATCTGGCCGACAACGCGGCCAAAGGCGGGCAGGTAGGCGCCGAGGATGCTGTACTGGTTCATGCGCCGCAGTTCGCGTACCAGGCGCGATGGCGTGCGCAGCAACTGCATGAACAGATCGCGGTTTACCGGGTTGCGACGAAATGCCGGGTTGATGCGGTGCCGGGCGCGCCACAGCGCGCGCAGCGTTGCTGCGGTCATGCCTTTGAGTTCGTGGTGCTTCTGCAGCAAAACGAAGCTCTCGAGGATGGCCTCAGGTTTTTGCTCGAACAACCGCTCGGTGCGCGCTTCGAGCAGTTCGCCGCGCGCTCCAAAGCGCTGGTTGATGGCGTGGTATTCACGGTCTTGCCTGGGCATGATGCGCGCGCCCAGGTTCTGCAGCAGGATGATATTCAACTGGGACACCTGCTTCGCGGTGCGGTAATAACGCTGCATCAGTTGTTCGCTGGCCAGCCGGTGGGGACGGTCTTGCAGTTTCATCTGTCTGGCCAGCGCCGTCTGATGGTCGAACAGTAGCCGGTCCTCGCGCCTGCCGGCCAGATAATGCAGGCGTATGCGCAGATTGAGCAGCACCATCTCGTGGCGCTTGATGCTGAGGGCTTCATCCGGTGTAAGCAGGCCGCGCCGCGCCAGTTCACCCCAGCTCCTGCCTATGTCCGAGGCGCGGGAAATCCAGAGTATGTTATGCAGATCGCGCAGTCCTCCGGCGCTTTCCTTGACGTTGGGCTCGAGGTTGGAATCCTGAAAACGCGTGTGGCGTTGCTGCTGCTCGAGGCGCTTGGCCTGCAGGAAAGCCGGCGCGTCCAGCTCGTCGCCCATGCGTTTGCTGAAACGGTCGAATAGTTTCCGGTCTCCGGTGAGCAGCCTGGCTTCGAGCAGGGTGGTCTGTACGGTGATATCCTGCCCGGCGATTTCGACGCATTGATCGATGGTACGCACGCTGTGTCCGACTTCGAGGCCGATGTCCCACAGCACGCCGATCAGCGCTTCGAGC
The DNA here is from genome assembly GCA_030683105.1 of Burkholderiales bacterium. Lineage (GTDB taxonomy): Bacteria > Pseudomonadota > Gammaproteobacteria > Burkholderiales > SG8-41 > CAKKQX01. The sequence continues at coordinate 56,963 of JAUXMZ010000062.1, read as the reverse complement.
TGGTGCTGCAGTTGCGTATCCGCGGCGGCTGGAAGCAACAGCAGCAGGTCGATGTCGGAATAGGGGAAAAGCTGGCCACGCCCGTACCCTCCTACCGCAAGCAAAGCGGTTTTGGGGGGCAGGTTGTGCGCTTTCCATATCTGTTTCAGCAGACGGTCAACCAGCGCGGAATGGCGGCGCAGCAGTTCAGCGGCGGAAGTCTTGGCGAGAAACGCGCGCCTCAACTCATCGCGACCGGCAGCCAGCGCTTCTTTCCAGAGGTTGATCCGGGCGCGCGGCATGTTATCCGCGGGGGTGCTTTGGATGGGAGCACCGGCCATCGCGCTACACGGTCGGTTGAGGCGGGAGCGGTGTGGTGGCCGACACAGTCATCACGTCATAGCCGGTTGCGGAGACCAGAACGGTGTGTTCCCATTGTGCCGACAGGCTGTGGTCCTTGGTGACGATGGTCCAGCCATCAGCGAGTTGCCGGATGTCGGATTTGCCGGCGTTGATCATGGGCTCGATGGTAAAAGTCATGCCCGGCTCGAGCCTGAGGCCGGTGCCCGGCTGTCCATAATGAAGAACCTGGGGTTCTTCGTGAAATTTTATGCCGATGCCGTGCCCGCAAAATTCGCGCACCACGCTGAAGCCATGCCGCTCCGCGCAGTCCTGAATGGCATGGCCAATATCACCAAGGAATGCGCCGGGCTTCACTGCCTGGATACCAAGCCACATGCATTCGAAAGTGATTTCGCACAATCGTCTGGCCTGGATCGAGGGTTGGCCGACATAGAACATGCGGCTGGTGTCGCCGTGGTAATCATCCTTGATCACCGTGATGTCGATATTGATGATGTCGCCGGATTTCAGTTTCTTCGCGCCGGGAACGCCATGGCAGACCACGTGATTGACCGAAGTGCAGATCGATTTCGGGTAGGGCTGGTAGCCCGGGGGGGCATAATTGAGCGGAGCAGGGATGGTCTGCTGGATGTCTGTCATATAGTCGTGACACAGCCGGTCGATCTCTTCGGTGGTGATGCCGGGTTTGATGAACGGCGTGATGTAATCGAGCACTTCGGCCGCAAGGCGGCCGGCGATGCGCATTTTTGCTATTTCTTCGGGCGACTTGATGGTGACGGTCATGATGCGTGTCCGGGCTTGGTTTCCCCGGGAAAAGAGGGGCAAGTGCTTGGTTTTTCGGGAAACCGCGATTGTAGACCAGATTGGGTGTCGCTTGCACCCGCACCTGCGGCCATCCTTGAGATCGGGCAAGACTTGAGAAAAAGAGTTTTATCGTGTTAAAATAGAAAGTTAGCTCAATTCCCGATTTATATCGCGGGAGAGCTATAAATCCACACATCTGCACCACAGTCAGGGTGCCCGGACGCGCGAGCGGCGGGTGTAGGCAGGCAGATGGAGGCTTAACCCTAACAGGAGAACCACATGTCGGTCACTATGCGCGAAATGCTGGAAGCGGGCGTCCATTTCGGACATCAAACCCGTTATTGGAACCCCAAGATGGCCCCTTATATCTTCGGGCACCGCAACAAGATCCATATCATCAATCTTGAAACGACCATGACCATGTATCTGGATGCGCTTAAATTCGTGCGCAAGCTTGCCACGAACAAAGGCACGGTGCTGTTCGTGGGCACCAAGCGCCAGGCTCGTGAAATTATCAAAGAGGAAGCGCAGCGTTGCGGTGCGCCGTATGTCGATCACCGCTGGCTGGGCGGCATGCTGACCAATTACAAGACGGTCAAACAGTCGATCAAGCGATTGAAGGACATGGAGACCATGGTCGAAGACGGATCCATGGAGCGCCTGGCCAAGAAAGAAGCGCTGCAATACCAGCGCGAAATCGTCAAACTCGACCGCAGCCTGGGCGGCATCAAGGAAATGCACGGGATTCCCGATGCGATGTTCGTAATCGATGTCGGATATCAGAAGGGCGCAGTCGAGGAAGCACACAAATTGGGGATCCCTATCATTGCTGTGGTCGACACCAACCATAACCCGGAAGGCATCGACTACATTATTCCCGGGAACGATGATTCCAACCGCGCAATCCGGCTCTATGCGCGCGGTGTGGCTGATGCGATCCTGGAGGGCCGCAGCGACAGTCTCAAGGAGATCGTCAAGGGTGGCGATGAATTTGTCGAAGTTGAAGAAGCCGACGAACCGGGCGCTTAATACCGGTTTGCTGGTCTAGGGCCTGTTAATCATTAATCGTGGCTGACTTGGTTGGCCACAACGCTTTTAATGCGGAAATGGTTAGCAGATCCTGGGGGCGACAAGCCCCCTTTTTTTAATCAGTGGAGCACGTAATGGTGGATATCACCGCAAGCATGGTACGGGAACTGCGCGAGAAGACCGACGCGCCGATGATGGAATGCAAAAAAGCCTTGATCGAGGCTGAAGGTGACCTTGGCAGGGCCGAGGAAATTTTGAGGATCAAGCTTGGCAACAAGGCAAGCAAAGCATCCTCGCGCATCGCTGCAGAAGGCATCGTGGCGGTCCACATTGCCGCCGATGGTAAGCTTGGCGCAATGATCGAGGTAAATTGTGAAACCGACTTCGTGGCGAAAAACGATGACTTTCTGGCGTTTGCAGCTGCATTAGCCGAACGGGTGGTGGCTCAGAACCCGGCCGACGTAACGGCGCTGTCAGCGCTGGATCTTGGAGGCGCATCGGTGGAGGAAACCCGTAAAACGCTGGTGGGCAAAATTGGCGAGAACCTGTCTATCCGTCGCTTTGTCCGCGTAGCGGCCAAGGGACGCCTGGCCAGCTACATCCATGGCGGCGCCAAGATCGGCGTTCTGATCGACACGGTTGGCGGCGACGAGGGCATGGCAAAAGATCTGGCGATGCACATTGCCGCGAGCAAGCCGGTGTCGCTTTCAAAGGAGCAGGTGCCTGCTGCGCTGATCCAGAAAGAGCGCGATATTGCGGTGGCAAAGGCGGCAGAGTCGGGAAAACCCGCCAATATCGTCGAGAAAATGGTCGAAGGCTCGGTGCAGAAATTTCTGAAGGAAGTGACCTTGCTCGGTCAGCCCTTTGTCAAGGACGACAAGCTGACCGTGGAGCAGTTGCTGAAATCGAAAAGCGCCTCGGTCGCCGGTTTCACACTGTATGTGGTGGGTGAGGGCATTGAGAAGAGAAAGGATGACTTTGCGGCGGAAGTGATGGCGCAGGTCGGGCAGATGCAAAACAAGGACGGCGGAAAATAACCCACTCTTCATGATATGAACCAGACTCCTGCCTACCGGCGCATTCTTCTCAAGCTCAGCGGCGAAGCGCTGATGGGTGACGCAAGCTACGGAATCGACCGCGCGACGATCGACCGCATCGTTGATGAAATTGCCGAGGTCGTCAATCTTGGTGTCGAGGTTGCTGTGGTGATCGGCGGGGGGAATATTTTCCGCGGAGTTACGCCGGCTGCGGCGCATATGGACAGGGCGACAGCGGATTACATGGGCATGCTGGCCACGGTGATGAATGCGCTGGCGCTGCAGGATGCCATGCGGCGCGTGAATCTGACGGGCCGCGTGCAGTCGGCGCTCAATATCGAGCAGGTCGTCGAGCCCTATATCCGCGGCAAAGCGATGCGTTATCTGGAAGAGGGGAAAGTGGTTATTTTTGCTGCGGGAACGGGCAATCCATTTTTCACGACTGACACTGCTGCTGCGCTGCGCGGAATGGAGATGAACGTCGAGCTGGTGCTCAAAGCCACCAAAGTGGATGGTGTTTATACCGACGATCCTTTGACCCATCCCGACGCCATGCGCTATAAGGAATTGACTTTCGACGAAGCCATCAATAAAAACCTGAAAGTGATGGATGCCACGGCGCTGACGCTGTGCCGCGGCCAGAAATTGCCGATCAACGTTTTCAGCATCTTCAAGCCGGCGGCGCTCAAGCGCGTCGTCATGGGAGAAGATGAGGGAACAATGGTTCATGTTTAAACGGAGGTAGTCATGATTGCCGACGTGAAGAAAACTGCAGAACAAAAAATGCAGAAGACGCTGGAGACTCTAAGGAACGATCTGGGCAAGATCCGCACCGGCCGCGCTCATACCGGGATACTTGATCATGTCATGGTGGATTATTACGGCACGCCAACGCCGGTTCCCCAGGTGGCCAATGTGACGCTCGTTGATGCGCGGACCATAGGCGTTACGCCGTGGGAAAAGAAGCTGGCCCCCGCGATTGAAAAAGCGATCCGTGATTCAGATCTCGGTCTTAATCCGGCATCGCAGGGTGAAATGGTGCGGGTTCCCATGCCGGCCCTGACCGAGGAGCGGCGGCGGGATCTGATCAAGGTCGTGCGTACCGAAGGCGAGAACGCGCGCGTTGCCGTGCGTAACATTCGTCGCGACGCAAACCACCATCTCAAGGATCTGCTCAAGCAGAAACAGGTTGCGGAGGATGATGAACGCCGCGCCCAGGATGATGTGCAGAAGCTTACCGACCGTCACATCGCGGATATAGACAAGATGCTGCAGACCAAAGAAACCGACCTGATGGCGGTCTGACCAGATTGCACAAAAGTTCAACAACGCAGATACCTGAAACGCGGCGGATACCACGGCATATTGCCATTATCATGGATGGCAATGGCCGCTGGGCCAAGCGGCGGTTCTTGCCGCGGATTGCCGGCCATAAGCGGGGTGTGGAGGCGGTTCGCAGTGTCGTGCGTTTTTGCACCGACCGTGGCGTCGAGTATCTGACGCTGTTTGCCTTCAGCAGTGAGAACTGGCGGCGACCGCCGGAAGAAGTATCGTTCCTGATGCAGTTGTTTATCGTCGCCCTGCAGCAGGAAGTCAAAAAACTGCATGAGAACGGCATTCGTTTCAAGGTGATCGGCGATTTGTCCCGTTTTGAGCCCCAGTTGGTGAATCTGATCCAGGACGCGGAGTTGCTGACATCCGGCAATACGGGGCTGACGCTTACGGTGGCGGCGAACTATGGCGGCCGCTGGGATATCATGCAGGCAGCCAACCGCATGTTGAAGGACCATCCGGAGTTCGTATCGGGTTTCAGCGAGAGCGATTTTGCGCCCTATCTTGCGCTTGACTATGCGCCGGAACCGGATCTGTTCATCAGAACGGGCGGCGAGCAGCGGATCAGCAATTTCGTGTTGTGGCAGCTGGCTTATTCCGAACTGTATTTCACCGATCTGCTGTGGCCCGATTTCGATTCGGCAGCGCTCGATCTCGCTATCGCGTCCTATCAGCAGCGGGAACGGCGTTTCGGGCGCACCAGCGAACAGTTGCCGCAACCCAGTGCCTGACCGGGTTGGCGCGCAAGGCGCCCGATCACGAAAATGTTAATCACCCGCCTCGTAACCGCCGCCATAGCGCTATCGATGTTCATCGGCGGCTTGCTGTGGCTGCCAAACCCGTATTGGACTGGCATCCTGTTATTTCTGCTTCTCATCGGCGCCTGGGAATGGACCAAACTCTGCGGCTATTCGCGAACTGGAAGCGGATTATTTCTGACGGCTGTGCTGATTTCAGCCGCGGCAGTGTTTCTGCTTTCGCATGACGCCTGGGTCTACGGTGCTTCGGTCGCATTCTGGATGCTGCTGGCGCCGGCGTGGCTGAAGTTCAGGTGGCGCGCCACTCATTCATTACTGCTGGGTTTGACCGGTTGGATTGTGCTGGTGCCGACGTGGCTGGCGCTGACCCGTCTGCAGATTCAGCCGCTGCAACTGCTGTCCTTTCTGGCTATAGTGTGGATTGCCGACAGCGCGGCTTATTTTTCCGGTAAACGCTTCGGTCGCAGAAAACTGGCGCCGGACATCAGCCCGGGAAAAACATGGGAAGGCGCGATCGGCGCAGCCGTCGCTGTAGCGGTATATTATATTGTGCTGCATTTTGCCCTGGAACCGGCCGTTGCATGGCCGGGTGCGTTAACCGGGGTAATCCTGTTTGCGATGATTACCGTTATGAGCATAGAGGGCGATCTCTTCGAGTCGTGGATCAAACGCCAGGCAGGTGTGAAAGACAGCGGCACCCTGTTGCCGGGTCATGGCGGGGTGCTCGACCGCATTGACGGCCTGACCTCCACCATGCCTCTTGCTGCGCTTGCAGTGCTTTATGCGGCATAGGCCGCACTTATTTGCATATGACTGAAAAACAAAATCTGACCATACTGGGATCGACCGGCAGCATCGGTATCAGCACGCTGGACGTGGTGGCGCGCCATCCCGGGAAATTCACGATAGTGGCGCTGACGGCACGCCATCAGGTCGACGCGATTCTCGAGCAATGTCTCAATTTCGGTCCTAAATATGCGGTAATGCTGGAGCCGCAGGCGGCGGAGATGCTGGCCCGAAAAATAAAGCAGGCGGGTCTGGACTGCGAGGTTCTGTGCGGTGTAGAGGGGATGGAAAAGGTTGCCGCGTTGCCGGAAGTCGATGCCGTAATGGCGGCCATCGTGGGCATCGCCGGACTGCGGCCCGCGCTGGCCGCAGCGCGAGCAGGGAAAAAAATACTGCTTGCCAACAAGGAGGCGCTGGTAACCGCAGGCCCGATCTTCATGGACGCGGTTCGCACCGGCGGCGCTACGTTGCTGCCGATCGATAGTGAGCACAATGCGATTTTCCAGGCGCTGCCGCATGATTACGCCGGCCAGCCCGGGACATCCGGCATTCGGCGCATTTTATTGACTGCCTCGGGAGGCCCATTTCGCACAGCGCCGCTTGGAGAACTCGACCTGGTTACGCCGGCCCAGGCATGCGCGCACCCAAACTGGGTGATGGGCCAGAAGATCTCGGTCGACTCTGCGACGATGATGAACAAGGGCCTGGAGGTGATAGAGGCGCACTGGCTGTTCAACGCAACAGCGGCGCAAATCGAGGTCGTGATCCATCCGGAAAGCGTGATTCATTCCCTGGTGGAGTACATAGACGGCTCGGTCATCGCGCAGCTTGGCAATCCCGACATGCGAACGCCGATAGCCTACGCGCTGGCGTATCCGGAGCGGATCGCCGCAGGCGTGCCATTCCTGGATCTGCCCAAGCTGGGTGTGTTGCATTTCGAGGCGCCGGATGAGTTGCGTTTTCCCTGTCTTAAACTTGCTTATCATGCATTGCGGGCCGGCAGGCGGGCGCCGACGGCGCTGAATGCCGCAAACGAGGTGGCGGTTGCCAGTTTTCTCGCTGGCGAACTGGGTTTTCTGCAGATCCCGCAGCTGATAGAGGCGGTGCTGGAGCAACTCGACAACCGGCCCCTCGCAGCCTTGGCCGACGTGCTTGATGCGGACCAGGAAGCACGCATTCATGCCGGACAGTGGCTCGCAACAGTGCAAAAAAACCGTATCAGGGAAAAGCACGGTTCCCTGATGCGATCCTAGTTTCTGATTTCGGGTGTAAAGGGACGCATATCAATATGACGCTGCTCGTTACGGTTCTTGCATTTATCGTGGCGTTAGGCTGCCTGATCGTGGTGCACGAGTTCGGGCATTACCTTGTCGCGCGATGGTGCAACGTGAAAGTCCTGCGTTTTTCGGTCGGATTCGGCCGGCCGTTATGGCGAAAATCAATCGGGTCAGACGCCACGGAATGGGTGATTGCCGCGTTTCCACTCGGCGGTTACGTCAAGATGCTGGATGAGCGGGAGGGTGAGGTAGCCGCTGCTGATCTGCCGCGTGCATTCAACCGCCAATCGGTATACAGGCGCATAGCCATCGTGGTCGCCGGCCCGGTTGCCAATTTTCTTCTGGCGATTGTGCTCTACTGGGCCTTGTTCATGCACGGATTGCCCGGGGTCAAACCGGTTCTGGGCCCGGTCACACCGTATACACCGGCCGCCGTTGCTGGTTTCAAACCGGGGGAAACCCTGATGAGAGTCGGGGATGAGGCGATACAAACCTGGCAGGATGCGCGCTGGATATTGTTGCAGCATGCGGTCCGGAAATCGCTGGTGACCATCGAAGTGCGCAATGAGAAAGGCGAGATTGCGTGGCGAAAACTCGACTTGTCCGGGCTGGCGACTTCAGATCTGGACAGCGACTTCATGAAGGCGCTGGGCTTGTCGCTGTATTACCCCGTGATCAGGCCGGTGATCGGCACCGTGGTTGAGGGCAGCCCCGCCGAGCGCGCCGGACTCAGGGCGGGCGATCTCATTGTCTTTGTTGGCGCACAGAGTATGGAGAACTGGGCGCAGGTGGTCGCCGCCGTACGTGGCAATCCTGGCGCGTCCCTGGATGTGCAGATCAGAAGAGACGATGTCCTGTTGCCCGGGATCATTCTGAAGCCGAACGAAGTGATGGAAAACGGCAAACCCGTGGGAAAGATCGGGGCGGCTCCGCAAATAGACCGGACTGCGATGGCGGATTTGATTACCGAGGTGCGTTACGGTCCCCTGGAGAGCATGTCGAAAGCGTTGCTCAAGACTTGGGACACGTCGATATTCAGCCTGAAGATGCTGGGCAAGATGATCGTCGGCGAGGTGTCGCTCAAGAATCTGAGCGGGCCGATTACCATTGCCGACTATGCCGGGCAGTCCGCTCAAAGCGGCTGGGTTTCCTATCTAATGTTTCTGGCGCTGATCAGTATCAGCCTTGGCGTGCTGAACCTTCTGCCCATCCCCTTATTGGATGGCGGACATTTGATGTATTATACGGTCGAAGTTCTCAAGGGCAGTCCGGTACCCGACAGGGTCATGGAAATAGGGCAGCAGTTCGGCATGGCATTGCTGTTGACCCTGATGGCTTTTGCGCTTTATAACGACATCAATCGGCTGATAAGCGGTTAATCATTCATGAGCATTTCGCGTCTTTCCCTGATGATGGCCATGCTGTTTGCATTGCCGGCAATGGCTATCGAACCGTTTGTCATCAAAGACATCCGGGTCGAAGGCATACAGCGCACCGAAGCCGGCACGATATTCAGCTACCTTCCGGTCAAAGTTGGCGACACGATGACAGAAGAGAAAGCAGCGCAGGCCATCCGCGCGCTGTTTGCCACGGGATTTTTCAAGGACGTAAGTCTTGAGTCCGACAGTGGCGTGCTGGTGGTCTTGGTTCAGGAACGGCCGTCAGTGGCGCAAATAGAGTTTGTCGGGATCAAGGAATTTGACAAGGAGCAGTTGGGCAAAGGCCTGCGTCAGATCGGCATGTCGGAGGGGCGCATTTTTGACAAGGGACTGCTCGACCGCGCGGAGCAGGAACTGAAGCGCCAGTACTTGAGCCGGGGCATGTATTCGGTGTCGGTGAATACCACTGTGACGCCGCTGGAACGCAACCGGGTGTCTATCAACTTCACCGTTGACGAGGGTGAGATTGCGAAAATCAGGCAGATCAGCATCATCGGTTCCAACGTGTTCAAGGAAAAGGATCTGACCGATCTGTTCGTCTCGCGGACCCCGGGTCTGATGACCTGGTACAGCAAGAATGACCAGTATTCGCGCCAGAAGCTTGCGGCCGATATCGAGACGCTGCGCTCTTTTTACCTGGACCGGGGCTACCTTGAGTTCAACGTCGATTCAACCCAGGTTTCGATTACCCCGGACAAGAAGGATATCTACATCACCATCAGCATTACCGAAGGGGAGAAATACAGCGTATCCGAAATCAAAGTGGCGGGAGAGATTCTGATCCCGGAACCGGAAGTACTTAAACTGGTCAAGATCAAGGTCGGCGATACTTTCTCGCGGGCGCTGTTGACGGAATCGAACAAGCTGATCAGCGACCGCCTGGGCAACGAGGGGTACGCCTTCGCCAATGTCAACGCCATTCCTGATCTGAACAAGGAAAAACGCCAGGTGTCGTTCACTTTCTTCATTGACCCAGGGCGCCGTGTCTATGTACGCCGCATCAATATCGCGGGCAACACGCAGACGCGGGATGAAGTGATCAGGCGGGAAATGCGGCAAATCGAAGGCGGTTGGTATTCAGGCGATAACATCAACAAGTCGCGAAGCCGTATAGACAGGCTGGGCTATTTCACCGAGGTGAATGTCGAAACGCCGCCGGTGCAGGGCACTACCGATCAGGTCGATCTGAACGTGTCTGTCATTGAAAAGCCCACCGGCAACGTGCTGCTGGGCGCGGGGTTCGGTTCGGGCGAGGGGCTTATCCTCTCGGGTTCAGTGACGAAGAACAATATATTCGGATCTGGAAAACACATTTCGGCCCAGGTCAACAGCAGCAAGATCAATACCGTGTATGCGCTGTCCTATACCGACCCGTATTACACCATCGATGGCATCAGCCGCGGCTTCGACGTCTATACGCGGAAACTGGACGCTGTGGACAGCGGGTTAGGTCAATACCGGACGAAGACCGTGGGTGGCGCTATGCGCTTCGGGGTGCCGGTCACTGAAATTGATACCATACAGTACGGTTTGGGATATGAGACGACCAAGATAGACATCTTCGACGACAGCCCGTTGTTTTATAAGAATTATGTCAATTCGTTTGGCAGCAATAATTCAACCGTTACAGGTACGGTCGGCTGGATCCGCGATGGACGCGACAGCCTGATTTATCCCACGACGGGGGCGATGAACAAGGCCGTTCTTGAAACAGGCCTACCGGGCGGCACTCTGAAATATTACAAAACCACTTACCAGCACCAGCGTTACCTGCCGCTGACCCGCACCTATACGCTGATGCTCAACGGGGAAATCGGCTATGGCAGCGGCTATGGTGATAAACCGCTGCCGTTCTTCAAAAACTATTACGTGGGAGGGGTCAGCTCGGTACGCGGCTACAAGACCTACACAATAGGTCCCAAGGACGAAAGCGGCAATCCGCAAGGTGGCAGCCACAAGCTGCTGGCCAACGCCGAGTTGTTATTGCCGTTCCCGGGACTGGAAAAAGACAAATCGGTGAGGGTCGGGGCATTCGTTGACGGCGGCATGGTGGCAAACACCTATGACATGGGTGAAATGCGTTATTCAACGGGATTGTCGGTACTATGGGTATCGCCGTTCGGGCCGCTCAAAATAAGCATGGCAAAGCCGCTAAACGCCAAGACCGGCGACAGCTCCCAAGTGTTTCAGTTTACATTCGGGGGGGCGTTTTAGTGGCCGCCAAGTTGTCGCGAACTATCGGATTGTCCGAAAATATTGCCAGCAGTTTATTGCAAGGAGACTGACTTGAAGTACATTTATTCGACCTTTGCTGTCCTGGCGTTGTCGCTTGGCATCGCGGCAGTCGAGGCGGCGGATCTGAAAATCGGGTTTATCGATCCGGAGCGCATCAATCGTGAATCGGCTCCCGCCGAGCGGGCCAGCAAGCAGCTCGAGAAGGAGTTTGCACCGCGTGCCCAGGAGTTGCAGCGGCGCGAAGGTCAAATGAAGACCTTGCAAACACAGCTTGAGAAGGAAGCGGTTACCTTGAGCGAAAGCGATCGCCGTACCAAGGAACAGGATCTCGCGCGCATGAATCTTGATTTTCAGCGATTGCAGCGAGAGTACCGCGAAGATCTCAATCTGAGGCGCAACCAGGAACTGGCGACGTTGTTTGAGCGTGCCAACAAGGTCATCAAGCAGATTGCGGAGACGGAGAAATTCGACCTGATACTTCAGGAAGCTGTATATCGCAATCCGCGTATTGATATTACCGATAAAGTCCTCAAGGCCCTTGCCGACGGCAAGTAATCGGCAGGGCCTGGCGCCCCTACCGGCTGGGCAACGACATTACTCAATATCCCGGCCCATGAGCAGCAGCGATCAAAAAAACCATACTCTCGGGGAGATTTCCCGGCGTTTTGGCGGAAGACTGATCGGAGATCCGGATACCCGTATTTCCAGGGTTGCAACCCTGGAAAGCGCCGGCCCGGAGGCTATCGCGTTTCTGGCCAACGAGCGCTACCGGAATCAGCTTCAGACGACACGGGCCGCCGCGGTCATAGTCGGCGAGACGGCTTCAGAGCTGACCGGGCTGCCGCGCATCGTGTGTCCCGATCCCTACGCCTACTTCGCGCTTGTTTCAGGGCTGCTCAACCCATTGCGCCCGGCGCAGCCAGGCCTGCAGCCGAGTGCGGTGATAGACGCAACTGCGGTGGTCGCCGGCGATGCGGAAGTTGGCCCACTGGTGGTGATTGGGAAAAATAGCATTGTCGGCGCGCGCAGCCGCATAGGTGCGGGCTGCGTGATCGGCAGCGACGTGGTGCTGGGCGAAGATGCGTTACTACACGCCAACGTGACTGTTTACGATGGCAGCGTGGTTGGCAGCCGTGTGATTCTGCATTCGGGTGTGGTCATCGGTGCGGATGGTTTCGGTTTTGCGCTGTCTGAGGAGCGCTGGCTCAAAGTCCCTCAAATCGGGCGAGTGGTGATCGGAAATGATGTCGAGATTGGAGCCAATACCACGGTAGACCGCGGCGCCATAGAGGATACGGTGATCGAGGACGGTGTCAAACTCGATAATCAGATCCAGATCGCCCACAATGTGCGCATCGGCGCCCATACGGCAATTGCCGCGTGCGTCGGCATCGCCGGCAGCACGAAGATCGGACGTCATTGCCGCATCGGCGGCATGTCCGGCATCACAGGGCATCTGACGATTGCCGACCGGGTGGAGATTTCCGCGCATACCCTGATTACAAAATCGATAGAAAAGCCGGGCGCGTATACCGGCGTATATCCTTTCGACACCAACCGCGAGTGGCGCACGAACGCTGCGCAGTTGCGCCATCTTGGCGAGCTTGCAGCGCGTGTCCGCGCGCTCGAGCAGATGCTGAAAAAGCAGAATGGGAGAAAATCTTGAACAGTATGGACATTCACGAGGTGCTCGAATATCTGCCGCACCGTTATCCTTTTTTGCTTATTGACCGCGTGCTTTCCTGCGAACCGGGAAAGAACATCGTCGCGCTCAAGAACGTGACTATCAACGAGCCGTTTTTCGGCGGACATTTTCCTAACCACCCGGTGATGCCGGGGGTGTTGATCATAGAGGCGATGGCGCAGGCGGCGGCGATCCTGACGTTCAAAACCGCGGGGGGCAAGGCCGACAGTAATTCGGTTTATTATTTCGTGGGGATAGATAATGCCCGCTTCAAAAAACCGGTCACACCGGGGGACAGCCTAAGGCTCCACGCCACCATCGAGCGTACGATACGCGGCATCTGGAAATTCAAGACCGAAGCACGAGTGGAGGATGTATTGGTGGCTGAAGCCAATCTCATGTGCACAATTCGCTCGATGAAGGATGAACAGGCTAAGAGCACGTAACATAATCTAAAATTTAGCCGCCGATAAACTCCAATAGAAATTTATAACTCCAGGGTGTAATTAGACAGAGAAATAATATAACCAGTTGTTTTTATTTATTAATATTTGCAATTGATGGTAAAGGTTTTTTTGAAATGCGCTCTAAGTAACTAGACCAGTCGGTTTTCGGAAACCCGGACAAAAAAGTGACAGTAAACATTCATCCGACGGCCATCGTTGACCCTGGCGCGCGGATTGCGCCCGATGTCGAGATCGGCCCCTATACCATCATTGGCAAAAACGTCGAGATTGGCGAAGGCTGTCGTATCGGCCCGCATGCGGTAATTACCGGACACACCCGGATAGGCCGCAATAACAAAATCTATCAGTTCGTTTCCCTGGGCGAGGCGCCCCAGGACAAGAAGTACCGGGACGAACCGACCCGCCTTGAAATCGGCGACGACAACACCATCCGCGAGTTTTGCACCTTCAACTGCGGGACGGCTCAGGATACCGGGGTGACCCGCGTCGGCAACGATAACTGGATCATGGCCTACGTTCACCTGGCGCATGACTGCCATGTCGGCAATCACACGATTTTTGCCAACAATGCACAGCTGGCCGGCCATGTGGATGTCGGCGATTATTCGATACTCGGCGGCTTCACGGTAGTGCATCAGTTTTGCCATATCGGCGCCTACAGCATCACGGCGATGGGGACCATCGTGCTGCAGGACATTCCGCCGTATGTCACGGCTTCCGGCAATTCGGCGCAGCCTTATGGCATCAATAGCGAGGGCCTGAAGCGGCACGGTTTTTCCGCTGCAACCATCACGATGCTCAGGCGCGCCTATAAAACACTGTACAAGTCCGGCCTGACGCTGGAAGAGGCCAAAAAACAGCTGGCCCAACAGGTCGCGCAATGCCCCGAGATCGTCGCTGTGCTGGATTTTCTGGCCGGCTCGACCCGCGGCATCATCCGCTAGCCATCCCGTCAGCCGCCTGATGCAATCCGCACCTGTGATCGGGATCGTGGCAGGTGAACACTCGGGCGATCTGCTCGGCGCGCATCTCATCAAGGCGCTGCGTGAACAGGTGCCGGGCGTGCGTTTCGTGGGCATAGGCGGCCCGAAAATGGCAGCAACCGGTGTCATGGAGGTGCTGTTTCCGATGGAAAAGCTCGCCGTGCGGGGCTACGTCGAGGTTCTGCGCCATTACGCGGAAATCACCGGCATAAGGCGCAAACTTGCAGCGTATTTCCTCAAGCGACCACCTGCGTTGTTTATCGGCATAGACGCCCCCGATTTCAACCTGGATCTGGAGCTTGCGCTCAAGGCATCAGGCGTGCCTACCGTACATTATGTGAGCCCGTCGATCTGGGCCTGGCGCGCCGGGCGTCTGCCCAAGATTAAACGCGCGGTCTCCAGGATGCTGACATTATTTCCATTTGAAGCTCAGATTTACCGGCAGGCACAGATACCCGTGGATTATGTCGGCCATCCGCTGGCAGACCAGCTGGCGAATTTTCCGAGCCTTGTCGCCACTCGGGAACAACTGCGGTTGCCGATGGGTGCAAAGGTGATCGCACTGCTGCCGGGCAGCCGCGTCAGCGAACTTGAGCAGATGGCGGATCTGTTTGTCGCCACGGCGGTCGAGATTACGAAGTCTGAGCCCGGGATGCGTTTTCTGGTGCCACTGGTGAGCCGCGAGACCAAAGAAATTTTCGAGACGGCGCTTTATCGCCGTCCGATGGAAGAACTCAACATCAATATCCTGTTCGGCCACGCGCATGATGCGATGGCCGCAGCCGACGTGGTGCTGGCGGCATCGGGCACGGTGACGCTGGAAGCGGCGCTGCTCAGGCGTCCCATGGTGATCACGTACAAAATGCCGCGGTTGAGCTGGTGGCTCATGAACCGGCAGCGGCAACTGCCTTATGTCGGCCTGCCCAACATACTGGCGGGAGAATTTGTCGTGCCCGAGTTCCTGCAGCACGATGCAACCGCGGAAAATCTTTCCCAGGCGGTGCTCAACCTGTTGTTCGACAAAACCGTCCGCGACCGTATCGAAGCACGTTTCACCGCCATGCTGGAGGAACTGCGGCAGAATACCGCGGACAAGGCGGCGCACGCGATCCTGCCCATGCTCGATGGCGCCGCGACATGATCTGTGGCGTGGACGAAGCCGGTCGCGGCCCGCTCGCGGGGCCGGTGTTCGCCGCTGCGGTGATCCTGGGTCGCGATGTATCGATTGCCGGACTGGCGGACTCCAAGAAACTCACCGCCCGCAAGCGTGAAACATTGGCGCAGCAGATCAAGTCGCAGGCGCTGGCCTGGGCGGTGGCCAGCGCTACCGTTGAGGAAATCGATGAGTTCAATATCCTGCGTGCGAGCCTTCTCGCGATGCGCCGGGCGGTCGAAGCGCTGACGGTCGAGCCACGACAGGTCCTGGTGGACGGTTTGCATTGTCCCGAACTGCGCTGGCCGGTGCGGGCTGTGGTCCGGGGGGACGCCTCAGTGAAGGAGATATCAGCCGCATCGATACTGGCCAAGGTGGCGCGGGATGCGCTGATGCTGGAACTGCACCAGCGCTATCCGCAGTATCACTTTGATCTGCATAAAGGGTATCCTACCGCCGCGCATCTTGCTGCGCTGCGCGAGTACGGCGTTTCCGCAGTACACAGACGCAGCTTCGCGCCGGTGCGGCGGTTGATCGAACCCGCAGCCTTTAAACTGCAAAAGGATTACGAATGAAATTACTGATCATGCTACACATGCTCGGTGTGGTGGTCTGGGTGGGCGGGATGTTTTTTGCCTATATGGCGCTGCGTCCGGCAGCTTCCATTCTGCTGGATCCGCCGCAGCGTCTGCCGCTGTGGTCGGCAACGCTGCAGCGTTTTTTTGGCTGGGTATGGGTATCGGTGGTGCTGGTGCTGGGAAGCGGATTTTACATGCTGTCGGAACTCAGTAGTGTGGCGCGTATCCCGTCCTACGTGCATGTCATGCTCTACATCGGCGTGGTCATGACGATGATTTTTGCCTATGTTTATGCCGCGCCGTTCGCGGTGCTCAAGCGCGCGGTTGCCGCGAAAAACTGGAAAGAAGGCGGTGCCGCGCTTAATCGCATCCGCATCGCGGTTGCGGTCAATCTGGGACTGGGGCTGCTTAATGTCGTCGTGGCCACCGCGGGCGCCATGTGACGGCACCCACCATCAGGCTAATTCATCCAGCAGCATTTTCAGATTGTGTTTTTCGCGGGCCGGACTGACCAGGGGCTTGCGCGCCAGGCACTGCTTCTTCAAGCGGCGGTAAAAAGCGGCATCTGATTCCGCGCGCCACAGCAGCCTGGCGAGCGCTTTCTCGTTGCCCGGCTGGAAATAGCCGGCGTAATCGGCGCCGAGCATGCCGATATTGCCGGGTATCCTGGATGCGATGACCGGAACCCCGGCGGCGAGCGCCTCGCTGACGACGTTGGCGCCACCCTCCATGAGCGAACTGATCACCATCAGCCTGCTGCGCGCGAGCAGACGTAGTGCTTTGCCGTGCGCGCGCTCGCCGAGCCAGCGATAGCGCGGTTCGGTGTCCGCCCATCCTTGCGCGATGGCCGCCATCTGCGGCGTCCTTGCGCCGCCTATGTGGGTCAGGCGGATGCGGCTTTCCTGAGGCAGACCAGACAGCGCCGCTGCGGCTCGAAACGGGTCTTTTTCTTCCCGCAGGTGCCCACTTACCGTGATTTCATAACAGGATTTGAGATGAGGTTGTCGAAAAATCGGGCGCGTCGACTGGTAGATGACACGCGTTTTCCGGCGCAGTCCCGGTGAAAGTTCCCGGAGTCCCATGTCCTGCAGCACGATCATGCGCGTTGCCAGGCGCATCGATTCACGAGCGGTGGCGTCTTGCCGGATATCGCGATAAAGGTCGGTGCCGGTCAGTGCGACGATCAAGGGATGATCGGGATAACGCAGCGCAAACCGCCGGATGGACTCATGGCTGCGGCGCGCATGCAAAGCGATCATCATGTCCGTTGCGGCGCCATCCCATTCGACATTGATCACGACCCGGTGACCCAGTTCGCGCAGCAATTGCGCCCAGCGCGCTGCGGTATTGCGATTGCCGTAACGCGAGCGCGCGCCGGCAGGGGTAACAATCGTTATGTTCACGGGCAGGTAATCAAGATAGACTTTATGGACGCACTATAACAAAATCCGCAGCGATGACGCCGAACCCCGTACCTGACTCAACAGCATTGGTGCAGATGCTGCACGCTGCGCGCCAGCGCACACTGGCGCTGGCCGGCGATCTGAGTGGTGAGCGGTTGCTGGGACCCAGGCTGAAGATAGTCAATCCGCCGCTCTGGGAGATCGGTCATCTCGGCTGGTTTCAGGAGCACTGGTGTCTGCGTTATCAGGACGGGGTTGTCAGCAAACCGTCGATGCACGCCAATGCCGACGGGCTTTACAATTCCGCGACGGTGCCCCATGCGACGCGCTGGGACCTGCCTTTGCCGGACATCGACGCGACGCTCGCCTATCTGCGGCAGGTTCTGGAGCGGGTGCTTGAGCGCCTGGACCGGCAGGATGTGACGGACCACCTGCGGTATTTTGCTCAGCTTGCCGCGTTCCACGAGGAAATGCACTGCGAGGCCTTTACCTACACCCGCCAGACGCTGGGCTATCCCCAGCCTGCGCTCACGCTGCAGGCCGCACCCGGCACCAGCGGTGCGCTGCCCGGCGATACCGGGATTCCAGGCAGCCGCTTCATGCAGGGGGCGGCCCCGGACACGGGGTTCGTGTTCGACAATGAAAAATGGGCGCATGAGGTCGAGGTTCGTCCATTTTGCATGTCCCGGGCGCCGGTGACCTGCGCAGAATTTTTGCAGTTCGTCGACGATTCAGGTTATCTGCGGCGCAAATGGTGGAGCGCTGCCGGCTGGCGGTGGCGTGAGGATGCTGACGCGCAGAGCCCGGTCTATTGGCATAAATCTGATGGGCAGTGGCTGCAACGCCATTACGATGCCGAGATCTCATTGATGCCGGACGCACCGGTCATGCATGTCAACTGGTTTGAAGCTGAAGCCTATTGCCGCTGGGCGGGGAGGCGGCTGCCGACAGAAGCGGAATGGGAGTTTGCGGCAGCAACGACCCGCCTTTCGGGCGAGGATAAGCGGCGTTATCCCTGGGGCGAGACCGCCCCCGAGCCGCGGCACGCCAATCTTTACGGCGTCATGAATGGTTGCGCCGATGTTGCGGCGTTTGATGCAGGTGACAGCGCATGGGGCTGCCGGCAGATGATAGGCAATGTGTGGGAGTGGACAGCGGACGATTTCCGTCCCTATCCGGGTTTTGTGGCTGATCCCTACAAGGAATATTCCGAACCGTGGTTCGGCGACCATAAAGTGCTGCGCGGCGGCTGCTTCGCGACCCGCGCCGGTTTGTTGCGCAATACCTGGCGCAATTTTTATACCGCAGACCGACGCGACGTATTCGCCGGATTCAGGACCTGTGCAAAATGAAACTCATCACCTCTGCGGAGAATCCGCACTTCAAGGCGCTGCTCAAGCTCATGCAGTCGTCGCGCGAGCGCAGCAAGCAGGGCATGTCGCTGCTCGACGGCGCACATCTGGTGGCGGCTTATCGCGATCATGTCGGCCGGCCCGAACAGCTGGTAGTCAGCAAGTCGGGGCAAGGAAATAATGAAATAAGTAATATAATCAAAGAATTAGAGTTAATCCCTCTGTTGGCGCTCAGCGATGAGCTGTTTCACCGCTTGTCGTCGGTTTCCACGCCTACCGGACTGATTGCAGTCGTCAAGACACCACGTCTCACACCCGTGCCCGATGATCCCGGACCGTGTGTAATACTCGAAGGCATACAGGATCCGGGCAACCTTGGCTCCATACTGCGCTCCGCCGCAGCTGCTGGAATCCGGCAGGTGTACTTGTCGAAGGACTGCGTTCACAGCTGGTCGCCGCGCGTGCTGCGCGCCGGCATGGGCGCGCACTTCATGCTCAGTATTTATGAGAGCGTCGATCTGGCGGCGTTGATCAGGACCTGCCGCGGTGATGTGGTCGCAACCAGCCACCGCTCGCCGCATAGCGTGTTTGATGCCGACCTGACCGGAAAGGTTGCAATGGTGTTTGGAAACGAAGGCACCGGGGTGACGCCCGGGTTGCAGGACCTGGCCCGGGTGGTGGTATCCATTCCCATGCCGGGTAAAACCGAATCCCTTAATGCGGCAGCTGCGGCGGCGATATGCCTGTTCGAACGGGTCAGACAAATGCGGGTAAGCAGTAAGCGGTGAACAGGACATCCTGGCTGTTTCTGGCGCGCGCGAGCGGCTCGCCTTGGAATATTTTTGGCAGCATCTCGTTGGACGCGGCATGGATTTGCGATAGAATGCGCAAACGGCCAGTAAGATATTGAAATGACCAAATATGTCTTTGTCACAGGTGGTGTAGTCTCCTCCCTAGGCAAAGGTATCGCTGCCGCTTCCCTCGCCGCCATTCTCGAAACGCGCGGCATCACCATCACGATGCTCAAGCTGGATCCCTACATCAACGTGGATCCCGGCACCATGAGCCCGTTCCAGCACGGAGAGGTCTTCGTCACCGAAGACGGCGCCGAAACCGATCTCGATCTGGGCCACTACGAGCGCTTCGCCCAGGCCAAGATGTCGAAGCGCAACAATTTCACCACCGGCCAGATTTACGAGAGCGTCATCCGCAAGGAGCGGCGAGGTGATTATCTTGGTGGCACGGTGCAGGTGATCCCGCACATCACCGATGAGATCAAGCTGTTCATCCGCCGCGGCGCGGGCGATGCCGAGGTTGCCATCGTCGAGATCGGCGGCACCGTGGGCGACATCGAGTCACTGCCGTTTCTCGAGGCGATACGCCAGATGGGGATAGAGTTGGGCCGCGACCACGTGTGCTACGTGCATCTCACGCTGGTGCCCTACATTGCCTCCGCAGGCGAGATCAAGACCAAACCGACCCAGCACTCGGTCAAGGAGTTGCGCGAGATCGGCATCCAGCCCGATGTGCTGCTGTGTCGCGCCGACCGCCCGCTTCCGGACGACGAGCGCAGAAAAATTGCGCTGTTTACCAACGTGGTCGTGGATGCCGTGATTTCGGCGGTCGACGTCGACTGCATTTACAAGATACCGGGGATGCTGCATGCGCAGAACCTGGATGAAATCGTCTGCCGCAAGCTGGGCCTTGCGCCGCCACCGGCCAACCTGGAGAGCTGGGACAAGCTGATTTACGCGCTCGAGCATCCGCAGTGGGAGGTCAGCATCGCGCTGGTCGGCAAATATGTCGATCTGACCGAGTCCTACAAGTCCTTGTCGGAGGCGCTGATCCATGCGGGCATCCATACCAGCGCCCGGATCAAGATCCATTACATTGACTCCGAGAGCATAGAGAAAAACGGCATCGCGTGCCTGAGCAACATGAATGCGATTCTGGTGCCGGGCGGCTTCGGCAAGCGCGGCGTCGAAGGCAAGATCAAGGCCATACGCTATGCGCGCGAAAACAATGTGCCCTATCTGGGCATTTGCCTCGGGATGCAGCTCGCAGTGATCGAATATGCGCGCCACGTGGCGGGGCTGGCTGCCGCCCACAGCACCGAATTCGATCCCGACACCCCGAATCCGGTGATTGCCCTGATCACCGAATGGCAGGACCGCGACGGCAAAGTAGAGCATCGTGACGCCAAATCCGATCTCGGTGGGACGATGCGTCTGGGGGGGCAGGAATGTAATCTGGCGCAGGGCTCGATAGCGCGCCGGATCTACGGCGAGGAGCGCATCGTCGAGCGCCACCGCCACCGTTATGAAGTCAATAACCATTATCTGCCGCGGCTTGTGGAAGCGGGGCTGGTGGTGAGCGGAAAATCGGCCCAGGGCGATTTGTGCGAAATGATAGAGCTGCGGGACCATCCGTGGTTCATTGGCTGCCAGTTTCACCCGGAATTCACCTCCACCCCGCGCAAAGGCCATCCCCTGTTCAAGGAATTCATCCGGGCGGCGCTGATCAACGCCCGGCTGGAGCACCCCGCACTGCTGAAGCAGCAGAGCGGCTGAAGCTTGGCCTGAGATGAAGCTCTGCGGATTCGAAGCTGGACTGGATAAGCCGTTGTTTCTAATAGCCGGTCCTTGTGTCATTGAATCGCGCCAGCTGGCCCTGGATACCGCCGGCGAACTCAAGCGGATCTGCGACGGAATCGGCATGCCTTTCATCTTCAAATCGTCTTACGACAAAGCGAATAGGAGTTCAATAAATTCCTTTCGTGGCATGGGGATGGATAAAGGTCTTGAGATATTAGGTGAAGTAAGGAAACAGATCGGCGTGCCGGTTCTGACCGATGTTCATGAGACCGGCGACATCGGCGCAGCCGCGGCCGTGGTGGACGTGCTGCAGACCCCGGCTTTCCTGTGCCGTCAAACCGACTTCATCACCGCCGTAGCCACAGCCGGCAAGCCGGTGAACATTAAAAAGGGCCAATTCCTGGCGCCCGGCGACATGAAAAACGTGGTGGACAAGGCCCGGGCCGCGAGCGGCCAGGACAACATCATGGTGTGCGAGCGGGGCGTATCGTTTGGCTACAACAATCTGGTATCCGATATGCGGTCACTGATGGTGATGCGCGAAACCGGTTGCCCGGTGGTGTTCGACGCTACCCATTCGGTACAATTGCCCGGGGGGCAGGGTACATCGAGCGGTGGCCAGCGCGAATTCGTACCGGTGCTGGCGCGTGCGGCGGTTGCGAGCGGGATAGCGGGGCTGTTCATGGAAACACATCCCAACCCCGAAAAAGCGCTGTCTGACGGTCCCAATGCCTGGCCATTGCAGCACATGAAAGTCCTGCTTGAAACGCTGAAGGCCCTGGACGAGCTGGTGAAAGACCGGGGTTTTGCCGAAAATTTAGTACAGTAGCGCGAGACAATTAACCCACTGACTAACCAGGAACCCCTATGAGCGCCATCGTAGATGTGATTGCCAGGGAAATTCTAGACTCCCGAGGATACCCCACCGTTGAAGCGGATGTTTTGCTCGAATCCGGCGTGCTGGGCCGAGCCGCGGTTCCATCGGGCGCGTCTACCGGCAGCAGAGAGGCCATAGAACTGCGCGATGGCGATGCCAGCCGCTACGGCGGCAAAGGCGTGATGAAAGCCGTCGAACATATCAATACCGAAATCTGCGAGGCCATCATCGGGGTGGATGCCACCGAGCAGTGTTTTATCGACAGCACCCTGATCGATCTCGATGGCACCGAAAACAAATCCCGGCTGGGCGCCAACGCAATCCTCGCGGTATCCATGGCGGTGGCGAAAGCGGCGGCCGACGAGTCGGGCCTGCCGCTGCACCGCTATCTGGGTGGTGCCGGCGCGATGGCGATGCCGGTGCCGATGATGAATGTCATCAACGGCGGGGCGCACGCGGACAACAGCCTCGAGATGCAGGAATTCATGATCATTCCGGTTGGAATGCCCACGTTCCGCGAAGCCCTGCGCTGCGGCGCCGAAGTGTTTCATACCCTCAAGAAATTGCTGGGCGAGCGCGGGCTTGCGACTGCTGTCGGCGACGAAGGCGGTTTCGCGCCGCGTTTGCCCAAGCACGAGGCCGCGATCAAGATCATCATCGAGGCGATAGAAGCCGCGGGCTACCGGCCCGGGGAGCAGGTCGCGCTGGGTCTGGATTGCGCGAGCTCCGAGTTTTATGAAGACGGGGAATACACCCTGGCCTCGGAAGGCCGCTCGATGAAGGCTGCCGAGTTCGTCGATTATCTCGCGGCCTGGGTGGACAAATATCCGATCATCAGTATCGAAGACGGCATGGCCGAAAACGACTGGGACGGATGGAAACTCCTGACCACCCGTCTGGGCAAGAAAATCCAGCTGGTCGGTGACGATATATTCGTGACCAACACGCGCATCATCAAGCAGGGCATAGAGCAGGGCATAGCCAACTCGGTGTTGATCAAGGTCAACCAGATCGGCACGCTGACCGAGACCTTTGCCGCGATCGAAATGGCCAAGCGGGCGCGCTATACCTCGGTCATTTCGCACCGCTCGGGCGAGACCGAAGACACCATGATCGCCGATCTCGCGGTGGCGACCAATGCGATGCAGATCAAGACCGGGTCGCTGTCGCGGTCCGACCGCCTGGCGAAATACAACCAGCTGCTGCGCATCGAGGAAGACCTCGGCGACAGCGCAAGCTATCCCGGGCGCAGCGCGTTTTACCAACTTAAGTGAGGGGTTCAAAGTTCAGTGTTCAAGGTTCAAAATTCCGTGTTCAAGGTCTAAAGCGCTAGATGCTTCCTACAGCCTGAACTTGGAACTTTGAACATGGAACTTTGAACATGGAACTTTATGAAACTGCTCGCCCTCGCGTTTGCTGTAATGATTGCGCTCATCCAGTATCCGCTGTGGCTGGGCAAGGGCGGCTGGCTGCGCGTTTGGGAGGTCGAGCGGCAAATCCGCGTGCAGAAGGAGAACAACCAGAAGCTGCAGGTGCGAAACGCCGTTCTTGACGCCGAGGTGGGTAATCTCAAGCAGGGATTCGATGCCATAGAAGAGCGCGCACGCAGCGAGCTCGGCATGATCAAGCAGGACGAGATGTTCTTTCAGTTGATCGACGCCCGGGCTGCCGCGCCGGATCCCAGGCCCTGACATTCGCCCCCTATGCCATGCGCACCGGTGACAGTAGCCAAGAAGGTATGTGATACTGTCGCGGCTTCAAAATAATCCACAGCACAATGCTGAATTACACATTCCGGTTGCAATCCCCCGAATTCGTATAAACCATGACCGCTATCCTTCTGGATGGCGCGGTGATCGCGCGCCACACTTTTTCTGAGCTCGAGCCGCGCGTGCGCGCCCTGGGCAAACTCGGGGTGCGACCGGGCCTGGCCGCCGTGTGCGTGGGGGATGACCCGGCTTCCGCGATCTACGTGCGCAACAAGGTGCGCGCCTGCACCGAGGTCGGACTGCACTCCGAAGTGCATACCCTCGGCGCAAATTGCACGGAAAACGCGCTGCTCGAGAAACTTGAACGGATCAATCACAACCCGGATATCCATGGCGTGATCGTGCAACTGCCTTTGCCGCGCCAGTTGGATGCCGGGCGCGTCCAGCGGGCCATAGCCGTGGACAAGGATGTGGATGGCTTCGGCTGGCACCACCTGGGCGCGCTGGTGGCGGGGCACCCTGTTTATACGCCGTGCACGCCGCTGGGCGTCATGGCCATGCTGGATTACGCCGGCATCACGATCGAAGGACGCCGCGCGGTGGTCGTCGGGCGCAGCGTGATCGTCGGCAAGCCGATGGCGCTGTTGCTGATATCCCGCGGCGCCACCGTGACGGTATGCAATTCCAAAACGCCTGACTTGGCGCGCCTTACGGCCGACGCCGACATCCTGGTGGCGGCCACCGGCCGCGCCGGTCTGATCACGGCCGACATGGTCAAGACGGGTGCTGCGGTCATCGACGTCGGCATCAATCGCCTGCCGGATGGGAAAATTACAGGCGACGTGGATTTTGCCGCGGTGAACGCAAAGGCGGGGTGGCTGACGCCGGTGCCGGGCGGGGTCGGCCGCATGACCGTGGCCATGCTGATCGCCAACACCGTGACGGCGGCGGAACGCCAGTCGGGGATGACGCCCGCCTGAATCCGGTTCCGGAGCCGGGTTACCTAAGGGTCCCCAGCAACAACACCGCGCCGACAGTCACGCACAGGACGGCCACCAGTTTTTTGAGCGTCGCGGCCGCAGCGCCGTGCGCGTAATGCACGCCAAACCATACGCCGGTCATTTGCAGCGCGGACACCACAACCGCCGTGCCGAGTTCTATCGTGCCGTAGCTGAAATTGGTCACGCTGCCCGAGAATGCGGCCGCAACCTGCAGCACCTGGCCGGTGCCGATCGCGGTCAGCGGAGAAAAACCCGCCAGCAGCATCAGCGGCACCGACAGGGCGGGCCCGCCCACGCCGGTCAGGCCCGATCCCAACCCGGACACCACGCCTATCGCAATCAGCACGGGATAGTGGTGCCGGTTGCCGGGATGGGGCACATTCGGGGTAAGGCGCGCGCCCCATGCGGTATACATGCCGGCGAACATCATGATCCCGCCCAGCAGTGCGTTGAGCGCGCTTACATCGGTGCGTGACGCGAGCCAGGCCCCGGCCGCGCTGCACATCAGGGCGGTGAGGCAGAGTGGAACCGTGCTGTTCCAGTCTATGCTGCCGCGGCGCTGAAACTGCACGGTGCCGGCAAGCCCGGTGAAGAAAAAGCTGAAGAGCGCGGTCGCCATGGCCACTCTCATGTCCAGGCCGCCGATATACGACAGCGCCGGGATCAACAGCACGCCGCCTATGCCCACCGCGCCGATCAGCCAGCCGGCGCCCAGGGCCAGTGGCGCGAGCCACAGCAGTTCGCTCAGATTAATCAGAAGGAGGCACCTGCCTGGCTGGAGTCGTCAGCAGGTAAAGGAGTTGGCAAAACCGAACAACAGCTCCGGACTCAGATAGCCACGGAAGCTGACGTAAGTCAAAATCAGGGCCAGCACGGCGACCAGCAGCCAGCGCAGGACAATCCATACCTGAGAGGCGCCTGTGCCGTAATCGGGCCGGTCTGTGCTGTCTGGGTGCATGGTGGACGGCGCAATCGCGAACGTAACAGTTGAATTATCGCATAATGCCGGGGCGGGCACGCGATGGTGAGGTTCTTCGCACCGGCTGTATAACCATACTCCCAATGAATATAAAGCGGGATGTTCCGCTTGGTATAATGCTATGTTTTTGATTCAGCAGGAACCCGCATTTTGACCGCAGTTGAAATTCCGAACCGTAAAGCCGGCCTGTCACTCGAGGACCTTTACAACCGCAACGGCCTGTTAAAGCTCGATGCGCTGTTCCTGGCGCGGCTCGGACAATCCGATGCCGCTTTGCGCGAACGCCTGGATGCAGCACGCGCCCAGCCGCACGCCGTGAGCACCCTGCAGGAATCCGAATTGCTGCTGGCGTTGGCGCCGCACGTCGACGATTTCGTGGGCTGGCTGTTCGACATCGAGGACGAGGTGCAGGCGCTGTCCGCCCGTCACCATGAACTCGCGCCGCTGTACCGGGTGAAGCGCCTGTTCGTGCAACGCAAGGCGATGCACAAGATCAAGGGCGACGAGGCGGAAAAACTGGACGGGGCGGCGCTTGCCGCTCAACTCGAAGCGCTGATGGGTGAGGCGCTGACTGAACTCGCGTTCGCCCGCCACGTCACCGCATGGCAGAAAGACGAAACGGCGAACGCCGGGGCACTGGCCACCGCATTGAACTACGCGGCGTGGGCGGCGCACAGCGCGGCAGGCAGACACAAGCACCTCACTGGCGTACTGTTCAAGTCGCCGCACAAGCTCGATCCGCAGCACCTGGTGCCGGCGACAGCCGATACCACGCAAGGTTATACGCAATACCATTTCAAGACCGAACAACTGCGCCGCCGTCCAGGCTTCAAGCTCACCGATCCAGGCACCGATCTCACCGGTGCGCTCGATCAGGCGCATTACTGCATCTGGTGCCACGAGCAGGGCAAAGACTCATGCTCCAAGGGCTTGCTGGAGAAAGGCGCGACGGGTCGTGGTGCCGCCTCGTTCAAGAAGAACCCGTTCGGCATCACGCTGGCCGGTTGCCCTCTGGAAGAAAAAATATCCGAGTTCCAGAAGGCCAAAACCGAAGGCCATGCGATCGGCGCCTTTGCCATTATCGTTGTCGACAATCCGATGGCGGCCGCCACCGGCCACCGCATCTGCAACGACTGCATGAAATCGTGCATCTACCAGAAGACCGAGCCGGTCGACATCCCGCAGGCGGAAACCCGCACGCTGAAAGACGTGCTCGAACTGCCGTGGGGCTTCGAGATCTACAGCCTGCTCACGCGCTGGAACCCGCTCAATCTGCGTCATCCTTATCCCAAAGCGCCCAGCGTCAAGCGCGTGCTGGTGGCGGGCATGGGGCCGGCGGGATTTTCGCTGTCGCATTTTCTGATAAACGACGGCCACACGGTAGTCGGTATCGACGGTCTCAAGATCGAGCCGCTGCCGCCGGAGTTCTCGGGTGTCGACGCGCGGGGAAAACGCGTGCCGTTCAAGCCCATACGCGAGGTGCGCGAACTCTACGAGCAACTCGATGAACGTGTGATGGCCGGTTTCGGCGGCGTTGCGGAATACGGCATCACCGTGCGCTGGGATAAAAACTTCCTTAAAATCATACGCTTGCTGTTGGAGCGGCGCAGTGCGTTTGCGCTGTTCGGTGGCGTGCGCTTCGGCGGCACGCTGACCGCGGACGAAGCTTTTGCCATGGGCTTCGACCATGTCGCGCTTGCCATCGGCGCCGGCCGGCCGACCGTGCTCGACATGCCCAATGGACTGGCGCGTGGTGTGCGCACCGCCTCCGATTTCCTGATGGGGCTGCAACTGACGGGGGCGGCCAAGGCCGACTCGATAGCCAACATGCAGTTGCGCCTGCCGGCGGTGGTAGTGGGCGGCGGACTGACCGCGATCGACACCGCAACCGAGGCGCTCGCTTATTACCCGTTGCAGGTCGAGAAATTTCTGAGTCGCTATGAGCAACTTGCCCAAGAGCACGGCGAGGCGGCGGCGCGCATTGCGTGGAACGAAGAAGAACGCGCGGTGGCCGATGAATTTCTCGCCCATGGTGCGGCGATACGCGAGGAACGCAGGCAGGCGGCGAAGGAAGATCGCGCGCCGCGCATCATTGAACTGCTGCAAGCATGGGGCGGTGCGACCATCGCCTACCGCAAGCGCCTCATCGACAGCCCGTCGTACACGCTCAATCACGAGGAAGTGCACAAGGCGCTGGAAGAAGGTATCCGTTTCGCGGAAGGATTGACACCGCTCAAAGTCGAGGTCGATCAATATGGCCACGCGATCGCGCTCAAGGTTTCGGTGCAAACGCGCGGCGAGGATGGGACATGGATTGAAACCGGGCAGACCGATCTGCCGGCAAAAACCGTCCTGATTGCCGCCGGCACCCAACCCAACACCGTGCTGGCGCGCGAGGACGCGGCACACTTCAAGCTCGAAGGCCGCTATTTCCAGGCATACGACGCCACGGGGCATCCGATAGTCGCTGAGAAGGCCATATCAAAACCTAATGAAATCAATGTGTTACTGGCTAAGCGCGAAGATGGCCGCGGCATGAGCTATTTCGGCGACGTGCATCCGTCGTATTTCGGCAACGTGGTGAAGGCGATCGGCAGCGCAAAGCAGGGCTATCCGGTGGTGAGCCGGGCGCTGGCGCAGATGCAGCCTGCGGACGCGGCGAGCGATGCAGTCTTTATGGCTCGCCTTAACGACGAACTGCGCGCGACCGTGCATGAAGTAAAGCGGCTCACGCCGTTGATCGTGGAAGTGGTGGTGCGCGCACCGCTCGCAGCGCGGCGTTTCCGGCCCGGCCAGTTCTACCGGTTGCAGAATTTTGAATCGAACGCACCGCAAACCGACGGCTCGCGGCTCGCAATGGAAGGGCTTGCGCTTACCGGCGCGTGGGTCAATGCGCAACAGGGATTGATTTCCACCATCGTGCTGGAGATGGGCGGCTCCAGCGATCTGTGCGTGGAACTCAAGCCCGGAGAGCCCATCGTGCTGATGGGCCCGACCGGGTCGCCGACTGAGATTCCCGCCAACGAAACCGTGGTGCTGGCCGGCGGCGGGCTTGGCAACGCGGTGCTGTTTTCCATCGGTCAGGCGATGCGCAAGGCGGGCTGCAGGGTGCTGTACTTCGCCGGCTACAAGCACATGATGGACCGCTACAAGATCGAGGAGATCGAAGCCGCGGCCGACGTCGTCGTGTGGTGCTGCGATGAGGAGCCGGGTTTTACACCCGACCGGCCGCAGGACCGCACCATCGCCGGCAACATCGTGCAGGCGATGCACGCGTACGCGAGCGGCGCGCTCGGCGAGCAGACGATCCCGTTCACGGACACCGACCGCATCATCGCGATCGGCTCTGACCGTATGATGGCGGCGGTGGCGCGCGCGCGGCACGATATGCTCAAGCCGTACCTGAAGCCGCATCATTTCGCGATCGGCTCGATCAACTCGCCGATGCAGTGCATGATGAAGGAGATCTGCGCGCAGTGCCTGCAGCCGCAGGTCGATCCGCAGACCGGAAAAACCACCTACGTGTTCTCGTGCTTCAACCAGGACCAGCCGCTGGACTGCGTGGACTGGCAAGCGCTGGAACAGCGGCTGAGGCAGAATTCGACGCAGGAAAAGCTCACGGCGGAATGGCTCGATCATTGCCTGATCAAGCTGGGCTTGCGGGAGATGCAGCGGATCTAAAAATCAAAAGCTGTATCGCGAAGGGCGCAAAGGGATCGCAAAGGATTCATCTCAATACCCGTTTGACGGGTACGCAAAGGAAATACAGGTAGGGGAATAGCGCAGCAGTATGATTAAAATTATTCTCTGATTCACCAATCACCAATCACCAATTACTAATCACCGTTTTTAAGGAGAGTAGCAAAATCATGAAAACCCGCAGAATCGTCACCGGCTTTAACAAAGAAGGTAAAACCTGCATCAAGTGGGATACCGAGATCGAACCTGTCACGCTCCGGCCCGGATTCGACAACACGCCGTTGTGGGCGACCAAAAAGTTGCCGGTGGAGACCACTGAAGAAGATCCCAATACCTGGGATCTCGGCACCAGCCTGGCCGGCGGTTCCGTGTTTCGCCTGGGCACGTATGCGCCGGGCAATATCGCGCGCTGGCACCGCACTGATTCCGTCGATTATGCGATTTGCCTCTCGGGCGAATTGTGGATGCAGATGGAAGAAGGCGAAGTCCTGCTGAAGCCGGGTGACATCGTGATCCAGCGCGGCACCAACCACAACTGGGTGAACAAAGGTACCGTGCCCTGCGTGATGGCGTTCATCCTGATCGCGACGGAAGGCGGGAAGACGACCGGCTGGTAAGCACAGGATAGAATCAAAAATTTTAGCCACAGAGAACACAGAGAACACAGAGAACACAGAGCAGAGAACAACCAAATCACGACCAGATTTTTTCTGTGTATTCTGTGATCTTGATGGCTTGATCTTGATTTGGAGCGGTGTGCAGCCTGACTGGCGCTACATTGCCATGGAGGGTCAATACGGGGATCGCGATGGCGAAAAGAACTTTTCCACTGTCTCGCGTTTACCGGTTGCTCGAGCCCGGGCCGGTGGTGCTGGTCACGACCGCCAGCAAGGGGCGGGCGAACGTCATGACCCTGTCGTGGCACACGATGATGGAGTTCGAGCCGCCGCTGGTGGTTTGCGTGATCAGCAACCGCAACTACACCTTCAACATCCTGAAGGCGACGAAGGAATGCGTGATCAACATTCCGACGGTGGAACTGGCGAAGCAGGTCGTCGGTTGCGGCAACACTTCGGGGCGGAGCGTGGACAAGTTCGAGACTTTTCGTCTGACGCCGGCACTCGCATCACGCGTCGCGGCGCCGCTGATCGACGAGTGCTACGTCAACCTCGAATGCAGGGTCGTCGATGCGAAGCTGGTAAATAAATACAACCTCTTCATCCTCGAAGTGCTCAAGGCCTGGATCGATCCTTCAAGGAAACAGCCGCGGACGATCCATCATCTGGGGATGGGGGCGTTCATGGTTTCGGGCAGAACGATCAAGCTGCCGTCGAAGATGAAGTAGGTAATGCATTAGCCGCCAAGGTCGCCAAGGAAATCAAAAGCGGAGACACGAAGGACACAGAGGACACGAAGGAAAGACTGAGAATAAGAAAGCGGAATTAAAGGGGAAAGCTCTCGGCATGTTTTACTCTTTCGGTTCACCATTTCAAAAACAAGATTGAACCGCCAAGACGCCAAGACGCCAAGAACGCCAAGAAGAATAAAAGATAACGTGAGCGGGGAGGGTGAAGGAGATCCTCTTACGATCTCGCGACTTCGTAACTCA
Source organism: Burkholderiales bacterium (assembly GCA_030683105.1). Classification (GTDB taxonomy): domain Bacteria; phylum Pseudomonadota; class Gammaproteobacteria; order Burkholderiales; family SG8-41; genus CAKKQX01. Next base: position 25,836 of record JAUXMZ010000062.1, on the reverse strand, counting down.
CGGCTTCTCCTTTGCCAAGAACTCTAAAAAAAGAATCCCCTCTCCCCGCTTGCGGGGAGAGGGTAAGCTCCGGCTCACGCCAGCAGAAAGGTTTATTAGGGAAAATCAAAATGGAATATTTCTTTTACTGCCGCGACAAGCCGGGAAGCGGCGCGCTTCGCAAGAAGATCGTCGAGACCCACTGGTCGTTTATGGACGCTTACGCGTCTAAATTTGTCGCGCGCGGCCCGACGCTCTCCGAAGATGGCGTGACGCCGACCGGCAGCATGCACATCGTCGATCTGCCCGACGCCGAGGCGGTGCGGGTGTTCGCCTATGAGGAACCCAATTACAAGGCCGGCGTCTACAGTGACGTGTTTGTGAGCCGCTGGCGCAACGAGCTGGGCCGCACGATGTGGGCGTTCAAGGGCGACCCGGAGCATAACCAGCGCTTTCTCATCATCGGCCACGGCAAACCTGGCATGAGCGGGGACAGTGCCCGGTTGCTGGAAGCTCGCCGCAGCTACTTCATCGAAAAAGGGTATCAGGAAAGCCTGATCGCGCACGGGCTGTTACTGTCCGATGACGGTGCGCAATGGGCCGGCAGCGCCATGATGGTAGAACTGCCCGACCGCGCCGCCGTCGAGGCCATGCTGGCGGATGATCCGTATGTGCGGGCCGGGCTGTACACCAGCATCGATATTCATCGCTGGCGCTTCGGCGGGCGGCACTAGCCCGATACTAGCCGAAAGCATCGAACGTAATCAGTTCCGGCCGCCGTCACAGGCGGTCACTTTTTCTTGTTGCCGTACCTTCCCTCCGGTTCAGGCCATCCGCTTTTCGGTTTGGTTTTTTTCAAAGCGTCTTTGATGGCCTGGGCCCAATTACCCTTGGTATTCACTTGCTCGGGTTCCGGCCTCGCCGGCTTCTTCTCTTTTGCTTTCATGTCATGTCCTAAAAAATATCCATCAGATGAAAAAAACGGGACGACATCCGGTTTGCTTACCGCCCCCCGACCAACTTCGACATTCTAAGCTCCCGCAGCGCCGCGTGGCGGGTCCAGGTGTAGCCGGCGATGCCTATGCTGGCCAGCGCCAGCACGATGACTGTCGCCGGGGCGCCCACCAGGTCGGCCCCGAAGCCGTGAGTGAGCGAGCCGACCGCGATAAACGCGGGGAATACCGGCATCAGGCTGGACACGCGGCCGCGCATGGCTTCCGGCGCGCACATCTGCAAGGTGGTGACCTGGCTGTTGGCGTAGACCATCTCGGCGGCTCCCGCAAAAGCCAGGAACACCACCGCGACCGCGATGCTCGTGCTCAGCGCAAAGCCGATGAGCGAGAGCGCGAACGCCACCAGCGCCAGGGTCTGCAGTAACCCCGCGCGATCGTAGCGGGCAACCGACGCGGCGAGCACGCCGCCCACCACGCCGCCCACGCCGACGGCGGAGAGCAGCACGCCGAGCCCTTCGGGCCCGGTCAGGAACACGTTGACGGCGAACACAGGCATCAATGCGCTGAACGACGGGATCAGCAGCAGCGGCGGGATCAGTCCCATGAGCATCATCAGGCGCGCGACCGGATGGGTCGCGGCGAAGTGCAGGCCTGCCTTGATGTCCACCCATGCGCTGTTGCGCACTGCAGCGTGGGGCGCCGGGTGCGGCGCGGCGATCATGAATGCGCTCAGCGCGACACCGAGAAAGAGCAGGCCCTGCAGCGCGAAATTCCAGGCGGGACCGATCCACGCGATCAGGAATCCGGCGACGGCGGGGCCGATCGTGCGCATGACGCTGAAGGCGATGGTGTTGAGGGCGAACGCGTTGGCGATTTCGGCACGCGGCACCACATCGAACAGCAGCGTGCTGCGCAGCGTGCGGTCGAAGGTCATGCCGGCGCCCGACAGCAGCGTGAATGCGAACAGGTGCCAGATTTCGATGCGGTCGAATGCGAGGCCCAGTGCAAGCGATACCGAGATCGCGAACATCATGATCTGGCTGGCGGCGAGCGCGCGCCTGCGGTCCAGGCGGTCGGCGACCAGCCCGGAGATCGGCGCGAGCAGCAGCATCGGAATCGCGCGTATGCCGAGCACGGCGCCAAGCAGCGCACCCGAGCCGGTCAGATCATAGACCACCCAGCCGAGCGTGGCCTGCTGTATCCACTGGCTGCCGGTCGAGCACAGGGTGCCTGCCCACAACCAGCGGAAATCGCGATGGCGCAGCGCGCCGAATGTCGTGGGAAAAGCAGCCAAAGATTTAAGAGTCCCTTAACAAAATAAAATAAATTAGCCGCTGATGAACGCCGATAAACATCAAAAATGTCAGACCCGATAGGGTGCGGTAGTGTCATTCAACATATTGTTATTATTGATTATTATAGACGTTCTCTAGGACAAAGGCCGCTGAGGTTAGTTTGATCGGCGTACCCGTCAAGCGCACCCGTCGAGCGGGTATTAAAAAGAAGGTATTGAGAAGAATCCATCGGCGTGTATCGGCGGTTACATTGATCTTGGTCTTTTTGTAATACGCTCTAAATGTCCGGATTACTTTATTTTCTTGGAATGCGTGCGCAGTAATTCGGCAAGCGCGGTACTGCTGAGCTTACCGATGGCAGTCTGCATGGTCCATTCGAATAACTCTGCGGAGGTCATTGTCGGCTCAACCTTGTTGAGCAACAGGAAGACGAGCATGCAAGCTGCTGCCACACGCTTGTTGCCATCGAGGAAGAGGTGGTTCCTGGCAATCGAAAAACAGTATTGGGCTGCCGCCTTGAACAAATCACCGGTGGCGAAGGTTTGCTCCGCCTGGCCGAGGGCGGATTCGAGCAACACCTGATCCCGCAAACCGTGCGTGCCGCCGAAGATGGTGATTTGCTCGCGATGGATCTCCAGTGCGCTATCGAGATTGATGAACCTCGGCACGGCTTATTCAGCAAGCTTCTGGAATGCCGCGCGGTACTTGTGCAGGACCTTCTCGTGGGCTTCGAGTACAGCCTTGAGCTCTGCAGTGACGGGCGTGAGAATAATGCGGCCGTTTTCCTTGGAAACCTGGAATCGCTGGCCTTCCTTCAGGCGCAATTCATCCACCACGTCCACGGGGATGGTGGTCACAAAGCTGGATCCGACTTTTCTCAGGGCGACTTCGCTCATAGCAGCACCGTATATACGATTATATATATCGATAATACGCGCCAGGGGGAACCCGTCAAAGCGGCGCGTGACAAATGATGATGCGGAAACGACGGCTCGTTTCACAGCCGGCTTGAGCCAGTCCAGGCTGCAGGTTGTGCTCAAACCGCGCTGATAGCAGCGTCAAACAAGAATAAATTGAGAATTATAATAAATATAAAAAACAAAGACTTATGGCGATTCTGCCAGTGCGGTGTTCAATCGCGGCCGGCTTCTTTGAGCGCATCGCCCAGCATGCCGACCAGTTCGTCGATCTGCGCCTTGCTGATAATGAGCGGGGGCGCAAGCGCGATGATGTCGCCGGTGGTGCGCACCAGCAGACCTTTCTCGAAGCACTTGAGGAAAGCATTGTACGCGCGCTCCGCGGGCTTGCCGGGTTTTGATTCGAGTTCTATGCCCGCGACCAGCCCCATGTTGCGGATGTCGATGACGTTGGGCATTTCGCTCAAGGTATGCACCGCCTGTTCGAAGTAGGGCGCAAGTTCCTGCGCGCGCTTGAACAGTTCCTCCTCCTCGAAAGTGTCGAGCGCGGCTTCGGCGGCGGCGGTGGCCAGCGGGTGGCCGGAGTAGGTGTAGCCGTGGAACAGTTCGACCATGCCGGGTGGCGCCGAGTTGACCACCGCATCGTGGATGCCGCGGCGCACCAGTACCGCGCCCATCGGTACCGTGCCGTTGGTGATGCCTTTGGCGATGGTGATCATATCGGGCACCACGCCGACCGCATCCGCGGCAAAGCACGGGCCCAGACGGCCGAAGCCGGTGATGACTTCGTCGAAAATCAGCAGCAGGCCGTGCTTGTCACAGATCTGGCGCAGGCGCTCGAGATAACCCTGGGGCGGAATCAGCACGCCGGTCGAGCCCGCCATCGGCTCGACGATCACCGCGGCGATATTGGACGCGTCATGCAGCGCGATGATGCGCGTTTCGAGTTCGTCGGCGAGGTGCGCGCCCCAGGCCGGCTGGCCGCGCGAGAACGCGTTTTCCTTGGGATTGTGGGTGTGCGGGAGATGGTCGACGCGCGGCAGCAGGCTGCCGAACGCCTTGCGGTTGGCGGGGATGCCGCCGACCGAGATGCCGCCGAAACCCGCGCCGTGATAGCCGCGCTCGCGGCCCACCATGACGTTGCGGTGGCCTTCGCCGCGTGCGCGATGATAGGCGAGCGCAATCTTCAACGCGGTGTCGACCGCTTCCGAACCGGAATTGCAGTAGAAGACGTGGTCGATGTCGCCCGGCGCCATGTGCGCGAGGCGCTCGGCAAGGCGAAATGCGCTCGGGTGCCCCATCTGGAAGGCGGGGCTGTAATCCATGGTCTCGACCTGTTTTTTAACGGCCTCGACTATCCTCGGGCGTGAGTGGCCCGCATTCACGCACCATAAGCCCGAGGTGCCGTCGAGCACCTTGCGGCCGTCGTCAGTGACGTAGTGCATGTCTTTCGCGGCGACGAACATGCGCGGCGCGGCCTTGAAGGCGCGGTTCGCCGTGAACGGCATCCAGTAGGCGTCCAGCTTGTCATCTTGAGGTTTCATGGCGATCTTCGGTCAGCAGGAGGGAATCTGTATTTTGCCAGCACCCGCCACATTCGGCCATACTGTATGGAAGATAGTCGAATAACTATTTACAGGGAGCAGCGGGTGGGACACCATATCGTATGCATCACCTTTGATTTCGATGCGATTTCGGGCTGGATCGCGCGCGGCATGACGACCCCGGGGCCGATTTCGCGCGGCGAATTCGGGCCCAACGTCGCGCTGCCGCGCATACTCGCCCTGTTAAGGAAATACGATGTGCCGGCGTCGTGGTTCATCCCGGGGCATACGCTGGAAACCTATCCGGAGCAGTGCAGGCAGGTGTGCGCCGCCGGCCACGAGATCGGTCACCATGGCTGGACCCACCGCCCGCCCGCCAGCTTGTCGCGCGAACAGGAGGAGGATGAACTCACGCGGACCAATGAGCAGATCATCAAACTCACCGGCCGTGGCGCGTGCGGCTACCGTTCGCCCGCCTGGGACCTCTCGCCGCATTCCGTCGATCTGCTGCTGCAGCATGGCTTTGTCTACGACAGCAGCATGATGGGGGACGACTACACGCCGTATCGCGTGCGCCGGGGCGACATCATAGAACTTGAAAAGCCGGCGGTGTTCGGCAGGCAAACGAGGCTCATCGAGATGCCGATCAGCTGGTCACTCGATGATTTCCCGCACTTCGAGTTCATCCGCACCCCGGACACGATCCAGCAGGGATTGATGAACGCCGGCGGCGTGCTCGCCAACTGGATAGATGATTTCAACTATTTGCGAGACAACCTTGAATGGGGCGTGCTGACCTATACCTTCCATCCGTTCGTGATCGGGCGCGGTCACCGCATGCTGACGCTGGAAAAACTGCTGCGCACGCTCAAGGACGGCGGCGCGATCTTCATGACGCTGGAAGACGCCGCTGCCGAATATGAGCGGCGCAATCCGTTCAAACCCGGCTGACTTTTAGAGCGCGTTTCAAAAAGAACAAGACAGACGAAGCCGCAGATGGACGCCGATGAACGCCGATCAAACCAACCCCGGCGGTCTTCTCTGTCTGAGAGAATGTCTATAATAATCAATAAAAACAACGTATTATATTACGCCACCGCGCCCTGTCGTGTTTGGAGCTTTTGATTTTTATCGGCGTATATCGGCGTTCGAACCCTCTCTCCCGACCTCTCTCCCAAAGGGAGAGAGGAGGCAATTGTTTCCCTTCTCCTTCCGGGAGAAGGGTCAGGGATGAGGGATGGGCGGCTAATTGATTTCATTTTTTTAGAGTCCCTGACATACCTTGATCGCTCTCGAGAACGTTTCCAAGACCTATGGCGCGCACATCGCGCTCAGCCCGACGACACTGGCGGTGGCGCAGGGCAGGACCACGGTCCTGATCGGTCCCAGCGGTTGCGGCAAATCCACTTTGCTGAGGATGATCGTTGGGCTGGTTCGTCCCGATGCCGGCCGCGTCGTCATCGGCGATGAGGCATTGCGCGCGGACAATGTCGAGCGCCTGCGTCACCGCATCGGTTACGTGATTCAGGAAGGTGGCCTGTTTCCGCATCTGAGCGCTGAAGACAATGTGGCGCTGCTCGCGCGGTTCCTCAGGCGCGAGCCGGTCTGGATCGCCGAACGCCTGCGGGTGCTGGCCGACCTGATGCGCATCCCGGCCGCGCTGCTTGCCCGCTTTCCGCGCGATCTGTCCGGCGGCCAGCGTCAGCGCGTCGGCATCATGCGCGCGCTGATGCTTGATCCGCCGGTGCTGCTGTTCGACGAGCCGTTGAGCGCGCTTGATCCGGTCACGCGCTTCGAGCTTCAGGATGAGCTCAAACGGATTTTCGCGGGCCTGGCCAAGACTGTGGTGCTGGTCACCCACGACATGAACGAGGCTGCGCATTTCGGCGACGTCATCGTCATGATGCGGGATGGCTTGCTGGTGCAACAGGGAACGCTGCGCGATCTGCTCGACCGGCCCGCTGCACCCTATGTCCGAGATTTCATGCGCGCGCAACGCGTGGGGATGCCGGAGCAGCACGGATGATGCAGTTGCGCCTGCTGATATTGTTGCTCGCGCCGGCATTATGTTCCGCGCAGCCCGCGCTCAACGTCGGGTCCAAGCGGTTTACCGAATCGTACATCCTGGGAGAAATCATCACCCAGACCGTGAACGCCGCGGGCGAGGCGCGGGCCGTCCACCAGCAGGGGCTGGGCAACACCGGGATCGTGTTCGCCGCGCTCAAAAGCGGCGCGATCGATGTCTATCCCGAATACACGGGCACCATCGCCTTCGAACTGCTGCAGCGTAAATCACCCGCGAGCCTGGATGAACTCAAGCGTGAACTCGCACCGCACGGCCTGGGAGTGGCGGTGCCGCTGGGGTTCGGCAATACCTATGCGCTGGCCATGCGTGAAGAGCGTGCCGCGGCGTTAGGGGTTCGCACCATTTCAGATCTTGCGCGCCATTCTGCCCTGAAGCCCGGCATATCCCAGGAATTTCTGAATCGCAAGGACGGCTGGGGCGCGCTGAGCCGCGCCTACCGGCTGTCGTTTGCCGCGCCACGGGGACTCGACCATGGTCTGGCCTATGAAGCGCTTGCGGCAGGGCAGATCGACCTGATTGACATCTATACCACTGACGCAAAAATCGGGAAGTATCGATTGCGCGTGCTCGCGGATGACCGGCATTTTTTCCCGGATTATGAGGCGGTGCTGCTCTACCGGCTCGATCTGCCGCAGCGTTTTCCGCAATCATGGGCGGCGCTGCAAAAACTTGAGGGGCGGATCCCGGCGCAACGCATGATAGAGCTGAACGCATTGGTCGAGATCTCTGGCGCGCCTTTCATTGTGGCGGCACGGCATTTTCTCGCGACGCCCGGCGGGCTGGCAGGCGCAGTGGCCGAGGATTCAAGAAAATCTTTCGCCGCCGTGCTGTTCGGCGCAGACCTGGGCCGGCTGACGCTGCAGCACCTGCTGCTGGTGTTTTCTTCCCTGGCGATGAGCGTGGCGGCGGGCATCCCACTGGGCATACTTGCGGCGCGCTCGCCACGCAGCGGCTACTGGATCGTATCGGCCGTCGGCATGCTCCAGACCATACCATCGCTGGCGCTGCTCGCTTTTTTGATCGCGCTGCTGGGCACGATAGGCACGGCGCCGGCCATCCTCGCATTGTTTTTCTACGCGCTGCTGCCCATCGTGCGCAACACCCACAGCGGACTTGTCGATATTGCCGCTCCGTTGAGGGAGTCGGCGCAGGCGCTGGGCTTGCCTGAAGCGGCGCGGCTGCGCCTGATCGAGCTGCCGCTGGCGATGCGCTCCATCCTGGCCGGCATCAAGACCTCGGCCGTGATCAACGTCGGCACTGCAACCATCGCGGCCTTTATCGGGGCGGGAGGCTACGGCGAGCGCATCGTGGCGGGGTTGGCGGTCAACGACAATACGCTGCTGCTAGCCGGCGCCATCCCTGCGGCGGCGCTGGCGCTGCTGATCCAGTGGGCATTCGATGTGCTGGAGCACCGGGTGCTCCCGGAAGGGCTGCGGGAAAAAAACTCAGGTCTCGCGCAATAAATTATCTGACGAGGATCGTGTTGCGCGCTTCAGCCAGCGTATCCGGATAGTCCAGGCTGAAATGCAGCCCGCGGCTCTCGTGCCGCATCAGCGCGCTCCTCACGATCAGTTCAGCGGTGGTCACCAGGTTGCGCAGTTCCAGCAGATCGTTGGTGACGCGAAAGTTGGCGTAATAGTCATGGATTTCCTCCTGCAGCAGGCGGATGCGGTGCAGCGCGCGTTCCAGACGCTTGTTGGTGCGCACGATGCCGACGTAGTCCCACATAAAGCGCCGCAGCTCGTCCCAGTTGTGCGAGATCACTATTTCCTCGTCGGCATCGGTGACGCGGCTCTCGTCCCATTGCGGCAGATCGGGGCAGGGCATGGCGGGCTGGGCCAGGATGTCGCTGGATGCGGCCATGCCGAACACCAGGCATTCGAGCAAAGAATTGCTGGCGAGGCGATTGGCGCCGTGCAACCCGGTGAATGCGGTTTCTCCTATGGCATAAAGACCGGGCAGATCGGTGCGCCCCGAACGGTCGGCCATGATGCCGCCGCAGGTATAGTGCGCAGCCGGCACCACGGGAATCGGCTGGCGGGTGATGTCGATGCCGAAATCCAGGCAGCGCGCGTAAATGGTCGGGAAATGCGCCCTGATGAAATCGGCGGGTTGGTGCGAGATGTCGAGATGTACGCATTCCAGGCCGTGTTTTTTCATCTCGTAATCGATGGCGCGCGCGACGATGTCGCGCGGCGCCAGTTCCGCGCGCGGGTCGTGGCCGGTCATGAAACGGGTGCCGTCCGGCAGCGTCAGGATGCCGCCTTCGCCGCGCACCGCTTCGGAGATCAGAAACGATTTGGCCTGGGGGTGGTAAAGGCAGGTCGGATGGAACTGGATGAATTCCATATTGGCCACACGGCAGCCGGCACGCCAGCCCATCGCGATGCCGTCACCGGTCGAGGTGTCGGGATTCGTGGTGTAGAGATAGACCTTGCCGGCGCCCCCGGTCGCCAGCACCGTATGCTGGGCCGCGATGGCATGGACTTTCCCGGTTTCGGTCTCCAGCGCATAGCAGCCGTAGCAGCGGTTGTCGGTCAGGCCCAGCTTGGCGCCGGTGATCAGATCGATAGTGTTGTGGTGCTCGAACAGGGTGATGTTGGGGTGTGCCCTGACCTTGCTTTCGAGCGTGGCTTGCACCGCGTGGCCGGTCGCGTCAGCGGCGTGGATCACGCGGCGGTGGCTGTGGCCGCCCTCCGTGGTGAGATGGTAGCCGGTGTCGCTCGCGGCATCGCGGGTAAACGGCACGCCCTGGCTGATCAGCCATTGGATGCAGTCGCGCCCATGCTCGACGACGTGGCGGGTGACTTGTGCGTTGCTGAGACCGGCACTGGCCACGAGGGTGTCCCGGATATGCGATTCTGTGGTGTCGTCACCGGCCAGGACCGCCGCAATGCCGCCCTGGGCCCAGTCGCTGGCCCCGTCTATCAGCTGTTTTTTGGTGACGAGGGCGACCCGCTTGCGGTCGGCGCTGTGCAGGGCAAGCGTGAGGCCGGCTAGGCCGGTGCCGATAATCAGGACGTCAAACCGGGTCGGCATCTTTTGTCCACGGGAAAATGTCATGTTAGCCGATAAACCAGGCCGGTCAAACCCGGGATGACGCGGCCCCGGAGGCCGGTTTTCCACTGAAAGGAACTAAATTTTGCCGGGCCGGTCTTTGGTAAAACGATCTGTCCTTCGGCCCACAGAAGCGGGTCGGGCGGGTATACTGTGCGCTTTGTCTGGCCGGTGACGTGCTCGACTTGAAAAATAAGCTTAAGGTCAGGGACGGATGGGATGAGCGATCGCGAAATCGATCAGAAACTGGTCGAACGCGCGCAGCGCGGGGACAAGCAAGCATTCGGGCTGCTGGTAAGCAAATACCAGCGTAAGCTCGGGCGGCTGCTGTCGCGTTTCATAAGAGACCCGACTGAAGTCGAGGATGTGACACAGGAAGCCTTTATCAAGGCGTACCGGGCGCTGCCGACGTTTCGAGGCGACAGCGCTTTTTATACCTGGCTGTACCGGATTGGCATCAATACCGCCAAAAACTACCTGGTGGCGCTGGGGCGGCGTGCGCCAACCACCACCAGCATGGACAACGAATCAGCGGAAAGTATGGATGAGGGCGATCAGTTGCGGGACCTGAACACCCCGGAAAACCAGCTGATGAGCAAGCAGGTTGCAGAAACAGTGAACCAATCCCTCGGACAGTTGCCAGAAGAACTGAGAACTGCGATTACTCTTCGTGAGATTGAAGGGCTGAGTTACGAGGATATCGCGAACATCATGAATTGCCCGATCGGCACTGTGCGGTCACGGATATTCAGGGCGCGTGAAGCCATCGCCGAAAAACTGCGGCCCTTGATCGGAACCAACAAAGACAGGAGATGGTGAGATGGAAAAACTCTCGGCGTTGATTGACGGCGAACTTGACGATCAGGAGATGGAGCGGCAGCTTGCCCTCCTGAAGCAGAACAACGACGCGCAGGACTCGTGGGAGATGTTCAATCTGATCGGCGATACCCTGCGCGGCGATTCCCGGATATCGTCCGATTTCAGCCGGTGTATCGCCGAGCGCCTGGCGCTGGAACCCACCATGCTTGCCCCGCAGCGGCGTGCCGCAAAAAATGTTGTCCGCAACGCGATGTCGATCGCTGCGTCACTGGCCGCGGTTTCGGTTGTGGCCTGGGTCGCATTTTCGAACAACCCATTGACCGCCCCCGGCTCGCCCGCTTCCGTCCACCTGGCCGAGCCTGCGCCGGCGCAACTGGCGAGTATCAACAGCCAGGGCCAGATGAATGAATATCTGCTGGCGCACCAGGGATTTTCTCCCAGCACTGCAATTCAGGGCGTCGTTCCCTACATTCGCAGCGTATCTGTCAGCCCGACCCCGCAGAACCGCTAGTTATTCCCATGATAAAAGTTTTGCCGTTGGTTATCCTGGGGTTGATGGCAGCGGATGTCGCACACGCCGGGAATGACAATACCCAGGAAGCGTTTGCTCTGCTCAAGAAAATAGCGAATGCCACGCGCCAGTTCAACTATTCAGGCACGTTCGTATACCAGCATGGCGGCAAGTCGGAAACGTCGCGGATTGTTCACTATGTAAATAACGCAGGCGGCGAATTCGAGAAACTCGAGGCGCTCGACGGACCGCCGCGCGAGGTGATACGCAACAACGACCAGCTCACCTGTTACCTGCCCAACCTTAAAACGGTAATCATAGAACAGCGTGACACCCGGCAGTTGCCGGTGCTGGTGCCGGAGCGGATGTCGGGGATAGTCGAAAACTATACGGTAAAATTGGCTGGAAATGACCGCGTTGCGGGCTATGATTGCAACGTCGTGATGCTCGAACCCAAAGACAATATGCGCTACGGCCGCAGTTTCTGCGCCGAAACGGGTTCGGGCCTGCCGTTACGGACGCGCACCATCAATGAAAAGCGCGAGACGATAGAGTCATTTGCGTTCACTCAACTTACGATAGGCGGCAATTTCAACAGCGACAAAGTCAAGTCGAAATACGCGGCGATAAGCAAAAACTGGCGTGTCGACCGGTCGGCACTGACCGTATCGGAACAAAAGGCGGATGCCGGCTGGGTGGTTGGCCATCAGCCGGCCGGTTTCAGAAAAACGACTGAAATCAACCGTTCGATAGCAGGACGGCACGGCGCCGTGTCGCATATCGTGCTCTCGGACGGAATCACGGCCGTGTCGGTCTTCATCGAAGCGAAGCCGAAGGATCGGGTGGTCGCGCAGGCGCTCGCTCATCAGGGCGCCGTCAACATTTATACGCGGCCCCACGCCGGCCATGTCGTGACGGTGTTGGGCGAGGCGCCTGCCGTGACCATCATGCAGATCGCCAACTCCCTCGAGTTGCGGGTCAATTCAGCTTCCGCCAGATAAGGCGGGTTTTCCATTGTTTAACTTTATAAACATGAGGTTAGTTGTATGCTAAGACGGTTTTTAGTTGTGCTTTGTTTATTGGTGCCGGTGGCGGTTGCGGCTCAGCTTCCGGATTTCACCGAACTGGTCGAGAAGCAGGGACCGGCGGTAGTCAATATCAGCACGACGCAGACAGCGCGCCCCAATCCGCTGGCGCCGCAGATCCCCAATCTGCAGGAAGACGATCCTTTCTACGAGTTTTTCCGGCGCTTTATTCCCAACCCCGGTCCCGGGCAGCGTGAATTCCAGCCGCAGTCCCTGGGCTCGGGTTTTATCATCAGCGCCGATGGTTACATCCTGACCAATGCGCACGTGGTCGATGCGGCGGACGAAATCACCGTCAGGCTCACCGACAAGCGCGAATTCAAGGCTAAAGTCATAGGCGCCGACCGCCGCACCGATGTGGCGCTGATTAAAATCGAGGCTGCCGGCCTGCCGCTGGTCAAGTTCGGGGATCCCTCCAAGCTTAAGGTTGGAGAGTGGGTGGCGGCCATCGGTTCTCCGTTCGGTTTTGAAAATTCGGTAACGGCAGGCATCGTAAGCGCCAAGGGACGCTCTCTGCCGCAGGAAAACTTCGTCCCTTTCATTCAGACTGACGTTGCGGTGAACCCGGGAAATTCGGGCGGGCCGCTGTTCAACCTCAGAGGCGAAGTAGTGGGAATCAATTCCCAGATTTACAGCCGCACCGGCGGTTTCATGGGCTTGTCGTTTGCGATCCCGATCGACGTCGCCAACCAGATCGCGCAGCAGCTGCGCACCACAGGGAAAGTGACCCGCGGCCGTATCGGCGTGGTGATCCAGCCCGTGACCAAGGAACTTGCGGAATCGTTCGGCTTGCCGCGGCCGCAGGGCGCGCTGGTCAACTCGGTTGAAAAAGGCGGCCCGGCCGACAAGGCGGGAATAGAGCCGGGCGATGTGATTGTGAAGTTCGACGGCAAAGCCGTGAATGCTTCAGAGGATCTGCCGCGTATCGTCGGCGGCACGCCGCCGGGCAGCAAGGTAACGGTCCAGATCTGGCGCAACAAGAGTGCGCGCGACCTTCCGATCACGATTTCCGAATTGCAGGACGATCGTGCGCGTCAGCAGTCGCGCCGCGGTGGCAAGCCGCCGGCCGCTGCACCCACCCAGTTTGGCCTGACGTTAAGTGAGCTAACGGATGCCAAGCGCAATGAACTCAAGATCGAGGGCGGGGTCATGGTGGAGAATGCCCAGGGAGCAGCGGCGCGCGCCGGAATCCGCCGCGGCGACGTCATACTCTCGGTCAACAACCAGGTCGTCAGTGGCGTCGATCAGCTGTTCCAGATGATGAACCAGGTTGAAAAGGGCAGCATCATCGCGTTGCGGATACGCCGCGGCAACAATTCGCTCTACGTGCCGTTCCAGATTGATGGCAATCCACCGCGCTGACCCGGTCAGACTGACCGTCTACAGCCGCAACTACTGCCATCTGTGTGATGAAATGATCGCCGGCCTGCGCTTGTTGCAGGCCGGTTTTCATTTCGAACTCGATATCATCGATGTCGACAGCCGTCCCGAACTGGAGCAGCGCTACGGGGATAAAGTGCCGTTGCTCGCACACGATGCCACGGAAATCTGCCATTACCGGCTCGAGCCTGCGGTTTTTTCTGAATATTTGGCGAAAATTTGTTAAAATTTAGGTTCTTACCGCTTTTCGGGGCACCTTAGGTGCCCTTTTCAATGCAGCATATCCGCAATTTTTCCATCATTGCCCACATCGATCACGGCAAATCGACGCTGGCCGACCGCATCATACAATTGTGCGGCGGCCTGTCGGACCGCGAGATGGGGGCGCAGGTGCTCGACTCCATGGATCTGGAGCGCGAGCGCGGCATCACGATCAAGGCGCAGACGGCTGCCCTCGAGTATCGTGCGCGCGACGGACAAATTTATCAGCTGAACCTGATCGACACTCCGGGGCACGTTGATTTTTCATACGAGGTGTCGCGCTCGCTGTCCGCCTGCGAAGGTGCGCTGCTGGTGGTCGATGCCTCGCAGGGAGTAGAGGCGCAGACCGTGGCCAACTGCTACACCGCAACCGAGCAGGGTGTGGAAGTAGTCCCGGTGCTCAACAAAATGGATCTGCCGCAATCGGACCCCGAGCGCGTGATCACCGAGATCGAGGACATCATCGGCATTCCTGCCAAAGATGCGCTCAAAGTCAGCGCCAAGACCGGCGAAGGCGTGGCCGATATTCTGGAGGCCGTAATCGCCCGCATTCCGCCGCCCAAGGGAGATCCGGACAAGCCGCTCAAGGCGCTGATCATAGATTCCTGGTTTGACAACTATGTCGGCGTGGTCATGCTGGTGCGCGTGGTGGACGGCAGCCTGAAGCCCAAAGACCGCATCCAGTTCATGTCCACCAAAGTGGGTTACGTATGCGAACAGGTGGGGGTATTCACGCCGAAATCGTGCAGCAGGGAACGGCTGGCGGCGGGCGAGGTTGGGTTCATCATCGCGGGCATCAAGGAACTCAAGGCGGCGCGCGTCGGTGATACGCTGACCCTGGAGTCACATCCCGCAGCCGAGGCGCTGCCCGGATTCAAGGAAATCAAGCCGCAGGTATTTGCCGGGCTGTATCCGGTGGATTCGAACGAATACGATTCATTGCGCGACGCGCTGGAGAAATTGCATCTCAACGATGCCTCGCTGCGTTACGAGCCGGAGTCCTCGCAGGCGCTCGGATTTGGATTCCGTTGCGGTTTTCTCGGGTTGCTGCACCTCGACATCGTCCAGGAACGGCTCGAGCGCGAATACAACATGAATCTCATTACCACCGCACCGACGGTGGTATATCAGGTGCTGCTGCGGGACGGATCGCTGATCGAAATCGAGAATCCCTCGAAACTGCCGGATGCCTCTAAAGTGGAAGAGATACGCGAACCTCTCATCACGGCGCAGATCCTGGTGCCGCAGGAGTATGTGGGCACGGTGATTACTCTGTGCATCCAGAAGCGCGGCGTGCAGCGCAATATCCAGTACCTGGGCCGGCAGGTGATGCTGACCTACGAACTGCCGCTCAATGAAGTGGTGATGGATTTTTTCGACAAGCTGAAGTCGGTCTCGCGCGGTTACGCGTCGCTCGATTACGACTTCCTCGAGTACCGTGCTGCCGACCTGGTCAAGCTTGACATCATGATCAACGGCGACCGCATCGACGCGCTGTCCCTGATCATCCATCGTGCCAATGCCCAGTACCGCGGCCGCGATCTCGCCACGCGCATGCGCCAGCTCATCCCGCGTCAGATGTTCGATATCGCAGTGCAGTCGGCGATCGGCTCGCAGATCATCGCGCGCGAAACGGTTAAAGCGCTGCGCAAGAACGTCCTGGCAAAGTGTTATGGCGGTGACATCACACGCAAGAAAAAACTCCTGGAAAAGCAAAAAGCCGGGAAAAAACGCATGAAGCAGGTCGGAAACGTCGAGATTCCGCAGGAAGCTTTCCTCGCGATTCTGCAGGTGGAGAAATAATGAATTTTGCTCTTGTAATGTTTCTGCTGCTGGTGTTCACCGGCGCCATCTGGCTGCTGGACCATTTTGTGCTGAGCAAGTGGCGCGCCAAGGACCAGCCGGAGCCATGGTGGATTGAATATCCGAAGAGTTTCTTCCCCGTAATCCTGATCGTTTTCATGCTGCGGTCTTTTCTGGTCGAACCGTTCAAGATCCCTTCGGGCTCGATGCTGCCGACGCTGCTGGTTGGTGATTTCATATTGGTGAACAAATTCACGTATGGCATCCGGCTTCCGGTAATCAATGTCAAACTGGCCGACATTAATCAACCCCGGCGCGGTGAAGTGATGGTGTTTCGCTATCCGGAGAACCCTTCGCTCGATTACATCAAGCGGGTTGTCGGAGTGCCGGGTGACAAAATCGAGTACCACGCCAAACGGCTGCGGATCAACGGCGAGGACATCAAAACCACGGCCAACGGCGAGTATAATTATGTCGAGGCGGGACTGAACTTCGTTTCCGCGAAACATTTTCAGGAAACGTTAGGCGAGCGTCAGCATTCGATTCTGACGCAGCAGGATGTATCGCCGGTGCAATTGAGCGGAGTGCGCATGTTCCCATTCAAGGAAAATTGCGCCTACAATGACACCGGTTTTACATGCACGGTTCCGCCGGGGCATTATTTCCTGATGGGAGACAACCGTGACAGCAGCAGCGACAGCCGCTACTGGGGATTTGTGCCCGAAGCCAATATAGTGGGCAAGGCCTTCCTGATCTGGTGGAATTTCGACGAATTCAAGAGAATCGGTCAGTCGATCAAATGAGGGGATGATCATGCATAAGCAAAAAGGCGTAAGTTTGTCAGGGCTGTTGATCTGGTCGGTAATTCTGGTGTTAGTCGCGCTGCTCGGGTTCAAGGTCGGGCCGGCCTATATGGAATACTTTTCCGTCCGGCAGCAATTTAAGGCCATTGCCAATGATCCTGCCATGAGTACCGGGCAGCGCAGGCTGATCGAGACCTCTTTCTATAACCGCGCGGTTATCGAGAACATCAAGGCGGTGACCCCGCAGGATCTGGAAATCGCCAAGGATGGCGACGGCGTGGTGATCAGCGCCGCTTATTCGGTGCGCGTGCCGCTGTTTGGCAACATCAGCGTCTGCATGGATTTTTTCCCGACTTCCGCCAAATAGTCCCTGCACTGCGGAACCCGCCAGGCAACGGATGAATCTCGAGGGTTTCAGTGTCTTAATCGGCCATCGTTTCAGGGATCCCGCGCTGCTGCAGCGCGCGTTGACTCATCGCAGCTATAGCGCAGATAACAATGAGCGCCTGGAGTTCCTTGGAGACAGTGTGGTGAACTGCGCGGTCGCGCTGGAGTTGTTCCGCAAGTTCCCGCAGTTGAGTGAAGGTGAGTTGTCCCGGCTGCGCGCAAGCCTGGTCAGTCAGCCCTCGTTATCCGCCATCGCGCAAAATTTCCGGTTCGGCGAACAGTTGCTCCTGGGCGAAGGAGAACTGAAAAGCGGCGGATCCCGCCGCCCTTCGATGCTGGCAGATGCGCTGGAGGCCGTGATCGGAGCGGCATTCATAGACGGCGGCTTCGATTGCGCGCACGCGGTGGTTCGCACGCTTTTTTCATCCGCACTCGATACCATCGATCCCCTTACTACCGGGAAAGATCCCAAAACGCTGCTGCAGGAGTATTTGCAGGGCCGCCACATTCCGCTGCCCCAGTATGCGGTGGTCGCGGTTCGTGGCGAGGCGCACGAACAGATATTCGAAGTGGAGTGTGTAATCATGGAACTGGACATCAAGTCGCGGGGCGAGGGTTCAACCCGGCGCAACGCGGAGCAGAACGCCGCACGGCAGGCCTACTCATTGGCCACCCGGAAATGAGTGCGCCCGTGCATCGCACCGGCTACGTCGCCATCGTCGGCCGCCCGAACGTCGGCAAGTCGACGTTGCTCAACCAGCTGGTCGGCCAGAAGATCAGCATCACTTCCCGTAAACCACAAACCACGCGCCAGCGCATCACAGGCATCCTGACGCGGGACGACGCCCAGCTGGTGTTCGTCGACACCCCCGGGTTCCAGACGCAGCAGCGCAGTGCGCTGACGCGCATCATGAACCGCAGTGTGACCCAGAGCCTGCAGCAGGTCGACGTCGTGCTGTGGGTGATCGAAGCGCTGAAATTCAACGAGCTTGATGTGGCGCTGCAGCGCCAGCTGCCGGACGCCGTGCCAGTGGTGCTGGCGGTCAACAAAGTTGACCGGCTGGCGGACAAAAATGCGATGTTGCCGTTCATTGCCGATCTCAGCCAGCGGTTTTCGCTCAAGGCCATCGTTCCGGTTGCAGCGCAAAAAGGCGAACGTCTCGACGAGCTGCTGAAGGCGGTGGTGCCGTTGCTGCCGGAAGCGCCGCCATTGTATGAAGCAGACGAGATCACCACCTCGAGCGAGCGTTTCATGGCCACCGAACTGGTTCGCGAAAAGTTATTCCGGCTGCTGGGTGAGGAACTGCCTTATGCCGCGGCGGTGGAGATCGAGCGTTTCGAGACGGTGGGCAACCTGAGGCGCATTTACGTTTCCATCATCGTCGACAAGGCCAGCCAGAAATCGATAGTGATAGGCAAAGGCGGTGAGAAGCTGAAATTGATTGCTTCCCAGGCCCGGCGGGAAATGGAAAAGTTGTTCGACAGCAAGGTTTATCTCGAAGTATGGGTCAAGGTCAAAAGCGGCTGGGCGGACAGCGAGGCGACTCTGAGGCGCATGGGGATAGATGTTTGAAGGATGAAGGCGGAAGGATGAAGGCGGAAGCAGACAGCGGTGCCGCAAACATCGGGGTTCTATTCATCATTCATTAAATGAAATGTATCCTTTAGGGCATTCATCATTCATCCTTTCCGCAGTGGGAACGCTGTGGTGACCGCTGCGGGAAAATCCCGCCAGGACGCGCAGCCGGCGTTCGTATTGCACCATTACCCGTTCCGTGAAACCAGTCTGGTGATCGAGACCTTTACGCGCGACTTCGGCCGGGTGGCGCTGGTGGCGCGCGGCGCGCGACGGCCAAAATCGGCGCTGCGCGGGGTGTTACTGGCATTCCAGCCGCTGCTGATCGGCTGGTCGGGCAAGAGCGAATTGCGCACGCTGCACAAGGCGGAATGGCAGGGGGGGTATCTGCCGCTGAAAGGCCAGTCGCTGATCTGCGGATTTTATCTCAACGAACTGTTGCTCAAGCTGCTGCCACGGGATGATCCTCACGACCGCCTGTTCGCGACTTATCAGGAAACACTGGCCGCACTGGCGGGGGACGGCAGTCATGCCGAGATCCTGCGTCGCTTCGAGAAGAGTTTGTTGCGCGAGCTCGGTTATGCGCTGACGCTCGATCTTGATGTCGACAGCGGCCAGCCGGTCGCCGCGGAACGCCGCTACGTGTATATCATAGAGCGCGGACCGGTCGCGAGAAACGGCGCCACGCAACGAAACGAGGTAGAATTATCGGGTCAAACCCTGATTGATATGCAATCGGATCTGTACACCAGCACTGTCACGCAACAACAGAGCAAGGCCCTGATGCGCATGCTGATCAATCACTACCTCGGGAATCAGGTCCTGCACACGCGTTCGTTGCTGCGCGATCTGCAACAACTGTGAACTGCCCGCAACCGACCGGGCGCACAACCGCATGACCCGGCTCAGCGTCAATCTGAACAAGGTCGCTCTGTTGCGGAATTCGCGCGCTCTTGGCATACCCAGCGTGGTCAGGGCCGCGACCACGGCGATCGATGCCGGCGCGCACGGCATCACGGTTCATCCGCGACCCGATGGCCGGCATATCCGCACCGGGGATGTCCATGATCTTGCGCGGTTGCTGAAACAACGGCCTGAAACCGAATTCAACATCGAAGGCAATCCGTTTCACGAGGTGCTCGCGCTGGTGCATGAAGTGCGCCCGCAACAATGCACGCTGGTGCCCGACGATCCAGGGGCGTTCACCTCCGACCATGGCTGGGATCTCGAGCGCGACGGGCGGCGCCTCGCACCCATCATCGCCGGACTCAAGGCGCTTGGCATCCGCGTCAGTCTGTTCATGGATCCGGTGGCTGGCGCCATGGCGGCTGCGCGGGATGTGGGTGCCGACCGTGTCGAACTGTATACCGAACCGTATGCGCAGGCCTTCGGCAGCGTCGAGGAAGGCGCGGTGCTGGCGCGCTACACGGCGGCCGCGAAATCGGCGCAGCAGGCAGGCCTGGGCATCAACGCCGGGCATGACCTCAATCAGCACAACCTGCCGCGTTTTCTTTCGGCCGTGCCAGGCGTGCTGGAGGTGTCGATCGGTCATGCGCTGATTGCCGATGCGCTCGAGTCCGGCCTCGCCGCCGCCGTGCGCGGTTATCTTGCGGCGATCGCATCAACGCCACGCATTGCGAACCGCGGGACAGCCTCGTGATCTACGGCATAGGCATCGACGTCATCGAACCGCAGCGCGTTGCACGCCTGTTGCAGAAATATGGCGAGCGCTTCGCGCGTCGCGTGTTGACACCGATCGAGTGGCCGGGGTATCTGAAAACCGTGCGGCCGGAGCTGTTCCTGGCGAACCGTTTTTCGGCGAAGGAGGCGTTTTCCAAAGCGATGGGCACCGGATTCCGCTACCCGGTGACGTTGCAATGCATCAGCGTAGTGCAGAATCGGGCAGGCAAGCCCGGATTCGAATTTCACCCCAGGCTGGATGAAATGGTTAAAGACCGCGGTATCATCGCGCATCACCTGACGATCAGTGACGAGAAAAGCCTGGCGTGCGCCTGCGTAGTTTTAGAAAAGTGATTAAAAACAATATGATACCGCTTGGCCCTGTAATGCTGGACATCATTGGTACTGAGCTTGATGCCGACGACAGGCGGCGCCTGCTGCATCCGCTGGTGGGCGGGGTCATCCTGTTTACGCGTAATTTTTCGTCGCCGGAACAGCTGGGCCGCCTGACGGCCGAAATTCATGCGCTGCGCAGTCCGCCATTGATCATCGCAGTCGATCACGAAGGCGGGCGCGTGCAGCGTTTTCGCGATGGTTTCACGGTCATACCGCCGATGCGCGAACTGGGTCACGCGTGGGACGCCAATCCGCAATACGCGCGGCAACTGGCGCAGGACGTCGGCTTCGTGCTGGCCACCGAATTGCGCGCGTACGGTATAGATTTGAGTTTTGCGCCGGTGCTCGATGTCGATTACGGCAACAGCAGCGTCATCGGCGACCGCGCTTTTCACACCGATCCCGTGGCCATCACCGATCTTGCACGTGGTCTGGTGCAGGGATTTCGCTACGGCGGCATGAGTTCAGTCGGCAAACATTTCCCGGGGCATGGCCACGTACGCGCCGATTCCCATCTCGAGGTGCCGGTCGATGAACGGCCTTATGACGAGATCGAGTCCTGCGATCTGGTGCCGTTTCGGCGTCTTATCGATTCCGGCCTGGGCGGCATCATGCCGGCGCATGTCATTTATCCGCAAGTGGACGCCCAGCCCGCGGGATTTTCGCAAGTGTGGCTCAAATCCATCCTGCGCCGGCAACTCGGGTTCGACGGCGTGATATTCAGCGATGATTTGAGCATGGAGGGCGCGCGCGTTGCCGGTGGCGTGGTGGACCGGGCGCGCGCCGCGCTGGTCGCAGGCTGTGACATGGTGCTGGTATGCAACAATCCGGCGGCGGCCGATGAATTGCTCGGCAATCTGAATTACGTGATGCCCGCGGTCAGCCTGGCGCGGCTGGCGCGGATGCATGGCAGAAAATACGCCGAAAACATGGTCAGGCTGCGGGAGGACGAACTCTATATGAAGTCGCTGCATGCCATCGCCGGCATCGGCTTCAAGAGCAGGGACCTGCCGCTCAGCGCCTGACGCGATGCCCGCGCATCATCATCGCTCTTCCCATCACCGCGGGCCGCCGTTTGTGCCGGCGCTGGCGATCACGCTTGTGTATGCGGTGGTCGAGCTCGCCGGCGGCCTGTGGTCTGGTTCGCTGGCGCTGGTCAGCGACGCCGGTCACATGTTCTCGGATGTGCTGGCGCTGGGGTTGGCCGCAGCGGCCGTAGCGCTCGCCAGGCGCCCAGTAAGCCTGCGCCATTCCTATGGCTGGGCGCGCGCCGAAGTCATCGGCGCCACGCTCAACGGCCTGATCATGCTGGCGATCATCGTCGTGCTGGTGGTGGAGGCCGTGCAACGGATGCTTGCGCCGCAGCCGGTGATCGCGGGCGGCGTCATGCTGATCGCCTTTATCGGCCTGATGGTCAATGCGGTGGTTGCCTACATGCTGAGCCGCAGCGCGCAAAATCTGAACGCGCGTGCGGCGCTGATCCACGTCATGGGCGACCTGCTCAGTTCGGTCGCCGCCCTGATTGCGGGCGCGGTGATCTGGGCTACCGGCTGGCTGCTGATCGATCCCATCCTGTCGCTGGTGATCGCCGGGCTGATCCTGGTCAGCACGCTGCGGCTGTTACGGGAAACCCTGCATGTGCTGATGGAAGGCGTGCCCGCTGCGGTAGATTTGGAGCAAATCGGCAAAACCCTGGCCAAAGTACCGGGTGTGGCCTCGGTTCATGACCTGCATGTCTGGGGTATTACGCCGGAGAGCCTCGCGCTGTCGGCGCACCTCGAAGTGGACGATCTGGCGGGATGGGGAGCCGTCCTGGAGGCGGCTCGTGTCGTGCTGCACGACCGGTTCGGCATCGATCATGTCACGTTGCAGCCGGAAGAGCGGGGAGTCGGACAACTCCATACCGCGGTAGTCCGCGTGTGGCCGCGCAAGAAAAAGCAGCCGCAGCCGTGATCTCGGCCGGAACGCCCGTGTTCTCGACCGGCTGCCGGCAGTGCGGTCGCCTTGCGTGCCATCTGGCACAGGTGCGCGAGAAATTTCCGGATTATCACGCGTTGCCAGTCGCGCCGTTCGGTGCCACCAGGCCGCGCCTGCTGATCGTGGGCTTGGCTCCGGGTATGCACGGGGCAAACCGCACCGGCCGGCCATTTACCGGCGACCATGCGGGCATCCTGCTCTACGAGACCCTGCACCGCTTCGGGTTTGCCAGCCAGCCCGTGGCAGTGAGTCCCGACGATGGCCTGAGACTAAAGGCCTGCCGCATCACCAACGCCGTCAAATGCCTGCCGCCCGAAAACAAGCCCACACCCGCCGAGGTCAAGAGCTGCAACGCCTACCTGCGTCAGGAGATCGATGCCTTGCCGCAGGACGCGGCGATCCTGGCGCTGGGCGGCGTGGCGCATCGCGCGGTATTGATGGCGCGGGGATTGCGCCAGGGCGATTGTCGATTTATCCACGGCGCGCGTCACAACCTGCCGGAAGGCCGCGCGCTTTACGACAGCTACCATTGCAGCCGCTACAATACCCAGACCAGACGACTGACCACGGAGATGTTCCGCCGGGTATTTGAAGTCATCGCAAGCGACCTGAATACCCGCTAAACATGTGCAATGCCTGTCCCTGAAGCACAGACCGAGGCCGCGGTGGCCGTCAAATCCGATCCGTCCCAGGTTCCGGCCCGCCTGTCTCATGTGCCCGGGGTCTACCGCATGCTGAATGCGGCCGGAGAGGTGCTGTACGTGGGCAAGGCGCTGGATCTGAAGAAACGGGTGGCGTCCTATTTTCAGAAACCAGCGGGCATGTCGCCTCGAATCCGGCTGATGATGTCCCAGGTGGCCACGGTTGAAACCACGGTTACGCGCTCCGAAGCCGAAGCATTACTGCTTGAAAACAACTTAATTAAAACATTAAGTCCACGCTATAATATACTGTTTAGAGACGATAAATCATACCCTTACCTCATGCTGTCCGCGCACCCGTTCCCGCGGCTGGCGTTTCACCGCGGCAGCCTTGCCCGCCACCACCGCTATTTTGGACCGTTCCCCGATGCCGGCGCAGTGCGCGACAGTGTCCAGTTGCTGCAAAAGGTGTTCCGCATCCGGACCTGCGAGGATACGGTTTTCGCCAACCGTTCGCGTCCGTGTCTGCTGCACCAGATCCGGCGCTGCTCCGCACCGTGCGTCGGCATCATCAGCGCGGCCGACTATGCCGACGACGTGCGCAGTGCCGAGATGTTCCTGTCGGGCAAGGAAGACGAAGTGGTCGAACGCCTGATCGAGCGCATGAACCAGGCAGCCGAGGCTACTGAGTATGAAGCAGCAGCACTTTACCGGGATCAGGTCGCGGCGCTCGGGAAAATCCGCGAAAAGCAGTACGTAAGCGACGAAAGCGGGCGCGATGCCGACATCATCGCCTGCGCCCACGTCGCCGGTGTTACCTGCGTCAATCTGGTCATGGTGCGCGGCGGCCGCCACCTGGGGGACAAAAATTTTTTCCCGCGCAATGCCGAGGATACCGCTGCCGATCAGGTGCTGGAGGCGTTCATCAGCCAGCACTATCTGCAGCACGGCGCTCCGCCGCTGCTGGTGGTGGGCGCCAAAGTTTCAGTGCCCGTGCTGGAGAAAATGCTTTCGCAGCAGGCCGGGCGCCGAGTGCAGATCACGGTCAAACCGGCGGGAGCACGCAAAGTCTGGCTCGAAATGGCGGAAAAAAATGCGCGCTTTGGCGCCGAGCAGACCATGACGTTGCGGGCGACGCAGGAAACACGTCTGGTGGCGCTGCACCAGGTACTGGAACTCCCCGATTCGGTGCAACGAATCGAATGTTTTGACATCAGCCACACCATGGGCGAGGCAACCGTGGCATCATGTGTTGTCTACGACAGGGCAGCGATGCAGCATAGTGAATATCGGCGGTACAATATTTCCACCGCTGTTCCGGGGGATGATTACGGGGCGATGCGCGAGGTCCTGTCGCGGCGTTATCGCAAAATCGTCGCCGGCGAGGGCAAGATTCCCGACCTGGTGCTGGTCGATGGCGGCAAGGGGCAGTTGGGTGTCGCCATCGAGGTATTTGGTGAACTGGGATTGAACGATGTGGCACTGGTCGCAGTCGCAAAAGGGGAGGAGCGCAAACCGGGGTTGGAGCAGTTGCTGATTCCCGGGCACGATCAGCCGCTGCGGTTGCCCAAAGAACATGCCGGGTTGCACCTGATCCAGCAGATCCGCGACGAGGCGCATCGCTTTGCCATAGAAGGCCATCGCGCGCGCCGCGGCAAGGCGCGTTCGCAGTCGCCGCTGGAACACATTCCGGGCATAGGCGTCCGGCGCCGGCAGCGGCTGCTGGCGCGCTTCGGCGGCTTGCGCGGCCTGGTTGCTGCGAGTATTGATGATCTGGCGCAGGTCGAGGGCATCAGCCGCGCGCTGGCCGAGAAAATTTACCAGGAATTACATTAATGCCGTTGAATGTACCCATACTGCTGACCTGGCTGAGGATCATCCTGATCCCGCTATTCGTCGGCATCTTCTATTTCGAAAAAAGCTGGGTCTCGGAAGCCAACCAGAATCTGGTGGCGACCGTCATTTTCACCGTGGCCGCCATTACCGACTGGCTAGACGGCTGGCTCGCACGGCGGCTCAATCAGACCTCGGCGTTCGGCGCTTTTCTTGATCCGGTGGCGGACAAGTTGATGGTGGCTGCGGCGTTGATCGTGCTGGTCCAGATCGCGCGCGTCGACGCCATCATCGCGCTGATCATCATAAGCCGTGAAATCACCATTTCCGCCCTGCGGGAATGGATGGCCAAGATCGGCGAGGCGAAAAGCATGACGGTATCGTTTCTGGGGAAAATAAAGACTGTGTCGCAGATGGTCGCGATCCCGCTGCTGTTGTATCACGATGAAATTGGCATCCTTGATCCCCAGCGTCTTGGCACCTGGCTGATCTATATCGCAGCACTGCTGACGCTGATCTCCATGGGCTATTATCTGAAAATGGCGCTGCCGCAGGCATGGAAGCATAACTGAAGCATCCTTGCCTAGAAGGTGGTGGTTACACTATAATTCGTCCCTATTCATGCGGGAATAGCTCAGTTGGTAGAGCGCAACCTTGCCAAGGTTGAGGTCGGGAGTTCGAGCCTCCTTTCCCGCTCCAGATTCCGGGGAGATCGGCTGGTTTTAGTTCCGGTGAACTAAAACCAGCCGTTTTACCTTTTAGTTTCGGCGGGGTGGCAGAGTGGTCATGCAGCGGCCTGCAAAGCCGTGTACGCCGGTTCGATTCCGACCCCCGCCTCCAGTATTCATCCGGT
>JAUXMZ010000040.1 GCA_030683105.1 Burkholderiales bacterium | reverse complement strand
CCGCCTCTTACGTTAACAGTTCGTTCAGGCGGCGCAACACCCCGACCAGCAGCACCAGCCACAAGGCCTATGGCGACCTTGAGTACAAGCTCGCGAAAGCCACCAAGCTGAAGCTGGGCTATGACTACCACAAGGTCTCTCACACCTACGAGCCGACTACTCAGGACGTAGAACAGACCATCAAGGCGGAAGTAAAGCACAAGTTCAACGAAGCGACCTCGGGCGGGGTTGCCTATTCCTACTCCGACAAGAATGCGGATGCCTACCGGGGTGATGCGCCGCTTGCCGCCACTTACGCACCGGCTTATCTTGCCACCCTGTGCTCAGCGCCGAACCCGGGTTGCACTGGAGCCGCGACAGGGAGAACTTACCCCTGGCTCGAAGCGCCGCCCATGAGGAAGTACTTCCTCGACGACCGCAAGCGCGACAAGGTGCGCGTATACGCCAACTTCGCGCCGACCGACAGCCTCGACCTGCATGTCGGACTCGATTACCGGCAGGACAAGCACCCCGAGGCGGACGCCGGTTTCGGCCTGAGCAATGTGGACAGCTGGGCGGCCAACTTCGACGCCAGTCAGCGTTTCTCCGGCTCGGTCACCGGCCATGCCTTCGTCACAGTGGAGGAATACAGAACCGATCAGAAAGGTGCAGCCCTCACCAGCACACCACTGATAGCACCAGCCGAAACCAACACCGTACCTGCCGCAAACTTGGCAACGGTTTCGATCCGCGACCGCTTCTACACCTTCGGCCTCGGCCTGCGTGTGAAGCCGGGCGGCAAGTTCGAGTATGGCGGCGATTTGATCCACGCCAGTTCGAACGGCGCGACCAGCTTCGCGGCCGGCGCAGCTGTTGGAGCCCTGCCACTGGCCGACCTGATCACCCGCCGCAACCGGCTCGAACTGTTCGGGCGCTACGAGGTGCAGAAGGACCTGTCGGTCAGGCTGACATACATCTACGAGCGCTACCATTCGACCGACTGGGGTTACGACACGCTGGCCCTGACCTCGGTCACGTCCATGGTCGGCACCAACCAGGTCAGCCCGAAATACGAAGTGCACGCGATCGGCATCTCGGCGCAGTACCGGTTCAAGTAACGGAT
This sequence comes from Burkholderiales bacterium, assembly GCA_030683105.1. Classification (GTDB taxonomy): domain Bacteria; phylum Pseudomonadota; class Gammaproteobacteria; order Burkholderiales; family SG8-41; genus CAKKQX01. Next base: position 6,470 of record JAUXMZ010000040.1, on the reverse strand, counting down.
ATCAAACAGGAGATCACATGAAGTCGATACTGATGGTGGTGGCAGCGGTGGGCGTGATGGCGTCGGGCATGGCTTACGCCCAGTCGGGCGCGGAAGTGGCGAAGGCGAAAGGGTGTCTGAACTGCCACGACATGGCCGTGAAGAAAATGGGGCCGTCGATCAAGGACATCGCCGCCAAGTTCAAGGATGACAAGGGCGCCGAAGCCAAGCTGACGGCGAATCTCAAGGAAGGCAAGGGCCATCCCAAGTCCGCGGCCTCCGATGCCGAATTGAAGGCGGCGCTGCAGTACATGCTGACTGCAAAGTAAGCCGGTCGCATCTTTAAAAAAGCTGGCTGCGGCCAGCTTTTTTTATTGGTGACTCCGGTATGCCGTCCCATAAGGTTATCGTCGCCAAAGGCGCGCGGACTCGTCTAAGATTTTCGCCTCGTTCTTCGGTTTTTTCCATTTTAGGAGTTTGTTGGAGCCAAGTCCGACAAACTCCTACCGTTGACAGCCCGGCCATTTAGACAAAGAATAAGCTTACCGTGACTTGCCGGGGGAACCATGCTAAGACGCGACTTCATCAAAATCTGCAGCGCTTCAGCAGCCCTGGCCACTCAGCCGGCGTTTGCAGCACGTGATCTCAAGCCGCGCTTTTACACCCGTGCCCAGCTGGTCGATGCGCGCAGGCAGCCGTTGAAAGCATCGACGCTGGCGGCGGGCCAGAATTACATATTTCATTACCCGTTCGAAGGCACGCCCTGCTTTCTGCTCAACCTCGGCAAGCCCACGCTGCAGAAAATCGCGCTGAAGACCGAGAACGGCGGCAGCTACGAGTGGCCCGGCGGCGTCGGGGCCAATAATGCGGTCGTCGCCTACTCGGCGATCTGCGCCCATCTCATGACCTACCCCACGCGCCAGATCAGCTTCATCAGCTATCGCGACCAGTCGACCGCCTCCAAAATCACGCGCCCGAACATGATCCACTGCTGCTCGGAGCACAGCGAATACGACCCAGCCTCGGGCGCGCGGGTGATGGGCGGCCCCGCGCCGCAGCCGTTGTCGGCGATCCTGCTCGAACACGACCGCGGCAGCGATGCGCTCTACGCAGTCGGCACGCTGGGCGGCGAAATGTTCAACGCGTTTTTCGAGAAATTCGGCTTCAAGCTGGGGCTCGATTATGGCGCCGACCGGGTGAAAAACCGGGTGGCCGGCCAGAGCGTCGTGATCGCACTGGAAAATTTCTGCAAGCAGCAGGTCAAGTGCTGAGAAAGTGCAAAATTCAATTTATGCCACAGAGGGCACAGAGGACACAGAGAAAAACAACAGTGATACCCACGTAATATATTGAATAATATAAATTACTTGAGTAATTCAGAAAGATCTTCTCTGTGATCTCTGTGCCCTCTGTGGCTGAGGGTTGTTCTTGATCTTGCCCTCAACCGGGCGCACCATGCTCACGCCCGGTCACGCACGCCAACTTAACCGTCAAAAGGAAAACCATGAAACAGGCACTGGTCATAATGTTCAGCACGCTGCTGCTTGCAGCCTGCGCCGGCATACCGGAAAGCCAGGGACCGTCGGCCACCGCCGTGCTGCAACCCAGCAGCGGCAGCAAGGTGCAGGGCAGCGTCAAATTCACCCAGTTCGGCAACCAGGTGCGCGTCACGGGAGTAGTGTCAGGCCATGCGCCCGGGACCAAGGGGTTCCATATTCACGAAAAAGGCGATTGCAGCGATCCCAAGGCGATGAGCACCGGCGGTCATTTCAATCCCGCCAAGACCAAACATGGCGCGCCGGGCAGCGGCCATGCCGGCGACCTCGGCAACCTGGTGTTCGATTCGTATGGCAGAGCCACCATCAACATGGTGGTCTCGGGCATAAGCGTCAGCAAGGACGCGATCAATGGCATCATCGGCCGCGGGCTGATCGTGCATATGGACACGGATGACCTGAAGACCGACCCCACCGGCAATGCCGGCGAACGCGTCGCCTGCGGCGTGATCAGTTAAGTAGCTGCCTGTCTCGAATAATTAATTAAAACAATAGGATATATTGCTACCCTGTGTAGTTGCTGCATGGGCTTAAGATTTTATCGGCGTACCCGTCAAGCGCACCCGTCGAGCGGGTGTTGAAAAGAAGGTATTGAAAAGAATTCATCGGCGGTTATATTGATCTAGCTCTCTCAGCAGCCGTCGCCGTCAGTGCGTTGCCATGATGATGCCGAACATCCCAAATCCGCCGATGAGCACGGCGGATGCGATGCGCACCGGGCGCAGCGCGGAAAACTTTCTGATCTGCCCGGACAGCAGCGCAAGGGCGAGCAGGTTCGGCAGCGTGCCCAGACCGAACGCCAGCATCACCAGCGCGCCATGGCGCGCATCCGCCGTCGCCAGTGCGGTGAGCAGCACCGCATAGACCATGCCGCACGGCAGCCAGCCCCAGACCATGCCCAGCCCCAGCGCACGCGGCACGGTGTCGGCCGGCAGAAAGCTGCGCGACCAGGGCTGGATGCGGCGCCAGAGGATACTGCCGGCGGCTTCGAGGCCACGTGCGATGGGTGTCACGCCCGCGATATATAACGCCATCAACAACAACATCGCTCCGGCAACGAACATCAGCGATTGCTGCGCCAGCGGCCCGCCGCGCAGCGCGAGCCCGCCCTGCCCGAGCGCACCGACCAGCGCGCCCGCGATGACGTAACTGAAAATGCGCCCGCTGTTGTAGGCCAGCGCATGCGGCCACTGCCCGCTGCCGCCGGGGCGCTGTCCGGATACGATGCCGACGATGCCGCCGCACATCGCCGCGCAATGCGCGCCGCCCATCAGGCCGGCGATGAAAGCGCTGGAGATGACCAGTTCAAGCCAGCCGGTCATGGAGAGTTACGAGTGAGGAGTGAGGAGTGAGGCCAAAACAGTTGTGAATTAAACGTTTCACGCCTCGCTCCCGAACTTTGAACCTGGAACCTGGAACCTTGAACACTCGCGTCAGATGACGCGAGAATACCGCCCAACCTCGCTTTCGTGACGCAGATACTTGTCAAACACCATGCAGATATTACGAATCAGCATGCGGCCTACCGGCGTCACGTTGATCCAGTCCTCGTCGAATTCGAGCAGCCCTTCTTTGGCCAGACCGCGCAACTCGGCAAGCTCCGTTGCAAAATACCGGTCAAAATCTATGAGATATGACAGCTCTATCGCCTGTTTCGACAACGAGAAATGGCACATCAGGGTCTGAATCACAGCACGCCGCAGCAGGTCATCTGCCGTAAGTTCCAGGCCCCGCGTGACCGGCAACTCACCGCGGTCGAGACTGTCGTAATACTCCTCGATGCCGCGATGGTTCTGGCTGTAGGTCGGGCCTATGCTGCCGATGGCGGAGACGCCGAGTGACACCAGATCGCAGTCGGCGTGGGTGGAGTAGCCCTGGAAATTGCGTTGCAGCCTGCCCTGCTGCTGCGCCACGGTCAGCGCATCGTCCGCCTTGGCAAAATGATCCATGCCGATGTAGACATAGCCCGCCTCGGTCAGCCGCTGCGCCGCCAGCGCCAGCAGTTTGAGTTTGGTATCCGGCGACGGCAGATCGGCGTCGACGATGTGTCGCTGCGGCTTGAATCGCGCCGGCATGTGCGCGTAGTTGTACACCGCGATGCGGTCGGGCTGCGCCGCAATGACCCGCGCCAGTGTCCGGTTGAAAGTGATCAGGTTCTGCTTGGGCAGACCGTAAATCAGATCGACGTTGACCGACAGGAAACCCGTCTGCCGCGCCGTATCCATGATGGCCAGCGTCTGTTCCTCGCTCTGCAGGCGGTTTACAGCGCGCTGCACATCCGTATCGAAGTCCTGGACGCCCAGGCTCAGGCGGTTGAAACCCATCGCGCGCAGATCGCGTATGCTCTCTGGATCCACTGTGCGCGGATCGATTTCTATCGAATACTCTCCGTCAGGTGCAAACTTGAAGTTCTGGCGCAGCAAATCAAACAGTCCGCGCAACTGGCTGGAGTTGAAGAAGGTCGGCGTGCCGCCGCCCCAATGCATCTGTTCGACCAGCGGGTCGTCGCTGAACAGTGGGGCCTGCAGCGCGATTTCCTTTGCCAGATACTCGAGATATTTTTCGCCCTTGGTCTTGTCGCGCGTGACGATCTTGTTGCAGGCGCAGTAAAAGCAGATGGTGCTGCAGAACGGCAGGTGCACGTATATCGACAGCGAGCGCCGGATACCGCCGATGATATCGCGCTTTTTCGCCCATGAGCGGTAGGCCGCCGGGCTAAAGGCTTCCACAAAGCGGTCAGCAGTCGGATATGAGGTATAGCGCGGGCCGTTGCGGTCCAGCCGGCGAATCAGATCCAGATCGATTGCGAACGGTGGATTATCAGACAAAGAATTCATATTGGACCCATCGTAAATTTCAGCCAGTATCCCATCCACTACTCAGGGTAGGTTGATTTAGGTCAAAATCAATGTAGGTTACCGGATTTTCGCCATGGTTTTGCACTGATTTCAATTCACAGCATCACGCTACGCACCCTCCCTGTGCATGACATCATGTGGTCCAACTTGACCACATGCCAAATAAGGTCATGCACGGCACCCATTTTGCCTCGCATACGCACCCGTGTATCATCATACCCAAGGTTCTTGCCAGGGTGGGCATGATGTCGTGCTTATCTATATAATCGCGCTGTTACAAGGATCGCGGAAGGCCATGAAGCTCCAGCCAAAATCGATGCCCATAGACGTCAGCAACCTGAAAACCATCTGCTCGACCTGCAGCCTGCACGAGTTGTGCCTGCCGGCGGAACTTAGCCAGAGCGAACTTGACCTGTTTGACCGGGTATTCGACCGCCGTCGGCCTGTCAAACGCGGCGATTATCTTTACCGCGCCGGCAGTGCGCTGCATTCGCTGTTTGCGATTCGCGCCGGTTTCGTGAAAAGCAGCGTCATGCACGAAGACGGCCGCGAGCAGGTCGCCGGCTTTCACATGGCGGGCGATCTGCTGGGTCTGGACGGCATCAGCACCAGCCAGCACACCTGCGACACCGTCGCGCTCGAGGACAGCGAGATGTGCGAGATCCCCTTTATGTCACTGGAAAAACTGTCGCGCGAGATACCTTCTCTCCAGCATCACTTTCACCGCATGATGAGTCGTGAAATCGTGCGTGACCACGGCGTGATGCTGTTGCTCGGCAGCATGCGCGCCGAAGAGCGGCTGGCCGCGTTTTTACTCAGCCTGTCGCAGCGTTTCGCCGCACGCGGCTATTCCCCCACCGAGTTTCATCTGCGCATGACACGCGAGGAAGTCGGCAGTTACCTCGGGCTCAAGCTTGAAACCATCAGCCGCGTGCTATCCCGCTTCCAGGAAGAGGGGCTGATCGAGGTTAGAAATAAATATATTAAAATCATAAAGTTGGAAGATTTACGCGAACTGGCCAGCCAGCGCGGCTGCTCGACCTGATGTTTTATTTTGTTACGGGCGCTTAGAACCGATAGCGCGTCTGGTTCAGAAACCACACCACGTCATCCACCTCCTGGGCACTCCAGCGCAACCGTTCCTGCTTCTGCCAGTTATCGACGATCAGGCGTAAATCGGCCAGATCGATGGACAAGCGATTGGGACGCTCATGCACCTGTTGTGTGTGACAAATCCGGCAATGGTTTTCATACAGCGCGCGACCGCGCTCGAGATCGGGCAGATCCGCAGCCTGCACTGCCGCAGTCGCTGCCGCCACGGCCAGGCCTGCCGCCATGCGCAACATCCGCTTCACTTGCGTTTTTTCTCCAGCAACGACTCGATTTCTGTTTCAGCCGCCTGCCGGTCTTCTTCGCGGAAACCACCCGGTCCTACGGCGCGGTAACGATCGGCATGGAAATAAGCGATGTCTTCGATCAGATGCCCGCGCTGCTCCTTCGTCACCGCTACCGCGGCTGGCGCAGCCATTTGCGACTTGCCGCCGCGCGCAGGCTTTTTGCGCTTCATGGCAGCCTGTGCCGGTTTACGGGATGCGGATGACTTCTTCGCCATATGCCCTCCGAATCGGTCTATTAAGAGCTATAACAAAATCAAACAAATTAGCCACAGAGAACACAGAGTTCACAGAGAGAACCCATAATAATTATTTAAAACAATCAGATACGTATCATGTCTTGCTCTTTGTTTTTCCTCTGTGTTCTCTGTGTTCTCTGTGGCTACCTGCTTTTGGTTTTGAACTTTTATCGGCGGTTACATCGATCTTGCTCTTTTTGAAATGCGCGCTAATAACCCATCCCATAATGAAACGCGCATTGCGCAGACGGCGCTTTGATCTACATCAACCGTGGTCGACCGTGAGCGGAATCAGGCAGGATCGGCGGGCCCGGCGCGCTTGGGACAGCCGTTTGGCCGCTCGCCGGGTTCGAGCGGACAAAGCCGGTTCACCTCGATCGCGCTGCGCTGCAAAAAACAGGTAAAAGCGCTGGATGCCGCGGCAAACGCCCAGAAAAGGAAAAA
>JAUXMZ010000054.1 GCA_030683105.1 Burkholderiales bacterium | reverse complement strand
AAGTACCTGACAAAAAACACCATCCCGGCATGCTTCCTCAAGGTGTTGATATCCTTGCGCGCCCGACAACCACACTGCACGGGGATGATGCCGCTAGGCGACTGTATTTTCAGCGCTCTTTCACTATCGCTGTCAACTATTTTTAGCCTTGCTTCCTGCTGCCGAAGACCGATCAGCGATCCCCACGGAGAGACTTCGTAAGACATTGATAAATATCATTAATTATTATCATCATGCACTCTATACCAGCATGCGAAACACACCTGCCCGCTTCAGCATGTTATGTCCCCGGCGTCAAGCGGAGCGGAAAAAAAACATTAAAAAATAACCGCTGTGCCGCGTCAAAAAAACAATTCACAATTTCTGTGGATAACTATGTGAACAACCCGCGAAACATCGCTGCCTACACCCACCCTGCCGCGCGATTGTTTGTCACGATTAAAAAATAGTCACCACGCCGCCAAAAATGGCGCCACACACACGCCCCAAAAGGAAAATCTTCTCTGCTTCCGGTCACTTATCGCATTGGGCGCACATCCGTGTCCGATTTGCGCCAATTTCCCGCTCTTGCCAGTTTGACTAGGGGCTGCCACATTGCCGCACATGATGCATTGCCTGCGTTTCCCCGCCCGCACCCTGCTGCTCGCCGTATTGAGTGGCCTCGCCCAGGCACAACCCGCAGCGGAGATCAAAGTGATGGAAAGACAAACACTTAACGCGGGCGATCTGCGCGCGCATTATGAGCCGCCAGCGGCATCGACCCATGAACTCAAGCTGACGCTGGTCTATTTCTCATGGGGCAGCTGGCAGCGCGACGAAATATTGAAAGCGACTGGCGCCATGGCAGGCCTGCTCGGCCAGTGCGGCGTGCGGCTGGCGCAGGTTGAACTGGTGCGCGTCGATGCGCCGCAGCAATACCATTATTTCCACACACCCGTGTCACGCCAGCTGGCGCGTGTGCTGCAACCCGGCACGCCTACGGTCTATTTCGTCACCGACACCCGCCAGCAGCCGGCCTTCGACGCCGAGGCCGTAGGCAGAGGCAACAGCAGAACGCGCCCCGAACTTGCCGACAGCGTGTGGGTGACGCGAGTCACGCCGGAGTTTGGCATCGCGCTCGCCCACGAACTCGTTCACGTGCTGATGGACAGCGGCGGGCATGTCGAGGAGCCGGGGAATCTGATGCGCGAGGACACCACGCCGGGGAATACGCGGCTCAGCGCAGCGCAATGCGCTCGATTACGTGATGTTGGGGCAAGAAACGGTTTGCTGCGTACAATTTCTGAGTAAACAAGTCCTTACTGACTGATCAAGCAAAATCGGCATCCAATACGATGCGGTAACGCGCCTTGCCGGCACGCAGATGCTCCATCGCATCGTTGACCCGGCTCATCGGAAAATGCTCGACCTGCGGCGTGATCTTATGACGCGCCGCGAAAGCCAGCATCGCGTCAATCGCGCTTCGTGGACCCGTGGGCGAACCGGAGATGCTTTGTTCCCCCAGGATAAGGCCCATTGCATTGACCGGGATCGGTTCCAGCACCGCGCCAACCACGTGCAGCCGCCCCTTGGGCGCCAGCGTGGACATCAGCGCATCCCATTGCAAAGGTACGTTGACGGTGTCCAGGATCATGTCGAGCGAGCCAGCGATCGCCTGCATCGCAGCGGCATCGCGGCTGGACACCACACGGTGCGCGCCCAGCGCCCTGGCCTCCTTGTGCTTGGACTCGCTGGACGTGAACGCGGTGACCTCGCAACCCCAGGCGTTAAGGAACTTGAGCGCCATATGGCCCAGGCCGCCGATGCCCACTACGCCCACACGGTGCGTTGGCTTGACGCCGAAATTCAGCAGCGGGAAAAACACCGTGATGCCGCCGCATAGCAGCGGACCGGCAGCGCTCGCATCCAGACCTTCCGGAATGGGGATCACCCACAGCCAGTGCGCGCGCACCCGCTCGGCGAATGCGCCGTGATGATTGACGATGGTGGGCTGCACGCTTGAACACAGGTGCTGGTCACCCGCAATGCAGGAATGACAATGCAGGCAGCTCGCGGCATTCCAGCCCACGCCGACACGCTGGCCGACACGCACACCTTTGGCATGCTCGCCCACGGCAACGACGCGCCCGATGGCCTCGTGGCCAGGCACCAAAGGGTACGCGGTCATACCCCATTCGTTGTTCAGCATGGACAGATCGGAATGGCAGATGCCGCAATATTCGACCGCGATCTCGACCTCTTCCGGCCCCAGAACACCCGCGTCGAATTCGTAGGCTTCCAGGGCACCGCCCGCCGCTTTCGCGGCCCAGGCACGGATAGAACTCATGATGTTCTCCTCAAAACGTTACCGTTGATTGTGCTGCGAACCTCGCAACCATAACGTACTATTTCGCGGCCGGATCAGTACTGTGGACTCTACTCGATACGCCACGCGTTGTCAGTGCGCCCTACCCTGTCGTTCTTGGCCACTTCTCCACCGGCGACAACCTCCGCGTACACGCCCATGCAGTTATGCCCGAATTCTTTCTGGAGAATGGCGGGAATGTTCAAATCGCGTTCGGCCGTCGCGGGGTTGACGCTGGTCGCCGCGCAGCGAGTGATGGGAGAGACGACGCGCAGGCGCGCATTTCCCGCCCTGATCTCGGAACCGACCCAGTCGCGTTCGTTCCACGCGGGGAGACCTGACATATAGACATTCGCGCGAAAGCGCAGCGGATCGACCGGAACCTGCATGACCTTCTCCAGCGCTTCGATGCTGGCGAGGTTCACAAACGAGACGTATTTGTACGTCGTCGCATTGGGTTTTTGCTTCGCATCCGAGAACGTGTGCCCCGGCGCCTCCACCACCCGCGGCGGGTTGCCCGGCGCATCTTTGAGAAATTCGGCGAAGAACGCATTGATCGTGGAGCATTCCGCCGCATCGGTAAGGCGGGAGCGCAGCACTGTTTTTCCATCGCGTTCGACCGTGAGCATACCGCTTGCTTCGTCAAAGCGCGTCCGCAGTTGCGCGAGGACTTCGTCGCGCATGAGCATGAAAAAATTCGATTTTGGCAGCCATGCCGGGTGTGCCGGATCGAATTGCGTCGCGGCGCGAGCGAGCGCAAAGCGCCGGTCATGCGGCAGGCATTCGCCGGGCGCGAGCGTCACCCGCGCCAGGAACTCGGGACTGAGCCCCTTGACCGGGTAGCGGTAAATGCTGGAAACGCTGACGGGCATGTTTTATAAACGCCAGTTAAAACTATTTGCCACAGAGAACACAGAGAACACAGAGAACATCAATGCAGAAATTACATTAATTGTTATTAATCAATAAGTTATATATTATTATCTTCTCCGTGAACTCCGTGTGCTCCGTGCGAACCATTACGGCGTTTGCCATACCCGCGAAGGCGCCCTACTCGCTCGGGTGGCATCACTTAAAAAATATTTCGCACGGAGCACACGGAGCACGGAGAAATTCTTTAATCCTTGCTCTTCTCAGGATCGTTTGAATATCCCGCGCCTGGACATACCTTCAAAGACAACACGACCAGGCTGCCCAGAACTATCAGCCCCAAGCCTGCAAGGCTGTGCCAGCCGGGCGCAACAAAAAAAAGGATAGATGCTCCGCCCACCACGATCATCATCGTCAAAGCCGTTAATTTCACCTTCAGTGAAATGCATTTCTTTTTTTCCCAGTTCACGATCATCGGTCCAAAGACTGGATTAGCCAGCAGCCAGGCATGCATTTTCGGGGAGGACCTGGCAAAACAGCCCGCCGCAACCAGAACGAATGGCGTGGTGGGCAGCAACGGCAGCACAACGCCGATACCGCCGATCAGGAGAAATACCACACCCAAAACAGACCAGGGATTCATTGCTCGCTACCTGCGGAGTATTGACTGTCCGGCATTAGCGCCAAACCTCACGCGTGGCCCGCAGACCGCAGTAACGGGTAGGCTTGCGCGAAGGTTCAGACATCAGTTCACGTGCGGTCATGGCCTGAAATATTCCTTGACCGACTCCCAGGCGGCCGTCTGCAGCAGCGTGGCGAGTTCCGGGCTTAACCCCGCGGTGTAGGCAAGGCCCACCGGAGATTTGCGGTAGAGCGTCGCATACACCGTGCATGCCGCAAGGTAAGTGCCAGCCAGACTGGGGTGCCGCTTGTCGGCTTCGTAAAGTTCGATATCAGCGCGTTTGACGATGGCCTTGGCGAAGGCCAGCCCGGCCGGAATCACCAGCGCGTCGTTGGCGTTTCCGGCCACTGTGTACTGCTCGGCAAGCCGGGCCGTCATTTCGGGTTTGTCCTTGTAGGCCCACGACATGAACAGCACGGGACGAACGCCCGCCCGCACCATGGACTGCGCATGCTTACGCGCTGTATCGTGGAAGACGGCCTGCAACTGGGGATGAACCGGGCACTGGCTGCAATCCATCATGATTGCGGTGTCGTACTGACGCCCTGGTTTGTTGAACCGGATCTCGTTTTCGCCGACGAACGAGTAGCGTCCCAGTCCGTCCGGCCGCAGCAGCGAGTCCATGTCGTGCCAATCGATGCCGGAACCGCTAACTGTCACGGAGGTGCTGCGCACCCGGGAACCAGGCCCGGCCGATGAGACCAGTCGACCGAAGTGGTTGTGCATACTGTTGTTGTAGTAGAAAAAGCTGTTGCCAACCCAGAGCACCGACTCCGGCGCCTGCCCGAGGTCTGAACGCTTGGGTTTGGTTTGAGCATGGAGCGCCTGCTGGGGCGCGAACAACGCCATCATGAATACTGCTGCTGTTGCACAGCGGACGATCAAAGGGGTGCGCATCATTAGTGTCTCCATGTTGATATGGGTGGGCGCGGGTTCTTCTAAAAAGTGCAGAGTTCGGTGCTCAGGTTAGCGCGGCGGCCAGCTCGGTGAAATTGGCCACGATGAGATCGGGCTGATGCGGTGTTTCGCCGAATGGGCGCTTCCGCCGGTCAATGAAGGCAGTCCGCATGCCGTATGATTTTGCGCCAATGCAGTCAAACGCGTGATTGGCGACAAACAGGATGCCGGAACGATCCTCGCCGATGATCTCCTCGGCCTTCGCGTAGGTCTTCCAGTGCGGCTTGAAAAAACCGGCCTCCTGTACCGAGATGACATGATCGAACGTAAAGCCGATGTGCGGCCCGGCGGCCTTAAGCATGTCACGGTCGCCATTCGACAGGATCGCCAGCTTGTATCCCTGCAACCGGAGCCTGGCGAGCGCCGCAATGACATCGGGAAACGGCTTGAGCTTCTCGATCTCGCTGACGAGCCAGCGAACCTCACCTTGCGTGTAGGCGATGCCGCAGCGGTCCATGACGTGGGAGACGGCGCGATGCCCGATCTGCCGGTACGGGGTATGCCCGCGATCGCACAGCGCATCTATCATCGAGTTTTCGAAGTGCGTGCGACGCCACCAGGTGACGAAGCTGCCGGGGTCGCCATCCCAGCCCTTCTGTTTCAGAAAAGGCATGACGGCCTCGGCGAGCCCCTTCTGCATGTCGACGATGGTGCCGTACTGGTCGAACGCCAGCACTTTAATTTCCCGCTTCAGGATGCCAGCACTTTCCATTTAGTCTCTCAATCTCGACGATAAGGATAACGCAAAAGCTTGCATGAAAATCATACTCTGTTGCGCCACTCGGGCTATGCAATTCGCCTCAAAGATAAGCTGCGAGCTGTTTGATATCCGCATTGCCGCCCGAGAGAATCACGCCCACGCGCTTGCCGCGGGCGTCGAGCTTGCCTTCGAGCAGTGCCGCGGCGCCGAGCGCGCCGGTGGGTTCGACCACGATTTTCATGCGCTCCCACAGGTAGAACATCGCGCGCAGCAGCTCAGCGTCGGTCACCGTCAGCATGTCGTGCACATGGTGCAGGATCAGCGGAAACGTCACTTTGCCGGGGGCGGAGGTACGCGCGCCGTCGGCGATGGTCTGCGGATTGTGCACGCTCTGTATGGTCTTGGTCCGGAACGAGCGCGTGACGTCATCGCCGGCCGCCGGCTCGACGCCGATGACCTTGATGCCCGCCGACAGCCTGTTGGCAGCAATGGCGCTCCCGGTCAGCAGCCCGCCGCCACCGCACGGCACCAGCAGATAATCCAGCGCACCGGCATCCTCTATCAGTTCCTTCGCCGCCGTGCCCTGCCCGGCAACGATATGCGGATGGTCGAACGGCGGAATGACAGTGAGGCCGCGGCTGCTCGCCAGCTCGTCGGCGAGCGCTTCGCGTGAATCGCGCTCGCGGTCGTAGAGCACCACTTCGGCGCCATAGCCGCGCGTGGCCAGAACTTTCACCGCCGGCGCATCGTCAGGCATGACGATGACTGCTTCTATGCCGAGCAGCCTGCCGGCGAGCGCCACCGCCTGCGCGTGATTGCCCGAGGAATACGCGACCACACCGCGCTGTTTCTGATCCGGCATCAGGTTGGCAAGCGCGTTGTAGGCGCCGCGGAACTTGAAAGCGCCTGCGCGCTGCATGTTCTCGCACTTGAAAAACACCTTCGCACCGGTGCGCTCATCGACGGTGTTCGATGTCAGCACCGGCGTGCGGTGAGCGAAGCCGGCCAGCGTTTGTGCGGCCGCGGCGATGTCGCGATAAGTAACGGGCAGTGCTGTCTCATCGCGAGATGCTGTGGATTTCGTCATGATGCTGCCCTGGTTGCCTCGGTTGCGTGTGCCGCGATGATATTGCCGTTCACCCACCCTGCAAAGCGCTGCGGTCGGCAGCAGCGATCAGGATAAGCGTCATCGAAAGGGGGAACCCATCCCGCCGTCGAAAATTCGATGCCGAAACGTCGATTTGCCCGATTATCGTCAACCCTCCGACACCGGATCAGGTGCAATCCGCAAGCGCCGCATCGTCGGAACAAATCAAATAATACATATAATACATGTAGTTATGTTGTTTGCGCGACTTATGACTGGAAACTCTCAAACTCTGGCACAGAATCTGCAGAGATACAGCGCAGGAACCCTCACATCGGAGGCGGTCATGGTGATTTATCTGGATCAGTACAGGAAAGCCAAAACCATAAGCATGGCTGGAATGCATCGTCATGCCGAAGACAGACTGTGCGTCAACGGAAACTCTTCGATAAGCGTAATCGCCATGCCCCGCGATCAGGAAGTAAACGAACTGAGCCCGCAGTTGCCCGATGATTTCAGCTCAGTCGATGCCGAGGCCTTCTACAGCCGCGCCTGCGCCCTGGCAACCCAGATCTAACCTTCTCCCGTAAGCGGGTCGCTCAGTTTCATTTGGCGACCCGCTTTTTTGTACCCGGCGCACCACTGGCAGCAACGCTATTCGCTGCCTGGCCGCCAAATCACCCGTCAAGCCAGAGCGGAAATCAGCTTTTCCCGCGTGAACGGCATGTCGCGCAGCCTTACCCCGAGCGCGTTGTATATCGCATTGGCAATTGCAGCGCCGGTGGGACCCTGCGCGCCTTCACCCGCACCCAGCGGCGGCAACTCGGGCCGGTTGACCAGGGTGACCTCGACTTCCGGCGCCTCGCCGAAGGTCAGGATGGGATAATCATCCCAGGTGAGCGTCGTCACGCGCTCGCGATTGAAACCAACCCGCTCTTTCAGCGTCCAGCTCACGGTCTGTATGATGCCGCCCTCGGTCTGATTGCGGATGCCATCGGGATTGATCGCCTGTCCGGCATCAACCGCCGCAAACACCCGCTTCACCCGCACTTCATTCCCGACCTCGATCTCCACGATCACCGCTACATAACAGCCGGCATTCTTGTAGCGCGCGAAAGCCAGCCCCCGTCCGCGCGTGCCGTCACCCGCTTCGCGCGGCTTCCAACCCGCCTTCGCCGCCACCGTCTCGATCACAGCGCGTGCCCGCGGGTCTTTCAGATGACGCAGCCGGAATTCGACCGGATCGGCGTTAGCCGCAACGGCGAGCTCATCCATGAATGACTCGATCGCAAACACATTGACGTGCGCACCCAGCGATCTCAGGGCGGAGGTGCGCAGCGGCGCTTTCCTGATCAGGTGGTTGGTGATGCGCTGTCCGGGGAATTCATAGAGCGGAATCGCGTTGCGATGGCTGCCGCCACCGGGCAGCGGCGGATTGCCGGGCCGTGCAGCGGCCACCGGTTTCTCGAGATGCCAGCCCGCGAGCAGATTGGCGCCGTCCTTGGAGCCGGGACGCGTGCTGTGGGCATGGCTCCAGACATCATGCGTCCAGCTTGCGATATTGCCTTTGGCATCCAGGGCGGCGCTCATCTTCACCACCATGGGCGAGCCGAACGGCTCCCACGCAAACTCGTCTTCACGCATCCATTGCACCCGCACCGCGCGTCCCGGCACGGCACGCGCCAGCAACGCCGCATCCAGCGCCACGTCATCGGCGCCGTTGTGGCCGTAACAACCCGCGCCTTCGGCATGGATCACGACGATATCGTTCTCGGCGCTGCCCAGCACTTTCGCCAGATCGCCGCGCAGCGGAAAGATGCCCTGGCTATGGGTCCATACCGTGTATTTTCCGCCCTGGAATAGCGCCACGGCGCACGATGGCGCCAGCGACGCATGCGCGATATGCGGGCGGGAAAATTCGGCCTCGAGCCGGGTGGCCGCGGCTGCCGCCGCGTCGTTGACTCTCTCGCTGATCACTTCGTCCTCGGATTCGAGGTCGAGCAGATATCGCGGATCGCTGTTTGCCGGCAGCGTGGGCTGTTCCTCCCATTGCGCGCTGCGCAGGATGCGGCGCTGCGCACGTATCGCCTGTTCCTCGCGCACGGCAATCACGCCGATGAACACACCGTCGCGCACGACTGCAGTGACACCCGGCATGGCCTCAATTTCGGCGACATCCAGTGCTGCAAGGCGAGCACCGGGACCGGGTGGGCGTGCGATGCGCCCGTGCAACATGTCTGGCAACTCCATGTCCTGCACATAGCTCGGCTTGCCGGTGATTTTCCCGGGGATGTCGAGGCGCTGCACGTTCATCCCCACCACCGAGTGTTGCTCCGGCATCTTTGGCGCAACCTCGGCGGTTGCTTCGCGCTTGAGCAGATCAGCGCTCGCCAGCTCCCAGTAGGTGACGCTGCCGCCGCTGCGCGCAGTAATCGTGCCATCCCTGACCGTGAGTTGCTCGAGAGAAGCGCCCAGCTTCGCCGCGGCACGCTGCATCAGCAGATCGCGCGCCTCCGCCGCCGCATAGCGCAGGGCGATACCCGACTGCTGGGTCGAGAGGCTGCCCGACGTCATGCCTTCATTGGGGCTGTACGAGGTATCGGCGAGCGCCAGCCGCACGCGCTCGAGCGCAATATCGAGTTCCTCGGCAACCATCTGCACCAGAACGGTGTGTATGCCCTGCCCGATTTCGACCTTGCCCGGAAAAATGGTGACCGTGCCGTCGCGGTCGAACCGCAGCCAGCGATCGAGCTGGCGGTTGGTCTCGAGGCTGCCCGGCAGTTTGCGCGGCGTCGTTGTGGAAGCGCTCATTTTGCACCCTCCCCTTCCACTGCGCGCCGGATGGCACGCAGGATGCGGTGATGCGTGCCGCACCGGCACAGATTATGTTCCAGCGCCTCGCGGACTTCGGTGTCGGTAGGCCGGGGGTTGGCATCGAGCAGCGCTTTCGCCGTCATGATGATGCCGCTCGCGCAATAGCCGCATTGTGCGGCCTGCTCGTCGACGAACGCCTGTTGCAGCGGGTGCAGGCGCCCGATATCGCCCAGGCCCTCTATGGTCGTAATCGATTTTCCGGCCACCGCCGACACCGGCACATCACACGACGGCACGGCTTTGCCATCGATAATGACCATGCAGGCGCCGCACAATCCGGTGCCGCAGCCGAAACGCGCACCCTTGAGTTTCAGGTCATTGCGCAGCACGTAAAGCAGGGGGGTTTCCCCCTCTGCCGCGACGGAGTGGGTGCTGCCGTTGACTGTGATAGTTAGTGTCATAAAATGTCCAGGTGCCGCGCCCCGCGCACCATCGCGCACGCTCAGGCCAGAGGGTTGATCAAAACTCATTCAAAAAAACAAAAGGTTAAAGGATTTTCCGCTGATCTCATCCCGCGCTTCAGGTTCAGCCGCTGGCGGCAGTCTCGTTTTTTGGTTTTTTTGGGTCTATACTGAAAGCGTGTTTGACTGCTGAAGTGGAGAATATGCCCATGATCATAACCGCAGATGCTGAAGATATTAAACAACGGCTCAATGAATTAAACATAGAGCACCGCGACCTCGACGATGTAATCTCCCAGCTGTCACGAAGTACCGCGCAAGACCAACTCCAGTTGCAACGCCTTAAAAAAAGAAAACTCCACCTGAAAGACCTGATCTCGACGCTGGAGCGTCAGTTAACACCTGATATCTCGGCCTGACGTCCCGTACTACCGGGCCCCAGGCCAGCCCGCACCGAAATTTTTCGTGCCGGATCTTATCGACCGGCCGCCCGGCGCATGCCCAGCAGCGCCAGAAACACCCCGAACATTCCCAGCAGGACAAACCACACCAGCGCCCAGCCGGCGATGCTCAGGCCGAGAAAAGTCCATCCCACCTCGGCGCATTCGCCGGAACCCGACAGTATCTTGTCCAGTGCCTTGCTCAAGGGAAACCTGCTGAGCATGTATTCCAGACCCGGGCCGCACTCCGGCACCTGGTCTTTCGGCAGACTCTGCAACCACACATGGCGGGTCGCGATTGCGGCGCCGATGCTCGAGATTACAAACAGCATGCCACCGTAGATGATGCCGCCCATCCTGCCCGGGCCATGCAGCGCCCCGGCCAGAAACACCGCCATCACCGCAAGAAAAACAATGCGCTGCAGTATGCACAGCGGACACGGTTCCTGGTTCTCGACATATTGCAGATAAAGACCGACGCCCAGCAGTCCGATACAGACCAGGAGACCGGCCAGATATCCCCATCGGGGTGTCATCAGTCTGCTCATAAACAGGTCGGGCGCAGCAATGCGATTCGTATGATCATGAATTTCCTTGTAATGCTGAATTTAGCATACGTTTGATGGCATAAGTTTACAGAAATTTGTACACTAGGAATTTGTGGACTTAGCCCCGACAAACTCCTGAATGAAAAGCACTAAAGAACGGGGTAAAAGAACGCCATACAAGTGACGTTTGATCAGGTTAGCATAGGGGTTTGACACGTGAAGCTTTTTTATTCTTTATTAAGCAGCCTGTCGCCCAAGCATCGATTAACAGCTATCCATTAACGCTACGCGTTCGGGCGAATGGAACCAAGTCCGACAGGCTGCTAGTGACATGATTACGGTGACCCGCCATATTTCGCTCGACGACGCCGAGATCGAGGAACAATTCATACGCGCCTCGGGCCCCGGCGGGCAGAACGTCAACAAAGTCGCCACAGCAGTGCAGTTGCGCTTCGATGTAGCACATTCCCCTTCGCTGCCCGTTCCGGTGCGGGAGCGGCTGATGGCGCTGGCCGGAAGGCGGATTACAGGAGACGGGGTACTGGTCATCACCGCCCAGCGCTTTCGCACCCAGAGCCGCAACCGCGCCGATGCGCTGGACCGTCTGGTGGAATTGATACGCGTTGCGGCACATCCTCCTAAAACCCGCAAAGCCACGCGACCTACGCGCGCCTCCAAGCGACGGCGGCTGGCCGACAAGCGGCAGCGCGGCGAACTCAAACGCGGACGTAAAACATCGCCGGATTCCATATGATGAAACCTGATTTAGTAATTGACGCCGCCGCCCGCATCACCCTAAACTGCCCGCAGGAGTTTGTCGGACTTGGGTTAGACAAACTCCTAAAATGAAAAGCGATTAACAGCGACTCATTCAAGCCACGCATTTAAGCGAATGGGGCCAAATCCAACAGGCTGCTACGGAATAAATCTGCGCCGGCGGCTGTTTATAGGTCGGTTCACCGGTTTTTCAATTCAATATTCTGGGAGATACCCGCATGAAGAAAATCGTTACCGGCAGCCTGTTGGCGGCCATTGGTCTGTCCGTGGCCTGCATTGCGCAGGCGCAAGTCAAACCCGATACCCTGGTCAAGCAACGCCAGTCTGCGATGACGTTAATCGGGAAATACTGGGGACCGCTGGGCGGCATGGCCACAGGCAAAGCTCCTTACAACGCGGAGGTGGTCGCACGCAACGCAGGTTATTTGGACGCGCTGGGCAAAATGCCGTGGGACGGCTTCGATGCCAGCACCAAAGAAGTTAAAAGCGCGGCGCTGCCGGCGGTCTTCACCGATACGGCGAAGTTCAAGGAGGCCTCCGACCGGATGCAGGCCGAAGTCGCCAAGCTGGTCTCGGTCAGCAAGGGCGGCGACGAAAACGCCGTAAAAGCGCAACTTGCCGCGGTCGGCAAGAGCTGCGGCGGCTGCCACGAGACCTTCCGCGAAAAACGGTAACGTATTTTTATCCGGAACGGCCCCGCAATTGCGGGGCCTTCGCATTTGTGGAACGCTGAGACATGATGAATCGAATAAAGTGCGTGCTTAAGGCAGCCATGTTCACCCTGCTGCTCGGGGTGACGTCTTTCAACGCCTACGCGCAGGGCGACGCCAGGCGCGGAGAATATCTGGCCAAGGCCGGTGGCTGCCTGGCCTGCCACACGGAAGAAAAGAAGGATGCCTCCCCCTATGCCGGAGGGCGCGCGCTCAAGACGCCTTTCGGGACCTTCTATGGGCCGAACATCACCCCGCACCCGCAGGCGGGCATCGGGCGCTGGACGGAGACGGATTTCGTCCGCGCAATGCGCCAGGGCGTGCGCCCCGACGGCGCTCACTATTTTCCGGCATTTCCCTATACCTCGTTTACGGGAATCGTCGACAGCGATTTACGCGACCTCTGGGCCTTCCTGCGCACGCTTGCGCCAAACGCGCAGGCCAGCCGGAACCATGAACTGCCTTTTCCTTTCGGCTGGCGCTTTCCCCTCGGCGTCTGGAAGGCGTTGTTCTTCACTCCCGGCCCCTACACGCACGACACCAAACTCACGCCCGCCGCCAATCGCGGCGCATATCTGGTCCAGGCCCTCGGCCATTGCGGCGAATGCCACACCCCGCGCAATATCCTGGGCGGTGCGAAACAAGACCGCTACCTTGCCGGGGGCAAGGGGCCCGAAGGCAAAAACGTGCCAAACCTGACGCCGGCGCGGCTCAAGAAATGGGGCGACGGAGAGCTGAAAGATTTTCTCGTGACCGGTATTTATGCTGACGGCGACGTTCCAGCCAAAGCGATGGGTGAAGTGATCAGCAACACCACCAGCCAGCTCACGCCCGAGGATCTTGCAGCAATGATAGCCTACCTGCGCACGCTGCCGCCGCTTCCCGAAGCACCGCGCTGACTCATTTCCTGAATCCTGAATCCCGAATCCTGGCTCACCGTCACCAAGAGCCCGTAACAAAATCAAAAAATCAGCCGCCGATGAATTCTTCACAATACCCGCTCGACGGGTACGCCGATAAACGCCGATGAAAAACAAAAACTTCAGATTGCATTTATATGAAGTTATATCATAACCAGTTGTTTTTATTTATTTATATTTGCCGCTGATGATAAAAGATTTTTTGACGTTGGTTCGATCGGCGTCCATCTGCGGCTTCGTCTGTCTTGTTCTTTTTGAAATGCGCTCTAAGTCACCACCACTGTGTGGGTAACGAGTTCCGCCCCGTTCCAGTAATGCAATTGGTACGCCGGCGGCTCGCTGGTAACGCTCACGGACGGCTCTGAGCGCAGGTCAAGGCCGTACTGAAATGCGGTGCTCGGGCAAATCGACACCGTCGTGCCGTGCCAGCGGGCCAGCATGCCGCGGTGCACGTGGCCACAGGTGATGCGCTCCACCTGCGGGTGGCGCCCGATGATTCGGGCCAGTCGCTCGCTGCTTGGCTGATCCAGCCTGATTTCATCCATGTAGTGGGTGCCGGTCCTGACCGGCGGATGATGCATGAACACCAGCGTCGGTTGATGCGGCCCGGCCGCCAGCGTCGCCTCCAGCCAGTCGAGTTGATCGGAGCCGAGCGCGCCGCCGTCTTCACCCGGGACCACGGTATCGAGCGCCACCAGGCGCACCTCGTGGTACTCGACGACATAATGCACCGCCTGACCCGGGCGCGGCAGATAAAAGTGGTCGCCAAACCCGGCACACAGCAGTCCGCGCTCGTCGTGATTGCCGGGAATCACATGGACCGGCATGACGAGCGGCGCGAGCAGATCACGCAGGCGCCGATACTCGGCAGCGCTGCCGCCGTTGACCAGGTCGCCGGTGGCAAGCACTGTGTCGGGCAAAGGATCAAGCTGCATGATATGACTGACGCAGCGCGCAAGGCTGGCGGCCGTGTCGAACCGGCCATAGGCAAGCTCGCCCGGCGGCATGATGTGCAGATCGGAAATCTGGGCGATGAGCATGATGGAGGTTGGGCTGCCCTGCTGTCTTTCAAAGCAATGAGATGGCGCGGGGCGCCGTCAGGCCTGCCGCGCGATGACCGCCAGCGTCACGTAATCGGTCTTGCCGCTGCCCAGCAGTGGCAGCGAAGCGACGTGCACCAGGCGGCGCGCAACCGCAAGGTCCTGCGCACCCAGCTGATGCGCCGCTTTTAACAACGTGGCGCGATCGAGTTTGGGATCGGTGGTGAACAGCACCGTGCTCTCGCCCCGGCCTGTGACCTGCTCTACCGTCGCTGCGTGTTTAAATTCGGGCGCGGCATGATGTGCAATACGTTCGACCAGTTCCAGAGACACCATTTCTCCTGCGACTTTGGCGAACCGCCTGACCCGCCCGAGGATAGTGACGTATCCATCGTCGTCAACATCAACTACGTCTCCGGTGTTGTACCACCCTTCGCCGACTTCGGAGCGCGGCGTATGAAGTACGCCCGGCTGGTCATGAAAAAAGTAACCGCGCATCAGATTGGGGGCGCGTACATGCAGCGCGCTGCCCTGCCTGATTCCAGGCACCCCAACCAGGCAGGTCTCGACACCGGGCAGGAAACGGCCGACACTGCCTTCGCGGTAACTCAGCGGCGTGTTCAGGGCCATCGCCGGACCGCATTCTGTCGTGCCGTAGCCTTCCATGATGCGCAGGCCGAACTTTCGCATCCACAGCTCCGCAACATCAGAATTTAGTTTTTCGCCGCCGGAAATCACCACCCGCACGTTGTAAAAATCGTAGGGATGGGCCTGTCGCGCATAATGCCCGAGAAAAGTGCTGGTGCCGAAGAGATAGGTGCAATTGCGGGTATAGGCGAGCTCCGGCACCACGCGATATCGCAGCGACGACGTGTAGAGAAACAGGCGGGTACCCGTGAAAAGCGGCATCAGGGTGCACGCGATCAGGCCATAAGTGTGGTACAGCGGCAACGCGTTGAAGAACTTGTCGTTAGGCCCGAAATCGATCACCGCCTGCATCTGCGCCATGTTCGCCAGCGCGGCATCGTGGCTCAACACAACGCCTTTGGGCGGCGCCTCGGATCCCGAAGTAAAGAGCACCAGCGCCGTCTCCGCGGGATTACCCGCCTTGAGTACTGAGCGCGGCCGAGGCAATGCCTGGCACATGAGCCACAGTTTGTCGCCCAGACCCAGGCTCCGGTGCAAATCTTCGAGATAGGCAACGCCGACGCCGGAGAATGCCTTCATGGCCGATTCCAGCTTCGCCCTTTTGACGAACAGGCGCGACGTGATCACGATTTTGATGCCGGCGGCAACACATGCGCCTTGCATGGCATCGGAACCGGCGCTGTAATTGAGCATTGCAGGAACGCGGCGCATTGCTGAAAGTCCCAGGAGCAGGCTCACCGTGGTGCTCATATTAGGCATCAGCACGCCGACGATCTCATCCTCCCGGGTGATGCGCGAGCACAGCCGCCCCAGCGCCAGGCTCGCCTTGAGCAGATCGCCGTAGGTTTCGGGCTGTTCGCGCGCGTCTTCCAAGATGCGGGTGCCGCGGCCGTAAAGATCGACGGCGCCAAGAAAAGCCTCGAACAATGTCAGCTGCGGCCGGGACTCGAACATCATGCGCTGCAGGATTTTGAGCATTTCGTCGGCAAGGCGGCGACGGCGCTCGCGCGCGTTCATGGTGGGGATGGGCGGCAGCTTGACCGCCGTATGGATGGTCAGCGTAACGCGCGGAAACCAGCGCCGCGGCACCCGCCCGCCCATGATCGAGAAACGCGAAAACTGGGTGCCGGTGATCCGAACCGGAACGATATCAGCGTCGCAGCGTGAGGCAATGATCCCCGCGGAATCGTATACCTTCATGACGCCGCCGGTTGTCGAGATCCTCCCCTGCGGAAAGATCGCCACCGCCTGACCGCCACGAATCTGCCGGATCAGGCGCTTGGCGGCCAGAGGTCGGGCAGGGTCCAGGACGATACATGGCACCACCGCCTGAATCAGACATGACCAGCGCGACCTGCGGTCCTCGGGCGTCAGCACCACGGTCGGCGTACCCGGCAAAAACAGCCCTATCAGCAGGCCGTCTAGCAACGAATCATGATTGGCAACGATGAGCGGCGTGCCGCGCAGCAACTGCCGCACGTCGCCCTCGACCCTGACGCGCAACAGCAGGCGCAGGAGCAAACGTAATACTGCTCTAATCACATTGATAAGATGAGTTGGTTTGATAACTTTTATCCGCTCTTGCCGCTGGAGTCAAATCCGTTTCGGCACCACATCAGCCACCATAACTGGTGTTGAATGGGTTTTTTGGCACCATAGGTTGTAGAACATAATCATCCCGCAAGACCGGATTGATAGATTTTCGGCGGGTCGGGCTGTATGACATAGCGTTACCCCATGATTTGAAATAAGAAATATAAAATCTATCAAAACGTTAGATTTGCTTTTTATCATAATATACCTTTAAATCATCCGCGTGACTTAAGTCACATTTAAGTCACGGTGCGTTTTATTTAAGCGTCATAACACCAAGTTTTATTATAAAGGGAGAGGCATCATGAACATGCAGGTTCCTGCCGAGGTATTGGAAGTCCGCGAGCGCCCGCTAAGCAATCCTGTAAGCAATGGCATTGAGTTCAGTTTTTCGCCGCAACTTCACGCGCGTTTCGACACGCAGACCAATACCTTCTGGTCACGCTGGAGTCCTGAACCGCGTCCGTGCTTCAATCCCAGTCTGCTCGCTGACATACGCACCTACTACGATTTTCTCGCGCACACCGAGGGACGCATCGACTGCTACGGCGAAGAACATCCCATTGAGTACGTCGTTCTTGCGTCCTCCATCCCCGGCGTTTTCAATCTTGGCGGCGACCTTGATCTGTTCAAGCAGTTGATCGAGGCCCGCGACCGCCCGGGATTGTTGCGTTACGGACGCGCCTGCATCGACGTACTCTATCGCAACTACCTCGGCCATGATCTTCCGGTGACCACGATATCGCTGGTGCAGGGTGAAGCTCTGGGCGGCGGTTTTGAAGCCGCATTATCCAGTGACATCATCGTCGCCGAGAAAAATGCCCGCTTCGGCCTTCCCGAAATCCTGTTCAACCTGTTCCCCGGCATGGGCGCCTACTCGTTCCTCGAGCGCAAGATCGGCCAGAAAAACACCGAGGCCCTGCTTACCAGCGGGAAAATTTACAGCGCGGAAGAAATGCATGCACTCGGCGTCGTTGACATCGTGGCCGAAGACGGCCAGGGCGAAGCCGAAGTTGCGGCGCTGATCAAGCGCAGGCAACGCAGCCGCAATGGCCTCTCGGCACTGGCCGCAGTGCGGCGGCGCGTGCACCGGATCGAATTTTCCGAACTGCTCGACATCGTGCAAATCTGGGTCGACAGTGCGCTGCGTCTGAATCCGCGCGATCTGAAACTCATGAATCGCCTGGTATCGCGCCAAAACGGACTTGGCGATTCTCACCAGATCCATTAGAAATTTAACCCTGGAAGATGCATGGATGGGGCCAAGCACCACAAGTTTCAGTGAAGGGTAATGCGCGCAGCGCGTTAGCCGAAACTAAAACGGATTGGGAGACTCGCAACAGATTCATTAACCGGATCACGTCGGCACGCTGGCTGGACTTGCCCCTTACTCGGCCGGGTTAAGGTACTGCGCGTGCATAGCCGCTGCCTGAAACGGATTATTTCGAAAAACAGGCGATTTCTCTGTTGTGCATACTATTTACATAGTCTATTTATATCATATACTTACGACTTCTTTCTGAATCCAGATTGTCACCGCAAGCCGGAAAGGATCGCTTAGCCGAACGGCAGCGACTTTGGTAAACTGATGCCCAGGATAACTTCGTCAGACCGGTTCCTCGAAGCCGGTAGCACTGTACTCGACATGGGAGTTGGGGTGTCCACACCAGAAATGGAATACAGCATTCAGGAAGCTTCCGAGCTGCTGGGTATTCCCATACAGAAATTACGACGCTGGGACGTGCAGGGTGTGCTCGTCGCTTTGCGCACATCCGGCGGACACCGCCGCTATGCGAAAGAATTGATCAACCGCCTGGCGACCTCCTCAACCGGACCCGGGTCTGATAAGCAGTCCCAGGAACTGGCGACCGTCAAACGTTCGCTTGCGGAAAAACGCCGCATCATACAATTGCTTCTTGAAAGCGAGAACCGCTACCGCGACCTCGTCGAAACCTCCCATGACCTGATCTGGGTCACCGACGCGCAGGGACGCTTCACCTATCTGAACAATGCCGCGCATGACATCTTCGGTCTTGCGCCGAAAGACATGATCGGTCGCTGCTTCTTCGATTTTGAATCGGGTCCATCGTTCATTTCAAACCGGCGTTTCCTGGCCACGCTCAAACGCGCCGGCGAAATCAAGAACTATGTCACCCGCCTCGTCAGCACCAGCGGTGATGACCGCTGGCTCGGCATCAACGCCCGCATAACCACAGACGAGAACAACGACATGCTCGGCATACGCGGCACGGCCCGCGACATCACCGAACAGCATCTTGCGACCCTGCGCATCGAACACCTGGCGCTGCACGACGTACTCACCGATCTGCCCAACCGCCACAGCCTGCAGCGCCGCATCGAGTCATCCATGCAGGAAGGCAGCGTCGGCGCCCTGTTGTTCCTCGACATAGACCATTTCAAGTATGTCAACGACAACTTCGGCCACCGCTCCGGTGACCTGCTTATCATGGGCATCGGAAGCGCGCTGCGGGACATGATGCGCAACCGCAACGGCGAGCTGTACCGGTTGGGCGGCGACGAGTTCGCCATACATTTGCCCGAGGGCCTGCGCAAGGAAGCGGTCGATACCGCCGAAACCGCGCTTGATACCGTCCGGCAATACCGTTTCCATGCGAGTGAGCAGAAGGTCGTTGCCAATCTGACCGCCTCGATCGGGATTGCGCTTTACCCGTTCCACGGCAGCGATCTGCCGGCGCTGTTATCGAATGTGGACATCGCGATGTACCAGGCCAAGGATCTTGGCCGTAACCGCCACATGTTGTTTGACCAGTCCACCGATTCATTGCGCGGCACACACCAGCGCATCCACTGGGCCAAAAAACTGCGCGACGCACTGGACGAAGACCGGCTGGTGCTGTTTTCCCAGCCGGTGGTTCAGCTTAAAGACCAGAAACCCGTGCATCACGAAATACTGGTGCGCATCCGTGATGGCAGTGGTAATTTCATTCTGCCTACGCATTTCATCGAGCTCGGGGAATCGTTGGGGCTGGTTCAGGAAATCGACATGAGGGTGGTCGAGAAACTGCTCCAGTTCATGGCCGAAAACGGCCAGAACAGAAAAAAACTGCGTTACTTCGTCAACATTTCACGGGTCTCCTTTTCCGACCAGCACTGGATCGAGCGGCTTATCAGACTGCTGCGCGCCAGCCGCGTCAACCCCAGCCAACTGGTGTTCGAGATCACGGAATCGGCGGCGATGGCGGAGATCGACGCCACCATGACCTTCATCAAAAAACTCAGGGATATCGGCTGCCGCTTCGCGCTAGATAATTTCGGCGCCGGCTTCAGCTCGTTTTACTACCTTAAACGCCTGGAAGTCGACTACCTTAAAATCGACAGCCGTTTCATCCGCGATCTGGTCACCGATGAAGGCAGCCGGATTTTCGTCAAGGCCGTAAATGATGTCGCACGCGGATTGAACAAACAGGTGGTTGCGGAAGGTGTGGAATCGGCCGAAGTTGTGAAGCTGCTGCTCGAGATGGGGGCTCAGTTCGGGCAGGGATATTTGTTCCAGCGGCCGCAGTTGATCGGCGGTGCCACCGAGGATCTGGCTCCTGCAATATCCCAATCGGCAGGCTGACTTTACTGCCACCAGGAGTTTGTCGGACTTGGGTTCGGCAAACTCCTTAAATGAAAAAACTTAAGAACGAAACAAAAAGATCGCCATGCGAGCGGCGTTTGTAGCATTTTGAGACGAAAAGCTTCTTTCTTAAGCAGCCTGTCTCCTAAGTGTCTATCAACAGCGATCCGTTAACACTACCCGTTCCGGTGAATGGTGCCAAGTCCAACAGGCTGCTCGCGCTGACGAAACCGCAGATCAGAAGCGCCTCACCACCCCGACCGGGCTATCTTTTCCAGCCACAGCAACCCGATCATCGTCTTGACTTCGGTGATCTCGCCAGAGCGCACCCGGTTCAGCGCCTCAGCAATGTTCGTCGGCACCACTTCCAGGAATTCGCCGTCGTCCAGCGCATGGCCGACATAAGTGAGTTCGCGCGCAAGATAGAGTTCCACGCACTCATCCGAGTAACCAATGCACGGGTGCAACGAGGCGATATGGCGCCATGATCCGGCCTCATATCCGCACTCCTCCGCCAGTTCGCGCTGAGCCGTCAGCAGCGGGGCCTCTCCCGACTCCATTTTGCCCGCCGGGAGTTCGTAAAAATGGCGCCGCAGCGGATAACGGAACTGGCGCTCGAGAAGCAGCGTGGACTCGTCAAGCAGCGCGATGACCATGACTGCGCCGGGATGCTGTATGTATTCCCGTCTCGCCTCCCGCCCGTCGTGCAACTGTACGCGATCCTCGCAAACCTTGAGCAGCCTGCCCTGATAAACGATTTCCGAGGAAAGCGTAGTTTCGGTGAAATCGGATGGCTTATTGGACATGGCAGAACCCGGGTAAGCAGCGAGCGGTAAGCTGTGAGCGGAAATGCCAAACCTTGGAAGCTGCTTCCGCTTACGGCTCACTGCTTACAGCTTACCGCTTTTTTTACAGCGAGGCCTGAATCGAATACCGGCACAACGCCATCAGCGGTTCGGGCAGGATCCCGAACAGCAGCACCGCCAGGCCGTTGAGCGACATCAGCACGCGCACATCAGGCAGCGGGAAAATCGGAGCAGTATCCTCCGGCGCATCGAAATACATGAGTTTGACCAGCCGCAGGTAATAGAACGCCCCGATCAGGGATAGCATTACCGCAACAACGGCCAGCCACAGGTAGCCGGCATTGACCACGGCCTGCAGCACCGACAGCTTGGCGTAGAAACCAACCGTAGGCGGCACGCCGGCCATGGAAAACATCAGCAGCAGCATCAGGAAGGCCAGCCACGGGCTGCGCTGGTTCAGCCCCTTGAAATCGTCGATATTCTCGGCCTCGAAACCCTTGCGCGACAGCACCATGATCATGCCGAAGGTGCCCAGATTCATCAGCACATAAACCACGATGTAGAACATGCCCGCGCCATAGCCGTTGAGATCTCCGGACAGGATGCCGAGCAGCAGGAATCCCATGTGCGAGATCGTGGAGTAGGCCAGCATCCGTTTCAGATTGGTTTGCGCGATGGCCGCAATGTTGCCGATCGCCATCGACAGCACCGCCATCACGATCAGCATCTGCTGCCACTCGACCAGCAGTTGCTCGGCGCCCAGGCCCTGCACCAGGAGCCGGATGATGAAAGCGAAAGCGGCGAGTTTTGGCGCGGAACCAATGAACAGCGTCACTGCCGTCGGCGCGCCCTGATAAACGTCCGGCACCCACATGTGGAACGGCACCGCGCCGAGCTTGAACCCCAGGCCGGCAACGATGAACACCAGGGCGAAAATCAGCACCAGATCCCTGGATTCGCGATGCGCGATCACCTGGGCGAGTCGCGTGATCTCGAGCGTCCCGGTGGCGCCGTAGAGCATGGACATGCCGTAGAGCAGCATGCCGGAGGCCAGCGCACCCAGCACGAAATATTTCATCGCCGCTTCGGTCGACACTGCCGAGTCGCGCTGCAATGCCACCAGCGCATACAGCGACAGCGACAGCAACTCCAGCCCCAGATACAGCGTGAGCAGGTGGTTGGCGGAAATCATGATCATCATGCCCAGCGTGGCGAACAGCACCAGCACGAAGAACTCGCCGCGGAACATGCCGCGCGCACCGATGTAAGCGCGTGAATACACCAGCATGACCATAACGGCGACATAAGTGAGCAGCTTGAGCACGTCGGACATCAGGTCGGCGATGAACATGCCGCTGAAAGTGTAGGTCGGCCCCGCGCTGGCGGTGAACCAGGTGACGGCGATACAGCCGGCCAGGGCCGCCTGCGTCATGGCATAGGTGAAGATGCGGTTGTCATCGCTGATAAAGAGATCGGCGACCAGGATTACGCACACCATCGTGAGCAGGAATAACTCAGGGTATGCAGGCCACAGCGGCTGGATGTAATTCATCACAATTCTCTCATGGCAGCGGTAGCTTGCTCTGCATCACGTGCGTGAGCAGTTCGTTGACTGACGTGTGCAGCACTTCGGCAAACGGGTCGGGCCACAGGCCCATCACCAGCACCGGCACCGCGAGCAGGGCCAGCACCATAAATTCGCGCAGGTTGATATCGCTCAACCCTGCAACCTTGGGATTGGCCACCGCGCCAAAAATCACGCGCTTGTACATCCAGAGCGTGTAGGCGGCGCCGAAAATCAGTGTCGTGGCCGCGGCAAACGCGTACCAGAAATTGACCTTGACCGCGCCCAGGATCACCAGGAACTCGCCGACGAAACCGCTGGTGCCCGGCAGTCCGGAGTTGGCCATGGCGAACAGCATGAACAGCGCGGCAAATACCGGCATGGTGTTGGCCACCCCGCCGTAATCCGCAATCTGGCGCGAATGCAGCCGGTCGTACAGCACGCCCACGCACAGGAACAGCGCGCCCGAAATGAATCCGTGCGAAATCATCTGGATGATCGCGCCTTCCATGCCGTGGGAATTGAAAATGAATATCCCCAGCGTGACAAAACCCATGTGCGCGATCGACGAATAGGCAATGAGCTTTTTCATGTCGGACTGCACCAGCGCCACCAGCCCGATATAAACCACGGCAATCAGCGACAATGCGATAACGAATCCGGCGAGTTCAAGGCTGGCGTCAGGCACGATAGGCAGGGACAGGCGCAGGAAGCCATAGCCACCGAGCTTCAACATGATCGCCGCCAGCACCACCGAGCCGCCAGTGGGGGCCTCGACGTGTGCATCCGGCAACCAGGTATGGACCGGCCACATCGGCACCTTGACCGCAAACGCCACGAAAAACGCAAGGAAGATAAGGATTTGCGCCGGCAGGGCCAGCGGCAGGCGGTAGAACTCGAGCAGCGAGAAGCTGCCGCCCGAAACATTGTAGAGGTAAATCAGCGCGACCAGTGACAGCAGCGAACCCAGCAGCGTGTACAGGAAGAACTTGAGCGCAGCGTAAACGCGTTTCGGCCCGCCCCACACGCCGATGATGATGAACATCGGTATCAGCGTCGCCTCGAAAAAGACGTAAAACAGCAGCGCGTCAAGCGCCGAGAAAACGCCATTCATGAATGCTGACAGGAACAGGAACGACGCCATGTACTGCGCAACCCGGCTCTGTATAACCTGCCAGCCGGCGATCACCACCAGCACGGTGGTAAAGCTGTTGAGCAGAATCAGCAGCAGCGAAATGCCGTCGATGCCCAGGTGGTAGTTGACATTGAAGGTCTCGATCCACGGTGAAAGCTCGACGAACTGAAAGC
Source organism: Burkholderiales bacterium (assembly GCA_030683105.1). Taxonomy (GTDB): domain Bacteria; phylum Pseudomonadota; class Gammaproteobacteria; order Burkholderiales; family SG8-41; genus CAKKQX01. The sequence goes on along the minus strand of JAUXMZ010000054.1, from coordinate 31,191 downwards.
CGCCCGCCAGCGGGTTGAAGCCGATATACAGCGGCAGCGTCACTAGGAAACCGAGCAGCGCGCCCACCAGCGCGAGTACGCGCGCCAAGCCGGCATTGCGGTCGGAGCCGGTGGCAAGCACGATGACACCGGCAACCATCGGTATCCAGATGGCGAGGCTCAATAGCGGTAGACCAGGCTGCATATTATTTAACTTGTTGTTTTATAAAGTTATTATAAAAATACGATAGTCATGGTAAGCAACAACAAAACGCCGACGATCATCGCAATTGCATAGTCATATATAAATCCCGACTGCAACTGGCGGACCACGCCGGCAAACCAACCGACCAGACGCGCCGAACCGTTGACGAAAATATTATCGATCACAGCCACGTCCCCGCCCTTCCACAAACCGCCGCCCAGGCTGCGCACGCCACCGGCGAAGAACCAGTCGTTAAAGCGGTCGAAACCGTATTTCTCCATGAGTATGGTCACCAGCACACCCGCCTTCCGGCGCAGCACGCCCGGCAGTTCGGGCCGCACGACATAGAGGAACCATGCCGACCCGGCGCCCGTCAGCGCAAGCCAGAACGGCAGCGTAGTAACGCCGTGCGTGATCATCGGCACGACGCCGTGAAACTGGCTGGCGAGCGTCGCAATGGCCGGATGCGCGGCGATGACATGGATCGAATTGCCGAAATAATCGCCGAACACGAACGTGCCGATCACCCAGCCTGCGACTACCGAAGGGATCGCCAGCAGCACCAGCGGCAGGGTCACCACCCACGGTGACTCGTGGGGCGGGTGGTGGGCATGCCCGTCATGCCCGTGCTCATCGTGGAGTCCGGCAGCGGCGCGCTCGGCCTCCACTTCTTTCACGTCCGGGTGATGCGGATCATCAAAGCGGGATTTGCCATGGAACGCATAAAACACCAGACGGAACGAGTAGAAGCCGCCGATCAGCACGCCCATCATCGCCAGCGGGTAGGCAAATGAGGCAACGGCCAGGGGTGAAGCGTGCAGCGCCTCGATGATGGTGTCTTTCGAGAAGAAACCGGCAAACGGCGGCAGCCCGGCATTGGCCAGGGCGCCGATCAGCATCGTCACATAGGTAATCGGCATGTATTTCGCAAGGCCGCCCATCTTGCGCATGTCCTGCTCGTGGTGCAGTGCAATGATCACCGAGCCCGCACCGAGGAACAGCACCGCTTTGAAGAACGCATGGGTGAACAGATGGAAAATCGCCGCCGAATACGCCGAGGCGCCCAGCGCCATCGTCATGTAGCCCAGCTGAGATAACGTCGAATACGCGACAACGCGCTTGATGTCGTACTGCACCGTCGCGATCAGCGCCATGAAGAAGGCGGTAATGGCGCCGATCACCATCACGAACGACAGCGCGGTGTCCGACAACTCGAACAGCGGCGACATGCGCGCCACCATGAAAATGCCGGCTGTGACCATGGTTGCGGCATGGATCAGGGCGGAGATCGGGGTCGGGCCTTCCATCGAATCCGGCAGCCACACATGCAGCGGAAACTGGGCGCTCTTGCCCATGGCACCGATGAACAGCAGGATGCAGATCACCGTCATCAGCGACCACGCCGTGCCGGGGAAGATTTCGATGGTGTTGGCGGACAGGCTGCCGGCGTTGGCGAACACCGCGGCATAGTCGAGCGTGCCGAAATACATCAGCACCAGCGCGATGCCGAGCAGGAAGCCGAAGTCACCGACGCGGTTCACCAGGAACGCCTTGAGGTTGGCGTAAATCGCAGTCGGGCGCGTGTACCAGAAGCCGATCAGCAGGTAGGACACCAGCCCCACCGCCTCCCAGCCGAAAAACAGCTGCAGGAAGTTGTTGCTCATCACCAGCATCAGCATCGAGAAGGTGAACAGCGAGATATAACTGAAAAAACGCTGATAACCGGGATCGTCGGCCATATAGCCTATGGTGTAGATGTGCACCATCAGCGACACGAAAGACACGACCAGCATCATGGTCACGGTCAACTGGTCGATCAGGAAGCCGACCTCGAAGCGCGTGTTGCCCGACAGCAGCCAGGTATAAACCGGGCCGTTAAAGAGGTTGCCGTTGACCATCACGTCATGGAACACGAAGCCGGAGGCAACGGTACAGACCACCATGCCGGCGATGGTCACCCAGTGCGTGGCGCGGCGCCCGATGGCCCAGCCGAAGAAACCGGCGACGATCGCGCCGAACAATGGCGCCAGCGGCACCAGCAGATAGAGTTTTTGCATCGACGTCATCCGGCGCTCACCCCTTCAGGCTGTCGAGGTCTTCGACGTTGATCGTATTGAGGTTGCGGAACAGCACGACCAGGATCGCCAGGCCGATCGCCGACTCCGCAGCCGCCACCGTCAGGATGAAGAACACGAACACCTGCCCGGCGGGATCATCAAGATAATGCGAGAACGCGACGAAATTCATATTGACGGCGAGCAACATCAGCTCGATCGCCATCAGCAGCACGATCACGTTCTTGCGGTTGAGGAAGATCCCGATCACGCTGATCGCGAACAGAATCGCGCCCAACACCAGGTAATGAGATAGTGAAACCAATTAAAGCCCCTTTAAACCGCCGATAGACGCCGATGAACGCGAATTAAAACTCACCCCACAATAATATCGGCGTTTATCGGCGTTCATCTGCGGTTACTCTCCAACTTTCTTTTCTGGCTGCATCGCCACGATGCGCACGCGGTCCGCGCGCTTCACATTGATCTGCTTGACCGGGTCGATGTATTTGGTGTGCTTGCGGCGGCGCAGGGTCAGCGCAATCGCCGCCACGATCGCCACCAGCAGAATCACCGCGGCGATTTCAAACGGATACACGTATTCGGTATACACCAGCCGGCCCAGTTCCTTGGTGTTGCTGTAACCGGCAGGCAGCGGCGGCGGCGCCGGCATGTCGATGAACTCCGAGTAGCGGCTGACCAGCACCAGCACCATTTCGGCTACCAGCAGCAGCGCGACGACCGCGCCCAGCGGCAGGTAACTCAGGAAGCCCTCGCGCAGCCGCGCCAGGTTGATATCGAGCATCATCACCACGAACAGGAACAGCACCATGACCGCGCCGACGTAGACCAACACCAGCGCGATGGCGAGAAATTCGGCCTGCAGCAACAGCCAGATGCCAGCCGACGTAAAAAACGCGAGCACCAGGAACAACGCGGCATGCACCGGGTTGCGCGCCGTGATCACGCGCAGCGCGGCGAAGATCAGCACCGCCGCAAAAAAGTAGAAGATAAAAGTTTGGAAATCCATAAATACTCAGCCGCAGAGATCACAGAGGTCACAGAGAAGAAAATATGCAACGCCCTGTTTTAATTATTTTTTCTCTGTGTTCTCTGTGTCCTCTGTGGCTAAAAAGGTTTATCGGTACGCCGCGTCAGCGGCACGGTCTTTTGCAATCTGTTCTTCATAGGCGTCACCCACCGCGAGCAGCATCGGTTTGGTGTAAATCAGGTCGCCGCGCGTCTCGCCGTGGTACTCGAGAATCCGGGTCTCGACGATCGAATCAACCGGGCACGACTCCTCGCAAAAGCCGCAGAAGATGCACTTGGTGAGATCGATGTCGTAACGCGTGGTGCGACGGGTGCCGTCGTCACGCTGCTCGGATTCGATGGTAATGGCCAGCGCCGGACACACCGCCTCGCACAACTTGCACGCAATGCAGCGCTCTTCGCCGTTGGGATAGCGGCGCAGCGCATGCAGCCCGCGAAAACGCGGGCTCATCGGCGTTTTCTCTTCCGGGTACTGCACCGTGATCTTGCGCGCGAACAAATGCCGGCCGGTCAGCATCATGCCTTTGACCAGTTCAAGCAGCAGGTAGGTCTTGAAGAAATTCCGGATACTGTCGATCATAGAGGCCTCCACCACAGCCACAGCGGAGTCTGCATCCACGCGCCGAGCACCACGATCCATATCAGCGTCACCGGGATGAACACTTTCCAGCCCAGGCGCATGATCTGGTCATAACGGTAACGCGGGAACGTCGCGCGGAACCACAAAAACAGCGACACCACGAAGAACAGCTTGACGAACAACCAGTGAAATCCGTCCTGGAAAATCCAGCCGATTACGGCAACGTCGGCCAGGAACGGCACTGGCGACAGCCAGCCGCCGAGGAACATGATGGCGCACAACGTGGAAATCAGGATCATGTTGGCGTATTCGGCGAGGAAGAACACCGCGAACGTCATGCCCGAATACTCGACGTGGAAGCCGGCGACAATTTCCGATTCGCCTTCGGCGACGTCGAACGGCGCGCGGTTGGTTTCCGCGATACCCGCGATGATGTAAACGATAAACAGCGGGAACAGCGGGATCCAGAACCAGTTAAGCAGCCCCAGGCCGCCTGCCTGCGCCTTGACGATCTCGCCCAGGTTCAGGCTCTGCGCCGCCATCAGCACGCCGACCAGCGCAAATCCCATCGCGATCTCGTAGGACACGATCTGTGCAGCCGAGCGCATCGCGCCGAGAAAAGCGTATTTCGAATTAGAGGCCCAGCCGGCGATGATGACGCCATACACGCCCATGGAAGTGATCGCCATGATGTAAAGCAGGCTGGCATCGATATCCGCCAGCACCACACCGGCGTCGAACGGTACTACCGCCCACGCCGCAAGCGCCGGCATGATGGCCATGATCGGCCCCAGCACGAACAGGAATTTATTGGCCCCGGCGGGAATGATGATTTCCTTGACCAGCAGCTTGAGCCCGTCGGCGATAGGCTGGGCCAGGCCGCCGAGCCAGCGGATGCCGAAGAACGTCACCCGGTTGGGGCCGATCCGTATCTGCATCCAACCGATGAGCTTGCGCTCCCACAACGTGAGGTAGGCGACTGCAATCATCAACGGCGCGACGATGCATACGATCAGCAGCAATGTCTTGATCGCGAGCAGCACCGAAGGCGCCAGTTCCTGGCCGAAAAGCCATAGTACGACCGCGGCCAGCAGGCCCCACAGCCAGCTGCCGAGATTGAGCAGAGGTTGCAGGATTGCGCTCACACTGCCACCTTCTGTGGTTGGGCAACACGCTCGACGCTGACCGTACCGAACATCGCGCCAAGGTCCGCTGTTGCGGCACGCGCGGCTGCAAGCCGGATGCAATCTGCCGGCAGTTTGTTGTCTATCGCCGCCGGCACAATGGCCTCGCCTGCGCCTTGCACCACTCTGACCTGGTCGCCGCTGCGCAGTCCAAGCCTGTCCGCAAGCGCAGTATTGACCCACGCCACGGGTGGCGCGGCATCACGTGTTTTCTGGAGCGAGGGCGCGCGCCGTACGATGGCGTCCGCCGCATAAATCGGCACTTCGGCAATGCGCTGCACACCTTCGCTGCGCGCAGGCGCAATGGCTGCGACCGTGGCCGGCTGCAGATTGTTGTTGAGATTGGCCGCGACACCGCTGCCGTCGCCCAGCACGTCGAGACGAACATCTTCGGTGCTGTTGTAGTCAAAACCCGCCAGTCCCAGCAGGTTGCCGAGCACGCGCAGCACTTTCCACGCCGGGCGCGCTTCGCCCAGCGGCTTCACCACCCCTCTGAAGCCCTGCGCCGTGCCCTCGGTATTGATGAAGGTGCCGGCGGTTTCGGTGAATGGCACGATGGGCAGCAGCACATGGGCGTAATCCAGCGCCTTGTGCTGGTACGGGCTCATCGCCACCACCAGTTCAGCGCCGCGCATCGCAGCCAGTGCCTGCCGCGGGTCAGCGGTATCGAGTTCCGCCTCCACCCCGAGCAACAGATAGGCCTTGCGCGGCTCTTGGAGCATTTGCGAAGCATTCAGACCGGCAGGTTCGGCAAACGGCACGGCACCGGCAAAATAGCCGCCAACGCTGTTGGCCGCTTCGCCCAGGAAGCCGAACCGCGCGCCGGTCACGGCGGCGAGTTCCTGCGCCAGCACGTGCAACTGGGACGCATGCGGATGATGCTGGGCGATATTGCCAAGGAAAATCGCGGCGTTCTGCCCGGAAGTCATGCTGGCGGCGATGCGCTGTGCGGCTTCGGACACGACAATCTTGTCCAGCGCACTGCGCAGCGGTTCCGCTACCGCCGCGTTTTTCGCCTGGGCTGCCGCTTTTAACACCTGCGCCAGCATATCGGGCATGGCGGCAGGCGCCACGATCGCCTTGTGCGCCACGCGCATCAGCAGATCGTCGTCGACCGGATTCAAGAGATTCAACTGGGTGGCGCGCTTTGCAGCCTGGCGCAGGCGGTTGGCCAGCAGCGGATGGTCTTTGCGCAGTGTCGAACCGATGACCAGCACACGGTCGAGCCCGCTCACCTCGGCGATTTTCATGCCCAGCCACGGCACGCCGGCTACCTTGCCGTCAGCGCTGAAATCGGACTGGCGCAGGCGGAAATCGACATTGCCCGAACCCATGCCGCGGGTGAGCTTGGACAGCAAATACAGTTCTTCGAGCGTCTGGTGTGGCGTGGCGAGCGCGCCCACGGCCTGCGCGCCGTGCTCATCGCGGATGCGCTTGAGTTCTGTTACGACGAAATCGAGTGCCGCCTGCCATTCGACTTCGCGCCACTGGCCATCGCGCTTGACCATCGGCTTCATAAGCCGCTGCTCGGAGTTGAGGCCTTCGTATGAAAAGCGGTCCTTGTCGGACAGCCAGCATTCGTTGATCGCTTCGTTCTCGCGCGGCAACGCCCGCATCACGCGGTTCTGTTTAACCTGCAGCGTGAGATTGGCGCCCAGGCCGCAGTGCGGACTCACCGACGCGTGGCGCGTGAGTTCCCAGGTGCGCGCGCTGTAACGAAACGGCTTGGAGGTGAGCGCGCCGACCGGGCACAGGTCGATGACGTTGCCCGAGAGTTCGGAATCCACGGTCTTGCCGACGAAGGTGATGATCTCGGAGTGCTCGCCGCGGCCTATCATGCCCAGTTCCATGACGCCGGCGATTTCCTGGCCGAAGCGCACGCAGCGCGTGCAGTGTATGCAGCGCGTCATGTCGGTCGAAATCAGCGGCCCCAGGTTCTTGTTGACCACCACCCGCTTGTCTTCCTCGTAGCGCGCGCCGCTGGCGCCATACCCCACCGCCAGATCCTGCAGCTGGCATTCGCCACCCTGATCGCAGATAGGGCAGTCAAGTGGATGATTTATAAGGAGAAATTCCATCACACCTTTCTGGGCAGTGACAGCCTGTTCGGAATGCGTCCACACTTTCATGCCGTTGGTGACCGGGGTCGCGCACGCCGGCAGCGGCTTGGGCGCTTTTTCGACCTGCACCAGGCACATGCGGCAGTTGGCGGAAATCGACAGTTTTTTGTGATAACAGAAATGCGGCACGTAGATGCCTGCCTGGTTGGTGGCGTCCATCACCGTGCTGCCGTCAGGCACCTCGTGCTTTTTGCCGTCGATTTCAATCTCTAACATTAGTCGCTTTGCGGCTCACTTACCTCCCCTCGCCCTCAGGGAGAGGGGTCGGGGGTGAGGGTGGGTATAGTCGCACTCTCCTATATGTACTCCGCCACAAGGCATTGCTTGTGGTCGATATGATGTTGAAATTCGTCGCGATAGTGCTTGATGAACGCGCGCACCGGCATCGCTGCGGCGTCTCCCAGCGCGCAGATGGTGCGGCCCTGAATGTTGTCGGCGACGTTGTTCAGCAAGTCGAGATCCTCGGGCCGGCCTTTGCCGTGCTCGATCCGGTGCACCACGCGGTAGAGCCAGCCGGTGCCCTCGCGGCACGGCGTGCACTGGCCGCAGGATTCCTCGTAATAGAAGTACGACAGCCGCAGCAGGGATTTCACCATGCAGCGCGTCTCGTCCATCACGATCACCGCGCCCGAACCCAGCATCGAGCCCGCCTTGGCGATCGAGTCGAAATCCATGTCGGTCGCCATCATGATGTCAGCCGGCAGCACCGGCATGCTTGAGCCGCCGGGGATCACGGCTTTCAGTTTCTTGCCGCCGCGCATGCCGCCCGCCATTTCCAGCAGTTTCGCGAACGGCGTGCCGAGTCTCACTTCGTAGTTGCCGGGACGGGCGACGTCGCCTGAAACCGAAAAAATCTTGGTGCCGCCGTTGTTGGGCCGGCCCAGATTGAGAAAAGCTTCGCCGCCGTTGGCGATGATCCACGGCACCGCGGCAAACGTCTCGGTGTTGTTGATGGTGGTCGGCCTGCCGTAAAGGCCGTAGCTTGCGGGGAACGGCGGCTTGAAGCGCGGCTGGCCTTTCTTGCCTTCCATCGATTCAAGCAGCGCGGTTTCCTCGCCGCAGATATAAGCGCCAAAGCCGTGATGCGCGTGAAGCTGGAACGCGAAATCGCTGCCCATGATATTTTTTCCGAGGCAGCCCGCGGCGCGCGCTTCTTCGAGCGCCTCCTCGAAGCGTTCGTACACATCCCAGATCTCGCCGTGAATGTAGTTGTAGCCCACCGCGCACCCGGTCGCGTAGGCGGCAATCGCCATGCCCTCGATCACCATGTGCGGGTTGTAGCGCAGTATGTCGCGATCCTTGAACGTGCCCGGTTCGCCCTCGTCGGAATTGCATACCAGGTATTTGTCGCCCTGGTACTGCTTGGGCATAAAGCTCCATTTCAGCCCCGCCGGAAAGCCCGCGCCGCCGCGGCCCCGCAGCGCCGACTTCTTGACCTCGGCAATGACATTTTCAGGAGAGATCTTCTCGCTCAGAAGCTTTCTCAGCGCCGCATAGCCGCCGCGCGCCTCGTAATCCTTCAAGCGCCAGTTGAGCCCGTCAAGACCCTTCATGAGGACCGCGTCAGGCCCGAAAATATCGGTGGCGAAAGGAGGTTGCGGCAGACCCATCACTTCAGCTCCTTGATGAGCGCATCCAGCTTGTCGGTCGACATCGCGCACAGCATGCGCTTGTTGTTGTGCAACAGCACCGGCGCATCGCCGCAGGCGCCCATGCACTCGCCCTCTTTGAGCGTGAAACAGCCGTCGGCGGTGGTCTCGCCAAATCCGACACCCAGCGCTTTCTTCAGATGTTCTGCGGCAACCGTTGCGCCCTGCAAGGCGCACGGCAGGTTGGTGCAGACCGTCAGCTTGTGTTTGCCGACCGGCTTGAGGTTGTACATGGTGTAAAAGGTCGCGACCTCGTACACCGCCACCGGCGGCATGCCGAGATATTGCGCCACGAAATCCATGGTCTCGGTGGCAAGCCAGCCCTTCTCGTCCTGGGCGATGGCAAGTGCGGCCATTACCGCCGACTGCTTCTGGTCGGACGGATATTTGGCGACCTCCCTGTCAATTTTGGCCAGCGCCCCGGGGGACAGAAGCATCGGCGCATTCATCGGTCGATCTCCCCAAACACGATCTCGAAGGTGCCGATGATCGCCACGACGTCCGCGATCATGTGGCCCCGCGCCAGCTCGTCCATGGAGGATAAATGGGTGAAGCTAGGCGAGCGGATTTTCATACGGTAGGGTTTGTTGGCGCCGTCGGAAACGAGATAAATCCCGAACTCGCCTTTGGGATGCTCGATTCCCGCGTAGGCCTCGCCTGCCGGCACATGCATGCCTTCAGTGAAGAGCTTGAAGTGGTGGATCAGCTCTTCCATGTTGGATTTCATATCGACCCGCGACGGTGGCGCTACCTTGTGATCAGCGGCCATCACCGGGCCCGGATTCTTGCGCAGCCAGTCCACACACTGCTTGACGATGCGATTAGACTGACGCATTTCCTCGATGCGCACCAGATAACGGTCGTAGCAGTCGCCGTTCACGCCGACCGGAATGTCGAAATCGAGACGGTCATAGACCTCATAAGGCTGTTTCTTGCGCAGATCCCACTCGACGCCCGAACCGCGCAGCATTGGCCCCGAGTATCCCAACGCAAGCGCGCGTTCCGGCGTCACAACGCCGATGCCGACGGTGCGCTGCTTCCAGATCCGGTTATCCGAGAGCAGCGTCTCGTAATCGTCCACGCATTTGGGAAAACGCTGCGTGAAGTCCTCGATGAAATCGAGCACCGACCCCTGGCGGTTGAGGTTGAGTTTTCCTACCGCGCGCGCATTGTGGATTTTGGACGCTTCATACTGCGGCATCGAGTCCGGCAGATCGCGGTAGACGCCGCCCGGGCGGTAGTAGGCGGCATGCATGCGCGCCCCGGTAACCGCCTCGTAAACGTCGAACAGGTCCTCGCGCTCGCGGAAAGCGTAGAGAAACACCGTCATTGCGCCGAGGTCAAGACCGTGCGCACCCAGGCTGAACAGATGCGCGAGCAGCCGCGTGATTTCGTCGAACAACACCCTGATGTACTGGGCGCGCAGCGGCACTTCGATACCGAGCAGTTTCTCGATTGCCAGCACGTACGCATGCTCGTTGCATATCATCGTGGTGTAGTCGAGCCGGTCCATATACGGCACCGTCTGCAGGTAGGTCCGGTGTTCCGCGAGCTTCTCGGTGGCGCGGTGCAGCAACCCGATGTGGGGGTCGGCGCGCTGGATGACTTCGCCATCGAGTTCGAGCACCAGCCGCAGCACCCCGTGCGCGGCCGGGTGTTGCGGCCCAAAATTCATCGTGTAGTTGCGAATTTCAGCCATATTAAATTTAAGCCACAGAGGACACAGAGGTCACAGAGGATAAAAACCAGAATTGTTCTGCAACATCACGTCTCTTGATGACTTTCTCTGTGTTCTCTGTGTCCTCTGTGGCAAATGCTTTTTTATCGTTCATGGCAAACGCTATCCCTTGCGGAACCCCTCAGAGTCAGCGTAGTTCTCCTCGCGCACTATGCGAGGCGTGATCTCGCGCGGCTCTATCGTCACCGGCTGGTAAATCACGCGTTTCTGATCGGGGTCGTAGCGCATTTCGACGTTGCCCGAAATCGGGAAATCCTTGCGGAACGGGTGCCCGATGAAGCCGTAATCGGTGAGGATGCGGCGCAGGTCCGGGTGCCCCGAGAATATGATGCCGATGAGATCAAAGGCCTCGCGCTCGAACCAGTTGGCCGACGGCCAGACACCGATCACCGAGGAGACAACGGGGAACTCGTCATCTGCGGCAAACACGCGCAGTCTGAGCCGCCAGTTGTGAGTGACGCTCTGCAGATGATAGACGGCCGCGAAACGGGTGCCTGCCTGAGGCGTGCCACCTGCTTCACCGCCATTGGAGCCTTTGCCGTAAGTGCTGTAATCGAGGCCGCACAGATCGATCATCTGCTCGAATCTGAGTTCCGGCGCATCACGCAGCGTCATCGCTGCCGCCGGCAGATCCCCGGCTTTGACAACGATAGTGACTTCATTAAGCGCCGTCGTGACACTGACCAGCTTGTCACCCAGTGCAGAGTTCAGCGCGGCAACAAGAGATTCGAGACGGGAAGCCATTTAGCGTGCGATCGTGTTGGTGCGTTTGATCTTGTTCTGCAACTGGATAATGCTGTAGAGCAGCGCTTCTGCGGTCGGCGGGCAGCCCGGCACATAGATGTCGACCGGCACGACGCGGTCGCAGCCGCGCACCACCGAATAGGAATAGTGGTAATAGCCGCCGCCATTGGCGCACGATCCCATGGAAATCACCCAGCGCGGTTCCGCCATCTGGTCGTAGACCTTGCGCAGCGCCGGCGCCATCTTGTTGCACAGCGTGCCGGCAACGATCATCACGTCGGACTGCCGCGGGCTGGGGCGAAACACGATGCCAAAGCGGTCCAGATCGTAGCGCGAAGCGCCGGCATGCATCATCTCGATCGCGCAGCAAGCCAGGCCGAAGGTCATGGGCCACAACGAACCAGTACGCGTCCAGTTGATCAGCGCATCCGCACTGGTGGTGACAAACCCTTTGTCGGTGATGTTTTCTATTGCGCCCATAAAATCACCTGTTGCTTACTGGGGAGGCGAAACGCCAACGGACTCACAGCGGCGCCTCCGATCCGATACTGCGAGATACCTGCATTATGGTGTCGGCGCCCGAAACCGTTCGCCTTGCCGACGATCCCCGTCAAGACGGGGCCCCTCGCCGGGTGGCTCACAGGCCGCCTCCATTACCGCGTTCGCAAGAAACATCGATCTCGCATCGGCGGCCGAGGCTATTCGCTTTGCTGTCGATCCCCATAAAAATGGGGCCCCTCGCCAAGTAGCTCATAGCCTCACTCCCATTCCAGCGCCCCCTTCTTCCACTCGTAGATGAACCCTATGGTGAGGATGGCAAGAAACATGACCATGGCTGCGAAACCGAAGAAACCGATTTCCTGCAGCACCACGGCCCACGGGAAAAGAAAAGCAATCTCGAGGTCGAACAGGATGAACAGGATGGCAATCAGGTAATAGCGCACATCAAACTTCATGCGCGCGTCCTCGAAAGCTTCGAAACCGCACTCGTATGGCGAGTTTTTTTCACTGTCCGGGCGGTGCACGCCGAGCAACCGGCTCAAGCCGCTGCCCATCATGATGGGCAGCACGCCGACCGCAAGGCCGACGAAAACAAACATCAGGATCGGGAAATAATTTTCTAGCATCAGGATACGGAATTCAGGATACGGGATTCGGCAACCACCATTTCCTTGATATTACAGGCTCCATTCAAATTGATATTGCCAGCTGACCTCAGGATCAAACCGCGTAATCAACCACCCTGCGCCCCGCTTTTACTGGTGTCGACGGAGAGACTCGAACTCTCACGGCTTTCGCCACCGCCCCCTCAAGACGGCGTGTCTACCAATTCCACCACGTCGACATATTAACTACCGCACCAGCATCCAACCTTGAGCCAGATCAAATGCCAACGATTACTTGGGCACCTCTCCGGACTTGGACACCTCTCCGGACTTCGCCCCGCCATCTGCCGGCACCGGCAGTACTGCCGGAGTACTCGGGACCGGAACGTCCGATGGCGCCGGTCCCGCCGGCATCGATTTCGATTTCATTACCCCGGTCTGGTCGGATTTTTGCGCCGAAATATAGGTCAGCCCGAGGCTGGTCAGAAAGAAAACCAGCGCGAGGATCGCCGTAGCGCGGCTCAGGAAGTTGGCCGAGCCGGCTGAGCCGAATACGCTGCCCGAAGCGCCGCCGCCAAATGCAGCGCCAGCATCCGCGCCTTTGCCATGCTGCAACAACACCAGGGCGATTACGAGCATTGCCGCAATCACGTGCACTATTAATATAACTAGTTCCATCTTGTTCTCTCTTATGCTGCAGGTTGCGCGGCGCGGCAGATAGCGGAAAATTCATCCGCGACCAGGGACGCGCCACCGATAAGGCCGCCATCGATGTCGGACATCCCGAACAACTGCGCCGAGTTGGCGGCTTTTACACTGCCGCCATAAATAATCAATACCATCGAGGCGACTGCTGCATCGTCAGCCGCGATCCGGCTGCGGATGAAGGCATGCACCGCCTGCGCTTGTTCCGTAGTGGCGGTCTTGCCGGTGCCTATCGCCCATACCGGCTCATACGCGATCACCGCCTTGCCCAGCGCCTTGACACCACACCGCGATGTCACCGCGTCAAGCTGCCGGGCGACTATTTTTTCCGTGATGCCGGCCTCACGCTCTGTCAACGTCTCGCCTACGCACAAAATCGGCGTAAGTCCCGCCTTGAGCGCGGCCTCGAACTTGACCGCCACAATCTCGTCCGATTCGCCAAATATCGCCCGGCGCTCGGAATGGCCGACAATGACGTAATGACAGCCAAAATCCTTCAGCATCGGCGCCGACACGCCACCGGTATAGGCGCCGTTTTCGAACTGGCACACGTCCTGCGCGCCCCATGCGATACCCGAGCCGTGCAGCAACTGCTGCACCTGGCTTAAATACGGAAAAGGTGCGCAAACTGCGCATTTCATGGCAGAAAACGAGGCGGCGGCCGACAAAACAGCGTTGAGCAGTGTCTGATTCGAGGCCAGATCACCATTCATTTTCCAGTTGCCTGCCACTAATTTGACGCGCATCGCTGAGCCGGTTCACTAAAACCCCCGAATTTTACAGGCGAAGCAGAGGGGGGTCAACGTAAAGCGGCCGAAGGTTTGCCTAGCAGCCTGCCGGATTTGGCCCCCATACGCCGGGGCGGGTAGCGTTAACTGATCGCCGTTAATCGACGCTGCGGCGACAGGCTGCTTAAGAAAGAAGCGTTTAGGAGTTTGTCGGGGCTAAATCAGACAAACTCCTGGAGTCACCCGAATCGACCCGTGATGTAATCTTCAGTCTGCTTGTTTTTGGGCTTGATAAAAATATTGTCGGTAACGCCGAACTCGATCAACTCCCCGAGATACATGTAGGCGGTGTAATCGGACACCCGCGCCGCCTGCTGCATGTTGTGTGTCACGATCAGAATCGTCACTTTTTGCTTGAGGTCAGTGATCAGTTGCTCGATGCTGGCGGTTGCGATCGGGTCCAGTGCCGAGGTTGGCTCGTCAAACAGCAGAATCTCCGGATTGGTCGCAAGCGCCCGTGCAATGCACATCCGCTGCTGCTGGCCGCCCGAAAGGTTGAACGCAAGCTGGTGGAGCCGGTCCTTGACCTCTTCCCACAGTGCCGCGTTGCGCAACGCCTCTTCGACTTTGTCGTCGAGCAAGGCACGCTTGGTCTCGCCCCTGACCCGCAGGCCGTACGCGACATTCTCGTAAATCGACTTCGGGAACGGATTGGGTTTCTGAAACACCATGCTGATGCGCATCCGGACCTCGATCGGATCGACGCCGGCGCTCAGCAGATTGGTGTTGTCGGGGAACAGCAGTATCTGGCCGTCGTAGCGGTTGCCCGGATACAGGTCATGCATGCGATTGAAGCAGCGCAGGTACGTCGACTTGCCGCAGCCCGACGGGCCGATCAGCGCCGTCACTTTTTTCTCATAGAGCGGCATGCTGATGTTCTTCAGCGCCTGGAAATCGCCATAGTAGAAACTGAGGTTTTTGGACTCCGATTTCTTGAGCGGGGCCGAGCCGGCAGCCACAGCGGAAATTCCGGTATCAGTCGTGCTTACCATTTCAAGTTCTTCCTCAGTCGATAACGGATATAAATCGCCAGCGCATTCATCGACAGCGTCATTACTACCAGAACCAGACCCGCAGCCGCGGCATTATGATGAAATGCCGCTTCGGGACGCGAGGTCCAGTTGAACATCTGGATCGGCATTACGGTGAAGGGCGACATGATCCATTCGAAGGACAGGAACGGAAACTCCATCGAAACCGGCGACGGCGGCAAAAATGCGATGAAAGTCAGCGCACCGATGGTGATCACCGGCGCGGTCTCGCCGATGGCGCGTGACATGCCAATGATGACCCCGGTGAGAATGCCGCCGCGGGCGTACGGCAGGATGTGATCGGATGTAGTCTGCCACTTGGTCGCGCCGAGGGCATACGCGCCTTCACGGATCGCCCCCGGAATCGAGCGGATCGCTTCGCGGGTCGCCACGATCACCACCGGCAAGATAAGCAGCGCCAGCGTCAAACCCGCCGTCAGTATGCTCTGGCCGAGTCCGAATCCGTATACGAACAGACCCAGCGCCAGCAGCCCGTAAACGATGGACGGCACGCCGGCGAGGTTAGTGACGTTGATCTCGATGAGATCGGTCATCCAGTTCCTGGGGGCGTATTCCTCGAGGTAAACACCGGCTCCGACACCCAGCGGCACCGCCACCATGGCGGTAACAAACATGACCAGCGTCGAGCCGACCATCGCCGACAGAATGCCTGCCTGGTCAGGCTTGCGCGACGGGAAGTTGGTGAAGAAATCCCACGACAGCCGCGGCGCACCATCGATGACCATCTGCATGAACAACACGGCAAAAGTCAGCACGCCGACCATCAATGCCAGCAGGCCAACGATGCCGAAAGCGATGTCCCAGCGCTTGTGCGAGGCGATCAGCGCGCGGAGTTCCCGGACGCGAGTGGTTTCATTCATAATCAATACACTTGGCGATAACGTTTGCGAAGCAGATGGCCCAGCACGTTGAAAAACAGCGTCAGCAATGTCAGCGTGAGGCCAGCAGCGAAGATCGTCTGATAGCCTATGCTGCCGTGAGGCAGGTCGCCCAGGGCCACCTGCACGATGAACGCGGTAATCGTCGCCGCCGGTTCCATCGGGTTCCAGGTAAGGTTGGGCTGCATGCCCGCCGCCACCGCCAGGATCATGGTCTCGCCGACCGCGCGCGAGATCCCGAGAATATAGGCTGCGGCGATGCCCGAGAATGCCGCCGGTGTCACGACCCACACCGCGGTCTGAAACCGCGTGGCGCCCATCGCGTAAGAACCCTCGCGCAGATTCATCGGCACCGCGCGCATCGCGTCCTCGGAAACCGAGCTTATATACGGGATGATCATGATGCCCATCACCAGGCCTGCCGAAAGCAGGTTGAACCCGGGCAACCCGGGAAAGACCTTCTGCAGCAGCGGGGTCACGAACAGCAGCGCGAAATAACCATATACGATGGTCGGGATGCCGCCCAGCAGTTCGAGGAAGGGCTTGGCGACCTCGCGCACCGAGAACGGCGCAAACTCCGAAAGATAAATCGCGATGATGGTGCCGAGCGGAATCGCGACCAGCAGCGCCACGGCCGAGCTGACCAATGTGCCTGATAACAACGACATGATGCCGTAGTGCGCATCGTCGAACAGCGGTGTCCATTGCGTATCGGTCAGGAAATCCCACAACGAAACGTGCTTGAAAAACTCGAAAGACTCGTAGAGCAGGACCCCTACGATCCCGATGGTGGTCGCCACCGACACCGAGGCGGCCAGAAACAGGGTGAACTCGATGATGCGCTCTTTGACGTGGCGCGTCTTGCGGCGCGCCAGCCTGTCACTGACAAAATGTTCTGGCACTGTGTCTATTCCAGGAGCGTGGGAAATCGAGATCATTGGAATTATTTGCAGGGATTATCTCAGTTTGGGGCCGGCTCGACTACCGCCCCAAAAACAGGAGGGGCAGTTTTGCCCCTCCCGTGCCTCTAAGTTGCTGAAAATTAGAGCTTGGCTTCCATTTTCATCAGTTCTTCGATGGTGAGACCGACCTTGTTCTCGCCATTGAACTTGGTGCCAACGCGCATTTTGCTCAGCGTCTCGAGATTATAGGCATAAGCTTTGGCGGGAAGCGGCACGTATTTCACTTCCTTCACCAGCTTCTCGGCCTGCTTGTTGTAATACTCGATGAACTCCTTCACTTCCGGCTTTTGCAGTGACTTGGCGTTGACGTATATGAAAATCGGACGCGACAGCGGCGTGTAGGTGCCATTGATCACCGTTTCAAGCGAAGGACCAACCGCCTTGCCGGCCGGAGATACCACAGACACAGCATTGAGCTTGTCCTTGTTTTCGATGTAGTAGGCGTAGCCGAAATAGCCAAGGCCGTTGACGTCGCGGCTGACACCCTGCACCAGCACATTGTCATCCTCGCTCGCGGTGAAATCGCCCCGGCTCGCCTTCGATTTTCCAGTGACCGCTTCGGTGAAATACTCGAACGTGCCGGAATCCGCGCCCGGGCCGAAGAGTTTGAGCGGCGCATCGGGCCACGCCGGGTTAACCTGGTTCCACTTGGTGATCTTGCCTTGCGCTGTGGGTTCCCAGATTTTCTTGAGTTCCGCCACCGTCATGTTCCTGGCCCAGGTGTTTTTGGGGTTGATCACGACCGTCAACGCATCATAAGCCACCGGCATTTCAAGATATGAAATACCCGCAGCCTTGCAATCTGCCATTTCTGACTTGGTGATTGGTCGCGAAGCATCGGCAACATCGGTCTCGCCGCGGCAGAACTTCTTGAACCCGCCGCCAGTGCCGGAAATGCCGACCGTCACTTTGATCGCGCCTTTCTTGGATTTCTGGAAATCTTCCGCCACCGCCTCGGTGATCGGGAACACCGTGCTCGAGCCGTCGATCTTGACGATTTGCGCCTGCGCCGCAACTGATAAGCCGCCCAACGCCGCAGCCATCGCGACAGTAAGTCCTAACATCCTGAATTGTTTAACTTTTAACATATCGTTCTCCTGTTGTTGTCATGTGCCAACTTTGATGCGACCACTGCATATTAACCAGCCTTTGTTACAGCTTCATGACACGTGCAGCAACTGGGCGTTTCCGGGGAAAAAACACTTCCGTGTAAATTGTATCGTTAATCATTATTTTAATGATCCTGCAATATTGATCTGCGATATTTCGCCGTCGGTTGGCGGTTATCCTGGATACCTTCCTGGGTTGTCACCGGCATGTTGAAGCGACTTGATTAATACTGACAAGGAGGAATTTATGACGATCAAACGCGTGATTCTGGAAGCCGATGCCGCAGAGCCTATCTGCTTTTTATTGACAGCCTACATCGAAGCGACGCGCTTCTATGTCAGGCAAAACGAAGGATTTGCACGGTTAATGCATTTGCCCCTGGGCGACGTGGACGACATCAGGGCGCGGCTGGCCGAACTCAAACTGTTGAGCTGCGACGCGTTGCTGAACGAAAACGGGATATATGGCGATATGCTCGACGAGGCCATCGACATCTTCAGCGCGGCATTCAACCGCCTGCAGTTTCTCGCCTGGGAAAAGCAGCGGCAGTCGATCAGCAAGGCTGGTGGCTGTCAGATCGCAGTCGTTGGGGTCAAGTCTTCGGTGTGATGCCTGCTTCGTACCACGGTTTGCTGGCGTTGACGATCCGGACCACCGCCAGCATCACCGGCACTTCGATCAGCACGCCGACCACGGTCGCGAGCGCTGCGCCGGACTCGAAGCCGAACAGGCTGATCGCCGCCGCCACCGCCAGTTCGAAGAAGTTCGAAGCGCCGATCAGGGCCGACGGACAGGCCACGCTGTGTTTCTCCCCCACCGCGCGGTTCAACCAATAGGCAAGAGCCGAATTGAAAAACACCTGGATCAATATCGGCACGGCGAGCAACGCGATGATCAGCGGCTGGCGGATAATGGCGTCACCCTGAAACGCGAACAACAGGATCAGCGTTGCCAGCAGCGCCGCCACCGACCACGGCTGGATATGCGCCAGCACGCGCTCGAAAACCGCCTGCCCTCGCGTGAGTAGCCGGCGGCGCCACCACTGTGCCAGGATCAGCGGAATCACAATGTAGAGCACCACCGAAGTGAGCAGCGTGTCCCACGGCACGGTGATCGATGCCACGCCCAGCAGCAACGCGACGATGGGTGCGAACGCGAATACCATGATGATGTCGTTGAGCGCGACTTGCGACAGCGTGAAGTACGGATCGCCGTTGGTGAGCCTGCTCCATACGAATACCATCGCAGTGCATGGCGCCGCAGCAAGCAGGATCAGACCCGCGATGTAGCTGTCGATTTGTTCCGGCGGCAGATAGGGTGCGAACAGATGGCGGATGAAGATCCAGCCCAGCAGCGCCATCGAGAACGGCTTGACCAGCCAGTTGACAAACAGCGTGACACCGATGCCGCGCACATGCTCGCGTACCTGATGCAGCGCGCTGAAATCGATCCTGATCAGCATCGGGATGATCATCACCCAGATCAGGGTGCCGACCGGCAGATTGACGCGGGCGATCTCGATCCGGCCTATCGCCTGGAACGAACCCGGGAAGAGCTGACCCAGCACGATCCCTGCGACGATGCACAGGAAAACCCACAGCGTGAGCCAGCGCTCGAATATCCCAAGCACTGGCGGGGCATTCACTTCCGCGGTCATGCCTGCGGCTCTTCGCTGCCGGTCTTGCCGATCTCTTTAAGCTTCTGCTGCAGGCTCAGGCGATCGAGCTTGTCCAGCGGTAAACCGGTGAAGATATTGATGCGATAAGATAAATGACGGAAAACCTCGGCGAATGCCCGGCGTTTCTGCTCGTCGCTGCCTTCGACTGCCGCCGGGTCCGGCAGCCCCCAGTGCGCGGTCATCGGCTGGCCGGGCCATACCGGGCACACCTCGTTCGCGGCGTTGTCGCAGACGGTGAACACGAAATCCATTTTCGGCGCATCGGATTGGGCGAATTCATCCCAGTTCTTGCTGCGCAGCCCATCCAGTGACAGACCGACGCCGCGGATCTGATCGAGCGCAAACGGATTGGGTTTGCCCGACGGGAAGCTGCCCGCACTGTAGGCTCTGAAATGCCCCCGGCTGATCACAGGATTGTTGAGTATCGCCTCGGCCATGAGGCTGCGCGCTGAATTGTGCGTGCACAGAAACAGTACATTGAAAACTTTGTCCGCCATGATCACCTCGCCCGCGGCGCGCAGTACACGCCGGAATCAGCAGCCCCGCTCTTGATCATGCTATTTCTCCTTGTTTGATTTTTTCGGCGGCGGAACACATGGGTTCGCTCATGCAGGCATGGCCGCCACAACAGTTCTCGGTCAAAAACGTCACGAGCTTGACCATGTTTTCGAAATTCGCCGCATAAATGACGAAGCGCCCATCCTGGCGCGAGCTCACCAAGCCGGCGCGGCTTAACTCCTTTAAGTGAAACGACAATGTCGCCGGCACTACGCCGAGTGTTTCGGCGACGGCGCCAGCAGCCAGGCCCTCCGGTCCCGCCTGCAGCAGTAACCGGTAGATGGCAAGCCGCGATGCCTGCGCCAACGCTGCAAGTGCCGTTACCGCGTCATTTGTTTTCATATTTTTAATACTATGAAAATATAAGGCAGGCGTCAAATATTATTTTTAATAACCAATACAATGAGTTAGTAATTACGCCAGGGTTCAGGCTGTATCGCGCACTGCGTGTGCAATGCGGTTAGCCCACCGTTTGACCCTGGGCCCGGACTTGCCCTCGACCATGACGCGCAACACCGGCTCGGTACCTGATGCGCGGACCAGCACGCGGCCGGTGCCGTCCATGGCAGTTTCGGCCTCGCTGATTGCCCGTCTGACGCCAGGATGCTTGAGAAAATCGTACCCTTTCTTTACCTGCACATTGAGCAGAACCTGCGGATACATTTTCATCGTGCTGGTTGCCTTGCCCAGTGTTGTCCCGTTCTCGACCAGCGCACGCAGCACCTGCAGCGCGGACACGATGCCATCGCCGGTGGTGTGCTTGTCGAGACAGACGATGTGGCCGGAATTTTCACCGCCAAGCTGCCAGCCGCGCGCCTGCAGCAGTTCCAGCACATAACGGTCACCGACCCTGGCGCGCGCGAACGGCACCTTGAGCCGGGCAAGCGCGTGCTCGAAACCCAGGTTGGTCATGAGCGTGCCGGCCACGCCGCCCCTGAGTTCGCCCAGCGCGTGCCGGTGGCACGCGATGATGTACAACAGCTGATCGCCATCATACAAACGTCCCCGGGCATCGACCATCATCAGGCGGTCGCCATCGCCGTCAAGCGCGATGCCGAGATCAGCCTTGTTGCTCTTGACGGCCATCTGCAGCGCCTGGGGCGAGGTGGCGCCGACCCGGTCGTTGATATTGAACCCGTCGGGTTGGGTGCCGACCGTGGTGACGTCCGCGCCCAGTTCGTGAAAAACGTGCGGCGCAATGTGGTAGGCAGCGCCATTGGCGCAATCCACAACGATGCGCACACCGCGCAAATCGAGCCGCGTCGGGAAAGTACTTTTGCAGAATTCGATATAACGCCCGGCCGCATCGTCTATGCGCCGCACTTTTCCGAGCTTGGCCGATGACATGCACTTGAGGGGACGCTCGATCTCGGCCTCAATCGCACTTTCAATGCTGTCAGGCAGCATGGCGCCGTTGCCGGAGAAGAATTTGATACCGTTGTCGTCAAACGGATTGTGAGAAGCGCTGATGACGATGCCCGCAGACAGGCGCAACGCCCGCGTCAGATAGGCCACAGCCGGTGTCGGCATGGGGCCCACCAGCAGCACGTCAACGCCTGCAGCCGTGAATCCCGCCTCGAGGGCGGACTCGAGCATGTAACCCGATACACGGGTGTCCTTGCCGATTAATACCGCGGGCTTTTCCACGCCCTTCTTGCCGGAAGTGGCGAGCACCTTGCCGGCAGCATAGCCCATGCGCATCACGAAATCCGGCGTGATCGGCGTCTCGCCGACTTTGCCGCGCATGCCATCGGTGCCGAAATATTTTCTTGTCATTGCCGCAATGCTCCCCGGAAGTTTGCCGGCCTTAGCCCGGCAAACTCCTAAAATGAAAAAAATAATGATGCCTATTCTAGCAGCCTGTCGGACTAGCCCGCATGTTCACGGCTGTTACGATTTTGTGGGTCAGGCGATCACGGAGGGGACGGAAGCGCCCGTGGCATGCGGGCTGACCATTTTTTTGAGCATCAGACTCAGCTACCTGGTTTAACGCGGCATAGTACGAATGCGCCAACCTGCTACGGTGAGATATTCGGGATAGGAGTTTGTCGTGGCTAAGTCCGACAAACTCCTGGCCGTCGAATTACCGGCGATACGCGATGGCGGCCAGCTCGCCCGCCAGCCGCGTCGCCGTGTCGCTCATGATACCGAGCAGGCTTTGCGCCACGTGCTCCCGGATCGGGGTCAGCAGCGCCGGCAACCGTACCGCGCGACTCAGCACCCGTGTTTCCTGAGCATAGAGTCGCAACAGGCCGAACAGGAGGCTCTCGAATTCAGCGCGCGGGTACGCAGTCTGCACGGCGGCGCGGACGCCGTGCGCCGGCTGCCAGGCATCGAGAATGCGATAAGCGGCACCAAACAGGCGTTCGATGCGCTCCAGCCTGACCGGTGCGATCTCCGCGTAGGGAATCACAATCCTGATCGGCAGGCTGCCCACCTGCCCGAGGAAAGCCCGGTCGATCTCCTTGGTCGCTTCGAGCAACCGGCGCATCGAGTCAGGCCCCGGAGACGATCCGGCGGCCAGCGCTTTGCCAGCGCTGCGGATGACCAGCGCGTCTTTCTGGATTTCTTTGGCAACGTTACGCGCCAGAACGGGTTCGAGGTGAGGCAACGCGAGGCGCAACGGCAGGGCCGCGCGCAGCGTTTGCGTGGTGCGCCGGCTGTACGCCTCCAGGATTTTGCGGTTCAGCAGCGCCAGCGCGCCAGATCGGTCCATGTGCGCGGCTTAAACGGCTAAACCGCGTCCCCGGCCCCAGGCCACAAGTCCTAAGGTTTGATCGCGCGGTGAAAACCGATCATGCCGGCAAACACGGTCTTGGCCGTAACGTCACGGTAGCCGACTTCGCGCAGCATATCGGACAACTCTTCAACAGAATAGAACATCTGCAGCGCATCGATGAAATATTTCTTGCAATTCAGAGCCGCCGGACTGCTGCGGAACAGGAAACCCGTCATGGCGAGACAGAAGCGCAGATAGGCATAGTAGAGCTTTTCGACCACAGGATTGCCCGGGCGCAGCATATCGCCGTGATAGAAGCTTCCGCCCGGCTTGAGCACCCGGAGCACCTCCTCGCTGACGCGCTTGATGCGCAGGTGCCGCGATGCATATTGAATGGTCACGACGTCGAAATGGTTGTCCGGAAACGGCAGTTCATGCACATCGCCGATTACGCTGCGGATACGCAACCCCCTCGCCTTGGCACGCTGCTGGCCAACGTCCTGCATCGCCGCGCTGCGGTCCATCGCATGCACTTCCAGGGTGGGTTCGCGTTTCAGAAGCGCAATGCCGATCGCATTGGTGCCGGCACAGACGTCGAGCACACGCTGCCCCGGATGCAGTTCGATAACGGACATGAAGCTGTTCAGAAACCGGTTCCACATCCCGAGACTGGCAACATAGTTGGCGCGATCATAGTACGGGGCGACGTCGGCGAACACGTCGTTCAAATCCCGCTTCCAGACCAAACTGAACTGCTGTTCGCGCGCCTGTTCACGCATTGCAACTGGTGGGGGTGGGCTCAAGGGGAATCTCTCTTATCGTTGCGCTCCGCAGGGAGCGGTTAATTTAACCTGTTGTCAAACTAAGGCCTGCGCCTCGTCCTGTCAACACGAAATTTCAGATACGTAACAGGTATACCACGGTCGCGATACTGCCCAACCCTGCGATGGTATAGACCGCGATTGCCACCAGGGTATCGGCGCGCACGCCAAAATCAAAGAAAGTGATGCGCAGGCGATGCGCCGAGCCCCATAGCGACAGGAAAATAACGATAAAAATCGAAAGCTTGCCGAACCAGCCTGCAGCAAAGGCATGTAAGTTCTCGTAACCGAGCATGTCGGGCACGTGGCCGGTCGCGGCCAGCAGCGTCAGAACGATCAGCACCGGTGTCATGAATGCGGTCAGCGTGCCGCCAGCGGCAAACGTTCCCCAGATGATAGGTTTATTCGATTTGGCCATGGTCAGATTACCCCCGCCCAGAACAGGATTACGAGCGATAACACCACCCAGACTACATAATGCGCGATCGCCACGACGCTGTCGGGCCAGATCTCCTCACCAATCTGGATCGGCAGCGCTTTGGGAGCGACGTTAAACCAGGTGAAGGTGTTATACAGGGAAAATCCCAGGGCGACGACGTGAAAAACGATGCTCCCCGGTTGCTGCAACGCCGCCAGGAAACCCTCATATTGGGCCTGGCCCTGCGACAGCCGCAACAGAGCCACCAGCAGAATCAGCGTGTAGGCGCCAATAAAAATGCAGGTCACTTCGCGCGCCATATAGCGCATATAGCGCGGCTGCTTGAAATACCAGGTCGTCCTGGACAGTTCCTGCACATAGGGTCTGCGGCTCATTTTTTCACCCATGACATAAAGTGCTCCAGATACCAATCGACCGTGCTCGCAATCTTCACCTGCTGCAGGGCACTGGCGGGATCGACGTGCTTCGGACAGACATCGGAACAGGCCCCGACGAATGTGCATTCCCATACCCCTTCGTTGGTTGCAATTTCCTCCTGGCGCTCATCGCGGCCGTCGTCGCGGGAGTCCTGGTTGTAGCGATGCGCGAGCGTGATCGCCGCAGGACCAATGAACTTCGATTTGGTCAGGCCATATTCCGGACAGGCCGCATAACACAGCATGCAATTGATACACATGGAGTATTTTCTGTAGCGTGTCAGCTGGGCGGGCGTCTGCCGGTATTCCCCTTCCTCGATCGACCGCTTCTTTGCCGGGATCAGGTAGGGCTTGACGCGCTTTAACTTGTCCATGAAGTCGTCGGCCACTGACACGAGATCGCGTTCGATCGGAAAATGAGCCAGCGGCTCGACCCGGATCACGCCGGTATAATCGCGCACGAAAGCCTTGCAGGCGAGCTTGGGTTCGCCGTTGATCATCATGCCGCAACTGCCGCATACCTGCATGTGGCAGGACCAGCGAAAGGCAAGCGTCGGATCGAGATGGTCCTTGAGGTAATTCAGGGCATCGAGTATGCACCACTCGTTTTTGCAGGGCACCGAGTAGCGCTGAAACCTGGGCTCCGTATCCGTCTCGGGGTTGTAGCGCAGGATCTCGAGTTCGACCTGCAGGGCGCTCAGTCTGTCTCCAGTCATTTTTTTGCTCCCGAGTAATCGCGCACACCCGGGGGAGAAGTGGTTATCACCACATCTCGATAGTCAATCCTCGGCGGTTCAAGTCCGTTGTAGTAAGCCATGGAATGTTTGAGATATTTGCTGTCGTCTCGAGCCGAGAAATCGAGGCGCTGATGCGCGCCACGGGATTCCTTGCGTTCGCGTGCACCTACCGCGACTGCTTCGGCGCAATCGAGCATCGAGCCCAGCTCCAGCGCAGACAGCAGATCGGTGTTATACACATTGGTCTTGTCGTGGAGCGCGACGTCGCCGTAGCGCCTGCGCAGTTCCGCGATCTTGTTGCAGGTCTTCTCCAGGCCTTCCTGGGTGCGGTAAATGCCGGCGCCCTCTTCCATGGTGTCCGTCATTTCCTTGCGCAATCCCGCGATCGATTCCTTCCCGGTGTTCCTGAGGAACAGCGCGCGGAGCTTTGCCTGAGCCGCCTCCGCCTGAGCCGCCAGGGCTGCCTCGTTGCCCGGGCCCGCGCTGCGCACATACTCCAGCGCCGAATGCGCCGCCTTGTGGCCAAAGACCAGAATCTCCACCAGGGAGTTTGAACCTAACCGGTTCGCGCCGTTGATGCTGACGCAGGCGCACTCGCCCGCGGCGAAAAGCCCCGGCAGCGGTGTCGCTGCCTTGATATCGGTGTGGATGCCGCCCATCATGTAGTGGACCACCGGACGGATCGGCACCATGTCGGTCACCGGATCCACGCCGAGGTAGCTGATCGAGATATCGCGCACGAAAGGCAGCCGCTCGTTGATCTTCTTCTCTCCCAGGTGGCGCATGTCCAGCCAGACGCAATCGCCCCACGCCGTCTTGACCGACCTGCCCTTTTGAATTTCATGCCATATACTTTGGCTCACACGGTCGCGCGGGCCGAGTTCCATGGTCTTCAATTCCGGCTTGCCCAGAGGCGTCTCCGGACCCATGCCGTAGTCCTGGAGGAACCGATAGCCGTCCTTGTTGAGCAGCACGCCACCCTCGCCGCGGCAGGCCTCAGTGAGCAACGTTCCGGTGTTGGGCAGCCCGGTCGGATGGTACTGGACGAATTCCATGTCTTTTAACGGTGCTCCCGCGCGGTAGGCCATGGCCATGCCGTCGCCGGTCTTGATCGCGCCATTGGTGTTGAACGGGAACATGCGGCTGGCGCCACCGCCGGCGATGATCACCGCGCCGGCCTGGAAATGCCGCATCTGCCCGCTGCGTATCTCGATCGCAGTTAACCCCTGGCAGCGCCCGTCATCAACCAGCAGATCAGTGGCGAAATACTCGTCAAAGCGCTGGATATTCGGAAACTGCAGCGAGGTCTGGAACAGCGTGTGGAGAATGTGAAAACCCGACTTGTCCGCGGCGAACCAGGTGCGCTGAATCTTCATGCCGCCGAACGGCCGCACCGCCACCGATCCGTCCACTTCGCGGTTCCATGGGCAGCCCCAGTGCTCCAGTTGCATCAACTCCTTGGGCGCCTCATGGATGAAATATTCGACGGCATCCTGGTCGCACAACCAGTCGCCGCCGCCGACAGTATCGTGAAAGTGCTGTTCAAAACTGTCGTCCGGCTTGACCACCCCCGCCGCTCCGCCCTCCGCCGCGCAGGTATGGCTGCGCATCGGATAAACCTTGGAGATCAGGGCAATGCGAAGCTTGGGGTCCGCTTCGGCAAGCGCGATGGCGGCACGCAAACCCGCACCCCCCGCTCCGATTATCGCAACATCTGTCTTGATCGTCTCCATTGCGTCCTTTTGGCGTGCTGTCAATGCGCTGACGAAATCAGCGCCTTATTTGATCTTGGCGCAAGATTACAGAATCGGGCAAATAATTTCTTGACTTAAATCAACACAGGGGCGGATTCCACTCCTGCTGCCGCAGCATATATCAAGCCATCATCATAGGTGCCATGCACGCAGCAAAACAAACAATGCGCGACTAGAGCGATGACAAATACGGGCCCTGACATTCATTTACCGCGGCCCACACTGCCAGTGCGTCAGCCGTCGCAGCCACGTCATGCGCACGCACGATGCGCGCGCCGTTTTCGACCGCGATCACCGCAGCGGCAATGCTCGCGAACACGCGCTCCCCGGGTTCGCGCCCGGTAATTTTTCCCAGCATGGACTTGCGCGACAATCCGGCCAGCACCGGCACGCCGAGCGCCGCAAGCTGCGCCAACTCATGCAGCAGTGCCAGATTGTGCTCGAGCGACTTGCCGAATCCGAACCCCGGATCGACCACCAGCCGCTCGCGCCTTATTCCGGCAGCTTCAGCCGCCTGTATCTGCATAATCAGATAATCCCGGACTTCCCTGACCACATCGCCGTAATGCGGGGCCTGCTGCATGGTCCGCGGGTCGCCTTTCTTGTGCATCATGCACACCGCTGCCGGCGTGCCTGCGACGGCCTCGAGCGCTCCGGGAACGGTTAGCGCATTAACATCGTTGATCATGGACGCACCGGCGGCGATCGCTTCGCGCATCAGTGCGGGCTTTTGCGTATCCACCGAAACCGGAACACCGCAATCCGAGAGCTGCTCGAGCACCGGCAGCACGCGCCGCCGCTCTTCTTCAAGCGTCACCGGCAGCGCGCCGGGACGCGTCGATTCACCGCCGATATCGAGAATATGCGCGCCTTCATCGATCAGCAATCTGGCGTGCGCGACGGCCTGATCCACAGTCAGGTAGCGGTTACCGTCGGAAAAGGAATCGGGCGTGACGTTGATCACACCCATAATGAGCGGCCTCTCTAACGAGAGTCGGAATTTACCACATTGTAGAAACATCGGTGAAAGGGAAAAGTGTGAACGGGCAAAGAAGTAATGGAAAAGCGCTTTTACTCTTCACCCTTCACTATTCACCCTTCACGGCTGTCAGGCTTCCTGCGCCGGCGTCGCGGTTGCCGCTGCGCTGGGCGGCGGTTCCTTGGGCGTCGGCGTCGGCGCCTGCGTGGGCTTGGGCTCGCGAGGCGGGCGGCCTTCCATGATGTCGCTGATCTGATCGGCGTCCAGGGTTTCCCACTCCAGCAGCGCCTTGGCCATCACTTCCACTTTCTCACGGTTGTCTTCGATGAGCTTTCTTGCCAGCGCATACTGCTGGTCGATGATGCGGCGAATTTCATTGTCGACCTTCATCATCGTCGCTTCCGAGACGTTCTTGTGCGTGGTGACCGAGCGGCCGAGAAACACCTCGCCCTCGTTTTCGCCATAGACCATCGGACCCATGGATTCGCTCATGCCCCATTGCGTGACCATGCGCCGCGCCATGTCGGTGGCACGCTCAAAATCGTTGGAAGCGCCTGTAGTCATCTGCCCCATGAAAATTTCTTCGGCGATACGGCCACCGAACAGCACCGCAATGTTCTGCAGAATCAGTTCGCTGTCCATGCTGTAGCGGTCTTCTGTCGGCAGCTGCATGGTGACGCCCAGCGCGCGACCGCGCGGGATGATCGTCACTTTGTGCACTGGATCGGTCTTGGGCAGCAGCCTCGCCACCACGGCATGGCCGGACTCGTGATAAGCGGTGTTCTTGCGCTCATGCTCGGGCATGATCATCGAACGGCGCTCCGCACCCATGATGATCTTGTCCTTGGCACGCTCAAAGTCGTACATGTCGACCAGCCGTTTGCTGGTGCGCGCCGCGAACAAAGCGGCCTCGTTCACCAGGTTGGCCAAGTCGGCGCCGGAGAATCCCGGTGTGCCACGCGCGATGATATCGGCCTGGACATCGGGCGCTATCGGCACCTTGCGCATATGCACCAGAAGAATTTGTTCGCGGCCGCGGATATCTGGCAACGGCACCACAACCTGGCGGTCGAAACGGCCGGGCCGCAGCAGCGCCGGATCGAGCACGTCGGGACGGTTGGTCGCGGCGATCACGATCACGCCCACATTGGCCTCGAAGCCGTCCATCTCCACCAGCAACTGGTTCAGCGTCTGCTCGCGTTCATCGTTGCCGCCGCCGAGGCCGGCGCCACGCTGGCGACCCACCGCGTCGATCTCATCGATAAACACGATACACGGCGCCTGCTTCTTCGCCTGTTCGAACATGTCGCGCACACGCGCCGCGCCCACGCCGACGAACATCTCGACGAAATCAGAACCGGAAATCGAGAAAAACGGCACTTTGGCTTCGCCGGCAATGGCGCGCGCCAGCAGCGTTTTACCGGTGCCGGGATTACCGACCATCAGCACACCACGCGGGATGCGTCCACCGAGTTTCTGGAACTTGCTTGGATCGCGCAGGAATTCGACCAGTTCGGAAACCTCTTCCTTCGCTTCCTCGCAACCAGCAACATCGGCGAAAGTCACGGTATTGGTCGATTCGTCGAGCATGCGCGCGCGGCTTTTGCCGAAAGAGAACGCGCCGCCGCGCCCGCCACCCTGCATCTGGCGCATGAAGAAAACCCATACGCCTATCAGCAGCAGCATCGGGAACCACGACACGAAAATATTCATCAGCAGCGACGGTTCTTCGTCAGGCTTGGCCTCGATGATCACGCCGTTCTTGAGCAGATCGCTCACCAGCCACGGATCCGACGGCGAGTAGGTGGTAAAGCGCTCTCCGCTGCCTTTCACACCCTTGAGCACGCGCCCTTCGATGGTAACTTTGGCAATGCGCCCCTGCTTCACTTCGTCGATAAACTGGGAATACTCCATCGGCTTTTGCACGGCCTGCCGCGTACTGAACTGGTTGAACACAGTCATCAGAACCAGCGCGATCACCAGCCAGATCGAGACATTTTTGATCAGATTATTCAATTAGGCTCCTTACGCCACAATTTGACGCTAACTAACTCAATACTAGACTCATTTTGCCTGCAGTATAGCAAGCATCCCGGTCTGGCGCAGAGTGATTAAACCCGCTTCAGGCCCTTTCCCAGCAAATAAACCTCACTCGACCGGCTGCGTGAAGCCTCCGGTTTGCGCGTCAGAACCTTCCCAAACTGCCCACGGAGTTCTTTGACGAATTGTTCGAAACCCGCGCCCTGAAATAGTTTGACCACGAAATTCCCCTCTGGTTTCAAGTGGTTTACTGCGAAATCCAGCGCCAGTTCGGCAAGCGCCATGGCACGCGCCTGGTCAACATCAGCTATGCCACTGATATTGGGGGCCATATCGGATAACACAAGGTCCACCCGCTGCCCGCCGAGCCTCTGCTCCAGCTCACTCAATGTTGCAGCATCGTGGAAGTCGCCACGCAAGAAGCGGACCCCGGGCAGTTCCGGCATGTCGAGCACGTCCACGGCGATCACCTGCCCGCCCGGGTTCACCGCCTGGGATGCGACCTGCGACCAGCCTCCGGGTGCCGCCCCCAGGTCGACCACCAGCATTCCCGGGCGCAGCAACTTGTCGCGCCCGGCAATTTGGGCGAGCTTGTATGCGGCGCGCGAGCGGTAACCCTCGGCCTGTGCGCGTTTGACGTAGGTATCGTTCAGATGCTCATGCATCCACGCTTTGCTGGTTTTGGTTCGTGCCATACGTTAAAATTACACCATGAAAACATTGCAACCCGACGAACGCCGCACCCTGCGCGCCCGCGCGCACCACTTGCAGCCGGTCGTAATGATCGGCGACGCCGGGCTCACACCCGCGGTGCTTGCTGAAATCGACGTCAATCTTAAAAGCCACGAACTGATCAAGATCCGGGTGCTGGGCGATGACCGGCTCCAGCGCAGGGATCTTCTTACCGACATCTGCAGCGCGCTCGACGCTAACCCGGTGCAGCGTATCGGTAAAATCCTCATCATCTTCCGGCCGGCCCCCGAAACGGACGAAAAAAAACCGCCCCGCCGCAACAAAGCCAGAAAACAACCGCGCCGAACCAAGCGCAGCTACCAGAACACCTAGTGACTAGGTGATTTAGTAATTTAGTGATTGAGCCTAACCTGAAGCTCAGTGGTTAATCACTGAATCACTGAATCACTGAAT
>JAUXMZ010000043.1 GCA_030683105.1 Burkholderiales bacterium | reverse complement strand
GTCCCGGTCACCGGTGATGTAATCGTACTGGTTGACCGGCGTCTTGTTGTCGCGTTCGTCGTACTTGTAACCGGCAGCGAGGTTGAGCGTGGGCATCAGCCGGGAGGTGAGCTTGAAGCTCGCGTGCGTGGTATCGACCTTGCCGTTAAGAGAGGCGGTCGCCGGCAGCGTGCCGGTCGTGGAGTAGGGCACGAAGGATTCGTTCTGCGTCATGCGGCCAAAGCTCAGGTTGCCTGTCACGCGCGTGGCCTGGCTGACTACGTAGCCGCCGGATGCGTTGATCTGATGGAACTGATTGTCGGGCGGCAGATGGTAACTGCCGGTCGCATTGCCGGTTCCCGTAAAAAGATTGTCCCACGTCATCGCTTTGTTGGCGTTGCTGAAGAACGATCCGTAGTAGCCGAACTGCAGTTGCAGCTTGCCGCCGTCGTAGCGCGCGACCGCATCTACCTGGTCGGTGGTGAAGTCGATCACCTCGGGCACGACCACTATAGTGCGGGAGCCGCCGGTGCCGGTCTGGATATACGCGCCCCTGAGCTTCGTGCCGTCCTTGAGGTCGCGTTTGATGTTGAACGCGAGATCCCAGCCGGCCGGGAGATTCTTGGTGAGGCCAAGACCGAGGATCTTGCGGTCCGTGCCGACTTCGTACGGCTTCATGTTTGCGGCAAGACCAGTTATCGCGGCACTGGTGGCGCCGTCGACAACACCCGCAGGCTGAGTAAGCCGCGTGGTGCCGGCGCCCAGATAAGGGGTCTGGTAGCTGTCGCTCTCGATTTTCGGGATCTCGGTATACTCGAGCTTGAGGCCGAAGTTGCCCTGTTGCCCGCCGCCGATGCTCAGGGAGCGCGATTTCAGGCCCAGGTTGCGGCCTTCGATCTCGAGATAGCTCGTATCGCTGCCTTCGCCGCGGCGGCTCATCTGGACGTTGCCGATGAGATAGACACCGGACTCATTCAGGCCGTTATAGTTGCCGAAGGCGCCGGTGCCGCTGGACACATTACCCAGGCCCAGCTCGATTTCACCTTCCGCCCAGGCGAGCGGTGCGGCTGCGAGCCCGATGGCCGCGATGGAAGCCGCCAGAACATTGCGCGTGAAGCGCTGTGTGGTCTTTGTGCAGGTCATGTCTGTACTCCGTCGAGGGGTCATGGTTATCGGGAGAAGCGGGCGCCGGACGGATGGTTGCTTCCGTGGACCTGCGTATGGCAGTTCAGGCACGCTCTGAACGCGATCTGGGCTTGCGCGCCAGCCGGCGGAATGCCGGCCCCGCTGCGAACCGTGTTCGGGTGGCCTTGGCCGGCGGTTTGATGACAGCTTGCGCACAGGTTAGGCGCGCGCGCCT
Source organism: Burkholderiales bacterium (assembly GCA_030683105.1). Taxonomy (GTDB): domain Bacteria; phylum Pseudomonadota; class Gammaproteobacteria; order Burkholderiales; family SG8-41; genus CAKKQX01. The sequence goes on along the minus strand of JAUXMZ010000043.1, from coordinate 122,891 downwards.
GGAGCAGCGGCGCGTGGTTGGAGCCGTGCGGCGTGTGGCAGTTGGAGCAATTGTCGCTGGCCACCGGGTGGTCCCACAGGAACGGCCCGCGCTTTTCGGCATGGCAGGTGTAGCAGGTCTCGTTCACCGTGTTCTTGATGAGCTGCGCCGGGCCCGCCGTGCCGTGCGGGTTGTGACAGCTCGAGCAGCCGAGCTGGCCGGAGCGGACCGGGTGCACCGAGGCGCGGTTCATCTGGGCGCGCTCGGTCTTGTGGCAGGCAAAACACACTTCGGTTTGCGCCGCCTTGTTCAGCACCTTGTCCTTGCCCTGGTGCACGGCGTGGCAGGAACTGCACGCGACCTCGTTGGTCTGGTGCTTGCTGCCCTGCCAGTTGATCCTGCCCTTCTGGTGGCAAGTGAGGCAAACGCCGTTTTTCTGGTCAGAGGCGAGGGTCTTGGAGGCAGGATTCATGATGCTGCCTTTGCCGCCGCCGGCCTTGACGTGGGCCGAGCCGTCGCCGTGGCAGGTCGAGCACGCGCCGGCGCTGGCGGGACTCCGCGCATCGCCTTTGGTGCCGTGCTTCGAGGAAGCGTAGCTCTTGACTGCGTCTGCATGGCAGTTAGCGCACACCTCGGGGCCCGGGCCCGCCGCCTGCGCGGTGGCAGTGCCTGGGCCGGCCATGAGGCCGGCAGCCAGTATGAGGGCTGACAGCATCGAGAACAGCCCGCCGTATCGTTTACCTTTCATGCTGATATCTCCCAATTGCGGAATTGAATTTCTGGTTCATTACTGTTGTTAAGATGCGACACTATTTCAACGTGCTAGTCAAAAAAATGAAATTGGTGAGTGGAAAAACGAGTGCAATATCGTGCCGGGCTTTTGCTTTTTTTACTTATCCCTTTGATATTATTCATTTGTGTGAAGATACATTTTGTTACAGTTCGGACTAACGTATTAGATGAGCGCGAAACTTTCTTTGATGTGAATCACAAATTAAAAATTTCGACAAACGATGAAATGACATTTGAAAATTTTCCGCATTTCATTTTGATGTAAATCAAAATTGATAACTCTCTCTGGCCCTGGGGCTGAGGTCGCAATGCCGGGATTGGCCCAGCCATGTCTGGTCATGGCTGGGCTGAGAGTCGCCAACAAATTGATTGATTGTTATTCGGCGGCGCCTACTGCGGCGCTTGCCCATAAAAAAAGCTGGCCGCAGCCAGCTTTTTTAAGAAATAGGACGTGTTACTTTGCGGTCAGCATGTACTGCAGCGCCGCCTTCAATTCGGCATCGGAGGCCGCGGACTTGGGATGGCCCTTGCCTTCCTTGAGTTTTGCCGCCAGCGTGCCTTCGGCGCTCTTGTCGCCCTTATGCTTGGCGGCGATGTCCTTGATCGCCGGGCCTACCTTCTTTTTATCCATCTCGTGACAGTTCAGACAACCCTTGGCTTTTGCTACATCCGCGCCCGACTGGGCGTAACCCAAGCCCGAAGTCATTATGCCTACCGCTGCCACCACCATCAGTATCGTCTTCATCACTTCTCCTTTTTGCGGGTTGATTAACATTTATTTAACGTCCGGCAGCGTTACAGCGTTGACCGGAAAACAGCACTGCTGCCGCACCGAAAAAAACGGGGCCATATTCACGGCCCCGTTGCACTTTCATCCATCCATGGTGCTGATGGGTGCCACCTAAGTCATTATTGGAACTTGTAAATGTATTTGACGCCGATGAACGTCGAGTCCTGTTGCGGTTTCGTGATCACCGTGGTGCCGTCGCTGTTGCCATGAGGCCAGGGTAGTGAGCCACCGGCAGCCGGGAAATACAGCCAGGACCAGTCGTTGGTGCTCCACTTTTCATGCATCAGGTCCAACCGCAGGTCGGCGTTCTTCTGCACGGCATACTGGGCAAACAGCTTGATCCTCAGCATCGTGTTGGTGATGTCAGGCACCGGCGCTTGTGAGGCGGGAAGTACGCCGCCAACTATGTTTTGCTTATATTGGTTGACGCTGCGGAAATGCTCCAGATCTCCACCTACTTTCAGCTTGCTGGACACCGTGCCTTTTACACCCAGGCCGAACGAGTCGCCGGTTTCGCTGAGGTCGTTGTACTTGGTGACCGTGGCATTTTGCTGGGTTATTTCATTGGCCCTGGTTTCATCACGAGAATACCAGGCGTTGACCTGCCAATCCGAACTCAGCCGATAGCTGCCGTCCGCCATATACAGGCGCGCGGTGCCATCCTGCAGCCCGTACGGGCCGACCGTGCCGCTGTATTTGTCCTTGGCATCTTCAATCGAGAACTGCAATGCCAGCCTGTCCGTCGGCGACCAGTCCACCATTGCGCGCACTTTATCCCGCTTGCGATCGGAGATGTTCAGCGGATTGATGGAGTCTTCCATCACGCTGCCGGTCGATACATAGCTGGAACCGTCCCGCTTGCTGTGTATGTACGCCAACGATCCGTTGACCGTCTCGGACATTGATTTGCGCACCTGGGCACGATAAGTCGTTTCATTCACCGATGTTCTGAACGGCACGTACAGGGTGCCGACGGTCGGTGCCGTGCGGTCCTGTCCGTTGTACTCGATGCCGCCCAGAAGGCTGTACGACTGCGGCAGACGATAGGTGGCCTCCAGCTTTGCGACCTTGTTGGTGTACGAGAACGGCGTATTCCATACGTTGTCGTTCCCGGGAGGATTGAATACAACCTGTTGCAGCGGCGTCTTGTCTTCGAAATCCCGGTAGCGCAGATTGGCCACGACATTCAGCTTGGGCATCGGTTTTGCGGTAAGGCCGACCTCGAGCAACGTTGTGTCGAGCCTGCCATCCAGCTTGCTTGGCGCCCGCGCATCCGGCTGATTGTTTGCAGGGAAAATCAGCCCCGGCGTCAGCATGGGCAAGAGCTCGTTCTGTGTCGCCTGGGAGTACGATGCTTTGAACGTGCCGCGCGTGGTGGGCGTGAAGGCATAACCGCCGCTCAGGAAAAGTTCGTGTGACTGATTGTCCTGAGGCAGGCTGAGGTTGTAATCTGTTGCGCCGCGTCTGGAGACGACAACCGAGTATCCGTTGCTGTAAGAAGTCCCGTAATACCCGCCCGACAACTGCAAGCGGTCGCGGGCGTAGCTGAGGGTGGCTTCGAGCAGCCGTATCGTGCTGTTGATCGGCTCGACCGCAAATTCAGACGCGCCACCCCGGCTCCAGAGACGCGTCCCGTCCTTTTCCTCGTTCCTGAAGGACGCGTTGAAGTTGAGGCCGACCCCGAGGTTCTTGAAAAATTTCGCGGTGAGGCGGTCGCGCTTAGTGCCCAGTTCCACGTTCGTGCCTGCACCGGGTGTGATCGTGGTCGTGGTCAGCAACGTGGTGCCGATGCCTCTCACGCCCGTGTTGAAGACGAAAGGCTGGTCGCGTGTAATGCTGCTGTACTCGAGCGATCCGCCGATGTCGCCCTGGCGCTCCCACGAGCCTTTGAGCTCGCGATTATCGAGACCCAGGTTGCGCGCCTTCAGGCCCAGCCAGGTGCCGGTGACTTCATCGCGTTTCGTAATGTCCGCATCGAGCAGGCCGTAGGCGCCGCTGTCGCGCATGCCGTCGTAGATTCCGGCCTGTTGCCGGTCGTTGGACCAGTTTCCGATGCCGATGGACACCGAATTCTCCGGGCCCTCCGCGAATGCGGAGCCGTATACCGCGAACAGGGCCGCAGCCAGTGCCGTCACCTTGAAAGTCTGCTTCATCCTCTTGCTCATGACGATCTCCATTAAATTAGATTAGCGACGGAACCGCCCGGCGGTTGCAGAATTCTGCGTGCTGTTGCTGCCGTGGATGTTGGTGTGGCAGTTCAGACAGCCCCGACCCACCGTGCCCGCCTGCCCGGTGCCGGGGGCGGGGCCGGTTGGCACACCCGCAAACTGCGTCGGGTGTCCTCCACCTTGCAATGAATGGCAATCCTGGCACAGGAACGGCGGGCGCGACTTGAGCAGATTGGCGATCGTCGTGCCGTGCGGCTGGTGGCAAATCGTGCAGTCTTCAGTCACCGGCTGGTGGTTGTGCACGAAAGGCCCGCGTTTTTCCATGTGACACTGGTAGCAGGTCTCGACCACGCTGCCCCGTTCCATTTGCTTCGGATTGTTGCTGTGCACGTTATGGCAGTCGGCGCAACTCACTTTGCCTTCGAGGATAGGATGGCGGGACGGCTTGTTGACCTGAACGCGCTGCTCTTTGTGGCATGCGAAGCAGACTTGGGGCTGCGTGAGTTTTTCGCGCACATCGTCGCGCGAGTGCAGCTTGTGGCAGGAGGTGCAGGCTACGTCGCGGCCGGCATGGACACTTGCCTGCCAGTGTATGCGCCTGGGATCGGCCTGGTGGCAAGCCAGACAGGTTTTGTTCTTGTCTTCCGCGGCGAGAGTCTTCGAGCCGGGGTTGATGATGCCGCCGGCGCCCTTGCCGCCGCCCGCCTTGACGTGGGCGGTGCCGTCGCCGTGGCAGGTCGAGCACGCGCCAGCATTGGCCGGGGTGCGCTTGTCGGTCTTCGTGCTGTGCTTCGTCGCCTGGTAGCCCTTGACTGCGTCCGCGTGACAGTTCGCGCACACCTCAGGGCCGGGGCCCGCCGCTTGCGCGGGGGTAAATCCGGAGCCGACCATGAGGCCGGCCGCCAGGATAGTGGCCGACAGCATCGAAAACAGCCCGCCGTATCGTTTGCCTTTCATACTCATCTCTCCCAATCGCGGAATTGAACTTCTGGTTCGTTTCTGTTGTTAAGGCGCAACACTGCTGCTAAGAAATCAACAAAGATTAATGTGATACACGAAGAAATACAGAAAAAGCAGTGCTGTGCATAAAGGTATGTTTTTCTAAGACTTTGTTTTCAATCATTTTATTTCGACACATTTCGTTACATTTCGAACTAACTTAGTAAACTGTGACTAATTTCGCTTTGATCTGCATCAAAAACCAGCGATTTATAAAAAACAATCTGGAAAGCGAAATTACAAGCCGTAAGCTGTGAGCGGCGATGAGGAGTGAGGAGTAAGGAAGTAAGGAGTGAGGTGGGAGCGGTGAGCGGGTCCTATCCTCCCAGCCGGCAGATCCGGATCCAGCGCGAATTTTTGGCTGCGATGCAGGTGTACAAAAAAAACGGCACCGGCCACATCAAGTAAGCATTTGATATTAAACGAAAATATTTCCACGCCTCAGTGCGGCTGCGTGAAAAAAATGTACTTCAGCACCTTGCCAGCCTCCCGATACTGCGCGGCAATAAAACCCCTATCTCTTTGAAACAATGGTGTTTGTAGAAGAGCGCCCGGGATTGGCATGGACGTTGCTTAATGGTGGTTAAGTGCAAGTTAAAAATGGAAGGAGTGCATCATGGATACGAAATGCAAAATCCTGGTCGTCGATGACGATGAGACAGTGCGCCTCAGTTATCGCCGGTCCCTGGCCAGCTCCCAGTGCAATGTGGAACTGGCGTGGGATGGCAGCGAAGCACTGCAGGCCATGGAACAGCAGGCCTTCGATGTCGTGCTCCTCGATCTGCGCATGCCGGGCATGGATGGCATGGCGGTGCTGAAGGCGATCAAGCAAAAATGGCCCGACAGCGAGGTGGTGATCATCACCGGGTATCCCAGCCTCGAATCCGCCAAGGAAGCGGTGCGGCTCGGCGCCTATGACTATCTGGCCAAGCCTCTGGGTCCGGACGACATTATCAACGCGGCATACGGCGCCATGACTCAAAAGAAATGGGCGCTGCACAGTGTCTGCATGAATCAAACAGCCAATCACGCTTATTAATCCAAGGAGAACATCATGGATGCGATCAAAAAAGTGCTGGTGGTGGATGATGATCCGATCGTCGGCAAAAGCTTCGACCGGGTCCTGACGGGGAAAGGGTATGCGGTGATCACCGCGCGCGATGGCGAGGACGCGTTGAACAAGCTGCGCAGCGAGACCTACGATGTCGTGTTCACCGACATCAAGATGCCCGGCATGAACGGTCTCGAAGTCGCCGAGCGGGTGAGGGAAAGCCAGCCCTGGCTGCCGGTGGTGATCATCACCGGTTATGGCTCGGATGCCAATGAAGCGCGGGCGAAGCGCGCCGGTGTTGCCAGCTTCCTGCGCAAACCGCTGTCGCCGGAGATGATTGAAGACAGCGCGCGCGTGGCGTTGCTTGGAAACGCTGCCACGGCAGCGACGGCTGAAACCGTTATAGCAGAACCCGCGTCGGTAACGGCGGCGCCGGCGCCACAGGCCAAGCCCGCACCGGCCACCAGCGTCGTCAAGAACGTCGCGCTCTTTATCGCCGCACCGTTCGTAGGCCTGGCCTATATCATCGCCATGCCGTTCATCGGTCTTGGGATGCTGGCGTGGTTCGGGGCCCGGGCATTGATGAAGAAGAAGGACTGAGTAACGAGTGCGCTTGGTAAATCCTGCTGCCATGCCAGGTGGCAGCGGCGGCACGCGGGGGAGGGCAACACCTCCCCCGGTTGTATGAAGTATTACATTAAGCCCAGCCAACAGATACAGACCTGGCCCGGGCTGCCTTCAACCGCCAAGCAGGTGTACAAAAAAAGTACCGCCGGTACTGTTTCCTAGCTGGTTGATAATTAGAAGAATTTTCATGCGCACCGCTACAGGTGCATACAAATGTTGTACTTAGACACCTGATTGCAGCCCAAAAAAGCACAGCAAAACAGCATTTAACTTATTGAATACATTATTGTTTATTCTAACTAAACCTGGCTTGGCACGAGGATTGCTTTAGTAAGGACAAGACCAGATCAATAACCAGATGGAGAGTGTCATGGATGCAGTCAAAAGAGTGCTGGTAGTAGACGATGACCCGGTGGTCGGGAAAAGCTTCGACCGGGTGCTGTCAGGTAAAGGTTATGCGGTCATCACCGCAAGCAATGGCGAAGAAGCCTTAAACAAACTACGCAGCGAGAACTACGATCTCGTGTTCACCGACATCAAGATGCCCGGCATGAACGGGCTCGAAGTCGCTGAGAAGGTGAAAGCCAGCCAACCGTGGCTGCCGGTAGTGATCATCACCGGCTACGGCACGGATGCGAACGAAGTCCAGGCGAAAGCAGCGGGCGTCTCCGCCTTCCTGCACAAACCGCTGTCGCCGGAAATGATCGAGGACAGCGCGCGCGAGGCTTTGATGGAAAGCGCGACCGCGGCAGCGCCGGCGGAAAGCAGCATGGCAACCGCGGCGCCTGCGCCGGCGGCCGGATTCGCGAAGGCCGCCACCGTCGCCAGGAACATCGCGCTGTTTATCGCCGCACCGTTCATCGGTCTCGCGTACATGATCGCCTTCCCGTTCGTCGGGATCGGGATGGTGGCGCTGATGGGTGGCAGGGCACTGATGAAAAACCGCGTTGCCAGGAAGATCGCGGTTGGCGTGAAAAACGTCGGCATGATCGCCGCCGCACCCGTGGTCGGACTGGCTTACATCATCGCGCTGCCGTTCATCGGTCTCGGGATGCTGGCGTGGGCGGGAACACGGGCATTGCTGAAGAAAGCGGGCTGAGCAAGCGCAACAGGCCCTAGGCAACAGCGGCAACCGGGGGGAGGGTAAACCTACCCCCCGATGTCTTTGTACTCGGCTTTAACTCAATTCCAAGATTAACAAAATGACTATGTCACGCCATCAGCGAAGCGGTGCGGCAACAGGGACGTAGATGCGTGCGATGCCCGCTGTTTTTTCCTGGCGCATGGTTTCATGCATACCGCGTGAACATGCTTCTACATCAGTTTGAATCGCATCAACTGCACCCTTCACAGCGGCCTACCGATCATAAATACAGCCGTGTTGATTTGCATCAAAGCTAAAATAAAAAGTCCCTGCTATGGTTATGGTCAAGTATGGGTAAATGAGTTTCCCTCTGTTTTTCGTCTTGCAAGGGAATTGCTTCAGGCCCCGTTTTTCACATGCAGATTCGTAATCCAGGATTGCGGGAACTGCGCCGGCAAGCGAAAGCCGGGTGCGAAGCGATGTTGACGACGGGCCTGGAACACTTCGGTGTAAGCAAACAAATCGGTATCGGGTTCTCCTCGCGTCGTGCAGCGCACGCGTTATTCCAGATTTTTTTTCAGGCAGTTACAAAAACTCCCCGTAAGCGCGCACTCCCGGCAGTTTCCACTGCGGCTTTTATCCATATTTATTCATCAATTTGCCCGCATGATTTCCTGACGCCCATTTGATTCTGCTGATGATCCGACGCCAGACATTTTTCGGAGAAATAAAATGGTTCTATTAATCGTTGTTGTCACGGTTATTGTTTTCATAATCGTTGATTTGGCGCTGCGTCTTTATTTCCAAAAAAGGCACGAATTAAAGCTCAGGAAAGAGCGGGAGGAAGCGTTGGACATCGGATTGAAGCTGGATTTTTCCGATGAAGCCACGACTCTGAAAAGAGTGGAAGTAAAAGAGCCAAAAGCAAAAATACTGGCAGTCGATGACGAATCCATCATCCTGGACAGTTTCAGGAAAATTCTCGTTGTCGCAGGCTACAGCATCGATACCGTGGAAAAAGGAAAGGAAGCTCTCGGGTTGATTCGAAAATACGATTACGATTTCGTCTTCACCGACCTGAAAATGCCGGAAATGGACGGCCTGGAAGTGACCAAGGCGGTGAAACATTTGCGTCCCGACATAGACGTCATCGTAATAACCGGCTACGCATCGATCGAGACCGCCGTTGAAACCATGAAGTACGGCGCAATGGATTATGTCCAAAAGCCGTTTACGGAAGATGAGTTGATTGATTTCTTCAACAAGTGCCTCATCAAGCGCAAAGACAGGATCGAGCGGCAGATGAAGCCGACGGTGCGCCTGATCACCCCGTCTACCAGGGAATCCGGTTCGAAACGCGAGTTCAACGTGCCCGCCGGCATCTTCATTTCCCAGAATCATACATGGGTGAACGTGGAAATGAATGGCACCGCCCGTGTCGGAATTGACGACTTCGTGCGCAAGACAATCGCGAATATAGACGGAGTCGAGTTACCCAAGCTGAATACGAAAATCGGGAAGGGAGATCCGCTTTTCTCGATCAGGCATGGTTCTTACGTCATAAGCATTTCCTCCCCGATCAGCGGGAAAGTTACTGTGCTGAATACGGAACATGTCGAACACCCGGAATGGATTGCATCAAAGCCGTTTGAGCTGAGCTGGATGTGTTGTATCGAGCCGTCAAACCTGCCCGAAGAATTACCTTTCCTTAAAATCGGCGCGGATACCATTAACTGGTACCGGGGGGAGATAGACAACTACAGCGAAATTTTAAAAAAAGTCGAGAAGGAAAACCAGCAATTGGCATTGGCGGGGAAAAGTGATGACAAAGCCGGGAAACAAAAAATAGATGATAGGTTTTTGGAGGAGTTTGTCAGAACATTCCTTCAGAAATAACAAACTTCAGGTAGCTACACTGCTTTTTATCCGGACGTCTAAAAAGAGGTAGTTATGATCAGATATTTTATCGCGGCTGCGGCGGCGGTCTTTCTTGCTGCTGTAAGTTTGCCGTCCAATACTGAAGAGGTTACGGCAGGCAAGGCAGCTACCCCAGTCAAGGCTGCGTCACCGACCGGTGTAATGGCAGATGGCTCCAAATCAGGCGCCGGGGAGGCGCCGTCGCAGATAAAAATACCTTCATCGGTGGGCGAGGTGGTATTCAACCATCAGAAGCACATCGCAGATCTCGGGATCAAATGTGTCGAGTGCCACCATCAGATAAATGCCAAAAAATTAAACACCCCGCATCCGGATTATCTCAAATCCTCCTGGATTAATTGTCAGATTTGCCATGATGGCTCAAAAAAGGCCGGGCAGGCGGCTTATGCGTGTTCGGCCTGCCATCGCTCCAATCCGACAAATATTGCGGATGAAACACTCAGCTCAAAAGTAGTGATTCACAAGCAGTGCTGGAAGTGCCACGCAGTGAGCACCGGCAAGGAAGCAAGCGCCAGTTGCGAATTGTGTCATTCGGGGAAGAGAAAATCGTGACCGGACACTTCAGAAACAGGAGCTATCGTGGATAGAAGACAGTTTTTTAGAACCTCAGCCACCGTCGGTGCGGCAATCGGTGCGGCTGTACTGCCCATAAAAAAAGCAAAAGCTGAAGCCACCAAAGAAAACAAGGAATTCATCGGGGTGCTAGTCGATACCACCCGGTGTATCGGGTGCAGGTCCTGCGAGGTCGCCTGTTCGGTGACGCACGATAACTATGTCCCGGACGTCAAAAACGACAATGCGCTCGAGAAAATTCACGATACCAGCGACAAGCAGTGGACGATCGTAAACCGCTTCAAGACCGAAAAAGGCGATGTGTTCGTAAAAAGGCAGTGCATGCATTGCTGGCAGCCGGCCTGCGGGGCCGCCTGTCTGGTAAATGCCATGTACAAGACGAAAGAGGGGCCGGTTACCTGGGACGGCGACAAGTGCATGGGCTGCCGGTTTTGCATGATCTCCTGCCCCTTCGATATTCCAAAGGCGGAGTATCACTCGTGGAATCCGAGAATCATGAAGTGCAACATGTGCTACGAGAGATTGAAGGAGGGCAAAAAGCCTGCGTGCGTGGAGGCCTGCCCGACGGATGCCCTGATGTTTGGCCCGAAGAGAGAACTGATGGAAGTTGCGCGGCACCGTGTTTACAGCCACCCGGACAAATATGTGCGTCACATTTACGGAGAGCACGAAGTAGGAGGAACCGGCTGGCTGTACCTGTCCGCCGTTCCGTTCAACCAGATCGGCTTTAGGACCGACCTTGGCACAACGCCCTATCCCGAATACACCAAGCAATTCCTGGTTTCTGTTCCGCTGATTCTGTTCGGCGTCCCGGCGCTCCTGCTGGGGCTGAATGAGCTGACGGACAGAAAAAACAAATTAAGCGAAAGCAGCGAGTGGACAAAACCGGGGGAAGAACATGAGTAACGCGGCGGTGTTCACGAGTGAATTCAGCAGGGTCTTCAGGTTCTTTCTGCAGGAGCTGAAACCCCGGGGCAAGTGGCTTACCCCGTTCAATGTCATTTCAATCCCAATCATCATCGTCGGCCTGGTAATCCTGTATTTCCGGTTTGTCTACGGACTCGGATCAGTCACCAATCTTAACCAGGAATTCCCATGGGGGCTGTGGATCGGATTCGATGTTGTCACCGGTGTCGCCTTTGCCGGCGGCTCCTACGTCGTCACCTTTGTCGTTTATGTGATGAGAAACGACAAATATCACTCCATCGTCAGGGTGACCGTATTGAACGGACTGATGGCATATGTCTTTTATGCGGGTGCCCTGGTGCTGGATCTGGGGCGGCCCTGGCATATAGTGAATCCGATCATCGGGAACTCGTTCGGGTATAACTCCGTGCTGTTTCTGGTTTCGTGGCACTTTCTGCTGTACATGATTGCGATGTTCGTTGAATTTTCGCCGGTGATTGCCGAATGGGCAAAGCTGGAGAAAGTCCGGAAATTCCTTTCCGCACTTACGCTCGGCGCCGTGATATTCGGCATCACGCTCTCGATCCTCCATCAATCCGGCCTTGGCGCGCTCTTCCTGATGGCCAAGCCGAAAATACACCCTCTCTGGTATTCGGAATTCATACCGATCCTGTTCTTTGTTTCAAGTATTTATGCCGGTCTGGCAATGATCATATTCGAGGGCACGATCAGCCATAAGGTCTTCAAGGACCTGATTGGAGATGGCAACCACAAGCGCAATGAGGAAATAGTCCTGGGCCTGGCCAAAGGCGCTGCCATTACCATGTTCGTCTATTATTTTTTCCAGGCGCTCCTCTTCGTGCATGAGCAACGCTGGAACCTGATCCATGATTTCTGGGGTTACTGGTATCTCGTCGAAATCATCGGTTTTGTGCTCATACCCTGCTGCATGTTTGCCTACGCGGTGAGAAACAGGAACCTGGGATTGATCAAGGTTGCCTCCGTCATGGCCTTGCTCGGCATTATCCTCAACAGATTGAATGTGTCCGTGATCGCTTTTCGCTGGTACGCGGCCGATCACTACTACCCGTCATGGCAGGAGATTGTCGTTACGCTCATGGTCATTTCCGTGGAAATATGGGTCCTCAGATGGATAATCACCCGCATGCCGGTTCTCAGTAAACACTGACCTGAATATAGGGGCGCACGATGGAGTTCTACACCTATGTAAACATATTCGAGACCAAGGGCCTGGAATATCTTTTGTTATTGTCGTTTCTCGTTTTGTTCATACTGCTGGTGAGATATCTCTCGGGTTACGGCAAGAAAGGCCCGGATGCCGGAGACAAAACCTCGAAAACCGGCCACTGAAAGCCCGTGGTTGCCGAGGCCGCAGGCCAATGACCCGGATGGGCATCGCCTGAGCGATACGTTCCTATCCGGGCGCCATTGTTAATTGTCATATGATTTCGGCTCAAATGATGTCTCACCGCCGGCAGCCTGCTGTTGCAGCAGAAACAGGCCGCGTAAAATCGGTTTTTAACCTTCTGACAAGAATTACCAGATGGAATCAAGCGCAATGGTAGCCAGGATAGGTTTAAAACTGATCATTGCGGTTGGCGTCATTACAATCATCATCATCGGCGTGTTTTCGTACTTCAGCATCAGAGCGCAAACTGATGCCCTGATATCCCAGGCAGGAATCCATGCAAACCAGCTGAGCGAGGCCATCAAGAACAGCACGCTTACCAGCATGCTGGAGAACAAAAGAGACGAAGTGCATGCGATCATCAATACCGTCTCGCATGAACCGAGTATTACGGAGATCCGGATACTCAACAAGGAAGGAGAGGTGACGTTTTCATCCCGCAGTGACTTGATCGGGAAGATGGTCGATAAGCATGCCGAAAGCTGCTACGCATGCCACACCGAAAATGCGCCATTGCAGCGACTGCCCATGAACGAAAGAATGCGAATTTACAGGATCAGTCCGGATGCGCCCCGCATACTTGCGGTCATAAACCCGATTTACAACACCCCCTCGTGCTACGAGGCGGCCTGCCATGCCCACACCAGGGACCAGACGGTGCTGGGGGTGCTTGACATAAAAATGGACTTGAAAAATGTGGACCGGCAGATCGAAGACAACAAGTTCAGATTGATCGCCCTTGCCGCCATGGCGATTCTTGCATTAAGCATTTTTATCGCATATTTCGTCAGGATATGGATAGTCAAGCCTGTCGGCAAATTGGTTAAAGCCACCAGCCAGGTCAGCTCGGGTAATTACAATTACACCATAGATGATATCGGCAATGACGAGCTCGGATTGCTTGCAAAGTCATTCAATAAAATGACCAAGAATCTGGCGGAGGCAAAACAGCAGCTTTTCCAGTCCGATAAAATGGCTTCACTGGGGAGGCTTGCGGCGGGGGTCGCTCACGAGATAAACAACCCGTTGACGGCCGTTTTGACCTACAGCAGTTTTATCCTGAAAAGGACAAAGGAGAATCCCGAATTGCAGGAGGATCTGGGCGTCATCGTCAGAGAAACAATACGATGCCGGGAGATCGTCAAGAACCTCCTCGATTTTGCCCGGCCGTCCGTTCCCAAGATGCAAGAATCGGATATCAACAAAATCATAAAAAACGCAATAGAAGTGGTCGCCGCCCAGCTCTTGCTCAAGCGCATCGAACTCGATGCGCATCTCGATACCCCGTTGCCGGAGATAACGGTAGACCCCAATCAGATTCAGCAGGTTTTTATAAACCTGATGGTCAATGCCGCCGATGCAATTGGAGACAGCGGAGGAAAAATTACCGTCCATCCATCCATGATCTCGCTGTCACCGTATGGATTGGCGCAGATAAAAACCGCCGTCTGCCCCAAAAGACACTCCCTCATGGATGATGAAATAAAAATCAACGGCCTGCCGACCATAAGAGTAAAAGCGGTCGTGAAGGGTAATGATGAATTCATCAACCTGGACCCTGTTTATGGCAAACACCGGCATCAGTACGGAATGGAATTCAAGAGCGGAAAGAATTTCCAGGTTTCATGTCCCCAGTGCGGCGTTTCATTAATCGAGGAAAATATCAAATGCCCGGAGTGCGGGTCATCGGTTTGCGCTTTTGAAGTGCCTCCGCATGGAATGTTCGAGGGCTGCGCAAATCCGGAATGTACCTGGCAAAGGTGGGGGGCAATGGATGAAGCTGGGCAAAAAGATTACATACAGGTAAAAATAGCAGATACGGGGCAGGGAATACCCGAAGAGAATCTTTCCAGGCTGTTTGAGCCGTTTTACACCACGAAAGGAAAGCATGGAACCGGGCTTGGACTCGCAGTCATATGGCGAATAATAGATAACCATGACGGGACCATTGGTGTTGAAAGTGAAGCCGGCAAGGGAACGACATTTACCATTCATTTGCCTTTGCAAAAGTAATCTGAGTTCAAAGAACTCGCGGTCGGGCGGCATGATCCAGATCAAATTTGAACCATAGTGCATCTGCTATATTTGCTGCTGCTTGGCGCAGGGACCGGCCGCTTTGCAATCACCCGGCCGGGTCTTCGTGATATATGACACGTCCATTGCACTGATGCGCAACGCTCGAGGGTCGGAAGCGCCAGTGCGGTCTTCGGTGCCGGGCTTGCATCGGATCATCAAATGATCGATAAGACGCAGTCGCGTCGTACGTGGGGGACGGGAAACATGCACGGTAGAGGGCTTCCAACATGGGTGATGGCCGCGTTTTTCGGCGTGGCCGCGGCATTTTTCATGGATCAGGGCGCCGCCCGCGCCGCCGCCAGCGCGCTTTCCGAACCAGACCAGCAATGCCTCGCCTGTCACGCAACTGAAGGACTGGTCAAGAAACTGCCTAACGGCGAAACGCTCTCGCTGCATGTTGCGGGTCCGGCCTTCGCTGCGTCCGTCCACAACCCGATGGGTTGCGCCAGTTGCCATGCGGAAGTCACCCTGCAGAACCATCCCCCGGTAAAACAGAAAATCGCCAGCACGCGCGAATATTCCATCGCGCGGACCGAGGCCTGCCGCCAGTGCCATGACGACATATTCAAGCTGTACGGGGGCAGTATTCATGCCTCCCTCCTGCGCGAGGGCAACCCGGTCGCCCCGATCTGCACCGACTGCCATGCGCCTCATGCGATTCAGCCCAAGGCCCGTGAGGTGATGGCCGAAGTGTCATGCCGGAAGTGCCACGACGCCGTATTCGGCGCCTATGCCGCCAGCGTGCATGGCCGGGCGCGCAGCAAGCCGGGCAATACCCACGTTCCGCTGTGCGCAGACTGTCACCGCGCGCATGACGTGACCGCGGCGACGGCCGGCGACACCGTGAAAAATGCCTGCCTCGGCTGCCATCCGGCCACGGTAGCTTCACACCAGGTCTGGTTGCCCAATGCCGCACGGCATCTGGAAACCATATCGTGCCCGGCCTGTCATGTGCCGGGAGCCAAGCGCCGGGTTGATCTCAGGATGTACGACAGCGTGGCGCAGACACGGATCTCGGAAAAGCAGGGCGTGCCGCAGTTCGACAGCCGCGCCCGGTTCGCCGATGCGAAGGGCACGGGCCTCGATGCACTGGCCCTGCAAAGCCTGCTGCGCGAATTCAGCCGCGACGGGGCAGTCGGCAAGGCGACCCTGCGCGGCCGGCTGGAAGTGAGCGATGGCGTCGTGGCCCACCAGTTGTCAGACAAATACATGGCGAGCCGCAATTGCGACAGTTGCCACCGGGTAGGCGCCGACCCGTTCCAGAGCGTCACGGTTTCCATCGCCGGGCCTGACGGCAGGCCGCTGCGGTATGACGCTGACAAGGACGTGCTGCACTCGGCGATTTCGGTGGAATCGATGGGCGGTTTTTATGCCATAGGCGGCACCCGCATCAAGCTGCTGGATTGGCTGTTCGTTCTCGCGCTGCTGAGCGGCATCGGGGTGCCGATCGGCCATTTGACGCTCACCTGGCTCTTCCGGAGATACGCGAAGAAAATCGGCGGGCGGGAGGACTCCTGAGGCGCCCGTAGCCGGGTCCTTCAATCGTCCCGTCGATGCAGCTGCACCAACGTTAAAGGAACAACGCAATGCCAAGAATTTACGTTCACCCACTCCCGGTAAGGATCTGGCACTGGATGAATGCGCTCGGATTCGTGGCGATGCTCGTCACCGGCATTCAGATCCGGTACATTGGATTGATCGATCTGATGTCGTTCAGGACCGCGGTCGTCCTGCACAACTGGATCGGATTTGCGCTCATCGCCAATTTTTTCATCTGGCTGCTCTTCTACCTGTTTTCAGACAAGATCAAGGTCTACCATCCGGAACTGAGTCCCGCCAAGCATTTCAAGGCGAGCTTCCGCCAGCTCAGGTTCTACGGCTACGGCATATTCAAAGGCGAGCCCAACCCATACCACGTCAGCGCCTACGCCAAGTTCAATTCGATGCAGAGCATGGCTTACCAGGTCATCATGCTGATGCTCGTGCCGCTGCAGTTCTACACCGGAGTGCTGTTGTGGGACGTCCACCGCTTCTCCGGCATGATCGACGCGCTCGGGGGGGTGCGGGTGGTGGACACGGCCCACGTGCTGATTTTCATATTCTTTACGGCATTCATATTCATCCACCCCTACCTTGCAAGCCTCGGCCACACACGCTCGGCCCACTTCAAGGCCATGATCACCGGATACGAGGAAGTCGAGGACGAATCCGACCACACGTCACCGCCGGCGTGAGCGCGTAATTTTCGTTAAGAGCGCAACTCAAAAAGACCAAGATCGATGTAACGGCCAATAAAAGGTAAAAACTCAAAAGCATTAGCCACAGAGATCACTGAGAACACAGAGGAAAAACAAATTACAAGACATGATGCGTATCTGATTATTTTAAATAATCATTATTGGTTCTCTCTGTGCACCCCTCAAGGGGGTATTGAAAAGAAAACTCTGTGCTCTCTGTGGCTGATTTATTTTGTTATGGGCTCTGAGTGTCGTCTGATGCGTCGGAATCGTGCGCCGCGCCCCGGATCCGGATGTCGTATTTCTTCATGAGCACCTGGAAATTGGCCCGCTGCATGCCGGTTTCTTCCGCACTCTTGGTGACGTTCCATGAATTGCGCTTGAGCGCCTCGAGCACGAAAAGCTTCTCGATGTTTTCCACTGACTTTTCGCGGGCCTCTTTTTTTACCCGCTTGAGTTCGTCGCCGGTTCTCGGCACTTCGAGATCGGCCTGAGGCGATTCGATGATATACGCCAGGTGGGCCTGGCGGATGACCTTGTCGCTGGCCAGTATTGTCGCCCGGTGCATCGTATTCTCGAGTTCGCGCACATTGCCCGGCCACGCATAGTTCACCAGCGCGCTCATGGCCCCCTCGGAAATCTCGGTCACCTTTTTCTCCAGTTCCCCGCTGAAAATCTTGAGGAAATGAAATGCAAGAGCAGGAATGTCGTCGCGGCGCTCCCGCAGGGACGGGACGTGGATGGGGAAGAGGTTGATGCGATAGAACAGATCCTCGCGGAAGGTCTCGTCCGCCACCATGGCCTTCAGGTCCTTGTTGGTGGCGGTGATCAGCCGGATGTTGACGGTCTGCGTCCGGGTGTCCCCCACTGCCTTGAACTCCCGCTCCTGCAGGACCCGCAGCAGCTTAGCCTGGGTGGAGAGCGACAGATTGCCTATTTCATCCAGAAACAGCGTGCCGTTGTTGGCCATTTCGAACATGCCTCTCTTGTTCGTCACGGCGCCGGTGAACGAACCCTTGACGTGTCCGAACAGCTCGCTTTCGAGCAGGTTTTCGCTCAACGAGTTGCAGTCGACCGCGATGAATGGACCGTCCTTGCGCAGGCTGTTGTAGTGTGTGGCGCGCGCTATCAGTTCCTTGCCGGTCCCGCTCTCTCCCGTCAGCAGAACGGTGCCGTTGGTCGGCGCCACCTGAGCGATCAGCCGGAAGACGCTCTGCATCCTGGGGCTGGAGCCGATAATGTTCTCGAAGCGGTACTTGGAGCTGACCTCGCTTTTGAGATCCTGGTTTTCCCGCATCAGGCGCCGTCTTTCCAGCGCCCGCTCCACCACGAGCTTGAGTTCATCGGGATCGAAGGGTTTGGGCAGGTAATCGAAGGCCCCCAGTTTCATGGCGCGAACCGCGGTATCGATCTGGGACAGCCCGGTGACCATGATGACGTCGATGTCCGGGTGCGCCTCCTTCGCCCGCTGCAATACTTCCAGGCCATCCATGTTCGGCATCATGATGTCGAGGATCATCATGTCATATTGATTGTCGTTTAATTTGCGCAAGGCCTCCAGCCCGTTCGGGGCGGAATCCACCTCGTAATCGCTGCCGCTCAATATGCGCAGGCAACTGCGGATGATGATTTCCTCGTCGTCGACGACCAGTATTCTGGCGCTCATGCATGACTCCCGTTGTTCCCGTCCGTCGCAACTGCAGGCGGGTGTTCCAGAGGCAGGAAAATGTGGAAGGTGGTGCCTTCCCCGACCTCGCTTTCGACCTCGATCATACCGCCGTGGGCGCTGACTATGCCGTGACTGACGGACAGACCCAGGCCGGTGCCCTTGCCCACCTCCTTGGAGGTGAAAAACGGGTCAAAAATCCTTTTGAGATTTTTATGCGGGATGCCGCAGCCGGTGTCGATAATGGCCACTTCGACCATCGGCACAGGCTGCTCACCCGGCTCGGTGCCGGGCGCTTTTTGCACCTGGCGACTGCGCACGGTGATGCTGCCCTTGTCCTCGATGGCGTGCTGGGCATTGACCAGCATGTTCATGATCACCTGGGTAATCTGGTCGGCATCGGCCCATACCTGCGGCAGGTCAGGATCGAGATCCATCGCGATATCGATATCGCGCAAATGCGCGGGGCGCTCGATCAGGTGCGTTGTTTCCAGGATGAGCTTGTTGAGATCGGTGAATTTCTTCTCAGGCGTTTTCTCGCGCGCAAAATCGAGCAGCCTTCTGATGATGGCGGCGCAGCGTTTGGTTTCCCTGATCACCAGATCCAGGTCTTCGGCATCCGCGCTCCCGTCCGGCAGGTTCTTCCTGATCAGGGAGGTGAACGTGAGAATGCCGGTCAGGGGATTGTTCAGTTCATGCGCGATGCCGGCCGCCAGCAGGCCGACCGACGCCAGTTTTTCCCCGCGCGCCGCTTCGGCCTCGGCGATGCGCAGCTCCTGCGTGCGCTTTTCCACTTTCTGCTCCAGGGTATGTCCCCACTCCCGCAACTCCAGCCGGGAATTTTTGAGGGCCGCCGTCATGGCGTTGAAAGCGGCCGCCAGTTGACCGAACTCGTCTTCGCCGCGCACCGGGACCGGCTGTTCCAGGTTGCCCGAAGCGAGCCGCTGCGCCCCGGTTTCCAGGTCGCGCAGCGGCACATAGACCAGACGGTGCACGAAAATGCTGACGCACAGCGAGACGAAGAGGACGAACCCCAGGGAAATACCGGCGATGACGACGCCATGCGTGCGCACTTCCTTATGGATGCCGTCGAGGGAGTAGACGATATCGAGCACGCCGAGCACCGCGGTGTCTTTGCTGTGCTGATGGCATGCCGCGTTGTAGCACGCTGGTTCGTTGCGGATCACCTCCATGCTGCCGAGCAGACGTTTGCCTTCCGCAGATACAAAAGTCCACGTCCGCTTGCTCTTGGGTATCTGTTCCAGCGGCCGCTCGCTCTGGTGGCAGTGGTAACAGGCCTCGGCTTTGCGGTCCACCGTCAGCCCGAGTTCGGGCGGGTAGGTGGAGTGCATGATCTTGCCTTCCTTGCTCAGTATCCTGACCCGGTCGATGCTGCCCTGGTACGCCACATCATGGATGATCCGGTCCACGTAAGCAGGCTGATTCTGCAGCATCGCATAACGGGTGCTTTTGGCGATCACCTCGGAGAGCTGGGTGACATGGTCCGCCACGTCATTAAAGCGTTCCTCGCGCTGATGCAGCACGATCAGCAGCGTAAACAGGAGCATCGCCGCCGTCAGGGTGATAGCCAGGTAAAAGCTGACTTTGAACTTGAGGGTGCGAGGAAGCATTATCGGGTGGATGAGAACTGAATGCCCCAGTCGCTTGATATTAAGAATCTTCCGGAAAATCTATCATGCTGTTTTCACATAAGAATTATGATGTGTGCGGCGCAAGCGGGCTTGACGTAGATCAAACCGCGGCCATTCCCGCAGGCCGTGCGCATGGGGCGTCGTGAGTCCCCTCACAGCATAGCGTTAGTTATGGATGATGAGCGGAGGCACGGCATCGCGTTGCCTCGCCATTCGTCCTGGCAGGCGATGATCCGGGCGTGCGCGCCGGGCAGTCGAGGTGACTCGACTGCTTCAGCGCCGGCCGGATGGCGTAGTCTTACTTCGCCGGTTGTGTGGCATAGAAAGATGCCACGCTTTCGATGACGGCGTCGCTGTACGGCAGGCTCATTTTGTGCATGGTGGAACTTTCGCGCCTGTCATCGCGGTAGGCCCTGAGCGCCATGATCAGATAGTCCTTGTCCTGTCCGCGGATCCTGGGAATCACCAAAGCCGGGTTTTCCGTTTCCGGGCTGTGGCAGCGATTGCATTTATCCGTCAGGTCCTGAACGATCGTCTGGCCCTTTTCGGCTGGCCGGGATTTTTGCGTCGCATAGAACGCCGCAATGTTCTCGATGTCCTTGTCGCTCAGGCCGGTCACGTAAATGCGCATGCTTTCGCGCTTGCGCGTGGTGCGATAGGACTTGATTGCATTGACCAGGTATTGGGCATCCTGGGCGGCAAGAGAAGGCGTCGCCGTGTCGCTGCTCACCCCGTGCGAGCCATGGCAACCGCCGCACACCGCGGTCAGCGGTTCCCCCGTCGCCGGATTTCCGGCTGCGGGCGCCGCGCGCTCAACCGGTGTCTGCGACGCGAAGTACAACGCCAGACTTTCCATGTCCTGCTTGCTCAAACGGGGCAGCATGGCGTGCATCGGGGCCTGCTGCCGGTCCTTGTGCAGATATTCCTGGATGGCGAGTACGAAATAATTCGGCTGCTGCCCGGCCAGATTCGGGATGCCGGGTATCCTGCTGTTGCCATCCTCGCTATGACACTTCGCGCACGGCGCGGCGAGCGTTTTGCCCCTGTCATACGGCAGCACCGCCGGCGGGGCGGCAACGTAGGTTACGGGCGGAAGGCCGGCGAAATACGCGGCCAGATTCCGCAGGTCCGCGTCGGTCATGCGTTTTGCCAGATCCTTGAGCGCGGCGTGGGTGCGCTTGCCTTCCTTGTAGGCCTGCAATGATGAGAGGAGATAAGCCTCGCGCTGTGCCGCCAGATGCGGGATTCCCGGCGCGATGCTTTTGCCATCCAGTCCGTGACAGCCCTTGCACTCCCGCTCCACCCAGGACTTGCCAGCAGCCACGTCTGCCGCTGCCGGCTTTGCAGCTGACGGTCCCGGGGCCGGCGGCTCCTTGCTGTCGCAGCCGATGAGTGCTGCTGAAATTGCGAACGCCAGAATATATCGTCTCATTGCAGGCCTCTAATATTTGGTGCTGTGTCGATCCGCTTTGGTTCGACTACAACGGGTAAATCCGGTTCCTTCATCAGTAAACTGCATGCCTCAAGCCGGCGGTGCGTAAAATCTAGCCCACTCTGTCCGCAATGGCGGGAGGAGTGCGGGCAAACCACATTTGGTAGATCGAAATTACCCACATGTAGGCAAAGGACAGCCCCATGCCCCCGCCCGCAATCATCACCACCCACGCGAATGGCGGATAGAGCTTGGTGAAATACCAGGATCCGATGTCCAGCGTCAGGCATATGAAGGGCATGGTGATGACGGTGCACTTGAACCAGACCGGCCGCACATAGGCATGGCTGTAAATGGTGCCGACCAGGAAAAAGACGAAAGTCAGACCGAACAGGTGGATGTGCGATACGCGCACCAGCGTGAAAATGCCCTTGCCGGTTTCTTTTTCGGTGACTTTCTTCAGGTTGTCATAACCGCTCAGATTGACCAGATGCGGGTTGCTGCCGTCATGACAGGTGATGCAGCGTTTGTCGAGCATCTGCTTGATGGTTTTTTCGTAACTGGCGCGGTCGGAGCCATCCCGCACCCAGGAGACCAGCGTTTTGACTTCGTCCTGCGGCAGCATGGCCGCCATCGAGCCGCGCAAGGCGGATTCCAGGCGCGAGTCCTTGCCGCTGCCGGAATAGGCGATGACGACATCCTCATAGGACAAAGTCATCGGATTGCCGTCCTTCCCGGAGTAGGAATGGAACAGATAGATCAGCGCGAACAGGTAGCCCGCGCCCAGTACAAGGAGCGTCGCAGTATATAAACAGCGCAGGCTGTAGGGCATCTCTGAAAAATGGTAAAACAGGCGGTGCAGCGGTGCGTCACTCATGGGAAATTCCCTTTTATCTCTTGCGGGCTGGAAGGCTCCAGCGTGCGCCATTCACCTTGTGCGGCGCGCTGTAATTGATCTTTCACTAATTCGCGACAGCGAATTAGTGCCATTCTCGCCCTCTCCCATCGGGGAGAGGGCCGGGGAGAGGGATTGAGCGTTCCGACTGCCATCCATTATGAAACGCTCAATAATTACTTGCATTGCACATCCATGAACACGAACGCACGGGGCCGCTGCTGCGAATAGTGCGCGGCAAGTGAGGCAACATCGCTCTCGCTCAACCCGCTCGACATGGCGGCCATGACCGAATCCTTGCGCGCGCCGCTCTGGTATGCGTGCAGGCTCTTGTCCAGATACTCGATGCGCTGTCCCGCCAGGGCCGGTGTCCGGGGGTCAGTGCTGTTGCCGTTGATGCCGTGGCAGCGGTCGCATTTCTGCACCCATTCCGCGGTGGATAAAGGCTTGTCGGCCTTGGGCTGTTGCGGCTGAAGTCCGGCGTAGTATGCGGCCATATCCTTCATGGCGCCGTCGGTGAGCGCGCTGACAGCGGACTTCATCATGTCGTCTTTGCGCGAGCCGTCTTTATAGGCCCGGAGCGCTGTCACAAAGTATTCCGCGTCCTGCCCGGCGATACTGGGATTGTCGGGGTTGGCGCTCACGCCCTGCTCGCCGTGGCATCCCGCGCAGGCTGCCGCTGCGGTCTTGCCTGCCGCCGGATTGCCGGCAGCGGGGGTCTGCGCCTTGGCGGGCTTCTGGGCGGCATAGAACAGCGCGAGGTTCGCGATCGCCGTGTCGCTGAGCGGCGCGGCGAAGGACTTCATCATGTCGTGTTTGCGCTGGCCGTTCTTGTAGGCGGTCATCGCGGCGACGAAATATTTGGGATCCAGTC
Organism: Burkholderiales bacterium; assembly: GCA_030683105.1. Lineage (GTDB taxonomy): Bacteria > Pseudomonadota > Gammaproteobacteria > Burkholderiales > SG8-41 > CAKKQX01. Next base: position 99,723 of record JAUXMZ010000043.1, on the reverse strand, counting down.
CAACCAGGCTGGGCATGCCGGGGATTTTGCTGATGCCGGTTTCCCCGTGACAGCCGCCGCACGCTGCGGCGGCCGCCTTGCCCGCCGCGACCGGGTCAGGCTTGGCGGGCGCGGGTTTGCCGGTGCTCTTTGCCGGCGGTTGAACCGGATCGAGGCTCGCATAGTAAGCTGCTATTTTCACGAGCGCGTCATCGCTGAGAAACTTGATGGCGCCCTCCATGCCGTGATCGCCGCGCGTCCCGGCCTGGTATGCGCGAAGCTTGGCATAAAGGTAGGCCGGCCGCTGTCCGGCTACATGGGGTACGCCTTTGGCGGTGCTGATGCCATTGGCGCCGTGGCAGCGTACGCATGCTGCGGTAGCGCGCCCGCCTTCGGCCACATCTGTGACATTGGCGTATACCGCCCTGAGATCCTCACCCGCGCCGGGTTTGGACTTTCCGGCAGGAGTCGCCGCGTGAAGCGCCGGGGCGGCGATCATGCCGCCTGCGACCAGTGCAAACAGGCCAAGGGTAACAAACAGCGCGCGTAGCTTCATGGCCGCCCTCTGAGATCGGTTACGAGACATTCGGGTTCAAGGTTCAAGGTTCAAGGAAGGCGGTGGTATGCGATCTCCAGCGCCTCCCAAGTCTTGACACAGCCGAAAATCCCCGGAAAAGCTGACCGCAGCCAGCTTTTCAAAGGGAGCAGAACATTTATTTGGCGGACAGCACGTACTGCAGCGCGGCCTTGAGTTCAGCGTCGCTGGCGGCGACTTTCATGTGACCTTTGCCTTCCTTGAGTTTCTCGGTCAGTTTGCTTTCAGCGCTTTTGTCGCCTTTGAATTTGGCGGCCACATCCTTGAAAGCCGGCCCCACTTTCTTCTTGTCCATTTCGTGGCAGGTCGCGCACTTGGCCTTGACCACGTCCGCGCCGGACTGGGCCTGGGCCGCGCCTGCTGCGAAAACACCCGCTATCGCCAACACCATCACTATCTGCTTCATCGCAACCTCCTTTGAAAATTGATAGAACGACACCATTATAACGCCTGCCTCCCCGCAATCGTTTACGGCATTTTTCGGCAATTAAGCGCCGTTAAACCCGCCCACAAATCCGATCAACACCAACACCAGCAACGTCAACCCGATGGATATCATGGTCAGTCCCAGGATACGCGACCCCAGCGTCATCTGACGCGACGGTGCATCCACCAGGTGCTTCGCCAGTTCCCCGCTCTCGACCAGGCGGTTGTATTCCAGGGTGTGCTCGTGCCTGAATTCTTCAAGCGTCACTGCGCCGGTAAACATCACGATGTCCGGAGGCGGCAATTTGTCCGGCCGGAAATGGTTGTTGAAGAAATGGACGGTGAACAGGAACACCGCCGCGAGGATGGCCTCTTCTCCGTGAACCAGCGTGGAGATGTTGAATATCCAGCCCGGCAGTATGGAGGCGGTCACGTTCGGGAACGCCAGCATCATGCCGCTGCCGCCGATGATGCCCATGCCCCAGAACACCGCCCAGTAGTCGAACTTCTCATAGTACGTCCAGCGGTCGAACATGGGCCGCGGTCCCTGGCCGAAGAACCACTTGAACATGGCGATCGCATCCCATAAATCCTGCCAGCGCGGCACCAGAGAGTTCGGACCGAACCAGTCGAATGTCTTCTCGCTGCGCGCGAAGCGGACCGCCAGATAGACCAGATGCAGGAAAAATATTCCGAGCATGAGACTCGCGCTGACTCTGTGCACGATGGCCGTCACTTTGGGGCTGCCGAATGCGCTCATGATGGCTTTCGCCCACGCGGTGTCGGCGAACAACACCGCGGTGCCGGTCAGGACCAGCGTCATGACGCTGAGCGCAAAGACGAGATGGGCTATGCGCCAGACCCGGCCGAAACGCCGGAAATACTTGCCTTTAGCCAGCGCGGGCAGTTCGGCCATCGCAACGTGGGGCCTGCTGACGCGGTTCTTGCGATCCTGATGTTCGCGATAGAACCACAGCGCCGAGTGCGCCCAGAAGAACAGGAACACGCCGAACAGCAGCGCAATCATGAACTTTGATGCGAGCCACATGTACGGGTAACGGCTGAAGTCGTGAGTGGTGCTGTGAGGCAGAAAAGTGACGAAGCCGGCGGTCGCCCCGGCATGGCACTGCTGGCAGGTTTGCAGCCGGTTGTCCGGGTGCACCCTGGAATTCGGATCACTGACCCGCTGAATGCTGTGGCTGCCGTGGCAATCGAAGCACTTTGCGGTATAAGCATAGCCCAGTGTGTTCACCTTGCCATGATAGGTCTGGACATAGCTTTTTAAGCTGTCTTTATGGCAATTTCCGCAGTTTTGCGTAATGACCAGCCGGGTGGAGTCCAGCGCAGGCTTTTCGACGTCGTGCGTAGTATGGCAATCCGAGCAGATCGCGGCTTTGGGGTTGGCCTTCCACAGGACTTCATCCCCGTGCACCGACTTTTCATATTCCTGACGTTCCTTGGCATGACACTTGCCGCACGCATTAGGAATGCCAAGCCGCCATAACGCGCGCTGAGGACTTCCCTTGGGATAGACGTAGTGGGCGTCATGACAGGCGTAGCAGGTGGCATTGGTGCGCGACTGGTCATCCTTGTTCGGCCGGGCGTGTATCGACTTCATGTAGTGGTCGATCTGTTCCACCACCACCCCGAGCCTGGCGTTTTCCTTGGTCTTGTTATCTTTTTTCGCGTTTTCCCATAACGTTTCATGGCAGGTCACGCAGCCGACCTTATGCTGCACGCCTGGCTGGTGCGGAATTGCGGTGATGTCCTGGTGGCAGTCGACGCAGAAGCGCTTGCCATGTGCGCTTTTTTCGAACCGGTCCGGCGTCACGTGCAGCATGCGCATGTTTCCATCCGGACCCGGCATCGCAAATTCCGCGTTGCCGTGACAGCTCAGGCAGATCGCGTTTTCCATTTTCGGCGCCGCGGGTTCGGCCGGCTTGGGGTTCGCGGTGTCCGCTGCGCCGGTTGGCCCGGCGCCCATCATCGTCGCCAGGGAAATCACGCCTGACACCATTAATACCGCAAGCCCCGGAAAACGCATGACGTTCAGTCTCTCCTGAAAATAAAGCACAATTTTTCCGCAACACGCAAATGCTGCTGGAATCAGCGCGACAGTTTACCCGTTTTTATATGCGGAGCGAACCGCCACTTGATGAGCAAATGGTAATTCGCAGTATTTTCCAAACGTTGACACCAACCGCCCTCGCATCCTGTCCGGAATCCCGACAGTCAATCGGGCAAGCGCCTTGTCGATTGCGGGAATGCGATGCTGAAGCGGATCAATAAAAAACCCTTCCCCCCTCATGTTCTGATGCTCACGCGAAGATACGCTCAGTGACAGAGCGTTAGTTTGATCTATGTCAAACTAACGCAGCCTCAAAAAATTCTAATAAACAACGGGCGGCGGCTCACCTGCTGACTTGTGTGCAGGCCCCAATTGCGGCCGGATTGATCAGGCGCCGCGCAGGAACGCCGTTATTGATCCGCTTGCGCGGTCGGCAGACTTGATGCAGTCGCCGACCGAGACCCCGCCGCGGTAGTTGGCGCAGAAGAAAAGTCCCGGAAATCCGCGCTCGGCCTCTTCGACCTGTCTGATGCGCGCGGCATGGCCGAGCGTGTATTGCGGTATCGCCTGCGGCCAGCATTTGACCCGCACGGATTCGGGACGCGCCGAGGCGCCAAGCAGAGCAACATGTTCCGCGTAAGCCAATTCGCCGAGGTCTGTTTCAGCGAGCCGCGCCAAATCAGGCTGGCGCACGCCGCCGATAAATGTCGTGAGCAGCACCGCTCCCTCCGGTGCGCGGCTTCCGAACAACGTACTGGAAAATATGGTACCCAGAATCTGCCTGTGCTCGCACTCGGGGACCAGCATCCCGAAGCCGTCGAGCGGATGCGCAATAGCGCTGCGACGATACATGCTATGCACTACTGCGACCGGCGGATAGGGTATGGCTGCCAGCGCCGCGGCTGCTTGAGGGGCAAAGGGTGCAACGAGGACGGTGGCGGCATAGGCCGGCACTGCCAGCAGCACTGCGCGCGAGTGGAACTTACGGCGCACGCCTGAGGTGATGGCCTCGATCACATAGCGGCCGCCACTTGCCGTTATGCTCGCTACCGCAGTCCCGAGTTCGATGCGCGGCAGACGTCGCGCAATCGCGTCAGTCAGGGTTTGCATCCCACCCTCAAATGCAAACATCGGCGCCGCCTGTTTCGATTTTTCGGGATTGCGCCGGCGCGCGCGCGCGCCGGCCAGCTGGCCGCGGATCAGGCTGCCGTGCGCCTGCTCGAGTTCGTGCAGTCGCGGGAATGCGGCGGCTACACTGAGATTTTCCGGATCGCCCGCATACACGCCGCCCACAAAGGGATTGATCGCGTAATCGAGAAACTCGTCTCCCAGCCGCCGGCGCACGAAAGCCGCGACAGTTTCCTCGGCATCCGTGGCGCCACGGGCGATAAACGGCTCGCGGAGCAACCGCAACTTGGCGCGCATCGAAAACAGCGGGGAGCTCAGAAACGCGAGCGGCGACAGCGGCAGGGCGTTTAACCGGCCTTCGCGCAGGATATAGCGGTTGCGTGCTTCCGGTCTGGCGGGAATGCGCTCATCGGCAATTCCCAGCGCTTCGAGCAGCGGTTGGATCAGCGGCGTGGTTTCCAGCGCGCTGTTGGGTCCGGATTCGAGCAGGCAACCGTCTGCGCGCGCCGTGGTTATGCAGCCGCCAGCGTGCGGGCCCGCTTCGAGCACCAGCACGCGCGCGCCCCGTTGCTGAAGGCCCCAGGCGCAGGCGAGGCCGGAAATGCCTGCGCCTGCGACGATTACATCGGCATCGAGATCGTGTGTCACTATTTATTCCGTACCCGTGTGATCCCGCGACCGGAGATCCGGGCGCGCAGGCAGCGCGCCGTAACCTGAGTATCGACCGGCATTACTTCTGGGCTTTTTTGGGATTGTCGGGAACGCGGTCTGCGTTGATCATGACGATGACCGCATCCCGCATCTCGGCATCGGTGAGATTCGCGAGGCCGCCGCGGGCCTGCATGCCGCCGTGCCCGTTGATCGCGGAGCGCACCAGCACGGCCAGCCCGTTCTTGAGCCGCGGAATCCAGGCCTCGCGATCGCCAATCCGGGGTGCGCCGCCGGCCCCGGCCTGGTGGCACTTGACGCATTGTGCGGCCACTATCTGTTCGCCGTTGCGCCGCGCCGGCGGGGCGGTCCGGCTGATGGGTTCGGCCCAGTTGCCGCCCGACTGATTGACCATGTAGGTGATGGCGCGCTCGATCTCGGTGTCGGTGTGGGCCGAGTTGGCGCCATGCGCCGGCATCTTGCGTATGCCCTTGAGCGCGCTTTGCGTGAGGCTGGAGAGGCCGCGCGCCGCGAGCTTGCTCCATGCTTTCTCGTCGCCGATTTTAGGCGCGCCGTGAACGCCCGTGCCATGGCAGGTGATGCATCCCGTCTCCACCACTTCCTTGCCGCTGCGCTCGACCAGGGCCGCTGCCGCCTGCGGTGAATACAACGCCGGGGATGCCAGCAAGCCGACCAGGGCCAGCAATTGCAATCGAGTTTCGATACATGATGAGCGTTTACCGGTCTTCATCTTGCCCCCCGTTTTTCTCAAGAACAAAATCATTAACCGCGGATATATGCTTTTCAATCCCCGTTCTTCATCTTACCCGCCCTTGTTTATCTCTCGACGAATATGAAATTATAACATGTTGTTTATATTGAATAAATAAAACAAGGCGCCCCCATAACAGAAACCCTCATCTCCGACTCCGCTCCGCGCGGGAGAGAGACCAGAAGTGAGGGCAGGTTAACCATGCAGAGTCAGCTGCAAAGCAGCTGACTCATCCGGCGCTTATTTGAGCTTGGTGGCTTCGATAGTCGCTTTGGCGCCAAAACCGACTGTGACCGGAAACGAAACCTGATGGCCGCGGGATGTCATGTTTTCGTCGTGCACCGCGAAGCCGAAGTTGTAGGCTTTGCCTTCCTTGAGAGCCTTGTCATCTGGGTTGGCCAGGTTCAGCGGGCGGACCCAAACCACGGTCCACATGCCGTCCTTCCAGACGCCCTTGACGTTCTTGTTGTCGGCGGCCGAGCCTGCGGCATCTTCCCTGCTTACTATGTACTGCGGGACAAGATCACCCTCTTTCCAGCCGGCGTTGGGATCGAACGGCGCCTCGTTTTGTCCGCGCACCAGCGCAGTCGGCATTTTGCGGATGTCGTCGAGAGCAAGCGCTTTCTTGCCGGTTTTCTTCTCGTCGTACATGAACTTCGGCTGCTTGGACTTCGGATCCATGTTCGAACTGAACGGATTTTTGCCGGCGTCAAAATTGCGGAATTCGAGCACATAGCCATCGTCCGCCATGCCGACCGGATTGGAGCGGTGGGCGCGCCACTGGATCAGATCGAGAAAACCGCCTTCTGCTTTGATCTTGTTGATTTCATCCAGGCTCCTGCCCTTGTCCCAGGAGGCCAGCGCGTCGGTGCGCGTCGACGGCAGGTATTTGCGCACGTCGTTTTTCTTGATGGCCTGGTACAGCGGGTTCGCCTGAACCTCGGCCGTGGTCGGTTGTTTCGGGGCGTCACGTTCGCCGTTGTGGCAGGTGAGCCAGCAGCCCTGGGTCGCGAAGTTGGGTACCGCGCCGTCGTCGATCATGATCGCAAAGCGGTCTTCATAGATTCCCGGTTGTTCGCCTTTGCGGATCGCCGCGGCCAGTTTCTGGTTGCCGTACGGCTTCCATTCCTTGCCGTCGAAGCGCAGAAACGGATAGGCCTCGCCTGGATAGTTGTTCCGGGTTTTCCACTGGGTGCGGAAATAGGCGTTCTCGTTGTCGTAGGCGATCTGCACGTTGACCTGTACGGAGCCGTTTTTGCCGTCGACGGGCGTGGGTTCAAGCTTGTTGGCCTTGACCAGCTTGTTGCCCAGTTTCTCTTCGGCGTCCTTATGGCAGGTCACGCAGGCGCCGCCTGTCTTCACCATCTGGGCGCCGGGGTGTTCGGAGCTGTTCAGCCACTGATAGGTAGACTGGGCCGGATAGAACAGGGTCAGTGTTTTGGCGGGCACGCCTTTCCAGTCGATGGTGGCTGGGTCGGCCGCCAGGGCGGGCCCCGCCAACACGGCTGCGATGGCAAAAGCCAAAGGTAACTTGAATCGTTTCATGAGTACTCCTTTTGATGGTGAATTCTAACTTTTCGACTTAAAGCTCTAAAAGCGTTCTGTCAGGTACGTATTACCCCGCCTGCGAACCATATCCGAAAGCATCGGGCCTCTGTTTGACATGCATCAAAGAGTGTCTGATACATGCTTTCGTGTGGGGAGGATAGTTCCGGCAGGTCAGGCAATCAACATCATTTGATCTACATCACATTTGCCTAAGGGTTTATCGATGATAATTCTCGGGAGGTTTTATTATATTAAATAAAGTCATAAATTTAATTTATCAAGACCATGCCCAAAACCCGCATACCGATCAAGGATTTTCTAGCCAACTTGCCCTTGTTCAGGGAAGTCGTAGCGGCTGGGATAGACCGCCTTGCTTTAAAAACGACCGAAGTCGATGCGCCGCGGGAGACGATAGTGTGCCGCCGCGGCTGCTGCTGCGGCGGATTGCATGCCGTGGTAGTCGGCCAGGTCAAGCTCTCGGTAGACACAGGGCGCGGCGATGAAAAGGTGATCGAGCTGGTTGGTCCGGGTATGATTTTTGGCGAAGCGGCCATGTTTCTTGGAAAACCGCACATCGTGAGTGCGGTTACCCTGACCGACTGCAAGCTGTTGCGCGTGGAGAAGGAAGCCGTTCTGGATGAAGTCAGACGCGATCCGAAGTTTGCGCAGCGTGTGATCGAGAGCCTGTGCTATCGTCTTCACCAGCGCATCATGGATCTCGAGAGTTTCGCCTTGCGTTCGGGGACCGAACGCGTGGTCGATTATTTGCTGTGCCAGGACCTGAGCGCCACGCCCAGCGGGGCGATGAACATCACCCTGCCCGTCAAAAAGGGTGTTATCGCATCGCGGCTCAACCTCACGCATGAGCACTTCTCGCGCATCCTGCATGACCTGATGAACGAGAGATTGATCAAAGTCGAAGGCCGCGATGTGCGTGTACTGGACACCGGAAAACTGCGCGCGTATTGCGCCGAGTAAACGCGACTGTCCGTTTCAGTCTTATCCCCGCGCATCACGGATCAAATCCCGAATTAACAGACTGCTAGCGAACCACGCTGTCGATCACCACGCTGATCCCGGCCGCGCTGTTGGCGATGGGCGCGCTGTGTCCTTCCATGTCGCCGGGCTGGGGGGTGGCCGTGCCGGATTTCGAAATGCGCGCGCCTACCACGACCTGGGGAAACTTCGACAAGTTCATATCCGGCGCCATTGCCATTGAGTCATCCAGCGAGAACGTAACCGGCAATTCCTTTACCTGTTTGGTCAGCAACGCCAGCGGCATGCGCGAGCCGCTCGCGGCACGGGCAAATATGAACACGGTATCGGTTGGTTTGACTTTCGCGGCGAGTTCCGGCGCCAGCTTGACCGTGCCGCTTACCACGCTCCTGCCCGCTGCTGCGGTAGTCGATGTGCCGGCTTTGGCGGCGGGCGCTGCTGGAGCGCTCCCTTTGCCCGCCAGCGAGCGTGCCTCGGCTACACTGGAGCTTACCGAGCGCGCGAACTCGGAATCAGGAGGCGCCAGCTTCAGGATCCGCTCCCAGTAATCGACGGCCCCGGTATAGTTTTTATTGTCGAACGCAACACTGCCGGCAAGCGCCAGGGCCTTGATATTATTAGGATCTATCTTGAGGGCGCGCATGATCAGCTGTTCCGGTTCACCCTGCAGCTTCTGGCCCTGCGCCATGGCCAGCGTATCGGCGTAGTCCGCAAGCAGTTGCGCGTCATTCGGCAGCAACTTGGCGGCCCTGGCGTAGGCCGCGGCGGCCTGATCAAAGCGGTTCACCGCGTTATAAGTGCGCGCCAGCATGATCCAGCCTTCAGTGTTGTCCGGCTCATTTTTGAGGCGCGCATCGAGCTTCTGGATCATTTCTTCGATCTGGCCGGCAGTGATTTCGTGGGCGCCACCGCTGGCACCCGCGCCCTGTCCCGGCACCAGCGCCTGCGGCGTGCCGACGGCCAGATAAAGCGCTATCGCAAGCAACGGCATTGCGAGTCCGAGGGCGATGGCGCTTGCGCGTCCATGACGCGGTTGGTCTGTGGCGGTGTCCTCTGATCCCACGTCCTCCAGCAAACGGGCCTCGAGTTCGCGCTTCGCTTTTTCGTAATGTTCCGCGCTTAATGTTCCGGACTGCAGATCGGCATCGAGTTCTTCGAGCTGGTCGCGGTAGAGCGTGATGTTGACTGCTTTGTGCGAAATCCGCTGAGCGGCCGGTTTCCTGAGCAGGGGCGGCACAATGAACAGCAGGGCTCCGGCGATCAACAATCCGCCGACAATTAGGAACGTCGTCATCGTTTTTCCGTTTTGTTTTCTGCAGCGAGCAGCTTCGCGACCCGCTCGTGTTCATCGCCGCTCAGTTCGGGTTCAGCCGCCGCCGCCGCGCGCCTGCGTACGAGCCTGTGGAACAGCACGAAAAGCCCGACCGCGAGCAGCAGCAGCGGCCCCAGCCACAGCACCACCGTTGAGGCTTTGAATGGCGGGCGATACAGCACAAAGTCGCCGTAGCGCGCCACCATGAAATCGAGGATTTCCGAATTGCTCTGGCCCTGTTTGAGTTTCTCGCGCACCTGGTTTTTGAGGTCGATTGCGAGCGGTGCGTTCGAATCCGCGATCGTCTGGTTCTGGCATACCAGGCAGCGCAATTCTGCCGAGATCGCAAGCACCCGCTGCTCCAGCACAGGATCTTCCGCTGCAGGGAGCGCTTCCCTGCCGAAGGCGGGATTGCACAACAGGAGCACCAATGCCAGCGCCTTGAATGTCTTAACCACGGTTGAGCTCATTGATGAGTGGGAGGATTTTCTGTTTCAGGATGTCGGGCGTTACCACGCCGATCCGCTTGTAGCGGATCACGCCCTGCTTGTCGATCACGTAGGTTTCCGGAACGCCGTAGACGCCATAGTCGATACCGACCCTGCCGTTGATGTCGTAGGCCGAGAGCTGATAAGGGTCGCCGAAGCGCTGCAGCCAGCCTATGCCGTCCTTGCGCTCGTCCTTGTAATTCAGCCCGTAAATCGGCACTGCGCCGGTTTTGGCCAGGTCCATCAGCACCGGGTGTTCTTCGCGGCAGGACACGCACCAGGACGCCCAGACGTTGAGCAGCCATACCTTGCCGAGCATGTCTTTTTCGGAGAAGGTCTTGCCCGGCTCATGCAGCTGCGGCAGTTCAAAGTGCGGAGCCGGCTTGTTGATGAGCGGCGAGGGCACTTCGCGCGGGTTGAGCGTGAGCCCCACGCCGAGCAGTATCACCAGCGCGGCAAATATGCCCAGCGGCAGGAACAGCTGGGTTTTGTTCATCGCTTGCGCCGTCATTGCATCGGACTCATGCAGCCGGCTTCGCCTGCGGGCCGCCCGGGGCAGCCGCAAGCTGGGTTTCTTCGCGCTCGCGGCGCACTGCAAGGCGGTAGCGGCGGTCGCTTGCCGCGAGCAACCCGCCGAGCGCCATCAGCACGCAGCCGCCCCAGATCCAGTTGACGAAAGGCTTGTGCTGCACGCGCAGCACCCATGCGGTCTCACTGACCGCTTCTCCCATCGAGACGTAAAGATCGCGCGTGATGCCGCGGTTGATCGACGCCTCGGACATCGGCATGTCCTGCGCTTTGTACACGCGCTTTTCCGGACGAAGCGTGGCCACAGGTTTCCCAGCCTTGGTTACCTCAATCGTGGCGCGCGCGGCCACGTAGTTGGGCCCGTTGATATCCGCTACATCGACCATCCGGAAGATGAAGCCGCCGGCGGTCACCGTGTCGCCGGGCGCCATGCGCACGTCGAGTTCGGTCTCGTAGCCCTTCACCAGGGTGACCCCGACCACGAACACGGCGATGCCCAGATGGGCCAGCAGCATGCCGTAATAGGAGCGCGAGGTATTGCGCAGGCGCGCCCAGACATTCGCGCCGCCGGGCTGGCTGGCCGTTTTTTCCCACAGCTGAACGGCGCAGGTGGTCACGATCCATGCCGCCAGCAGCAGCCCGAAGCTCACCATGGCGCTCCAGCGGCCCAGCACGAACGGCAGCAGCAGCGCGCACGCCACACTTATGGCAAACGCCCACCGCAGGCGGACTGCGAGTTCCGGCAGGCTGGCTTTTTTCCAGCGCATGAGCGGACCGATACCCATCAGGAACAGCGCGGGCGCCATCAGCGGCATGAATACGGCTTCGAAGTAGGGCGGGCCCACGGAGATCTTGCCCAGACCCAGCGCATCGAGCACGAGCGGATAGAGCGTGCCGAGCATCACCACGCCGGCAGCCGCCATCAGCAGCACGTTGTTGGTGAGCAGCGCCGCTTCGCGCGATATGGGGTCGAAACTGCCGCCCAGGCCGATGCGGGAAGTGCGCCAGGCAAACAGCACGAGCGAGCTGCCGATCACCACGGCGAGGAAAATCAGAATGAAAATGCCGCGCTTGGGATCGGTGGCGAAGGCATGCACCGAAGTCAGCACGCCCGAGCGCACCAGGAAGGTGCCAAGCAGGCTCAGAGAAAAGGCGAGGATCGCGAGCAATACGGTCCAGCTGCGGAAAGTGCCGCGCTTTTCAGTCACCGCAAGAGAATGGATCAGCGCCGTGCCCACCAGCCACGGCATGAACGAAGCGTTTTCCACCGGATCCCAAAACCACCAGCCGCCCCATCCCAGTTCGTAATAGGCCCAGAAGCTGCCCAACGCGATGCCGAGCGTGAGAAACAGCCACGCCACCGTGGTCCACGGGCGCGACCAGCGCGCCCATGCGGCGTCAAGCCGGCCGGCGAGCAGCGCGGCGATGGCAAAGGCAAAGGTCACAGAGAATCCGACATAGCCCATATAGAGCAGCGGCGGGTGCATGATCATGCCCGCGTCCTGCAGCAGCGGGTTCAGGTCGCGCCCGTCCACGGGCACGGGAAACAGGCGGTCGAACGGGTTCGAGGTGAACAGCATGAACGCGAGAAATCCGACGCTCACCAGCCCCAGCACGCCCAGCACGCGCGCCACCATTTCTTCGGGAAGCTGGCGGCTGAACACCGTCACCGCCACCATCCAGGCCGTGGCTACCAGCGTCCACAGCAACAGCGAGCCTTCGTGGGAGCCCCAGGTCGCGGCGAAGCGATAGTGCAGCGGCAACATGGTGTTGGAGTTGGTGGCGACGTTGAGAACCGAAAAATCGTTGGTGAGGAAGGAGTAGGCGAGGCAGCCGAAAGCGATGGCGACGAACACGAACTGCCCCTGCGCGGCGGGGCGCGTGACGCTCATCCATGCGGTGTTGCCGCGTGCGGCGCCGACGAGTCCAGCCACGCCCTGCGTCAGGGCAAGAACGAGGGCGAGCGCCAGGGCGAGTTGTCCGATTTCGGGTACCATCAGCGTTTTCCTCCGGTCGGCGCATCGGTGACCAGCGTCTGGGTTGCTGACGGATTGGCGGCTTGAGCCTGCTTGAGCGCATGGGCCGCTTCGGGCGGCATGTAGTTTTCGTCGTGTTTGGCAAGCACCTCGCTCGCCTGGAACAGGCCGTCCGCCGTCATGCGTCCCTGGGTCACGACGCCTTTGCCTTCACGGAACAGGTCAGGCAGCAGACCGCGATAGACGACCGGAACGTTCTTGGCGGTATCGGTGACCACGAAATGTACGGTCACGCCGTCCGGCTGGCGCTTGACGCTGCCCGGCTCGACGATTCCGCCAATGCGGAAAGAGCGCTCGCGGGGCGCTTCGTTTGCCGCCACCTGCGTGGGCGTGAAGAAAAACACCAGGTTTTGCTGGAATGCATTCAACACCAGGACCGTGGCGATGCCCAGTGCGGTAACGCCAACCGCAATCATTGCGAAGCGCTTGTGGCGGGGTTTCATTGCGTCACCTTGCGTGTGTTAAGAGTGCGGCGTAGTTGTTCGAGCAGGCTGCGTTTGCCCGCAATCAACAGGACGATTTCCGTGACCATCAATCCCAGCGTCACGCCATACGAACCCCATACGTAGAGTCCGTAACCGCCCATTGCAAAAAAATCACTCCAGCTGGCCCAGTTCATTTCATAGTCCTCACATATTGTGCAACCCAGTCGCTGCGGCGCTCGCGTTCAAGGATGATGCGCCGCACGCGCAGCAGCGTGGTGGCGATGCAGTACATCCAGAATCCGAGCGCCATCACGAGCATTCCGAGCAGCATGGTTGCCGCCATGGTGGGGGCGCTCTTCAGGCTGACCGATGCGCCCTGGTGCAGCGTGTTCCACCATTGTACTGAAAAATAAATGATCGGGATGTTGACCACACCAGTGAGCGCGAGCACGGCGCCGGCCTTGTCGGCACGGCGCGGATCATCGATCGCCGCCTGCAGCGCCATGAAGCCAAAATACAGGAACAGCAGTATCAGTTCCGATGTCAGTCGCGCATCCCAGACCCACCAGGTGCCCCACGTCGGCTTGCCCCATACCGCGCCTGTCCACAACGCGATAAAGGTCATTATTGCGCCGCTCGGGGCGATCGCGCTGGCCATCATGCCCGACAGGCGCGTATTGAACACCAGTCCCGCGCCCGCCCAGAACGCCATCACGACATAGAGGAACATCGACATCCAGGCCGCCGGCACGTGGATGAAAATGATGCGATATGCATCGCCCTGCTGGGCATCGGTCGGAGCAACGAAAAAGCCGATATACAGGCCGATTGCGCACAACAGCACCGCCGCGGCCCCGAACCACGGGGTGAGCTTTGCTGCAAGTGGGAAAAAGGTCTGGGGCGATGAGTATTTGAACCAGTTAATTTGCGTTCTCTTCAAGTTGTGCCCGGCCGCGGCGGTTTCAGCCCGCATAGACAGGTTTGATGCTGAAAAAGTTCATAACTATACAGGTTCCGGAAGTTTGAATTTCCAGTCCTTGCAACCGGTTTATTCGGCTGATATGCGCAGCGCAGCGGCAATCGCCCATGGCGAGAATGTGGCTGCGATCACCAGGAATGCGCCCTGAACCAGGAAATGGCCTTGAGCGCTCAGGCCCGCTGATTCGATATCGACGGTTCCGGCGCCGATGATCAGCACCGGCACGTAAAGCGGCAATACCAGCAAAGAAAGCAATATTCCACCACCGCGTAATCCCAGCGTAAGGGCCGCCCCGATGGCGCCGATCAGGCTCAACACCGGGGTACCGAGCAGCAAGGATAGCGTCAACGTCCAGAGCAGCGATTGATGTAAATCAAACTGCAGTGCCAGAACCGGGGCAATCAGCACCAGGGGCAGGCCCGATACGAGCCAGTGGGCGGCGACTTTCGCCACGACGATCACGCCCAGGGGCGTTGAGCCCAACAGCATCTGCTCCAGCGTGCCGTCGGCGTGATCTTCCGAGAACATGCGGGTGAGCGAAAGCATCGATGCGAGCAGGGCGGCTACCCAGATCACCCCGGGCGCAATGGTGCGCAAAAGATTGGGTTCGTTGCCCAGGCCCAGCGGGAACAGGCTCACCACGATCACAAAGAACAGCAGCGCAGTCAGCACGTCGGCACGGCGCCGCATTGCAAGCAGCAGGTCCCGGTGAATCACGCAACGCAGTGCGGTCAGCATGTCAGAGTATCCGCGAGGTGAGGTCGATGGTGACCAGGGTTGCGGCAGCAATCTGCGCTTCCTGGTGCGTGGTGAGCACCACCGTGGCGCCGCGCGCGACGTGCTCCGCAATCAGCGTCTGCATGTAGTCAACCGCAGCCGTGTCGAGCGCGGTGAACGGCTCGTCGAGTATCCACAGCGGCAGTTTGTCGCTCAGGATCAGGCGCGCCAGCGACACTCTGCGGCGCTGGCCCTGGGACAGCACTTTCGCCGGCAGGTCCTCGCACTCGGCCAGCCCGAAGCAGCGCAATGCGGCGCGGGCCTGCTCATGGTCGATGGTCAAACCCGCCAGCGTGCATGACACCATCAGATTCTCCATGGCGGTCAGCCCGTCCTTCACGGCACTCGAGTGCCCGAGATAGATGATTTCTTTCCAGTATTCCTCGCGCAACGATCCGATGTTGCCGCCCTGCCAGCGCACTTCACCGTGCGTAGGCGAGAGCAGGCCGCACAGGATGCGCAACAAACTGGTTTTGCCGCTGCCGTTGGTTCCGGCGACCCGCAACAGTTCGCCCGGGTTCAGCGAGAAACTGAGGCCGCTGAACAGCGTGCGGTCACCGCGTACACACTCAAGATTGGCTGCTTCGAGCATAGCGTTCACATCTTCCTGGAAAAAGGGCGTGCCGGCGTCCCCGTCATTTCTTCGGCGGACTCAGCGCCTGGCGCATGAATTGCGCCGTCCGGCGGGCTGCGTCCCGGGTGGCGAGTTTTTCCTCTTCGCGCTGGTCGTCGCGGAAGTCAAAGGCGCGGCGCGCGTGGGGATACATCCGGATTTCGACCGGTACCCCGCGCTTGAGCAGCGCGTAAAACGCGCGCCGTATGCTGGTGCGGCGTATTTCGAATTCCTCTTCGCCGACGATGAACAGCGCCGGGACATTGATACGGTCGATCTCGGGCGCGTAGCGATAGACCTGCCACGGCTCGGGGGCATTGGGGTTCACCATGTGGCCGTAATAGGTGACGATGCAGGCCACTTCGGCGCGTCGCGCCGCGAGCAGCGCCGCGTGATAGCCGCCGCGCGAGACGCCGACCACGCACACTTTGGCCGCATTCACTTCGCGCACCGTCTTGAGAAAATCCAGCCCGAGTTCGACATCTTTTTCGGTCGCGGGATCGTGAGTCTCGGGCCATGCCGGGATGAATCGCGGGGAGTGGTAATCCGGCGCTAGTACCGCAAAACCGTAGTCAACGATGCGCCGCACCTGCGCGTCAGCCGTATCGTCCCAGCCCCGGCGTGCGTGCACGAACAGTACCGCGGGATGCGGGCCGGCACCGGGCGGCAGGTAGAGCTTGGCGTCCACCGTGATATCGGCATTGCGATAACTGATGCCGCGCACGGTGATCTCGGCGGCGCCGGCGCCGGCGGCGGCAAAAGCAGCGAGCGCGATTGTCATGCTGAAGGCAAGACGGCGATATGCGGTGAACATTTTCGATAACACGTTATGTTCCTGGTGTTTCCCGGGTTACGGTTGTTGCGTCATGCGGTTGAGCAAATCAGACGGCGTCGCAGAACATAGCCTCAGCTTCGCGCCGCACCTTGACCGCTTCGCTATCGGCTATCGTGACATCGTGCCAATGTACCACGCTCGCGCGCGCAACAGGGTGTTTTAACCTGACGCCGTGCGCAAGCCCAATGGGCAGGCCGCCGCAGGCGAGCGACGCCTGTGCCGGCATGAGCCGGCCGTAAACCGTATAGCCGCCTTCGCCGTCCAGCGTTTCGCCAACCTTAAGGTCGCGCTTGGCGACGGCCACCGCATCGCCGCGAAAGCCGGTGGCGCAACCGGTCGCCTCTCGCCGCAGCCCAGCCGAGGCGACACTGATGCCCAGTTCCAGCCCGATCAGGTGGACGGGTTTATACATGGCCGAATAATTGCCGGTGTCATCGGTAACAAGACCATATTCGCTGAAGCAGCGCCGCACGTAGTCGCTGTCGGCGGAAAAAGTCACGTAAACGCCCCAGCGCAGATCGCGGAACACCGGGCTGCCGTCGCGTTCCAGGCTGGACACGACTTCGACCTGCCCGGCGTGATGCAACCGGCCGCCGGCGGAAGACGGCCTGAGCACACGCGGCAGATCGTCGACGCCGCACGGCGGAAACGCGAGCCCGTCCGGCGCGGGCGTGAGGCCGGTGGCATTGGCCACTGCCGCCATCTCGATCGCCGATTTGGTGCCGTCGAGGAAGGAATTGAACATCTGCGCGTTGAAGTCACCCTTGGCCACCTGCTCCGGCGTGAAACCGTAATGACCCCACACGGTGTCCGGCGTGGACTCGTGATAGGCGGGCAGATATTTGGTGCCTTTGCCGGCGGCGACGACTTCGAAACCCGCTGCGCGCGCCCAGTCGACCATTTCGCAGATCAGCGCCGGTTGGTCGCCATAAGCGAGCGAGTAAACGATGCCGGCCTGCGCGGCGCGGTGCGCGAGCAGCGGGCCGGCGAGCGCATCTGCTTCGACGTTGACCATGATGATGTGCTTGCCGTGCTCGCAACAGGCGAGTGCGTGACGGATGCCGGCAGCCGGGCTGCCGGTGGCGTCGATCACGATCTCGACTGCGTCACTGGCGATGGTTGTCTGGGCGTCGTCGGTGACGAAAGTCGCACCGTTTTTTGCCGCTGCGGCAAGCGACGTTGCAGAGTACTGTTCCAATGGCCATCCGACTCGGGTGAGGCTCGCGCGGGCGCGCTCGGGCGAGAGATCGGCAATGGCGACGAGGTGCATGCCCGGCGTGCGGCGCACCTGAGACAGAAACATCGAGCCGAACTTGCCGGCGCCGATCAGGGCGACGCGCAGCGGACGGTCTTGCGCCGCGCGCTGGGACAGCAGGTTGTATAGGTTCATCCGGGATGGAATCGGGCCGCAGTAACATCCCTATTCTACCGCAGAGTGGGCGCGAATCCGGACAGCGCATGCAGCGGCCTGTCCGTTTCGGATGTGTGCTACCAGCGGAACGTTGCCCCGACCAAGATGGTCGTGTCGAACTCGGCGCGATTGAGGCCCTTGCGTACGCCCACGTCTAAATCTATTTTGTCCGAGGGCGAGTAGATCAGCCCGAGCATGGCGAACTGTCCATTCCGCCCGGGCAGGAACGGATCGGTCCTGGCGCCGTTGGTTCGAATTCCGGCCTCGCCGACCAATTGCACATCGTCGCGCAGGTCATACGCGAGGCCGGCGGAGGCCCGCCAGACATCCGCGCGGTTTGCTTCCGCGTCCGCCGGCAGCTTGAAGCGGGAGCGTGCGTAGGCGACATTGGCGAGAAAAGTCCAGGGCTTCACTTCCTGCGTGAGGATGAAATTGATATTCCAGGACAGCCTGCCGTTTCCCAGGCCCCGGTTTTCATCGCCGGTGGGCAAAGCGAGCCCGGGCTTCAACGCCAGGCTGAGACCGTTTGCCTCATAGAAGCGCCATTTCAGTTCCAGCGCGGAGTCTCCCGTGCCGCTTACGTCCTGGGTGGTAGCGCCGTTCTCGGTCGTGCGCTGGCTCGCGTGGCTGAGGCCGAACGCGACGTCGAGGGTGTCGAGTAGCCCGTACGTCAGCACCGGGTTGAAGGTGGTCACCCTCCTGTTCTGCCGCACAACGCCGTCGCTTGTGCTCGCGGTGCGGTCATTGCGGTTCTGCTCGGCCATCAATTCGAGCTGCCAGTTGCCGGCGCCCTGGGTGCCGGCGTCATCGGTGATGTAGGGATGCGCGGCCCAGTTCGGGGCGGGTGTCGCCATCAGGAAAAGCGTAGCGACTGCCAAGGCGGTGCGGGACAATGAAAATCTTGCAGGCATGCCGCTCTCCAAAAAATTGCATATGTTACGGGTTCTAAATCTAATCCGATGCGGCGGAGCGTTTTTGATATGGATCAAGCTTCCTGCGATGGGGCCGGGAGCGCCATGCGAATTCAGCCGTGATTCTCCTGGGCGCTAGGGAATCGCACCATGACGAGAGTGCCGGCGCCGGATGCCGGAGTCCTGATCTCGGCATGGCCGCCATGGAGATGGGCGATTTCCTGGACTATCGCCAGCCCCAGTCCGCAGCCTTCGCCAAGAGAGCCGTCGACACGATGAAAACGCTGGAACACTTTTTCTCTTTCCGCTTCCGGTATGCCCGCGCCTTCGTCTTCAACCTCGAGCACCGCGCAATCGTTTTCCATTCTGGTATGCACGGTGATGCGTCCGCCGCTGGCCGTGTAGCGGATGGCGTTGTCGATCAGGTTGGCCAGCAGTTCGCCGATCAGCAGCGCATCCCCGAGCACCGGCGCCGGATTCAGCTCCAGCCCGAGGTCGATGTCCCTGGCGATGGTTTGGGGCAGCCAGTCGCCCGCAACCGACTCGACCACGGCGCGCAGATCCAGAGGCTGTCGCGAGCTCATCTGGTGCGCGCCAACTTCGGCGCGGGCCAGAGTCAGCAGTTGATTGGCGAGGTGAGCAGTGCGCTCGGTGGCGGGTTTAAGCGCCTGCAGTATGCGATGCCATTCCTCGGGATCGCGCTGCTGGAGGCCGTACTCCACCTGCGTGCGCAATCCCGCCAGCGGCGTGCGCAGCTGATGCGCCGCATTGGCGATGAATTGCTGCTGTGACTGCAGCGCCCCTTCCAGTTGCCCCAGCAGGTTGTTCAGCGCATGCACCACCGGCTGCACCTCCACCGGCGCGTGATCCTCCGGTACCGGGCGCAGGTCGCGGTGGGAGCGGGCTTCGATCGCAGCACGCAGACGCTCCAGCGGCGCCAGCCCTTTGCCTATGCCGAACCACACCAGAATGATGACCGCAACTACCAGCAGCATTTCGCTTGCAATCAATCCAGTCAGAATCTGATTGGTCAGCCGGCTGCGCTTGACGGTCGTTTCCGCAACCTGCACAACGGCATCTTTGCCATGAAGCATGAAGCGCAGCGCGGCGACCCTGATATTTTCATTATCCAGTACGCTGTCGTAGAGCAGCTCGCCAGCCGTCATGGATTCGAGCTGAGGCGGCGTCAGATGATAGTCTCCGGCCAGCAGCGCCCCTTTGGCATCATGCACTGAATAATAGATCCGGTCATACTGGTCCGTGCGCAGCAGGATATCCGCTGAACGTGACAGCGGGATGCCGGAGCCGATGCCGCTGGCGGCCATGAGTCGAGACAGGGACAAGGCGGTATCCATCAGCGCCCAGTCGTAAGCCGCCTTTGCCGGATAGAGGGCAATCTGATAGCCGACAGCCACATTGAGCGCCAGCAACGAGGCCAGCGGCAACAGCAGCCAGCGGAACAGCAGCCGGCGGACGCTAACCTGGGGTGCTGGCTTTGAGGTCAAGATAGTATCCGAAACCGCGTATGGAATGGATTTTCAAGCCGGCGGGTTCGAGCTTGGCACGCAGTCGCGAGATATGCACTTCGACTGAATTTTGGCTGATCTCATCGTCGCTGCTGCTGATTGCCGAGACGATCTGATCCTTGCTGACCATTTTCCCTTCGCGCAGGATCAAGAATTCCAGCACGTTCCACTCGCGTGCCGTCAGTCTTAGCGGGATATCGTCCAGCCAGGCGCGCCTCGCGCCGGTATCCACCACCAGGGGGCCGTGAACGATGCGGTTGCCATTTGATGCCTGCCCCCGCCGCACGACCGCGCGGATGCGCGCCTCGAGCTCCAGCAAAGCGAACGGCTTGACCAGATAGTCGTCCGCGCCCAGATTCAGCCCGTGCACGCGGTCATCCAGCGTGTCGCGCGCGGTGAGCACCAGCACCGGCACGTACCGCTGTCGGCGGCGCAGCCTGCGCAACACTTCGAAGCCGTCCATGCCGGGTAATCCGATGTCCAGTATGACCAGATCGTATTCTTCATTCGCCAGTACGGCGTCCGCTTCGGTGCCGCTGGTCGCGATTTCGGTGACGTAACCTGCCTGCTGGAGATAACGGACCAGTCCGTCCCCCAGCAGTTTGTCATCCTCAACGATCAAAATACGCATGTCGGCTGTTTGAATTCTGATCTGTGCGAACGTGATGAATATGGCCTGCACTTTAATGCATGCATGGTGCGAATACCAACCGTATTCTTCATTGCCGATTTCGCTGCGTTAAAGCCGCTGTGATACCTTGACATCTATTCGCATCCTGACTGGATGCTGCTGATTGTTTGATATGGATCAAACTTTTCACGACGAAGTGAATTAATCTGAAGCAACGATTGTGTGCCAATTTATTTTTCACCAAGCAGAGGAGAAGACCATGCGTATATGGACAATGATTTTCGGGTTATTTGCAGTCGCCGCTACTGCTACCGCCAGCGCCCAGGATCTGACCTGGCGCAAGGACATCCAGCCTATCATGACGGCCAAGTGCGCCGGCTGTCACGGTGCCAATCAGCCTGGATTCGACGAATGGAATGTGAAACGCGTAAATGACAAGAGCCTTGCGCCGCGGCTGGATACCTACGCGTTTTTTATGAACCACGTCGTCTGGCCTGAAACCGGCGCGATCATGCGGCGCCTCGATGACGGCAAGGGCGCAGCCGGCGGCAAACCGGGAAACATGTACAGTTTCCTTGGCGCCGATGACGCGGAGCGAGCCAAGAACCTGCAGACGCTCAAGGCCTGGCTCGGCGAAGGCGCGTGGAACCTGAACCGGTGGCAGAAACGCGGCGACACGCCGGGCATTTCCAAGGAACAACTCGACAAGATCAAGGCCAAGTACTGAGATTGTCCCGAGACGGGGGCGGCGGCCGGATACGCCGCCGTCGGGGACCTCGAACTCAGGATGGCCTGATTTTCGGCCAGCTAAAATCCAGGTCAGAAAGGGGCTGCATCCCATGCAGCCCTTTTTTTGTTGCCTCACGCGGGAACGCGATTTTAAATTGCATTCCAGACGGATAAGACGGCAAACGAGCCTTACAGGCTGTCTCGAACCCGCTCCAGCTTGGTCCGGACTTCCTTGGCGAGCGTGTGTACCTCGGGTTTATCGACCAGTTTCATGATCACATCGGGGTCCATGAAACCGACCCAGATCCTGCCGTCTTCCTCTTCGCGCACCACCACGTTGCACGGCAGCAACAGCCCGATGTCGGGATCGGACTCGATGGCGCGGTGTGCGAGCGGCGGGTTGCAGGCGCCGAGGATGCGGTACGGTTTGCGATCGATATTGAGCTTGGCCTTGAGCGTCGCCTTGACGTCGATGTCGGTGAGGACGCCGAAACCTTCCTTTTTCAGGGCCTCGGTGACTTTTGCGACGGCGGTATCGAACGGTCCCTCTAGCTGAGTGCTGAATCCGTACATGAATCGACTCCTTCTGAGTGGCGGAACTGTAATTAACCGCAGAATAAAAGTTCGCGGTTATTTGGCGGGCATCGGACAAAAAAGCGGTCCGCACAATTTTCGGTATGGGCTGGGGCAACTTTCGCTTGCATCATGGCCATCACTTTTTACGAATGACACCAACAATTCCAACAATGACTAAAATCACGATCAGTATCATCCATAATCCACCCCACCCGCCCATGTAACTCGTTCCCCAGTTTCCCATCCAATCACCTTGCATCATAGTCATCACCTCTTGATTGTTTTGATTGCCGTCTATCGGTATGGCAGGTCACGGCAGTTATTTGGCGGGCATGGACTCCGTCATCTGGTCATGCTGCATCATCTGCTCCATCATCATCTGCATCATGTCCATGCGTTTTTCCATCATTTCGTGGCGCTTCATCATATCGCCCTCCATCATGCCGCCTTTCTTGCCGCCCATTGCCATGCCGCTGCCCATCATCATCGGGCCGCCCATGCCGCGCATCATCTTCATGTTTTCCTGCATGGTCTGCATGTGCGCCTGCATCAGATTCTGGCGTTCCTTCGGATCGGTTGTCGCCCGGATTATTTCCATCTGCTGCTGCATTTTTTTCATGTTGTCCTGCATCTGGGGCATTTGTTTGTCCATGTCCATGCTCATCGCCGGCTTGGCGGGCGCGGTTTTTTCCTGTGCTGATACGATGGGCGCCGACAGGGCGCAGGCAACGATTGTGGCAACGAGTATTGAGGTTTTCATAGCGGTCTTTCCTTCAGGGTTGAATGAATTCAAATTACTGTTATTGGCGACTGCTGATAGCGAGGATTGCCCGTGAAGCGCAAGGCACGACTCAGCCGCTGTGACCGGCGGATGGCGCTGAACGCACCAGTCCAAAGTGCCGGTGCGAGGCGGGATTAAATCAGCAGGCGCAGAGTGCGCAAGTAGAGGCGATGCGCTGGCGGAGGGGGCTGTGGCGCGAGGTATTCAGCATGACTTGCTGCTATCAGGGCGGGGGCGGCAGGTGCGTCGATTGCGAACCATTCCGGGGAGGAGTTATCGGACGCCAGTAATGCATACATCCCGACACTCGTTGGTCCGGCGCTAAGGGTGTAGCAGCAAGGCGAGTTAGGGCTATGGTCCGGGCGTCCGGAATTCGTATCGTCAGAGGCGTGCGCCGGCCGTGCAGTGGAGGCAGATTGCGAAACGTCATCGGAATGGTTGCCAAAAACAGCGGCAACCGCCTCGCAGCACGGAAATAATGCCGTGTTGATCCAGAATATTACCCAAGCCAACACCAACGCCCTGCGCGCGGAACCGCGCAGACCCCGTGGCCGCCTGGCCTTTGGCACTCCGGGGACACTTCGCGTTGATGAAAACGTCTTTATCAAATTACACCATTGTCAAGAATCAATGACTGCCCTGCACATAACGACTTTCACACGGGAAAAAATCCAGGTCTGTACGTTGCCACACATAGACTGATCGCTTTCAATGCCAGGCGATCCGATCGGCATTTCCCGCACGGCCAAGTCGACGGCCGGCGGCTTTTCTTTCAACAACCGCGCGGCCACATCCACAGGTGTGTGTCCTTCAGGCACATAGCCCTGCATGAGGGCCGTGTGACATGACGAGAGTTCAAGGGGCACATCGTACTTCACCTGATGGTAGGACACGATCTTGTTCTCGTCGCGAGGAAAGTGCCTCGCTCCCAATTTACCCGGAAGCGGGGCGGGTTCCGTTTATTTCCCGCCTTTTACGGTTTCAGGCGCAGCGTCCTCGCCGCTTTTGATCACTTGCTTATTCGGCGCGGTCGGTGCGCTCGTCCGGCGCACAATGAACAAAACAAGGGGCGGGATGAGCAGCCACTGAAGCAAGGGCGCAAGGCCGATGCCAAAGACGAGCGGCATCCGTTCGCTATAGGCCCACGCTGGGGCAAGGTACACGTTGTACCACTCGCTTGCCGCCGTATACGTGAGACCAAGCGTGGTGGCGAGCACGATGCCGCGCAGCGGATTCCGCAACGGCCAGGACCAGTTGCCCAGCGCGAGCGCAGTAAGCGCATAGGCGCCAAGCGCAATCAGAACATCGCCCGCGGTGCAGTGGAGCACGTAGCGGACAATTTTGCCTGCATCGGGATCCGCGTACAGCGTGTAAAGCGGAAGCTGCGCGAACTCCCACGCGAGATTTGCCGCCGACGATACCAGGATCCACATCGTCAACAGGAAGAGGGGCTTGTGTGCAACGCTTGCCGGGAGCGGGGACATCGTCATTTGTGACTCCTTTGACTCGAATTTTTACGTGATCCCGTTTTCCGGTCTGGACAAGGGCAAGCGCGGAATAAATGCCGGCACCCTTACAGCGTAGCGGCGATATTCGTCGCCGAACCCGGCGATGGCATCGCGCTCCTCCCGCCTCGCTAAAAAGAGATACATCGTCACCAGTATCGGGAACATCGCCAGCGTGACGATAGTCGGCCACTGAAACAAAAACCCTGTCATGATCAGAATGAAGCCGGTGTATTGGGGATGCCGCACGCGCGCGTAAGGTCCGGTAGTCGCAAGTGCGTGATGGCGCTGCGCCGCATATAACACCTTCCACGCCTCAGCGAGCAGCCAGAAGCCGCCGCCGATAAAAATGGCGCTGAGCAGGTGAAACGGCCCGAAATGAGGGTTGGTGCTCCAGCCGAACATCACTTCCAGCAGATGCCCGGAATCGTGCGCCAGGAAATCGATCCCGGGGAATTTGCTCGTGAGCCAGCCGGACAGCAGGTAGATGGTGAGCGGAAAGCCGTACATTTCGGTAAACAGCGCGACGAGGAAAGCGGAAAACGCGCCGAACGAACGCCAGTCACGCGAGGTCTGTGGCTTCGCAAAGCTGAATGCAAATATGATGAAAATCAACGAGTTGATGATGACAAGCGACCACAGCCCATAGGCCGCATCCTGGGGTTGGTTCATTTTTTTTCTTCCTCACGTTGGGCGTCTGGCCGCGTGCTGCTGTGGTGGCTATCGTGCCCGCCATTTCCACCGTGCTCTCCGTGTCCCTTATGCATGAACATATGCAGCAGCGGGCAGGCGAGCAGCAGCAGGAACGGCAGGTAGTAAAGCAGCCCGGACAGGTGCGCCTTGTGTTCCATAACCAGAAAATAGACGGCGATGGCGAAAAATGCGATCACTGCCCATTTGGCTTTAGATAAGCCGTTGTCGCTGTCGTTTTGTTGCTGTTCATGTTCGTGATTCATGACCAAGCTCTCGATAAGTTAACCGGTGGCACAATGCCGCCGGGTGAAATGCTCATGCCGGCGGCCTCATTTCCTGGACTTCACTTTAATTTTTTTTCCAGGCCCCGCTTCTTCCACGCCTTTCCTGAGCAGGTAAAAAGCAATCATGGCGGTCAAAATCAGCGCCACGCTGAATACCTGTGCGGCGGGTATGTCCCAGGCAAAGATGGCCGGATGGCCTCGGAAAAATTCAACCGAGAAACGCGCAACGCCATAGCCGGCCACGGCAGTGAAAAAACTGAAACCTTCCGACCGATACATTTTTCTCGTCAGCCAGACGAGCAGAAAAACCAGAAAAAGAACGGGATACATATACTTTTTTTCCTCAAATTCTCAGTGGCAAGTGCCAGTGCAATGCGGTCATGATTGAAACCTGAGCTTCTATGACTGCGGTTTTCCAGTCACAACCGCATGCCTGTAGTCGAATGAGGCCTTCACGGCCTCGCGCGTACCCTGCCGGCGGATCTTCACTTCTATCCGGTACGGCGCCGGTGCGGGCATGTTGAAGTAATTGCCGTAAACCGTGCCACCGGCGACCTGCATCGGATCGAGTTTTTTTTCGGGCCCCGACACGCGCCTGCCGGGTAAAGTCGCATTGAAAACCGCGGCGCTGATCTCCGCGTCGGTAATGCGAGCACCACTCTCGTTGTCGAATATCGCCACGATCACGTGGTATTGCGAACCCCAGGTCGGGCCGCTGCCGTGCGTCTTGGAGGGCTCACCCCCCGGCGGATGCTGCATCGTCATTCCGGCTGGCAGAACCCCGATATAGACCGCCAGACCATTCGCCAGCTGATACTGCGGTTTTTCTGCGGCCCATGACATGTTTGCGAGCATCAGCCCCATTGCGATGCCCACGACAGCCACAAGGCGCTTTGCAAGATATGTACTCATATTCAGATCATGTCTCCATGTGTTGCTGATTTCATCCACGTCGCATGCTCATACAGCCCGGCCCAGAACAGGCCGAAACCGAAGCCGAACAGCAGTTTTCATTACAGCTTCACCCGCCGCAGCCGCAGCGCATTGGTAACCACCGATACCGAACTCATGGCCATCGCCGCGCCGGCGAATATCGGCGACAGCAGCAGGCCGAACGCCGGATACAGCACGCCGGCTGCGATGGGAATGCCTAAAGCATTGTAAATAAAGGCAAAAAACAAGTTTTGCTTGACGTTGCGCATGGTCGCGTGCGACAGCCGGATCGCCTTCGCGATGCCGCGCAGGTCGCCTTTCACGAGTGTCACGCCGGCGCTTTCGATGGCAACGTCGGTGCCGGTGCCCATGGCGATACCGACGTTGGCCTGTGCGAGCGCCGGTGCGTCATTGATGCCGTCGCCGGCCATCGCCACGATGCGTTTCTCGCTTTGCAGCTTCTTGATGACCTCGACTTTCTGGTCCGGCATCACTTCCGCGATGACTTCTTCGATGCCGAGTTGCTTGCCGACGGCTTCCGCAGTCTTGCGCGAATCGCCCGAAAGCATGACGACACGCACACCCTCGGCGGTGAGCATCTTGATCGCCTCCAGCGTTGTTTCCTTGATCGGATCGGCAACCGCGATCACCGCGGCGACTCGCCCGTCTATCGCAGCGTAAAGCGCGGTCTTGCCCTGTGTGCGCAATGCTTCGGCCTTGTCGGCGAGCGATTGCGGAGCAGTGCCATGCGCTGCCATGAGGCTGCGGTTGCCCACGGCGACTGTGCGCCCGCCTATCGTCCCGTGCACACCCTGGCCGGTGACGGATTCGAAGTGTTCCACCTGTCCCAGCTGCAAGTTGCGTTCTTCGGCGGCCTTGACGATGGCCTGGGCGAGGGGATGCTCGCTGGCGCGCTCGAGGCCGGCGATGAGCGCGAGCGCCTCATCTTCGGCCATGCCACCTTCAATCACCAGGTCCACGAGCTGCGGCCTGCCGAGCGTGAGCGTTCCGGTCTTGTCCACGACGAGCGTATTCACATCACGCAGCTTCTCGACGGCTTCCGCGTTGCGGAACAGGATGCCGTTCTTCGCGCCCTGGCCCATGGCCACGGTGATCGAAATCGGCGTCGCCAGCCCGACAGCGCACGGGCAGGCGATGATGAGCACCGCCACCGCGTTGACCAAGGCGTAAGTGAGGCTGGGCTCAGGCCCGAAGAACCACCATACGAGCGCGGTGACGATGGCGATGACGATCACCGTCTGCACGAAATAGGCAGCGACGAGATCGGCCAGCCGCTGCACCGGCGCGCGCGTGCGCTGCGCCTGCGCCACCATGTGCACGATGCGGGAGAGCAGCGTGTCGGCGCCCACTTTCTCGGCGCGGATCACCAGCGCGCCTTTGCCGTTGATGGTCGCGCCGGTGACCTTGTCGCCCGCTCTCTTGGGGACGGGAACGGGCTCGCCGGTGACCATGGACTCATCGACGTTCGAGGAGCCTTCCAGGCAGGTGCCATCGACCGGCACTTTTTCGCCGGGCCGCACGCGCAGTTTGTCGCCGACCTGGACCTGGTCGAGTGGCACTTCCGCTTCACTGCCGTCGGCCTCGATGCGCAGCGCGGTGTTGGGCGCAAGCGCGAGCAACTCGCGTATCGCCTGGCTGGTCTGGCCCATCGCGCGCAACTGCAGCACTTCGCCCAGCAGCACCAGGGTGACGATGACCGCTGCGGCTTCGAAATAGGCACCCACCTGACCCGCTTGCTCACGGAACGCTTCCGGGAACAGTCCGGGCGCGAACAGGGCGAAGAGGCTGAAAATGTAGGCGAGCGCCACGCCGAGCCCGATCAGGGTGTACATATTGGGGCTGAGGGTCCGGATCGAGATTGCAAACTTGCGGAAGAACGGCCAGCCGCTCCAGAGCACGACTGGGGTTGCGAGCATTAACTCGACGTACATCCTGATGTGCGGCGCAAGGCCGAACGGCTGCGTCACGCCGAAATAGGGACTCATTGCGATATAAACCAGCGGCGCCGAGAGTATGGCGCCGACCCAGAAGCGGCGCGTCATGTCGCGCAGTTCGGAGTCGTCCTCCTCTGCGCCCGCCACTGGCACCAGTGCCATGCCGCACTTGGGACACGATCCCGGCGTGTTTTGCCTGATTTCCGGATGCATCGGGCAGGTGTATTCGGTTGCGGCCGGCGCAACAGGTACCAGGGGCACCAGCGCCATGCCGCATTTGGGACAGGAACCGGGCCCCTGCTGCACGACTTCGGGATGCATGGGGCAGGTATGTTCGACACTTTGTTTCCGCTGTGCGCCAGCCTTGGCAGGCACGGCAGATCCATGGTGCGTGGCGTGTTCCGTATTTTGTGCGAGCGTCTTGTGGTCGTGCGTGTGTTGATGCGATGAGGCTGAGCCTTGCTTCGTGGTTTGCGCGGGATAATCTCCCGGCGCTGCCTTGAATTTGTCCAGACAATGCGCGCTGCAAAACAAGTATTCGCGGCCCGCGTGGGTGTGGCGATGCTTGGTTTTATCAGTGACTGCCATGCCGCATACAGGATCAGTAGCCATGCTCAAACCTCATCATAGGGTTAACGTCATTAAACCAGCGTATGGCAGGCGGTGCGTTTCGAGTGAAGTCCGGTTTCGTGTTCCCGCGCGTCGAGGGCGGCAACCAGCGCCTCAGCCAGGGCAGACGGGGCCTCATCGACCGCTGCTGCTAGCGCGCGCTGTTTGCGCTCAGCGAGAAAGCAGCCTTCGCAGCAGTAGTCGTCTTCCTCGCGCAGATGGGGCGCGGCACTGATCGGCGCGTGACAATGACGGCACGCGGCAATGGCGTGCGTGTCAGGCGCGGTGTTGTCCATATGCCCTCGCAACGAGCCTTGCTCTAATGCTGATGGCCATGCACCGCGCCGGGCTTGTCGGAGGGGGTTTTCTTGCCGTGCCCGCCACAGCACCCGCCATGACCGCCGGAGCTGTCTCCGCCGCCATGCCCGCCATGACTATTGCGGGATAAACCAATAAACACGACAACACCCACCAGTGCTGCGATCCAAATCCAGTTCTGAGTCAGCCATTCCATGATTTTGTCCTTTCGCTAAATGTGTAATGTGCAACTGTTGTGACGGGATTGAATATATACCCCATGGGGGTATAAGTCAAGTGCTGAATTATCCTGATGATCCGCCGAAATATCTGGCGTCCAGATCAAGTTTCTGCACCTGCAGTGTGAGTTGTTCCACACCGACCACTTCCAGGTCGTCTCCTTTACACAGCGGGGCTCCCGTTGATACCGCATGCCATAACTCGTTGTGTATCCGTACCCGCAAGTCTTCGCCGTTGGCTTCAAGCACTTCGCCAATTTCACCGACCATGCCCACGGCGCCATTTCGTATGGGCTGCTTCATGGCCCGTATGGCATACCAATAGATCACGGCGGACAAGGCCGCTACCGCGCTATATGAGGGGAGCGCGACCGAGAGCGGAAAAATCCAGAACAGGGGCAGCGCCAGCAGCGGCAGGGCGAGGAGAAGATGGCACATCAGCGCGCCGTATCCCGGGGTCAGCAGGTAACGGTTAGGGTTGTCATAGCAGGGTCAGGCATGAGCCTGTGCCCCGGTCTAACCACTGAGATCGCGTTTCTTGCGCTCGAACTCGTCCTGCTGGATCTCGCCCTTTGCATAGCGCTCCTTGAGGATGTCGAGCGCAGTTTTCTCAGATGATTCCTGTCCGGTGCGCTTGCCCCAGGAACTGACAAGCCAAATCACCAATGCTATCGGCACCAGCCACACCAGGATCATCCCTATGCCGCCGCCGAACATCCATCCTCCGTGATCATATCCATACATTTCGTGCTCCTTTTATATAAAAAAATCTCTGTTGTGGATCGGTTCGTCGCGGAGCGGGAAGCCATTGCCGTGTCGCGATGGTCAACCGGGAGTGCGCCGTGAAAACCGATCGACGAAAAAGTTATATAACGGCGCGAACATCAGTCCGATGTAACAGCAGCCAACCGAGGCTTTTCAGGCTTTCCGCATCCATGGCCTACCTCCGTAATGAGAGACCGACATGACCGCGCCTGCTTTACGCCATCAGGACATCATTTCAACTTCCACCGGAACGAACGCGGCTTCGCTTCGCCCTGGCGTGTGATCCGCAATTCGATCGCCGCAGGCATGGGGG
Source organism: Burkholderiales bacterium (assembly GCA_030683105.1). Taxonomy (GTDB): domain Bacteria; phylum Pseudomonadota; class Gammaproteobacteria; order Burkholderiales; family SG8-41; genus CAKKQX01. The sequence continues at coordinate 69,412 of JAUXMZ010000043.1, read as the reverse complement.
ACACCGCTTTGAACTGCAGTGTGCCGCTGCGATGGTGGCCGCCCGGTGGGTCACCTTGCCACTTCACGGGTGTCTGCGCTGCGCCGCCATCCGCGACGAGCACCGCTGTTTTTTCAAGGTCGTCTTTCAGTTCCTGCGAGTGGGTATCGAAAACGACCTCGAAATCCCAGCTTGCGCCGGTGAGCGCGCGCGGCGTGACTTTCACCGTGACACTTGCTTCAGAGCTGGACTGTGCAGCGAGAGCGGGCGAGGCTGCTTCTGCCAGAGGGGCAAACAAAATTGCCGCCAGTGCAACGAGGAAAATATTCAGGCGTGTGCGCATTGTGCGTGCTCCTTGGTGGCTTGAAATAACTTGTTGCCGATATAGGCGATGCCCGCGGCATTGAACGCGAGGCCCACCCAGAAAAATTCGACCTGGTATTGGGTGGCAAAGGTGACCAAACCGGTCGCGCCGAGTACCGGCGCAATATTGACGAGGTAGTGGGCGCAGCACGAGATCATCGCCGCGGTGGAAGTGGTGCCGGACGCGGCCATCATGGCGCGCGTGTCTTTGTTGGACTGATGCAACAGATTCCGCAACCGTGTATAAAGCGCGACCTGCAGTCCGAAGCCCGCGCTCAGCGGCACGATGTAATACCAGAAATCGTAAAACTGGGACACGGTGAATTTCCAGCCTGAAACCAGCGTGAGCACGCCAAAATACGCGGCGAGCAACAAGCCGAACGCAAGCATCCCCCAGCCGGCGGGTCTTGCGGCGGTGATGGCGTAGGTGGTCATGGTGGTTTTTCTCCCGTTACTTCGCCGGCGCAAATTGCATCATCTGCTTATGCCGCATCATCTGCTCCATCATCATCTGCATCATGTCCATGCTCATCGCAGGCTTGGCGGGCGCGGATTTTTCCTGCGCTGATACGATAGGCGCCGACGGGGCGCAGGCAACGATAGCAACAACTAACATCGAGGTTTTCATGGCGATCTTTCCTTCAAGATGAAGGAATTATTTTCCGTATTTCTGATACACGACGTATTTGCCATCGTTGCCGATCGCGTCGAGCTGAGCTTCTGACACATCTTTTTTTTCGACCTTGAAGCCGATCTTTTGCAGGTAACCTACCCACTTGGAGCAGCACCCTCAGGTGGGGCTTTCATACACGGTAACGTTGGGGCCACCCTGAGCCGGCTCTGGCTGGCCGACCGTTCGCACCCGGCGCTTCCTCCCGCTCAACCCTGCGGCTCACTGCGGGGGGCGCGGTTGTCCTGTCCGTCCTGCCGGCCTTCCGCTGAGGACCCGCGGTCACCCGAATCCGAGCTTCCGCGCCCAAGCATGCCCCCGTGCATGACACCCATCATTCCGACCATGGCGCAGCCATTGAGCGTCGCGGCAAGGCCGACCGCCAACATTATCCGTATTGCCGCTCTCCCTCCGGCGCGACTCTTGCCGGGCGGCACTTTCATTTGCGTGATTAATTCGTACATGGCATGGCTCCTTCAGGATTGGCGGTGCGGGTTGATGATAGGTTTCATTTGTTCAGCCCGCGCCGTGTTGCGGCGCGGGCCATGAGCGTTATTTCGCCGGCGCGGGCTGCGCCGCATGGTCGTGCTGCAGCATCTGTTCCATCATCATCTGCATCATGTCCATGCGCTTTTCCATCATTTCCTGTCTTTGTTTGGGATCGCCGCCCATCATGCCGGGGCCCATGCCGCCACCCTTGCCACCCATCATGCCCATCATCGGACCGCCCATGCCGCGCATCATCTGCATGTTTTCCTGCATCGTCTGCATGTGCTCCTGCATCAGCTTCTGACGCTCCTTCGGGTCCTTGGCCTGGCGGATTTTGTCCATCTGCTGCTGCATGCGCTTCATATTCTCCTGCATCTGCGGCATCTGCTTGCCCATGTCCATGGCCGCAGGCTTGCCTTCAGCCTTGGGCGCGGTTTGTGCGGCAGCGTAGGGGGCGTTCAATGTGAGCGCGGTGAGGATCGCAAACAAAATGGGGTTTTTCATTGGAAGTTCTCCTTTCGGTTGTATAAGTCGTGATGGTTTCGAGCAAGATGATCTGCGGGCGAAAACCCGCAAGGGCGCAGCGCCAAAGGCTGCCCCCGGGCGAAGCGCCGGGAGTGAAGCTAACTGCGGAAGTTACCGAACAGGATGAAGCGGGGTGGAGCGGTGAAGGGGATGGGGATATGCGTTGAAGCAGTTGGAGTTTGCGCAGCGACCTTCTGTGCGAGGGGGGCGGCCGGATGCGCGGCCAGCGCCGGCTGGTCAACGTCCAGCGACCGAACCGGGCCGGATGCCTGAAAGCCGGGAGATACAAGATGACAACAGAAGTACTGTCCGCTCGCGGGGACCGTGCAGTCAGGCTGGTGCGGGTGGCTGTCGGCATCGTGCGCGCTGCCGCTTCCCGACGCGACAGGCGCATGGGTATCCGTGCTGGCGGAAAAAGCGGATAGCGGGGCGAGGAGCAGGACGGCCATGACCGCGACTACCCGCATGAATCTAAAGCACAATGTCCCCGACTTTTTCATATCGGTTCATTTTCCTCGCACGGCACGGACTCGTATTATTTATCTTACACTAATTCGCGACAGCAAATTAGTGCAGTTCTCACCCTCTCCCCGAGGGGAGAGGGTCGGGGAGAGGGATTGAGCGTTCTAACTGTCATCCATTATGAAACGTTCAATAATATAGATCAAATTAGGCTTTCAGGCTGTCACGAACTCGTTCAAGCTTGGCGCGCACTTCATTGGCGAGTTCGTGTACCTCGGGTTTTTCGACCAGCTTCATGATCACGCCGGGGTCCATGAAGCCGACCCAGATCTTGCCGTTATCTTCTTCGCGCACCACCACGTTGCACGGCAACAGCAGCCCGATATCGGGATCGGCGCCGATGGCGCGGTGGGCGAGCGGCGGGTTGCAGGCGCCGAGGATGCGATAAGGTTTACGGTCGACATTGATCTTGGCCTTGAGCGTAGCCTTGACATCGATGTCGGTGAGCACGCCGAAGCCTTCCTTTTTAAGCGCTTCGGTAACGCGGTCAACCACTGCGTCGAACGGGGCATCGAGGGTGGTGCTGAAGCCGTACATGATGATTCCTTTCCTGGTTTGAGGTTTGACAAACTGAATGTCGGATATTCTGACATCATAGCCGGGACAATGGTTCCTTGAAGACTGCCGGGAATTTGTCGGTCTTAGCCCCGACAAACTCCTGTTCCGGCCGAGATCGGACGGCAACAGCCCCTGCGCATTGGGCGCGAGACGGCTGATCTGCAGCGGCGCCAGTGCCGTGCCATCCATGGCGCCATGCGCGGCGTCGAGCGACTGGTATAATGATGTTCGGCCATAAAGAGGAGTTGTGGCAATTGATTCTTTCGAACGTCTCCCCGCGCCAATGGGCGAAGGGCGCCGCAGTGGCGTTACTCACCTTTGGCAGCCTCGGCACAGTCTCTGCGCTATGGAACAACCCGCTGTTCATGCGCATGACGCCTGCCAGCGGCTGGGAAATCGGATTGCTCGCCGCACTCTCGATGCTCTTCGGCCTTTATGTGGCGATCAGGCATCCCGCCTGCGCCGACCGCACTGCGGGCGTCGGTGGTGTAATCGGCTTTCTCGGCATTGCCTGCCCGGTGTGCAACAAGATTCTGCTGCTGCTCTTCGGCGGCGAACTGCTGCTGACTTACTTCGAGCCAGCACGGATTTATGTCGCGGCAGCCGGGACCGCAATCCTCGCGGCGGCCGTCGTTCTTGAGTGGCGGCGCGGCCTGTCGCTCCCGGGCGCGGCCGACCGGATGGCGCGACCGTTGTCGCGCGAGCCGATTTGACGGTGAGCAGAAGCGGCTTGCCGAGGCCTCCAAGGCGAAGTGGGAGAAGGAAAAGCCCTTCAAGCAGTCGATCGTGACGCCGATCGAGAAGGTGGGCGAGTTCTGGCCGGCGGAAGATTATCACCAGGATGACTCCCGTCAGCGAGAACCAGAAACACTTCGTACGACACGCTGCGGTTGCCTGCCATCCCGGGCGAGCCGGCAGGCATGCCCGGTACCGCAAGCCCGCGTGCTTTGGGTTGCTCGGCGAGCAGGCGTTTGATTTCCCGCACCGGCACGTGGCCTTCGATCGCGTAGCCGTCGATCTCCACATCAATAAGCCGCCGTTTCCCACGTGCCCGCGCAAGCGCAGCAGGATCAGAACTCATTTCCCGGGCAACAGGTCAGCGGTCATCTGATATCAATAATCAGATAATCGTTGCCGTCGTAGGCGAGCTGGAACTCGACCTTTTGCATCGGCTGCAGATTGGAGAGCTGGCGCCTGTCCTTGACAGGGAAACCCATCGTCATGGGCGTCATGTTCAGCGCCGGCACGGGCCCGTGGCTGATTGTCACCACGCCTTTTTCCCGGTCGATGCCCAACACCAAACCGCTGCCGCCGGCGGTTTGCTGCCGGGCGCCCGGCATCTGCGCCTGATCGAGGCTTGGAAGCGAGAGCCACGCGAAGCCAGCAAACGCTGCAACCAACATGACAATCAATAACTTCTTCACGGTTTAGGGACTCCTTTTACGTTGCTCGAGATCCCGGTCCCGCAGCACGCGTCCGTGTTGATTCTTCGCGCGCGCATCCAGGAAGCCGTATTTGACCGGATCGCCGAGGTCGAGGGGGAACCGCCTGTCTGCCGATACTTTCCGGGCCAACTGCGCCAGCTCGTCCCGGCTCATCTGCTGCTTGCGCGGCAGCGCGAGCAAGATCATATTACCGGCATCGCGGACGTCCAGGATGAACAGATCGTCGAACACTTCCTGGTAGGTGCGGACCATGGAGTCGTAGAGCGGGTTGGAACTGCGGCCCCAGAGATTGCCGACCACGACTCCACCCGGCGCGACGGCGCGCCGCACGGCTTGCAGAAATTCCTGCGTAGTCAAGTGCGCCGGGACGCTGTCGCTGCCGAAAGCGTCCAGGAAGATCACATCATAAGGCTGCCGCAACTTCTCGATGAACTGCCGCCCGTCACCTGCGTGGGCATTCATGAACTCGTCCTCGCGGAAACCGAAGAATTTCTTCGCCACATCCACGACCTCGGGATCGATATCCACCGCGTCGATGGTGGCGTTCGGGTAGTACTTGCGGAGGAACATGGGCAGCGTGCCGCCGCCGAGCCCGACGACCAGAAAGCGGCGGGGTTCTTGAGACAACGCCAGCCCGACCAGCGCAACCCGCGTGTACGGCAATGTCAGATAACCCGGATCCCCCAGTTTCACGACGCTCTGGCGCGCCCCGCTTCTCCCAAAACGCAAGGTGCGCAATCCGTGTTCCTCTTCAGTGACGACGATCGTGCTATAGGCCGAGGCCTTTTCGTACAGCACCGTCTGGTCGTCGCGCGCGAGCGCGACCAGCGCGACCAGCGCGAGATAAGCAAGCAATCCGGCGAGAAACGGGCGCCGATTCATGACCTTCCCGGGAACGATTCGGGCAGGACGAGCTTGGCGCCCTGGGTCGGCGCCTCATAGGCGATCTTCCAGCGTCCGTCCTCCTCGATCCAGTACTGACGCTTGCGCGTCTGCTGGGTGAGATTGTTCGAGCGATAATCCTGATCGAACGTGACCGCGATCAGGCCTTGCTTCCCCGGGTTGCGGAACACGCTCACATTCGCCAGGGTAACTTTAATCCGGGTTTTCGCCGTGTTGACTCGCTGCTTGTGCCCGCGCCAGGCGGCGATATCCATGCTGCCAGAACGGAAATCACGCGAATAGTGCGCAAGGTATCGATTGGTGTCGAGGCTCTCCCAGTCCGTGCGCCACGTTTCAAGTTGTCGCATGAACAAATCGCGTTCAGTGCGCGAGGCGTCAGGCGCTATCCACTCGACGCGATCCGCGATGATCACCGGCGTGGTGCCCACCTGCACGCGCCTGCTCAGTTCCTCGATGTCCGGGTTCGCAAGCGCGATACAGCCGTCGCTCGCGGCAGGCGCGCGCGCGTAAGTGTCCGAAGGCACGCCATGGAGCCAGATACCGTAACCTGTTTTCCCGCGCATTCTGTCCCATGCGTTTGGATAATTGATCGGGAATGCCCCCCAGCCGTACAGGTCGGGCAACTTGCTGCCGGGAATCTTGGAGGTTATTTCGTAGACTCCGATAGGGGTTTTTTGGTCGCCCTCGCGCTCCTTTTCGATGCCGCGTTTGCCCAGAGTGGTGTAATAGTCCTCCACCAGACGCGGCGTGCCATTCGAATTCTCATAGACATAAACGCGCGCGCGGCTGGCGTCGACCACGACAGCGTGCTGTTGCGCAGGCGCAAATTGCAGCAGATAACGCGGGACAAGACCCTGGGGAGGATGGTCACTATAAGCACGCACCCTGACGGAGACCTCTGCCCGCAGTTCATCGAGGCGCTCACGGGCAACATGCCCGGTGTTGCCGAATTCCGCGATCGGCCTGCCGCGTGCCAGGAGCAGATCACCGCGCACGAGGTGTCCAAGGCGGAACGTGGGATAGCTGCTGGTGAGTTGATTGGCCCCATCGAGCGCCGCATCCAGTTGTGTTTGGGCGATTTTTTCCAGAACGGCTTTCAGCTGGGCGTCGGCGCTTCCAGGACGCGCGTTGTTTAGCGGCTGCCCGGCCCGGCCGGTGGACGGCGTGATCGCGATAGCCGCAACAGTCATGGCAAGCGCAAGCAATAAACACGAGCGGAGGCGTTTCATAGCCATCATCGTCGTAGGTCGGTTTCCCAAAATCCAGGTTTCCGCATCAGCACAGGATTTGCGCTGATGACGGAAGCCTGCTTGTACACGGATCCTACTTTGCCGGTTCCATCTGAGTTACGGTCAGGGCGCCGTTGATGTTCTCGGCCTGAAATTTGATCTTCTCGCCCGCCTTGACCTGATCGAGCATCGCCTTGTCTTTGACGCGAAAAACCATGGTCATGCCCGGCATGTCGAGATTGCGGATGGGGCCATGCTTGATGGTGAGTTTGGCGGCATCCTTGTCGATTTTGCGGACTTCTCCATCGCTCAATGTTTCCGCCGCCTGCGCGAGCGCAGCACCTGAAAGAAAGACTGCAAGGATAAGCGCGGTGATTTTTTTCATGATATTCCTTTTAATAAAAGTACTAGGGGTTGGTTTCAGGCGTTTTGCTTCAGAAATTGTATTTCAGCGTTTCCCGACGGTGATTTTGCCGATCATCCCCGCTTCCAGGTGACCGGGAATCAGGCAGGCAAAGAAGAACTCGCCGGGCTTGGTGAATTGCCACACGAGTTCTTCGCTTTTTCCGGGCGGCACATGGGCCATGTAAGGTTCGTCGTGTTCCATGTTGGGAAACTTTTTCATGAGCTCATGGTGCTCCTTGAGTTCCTTCATGGTGCCGAGCACCATTTCGTGCATGATCCTGCCCTTGTTTCTGGCGATGAATTTTACCGTATCGCCAGGTTTGAGGCGGATATGTTCAGGGTTGAAGTGCATCGTGTCGCTCATGTCGACCTGAATCGTGCGCGTAACTTTACTGTTCTCACCCGGCTTGCCAAAAGGCTTCTCTTCGAATGCCACCATGGGCTTCTTTTCTGTTTTATGGGTGTCGCCATGGGCGCCCGCTGTGCCAGAGGCAAGAAAGGTGGCAAAAAATACTGTTTTAAACATCTGCTTCATCAAAACGCTCCTTGTGATTTGAGTTGATTGAATCGGTTAATGTCCGGCTTGACCTGATGGTTTTCGCGCGCGCAGTTCGCGTTCCGGGGCCGCAGACCCGGCTGTCCGTCGTGACGCGGCGGCGGAGCGCTCTGCAACCGGCAATGCGCCTTGCCACTCGTACGCCACGGTGCCCGGCGGATTCTTGTACCAGCCCGGATCCTTGTAGTCGTTGCGCGCCAGCCCCTCGCGCACCTTGACCACCGAGAACATGCCGCCCATCTCGATCGGGCCGAAAGGGCCGGTGCCGGTCATCATCGGCAGCGTGTTGTCGGGCAGCGGCATTTCCATCTCGGCCATGTCGGCCATGCCGCGCTCGCCCATGACCATGTAGTCGGGCACGAGATTGATGATTTTCTGCGCCACGCCGCGATGGTCGACGCCGATCATGGTCGGCACGTTATGGCCCATCGCGTTCATCGTGTGGTGAGATTTGTGGCAGTGGAACGCCCAATCTCCCGGATAGATCGCGTCGAACTCGAAAGCGCGCATCGCGCCCACCGGAATGTCGATCGTGACCTCGGGCCACTGCGCGCTCTTCGGCACCCAGCCGCCATCGGTGCAGGTCACGGCAAAGTCGTAACCGTGCATGTGGATCGGGTGGTTGGTCATGGTCAGATTGCCCATGCGCACGCGCACGCGATCGCCTTGGCGCACCACCAGCGGGGAGATTCCGGGAAATACCCGGCTGTTCCACGACCACAGATTGAAATCGGACATGGTGGCGATCTTGGGCGTAAAGCTGCCCGGATCGATGTCATAAGCGTTGATCAGGAACACGAAATCGCGGTCAACGCGCATGAAGTTCGGATTCTTCGGATGTACCACGAGGAACCCCATCATGCCCATGGCCATCTGCACCATTTCGTCGGCGTGCGGGTGGTACATGAAAGTGCCGGATTTCTTCATCTCGAATTCGTAGACGAAGGTCTTGCCCACGGGGATCTGCGGTTGCGACAGCCCGCCGACGCCGTCCATGCCCGAGGGCAGCAGTATGCCGTGCCAGTGTATGGTGGTGTGCTCGGGCAGCTTGTTGGTGACGAAAATGCGCACCTTGTCGCCTTCGACGCATTCAAGCGTGGGGCCGGGCGACTGCCCGTTGTACCCCCATAAGTGCGCGGTCATGCCCGGCGCCATCTGCCGGCGCACCGGTTCGGCGATCAGGTGAAATTCCTTCCAGCCGTTGTTCATGCGCCAGGGCAGCGTCCAGCCGTTCAACGTCACCACCGGCTGGTAGGGACGGCCGTTGGGCGGTGAGAGGGGTGGCTGGGTGTCGGGCGTGGTCTGGATCGGTGCTTCCGGCACGCTGGCTTGCGCAACCTTGCTGACAGTCGCCGCGCCCAGCAGTGCGCCCCCAGCGGTCCGAAGAAAATTACGTCGTGTAGTCATTTTTTTATGCTCCCAGGATTCAGTGGCCAGCGCCGGCTGTTTCAGCGGCGGCCTGCATGCCGCCACCCATTTTCATGGCGCCGGGCGATTTGCCGGTCAGCGCCAGCGTCAAATTGGATTCTGCCAGCCAGTAATCGCGCAGCGTTTCGATATAGCTGTTGACGCTCGCGATCTGCTGGCGCGCATCGGCCAGCAGTTCGAACACGCCGATCAGCATGCCGTTGTAGCGCAGCAGGTTTTCCTCGGAAATGCGCTTTCTGAGCGGGACGATTTCATCGCGATAGTGTTTTGCGAGGTCGAACGCGGTGCGATAGGCGTTATAGGCTTCGCGCACTTCGGAGCGGGCTTTTACGGCAATATCAGCGGCATGGTTCACCGCCTGCATGTAGGTATGCTCGGCGCGCGCCACGCGGGCGCCACCCCAGTCGAAGATCGGCAGCCGCAGTTCGATTTCATAACCGCGCTTGAACGGCTGTCCAGTCTCGCTGGTGCGCGTGTAGCCGACTTCGAGCACGTTGAGGTAGCCCGTGGCCTTGGTGAGCCCGAGGGATGCCGCGATGTTCTCGGCGTCTTTCATCGCACCCTGAACGTCGAGGCGCTGTTTCAGGGCCTGGGTTTCGAGGTCAGACATCTCGCGAGCCATTTTGGGCAGGTCGGGCAGGCGCTCGGGCAGCGTAAAACGGATATCCTCGCCCCACAATCCCATCAACCGGGTCAAACGTTCGCGTTCCGAGAGGGCATTCTGTTTGACTCTGGCAAGCTGGGCGGTTACCTCGGCGTAGAACACTTGTTCCCGCGCCTGGCTGAGTTTGCTGAAATTGCCTGCAGCAGCCATGCGGCGGGCCAGTTCGGCGCTGGCTTCCGCAGCCAGCCTGACCTGCTCCATGTACTTCACGCCCTCCTGCGCCGCGACTGCGCTGAAATATGCCCGTCGTGCATCTGCAGCCACCTGCAGCGTTTCAGCGGTGACGCGCATCTTGACTAGATCGAAGCGGCGCTGTTCGAGTTCGGTGCGTATCGGCATGGTGATGAGTCCGAGCACGTCGAACAGGAAAGTGCGCTCGATTTCCACTTCGTCGCCGCGAGTCGAGCGCGCGAACGAGAAGCCCGGGTTGCGCAAGCGGCCGGCCTGCACCAGATCGGCTTCGGCGATACCCAGTTCGGCGTAAGTTGCCTGCAGGCCGCGATTGTTAAGCAATGCAATCTGCACGGCCGCATCCACGGTGAGCGGCGTGGCCAGCAGCTTTTTTACCGTGGCCTGCACCTGCTCGGCATCGCGGTCGGTCTTTACCCATTTGATGTCCTTGTCGAGCCGCTCTTTGGTCATGGTTTGGACGCTGCCGAAGCCGCCGTCCTCGGACAACGTCGCACAACCGCCAAGAAAGACGGCGCTCAATACCAGTGCCAGCGTTCTGGGCCGGATTGTTTTCAGGTTGGGAATTATTTTCATTGTTGAGGCACTCCTACTTCATGCCGGCGCCGTGGCCGGGCATGGCTGGCATAGCGGGTCTGGCGGGTGATGGCGTGGTGGATGGGCCAGCGGGTCCAGCGGGGGGATTGCTGCCATGCATGCCGGATTGACGCAGTATCCCGATGTGACCGCCGATGCGTGCCGCCTCGTCGTTGATGCCGCGCCACGAAGCGACTTCCTGATCCTGGTGCGGGACGTAACCGGCGAAAGGCGAATCATAGTTGGCAGGGGGCACGGTTGCCGCAGGATCCGATGGATTGGGGCGCGCAGCCTGTTGCGCCAGCGCCGACGGAATCACAGCCGCAACAGCAATAGCAATAGCAAATAATAATCTATTATAAACAACCACTTATGACCTCTCTAGAGTAACATCACGCACAGCGACAGCAGGCGATTTCGCCGGTGCTGCCAATAGCTTGGGCTCCGGATCGTTATCCGGAGGATTGCGTGGTTACGCTCGGGGGGGTCGCTGCGGCTGTTCAGGAAAGAACAGCCTGGGAGAAGTAAGGCTAGGGGGGTGGTAGACGGACAGGTTACTGACCAAGGTCAGGACTGTGATGCTCGTTATGTGGGAAGTAACCTGATGACACGACAGGTGTCCGGCGTAGTTATTGTTGCCATCGTTGCTGCCTTCATGGTCGTGCTCCTGTACGCCGGCACTGCCATCGTGCTGATGCACCGATCTCACGTCCAGGGATTCAGTGGCAGTCGAGGTTGCGCATAGCAAGTGCGATACCGATGCGGCAATACCCTGGATGGGCATGACCAGCAGCAATGACACGATCAATATTTTATAGGCGAGTCTGAGCACGAGCGGGATTCTAGAGTAAATGAAGATTACTTGGCAACAGCCAAAGCTTGACAGTGGCTTGCAGGAAAAGTTCGGCAGTGACAGGTGATAGTTCCGGCGGCATGAGAAAACTCAAATAGTAATGCCGAAGCGGGCAAGGATGGGAATGGCCACGAGATAGCATGCGAGCATGACGCCGATCGACAGGCCCAGGCTTAAATAGAACCCCATACCGGATTTGAGCAGCGCCGGCAGCACCAGGAACATCGGCAGCGTCGGCAACACCAGCCAGAATGTGCTCGCCGACAGTTCGGCGATCTTGCCGGTGTCCTGAGTATCGACGTAAAGCCAGATCATGGCGATGATGGAGATCAGCGGCAGGGATTTGATCAGCGCGCCCAGTCCGGTGTTGACCTTGGCGACTTCCGACACCACGACGATGATGCCGGCGGAAAGCAGCAGTTTTACTGCGTAATAGAGCATGGCGGCTCCTTGGCGGTTGGAGGATAGTGCTTACCCGATTGATCACGCTTGTTTGTGTAATGCCGCATGGCCAGTTCACGGCTCAGACGCAGTCGTTGCGAGACAGCGGGCGCCAGCAGAGCAATGCCGGAATCGAGTTCTCGCACGACGTTCCGTGCCAGCGCGCATGATGACAAAGATGATGTCATGTCGCGCCGACTTGCGTGGATATCATGGTTTTGGCTCTGAAGGCGAATTTCAGGGCTTGCCGGGCTGGAACACCAGGAAATACTGGTCAGGCAGGAATGCGTGCTCTTCGCGCAGGACATAGCCGGCGCGCTGCAACTCGGCTTTGACCTGCTCCGGCGCGATGCGGGAAGACTTGGGCGGGCCTACGCGCGAATCCATGCGGAAATCGATGACAGCGAGACGGCCGCCCGCTTTCAATGAATTCTGGAGGTTACGGAAATACGTCTCGCGACTGTCGACATGATGGTAGACATCGACGAGGATGATCAGGTCCGCCTTTTCCGGCAGTTGCAGGTTGCCGGGCTGGGCCGCGACCGCGATGACGTTCTTCAGGCCTTCCCGTTTGGCGCGATCCGCGAGGTATTTCACCATGTCGGGCTCGGTGTCGATACCGTAGACCCGGCCCTGGGGCACCATGTTCGCAAAGCGCGCCGAAAAATAGCCGGTGCCGGAACCGATGTCGGCAATGACAGCGTCAGGCTTTAGAGCAAGAGCTTGTATGACTTCGTGCGGTTTCTGCCAGGCGTCGCGGGCCGGATCGTCGAAAATCTGCGCCCATTTATGTACGTTGCCGAAACTGTGAGCGTGGGTGTTCGGTGATTGAGCGGCCGCCGGCAGCGCCGGCAGCAGTGCGCACAACAGTACGATCAGCAGCGGTCGGGTGGTATTGAATCGGTTCATGTCGGCATGGCCCTTGGTTGGCACAGTCGGTGTATCAGTATTGTACGTGTCCTTGGGGTGTCGGACCCGGATAAAAAAATGGAGGGGCGGCGGCCGCCCCTCCCAGCGTGCTTAGTTTGCTGGCACGGCCGCATTCGGCCCGGTGCCGGCGCGATTGCGCGGTCCGCGCTGCTCAGGCAGCGTGATGCCCTGCTCCTGGGCGCGCTTTTGCATCTCGGCGTGGTTGGCCACGGCGATCTGCTGCCGTTCTTCCGGTGTCGCGGCGGCGCGCATTTTTTCCCTCATTGCGGTCCGCTCTTCCGTCGTCATCAATTGCCGCCCGGTTTGGGCGCCTTGGGCGCCGCGTCCTGCTGCGCCGTCACGCAGGCCGCCGCGGGCCGCTTGTTTGTGCGCGCCGTACTGCATGCCCTGCTGCTGCCCGGCCTGAGCACCCTGGCCCCTGTTGCCTCCCATCTGCCAGGGATGGGCAATAGCGGTGGCGGCAAGACCGAGGCTGACCGTAAGGGCGATTCCAGTGGCGATTTTGTTCAGGTTTTTCATGATGGTTTCCTTTGTAAAATGTGTCGGAGAGTGTTTACCTCGATTACCCGTTCCAGCGATATTGCTGTTTAACCGGGCTCTCTCAGTGGTTCCCATTGAAGCAATAAACTGTAAACAGACTGTTTCCGAAAAGCGGCTTTTGGTATCGCAGCCTTGCGTGGCGAGGGGTTTGATACACTGCGATACAACTTTCCTTGAAGTGCGCGCGGCCTGTGAAAATTATTGATTTAAATCAAATGTAGACTAACGACTTCGTGGATAATCCCTCCCGGAGATGAACTTTTATGACGATCAACCGCTCTATGTGCAGGCATTCATTCCTTGGGCCCCGGCTTCGCATTGGTTAACAGCGTGATCAATAATTCCAATCGTTTTTTGCGCACACTCTGCCACGTGCTGGTGGTTACGTTGCTGTTTGTACAGGCGGCATATGCCACCCAGCCCTGCTTCATGCCGGGGATGGCAGCGGCCAGCGCAATGACCGGGCAGATGGACAGCGATTGCGAGATGCCTGCGGAGAGCGCCAGCAAACTGTGCGTGATGCAATGCACGGACAGCGACATCCTGTCCGCCTCCACCCCGCTGACCGTGCCGCCGCCGCCGACCGCTTCGATTCTTCTCCCGCTTCCATCGCCGGACAACACGCTTGCCTTGGTGGCAATGCGCAGCCTCGTCGACCCGGTACGGGATCCACCCAAAGCCATCCGTTTCTGCAGCTTCCTGATTTGATCCTCCTCCGCGTGTGAGTTGCGCGCCGCAGTCGCGGCCGCCTGTTTATCCGTGCGGAGGTGTGTCATGTCGTCAGTACAGTTGCCCGGGGCAATCCCGAAGTGGTGCCAAGTGCGTGGGACGCGCAGATTCCCCATGCATTATCTTCAAGCCGTGCTGTGGTCTGTGGTTCTCGGGATGCCGCTGACTGCTCCTGCGGCCGGGCCGGCATTGTCAGGCCAGTCATTGCCGGCGGTTCACAGCGCCACGCCGCTGAGCAAGCTGCTGGCCGAAGCGCTGCAGAACAATCCCGAGATCCAGGCCGCCCGCAAGGACCAGGCGGCGGCATCGCATCGCATAGCTCCCGCCGGTGCGCTCGAAGATCCAATGCTCGAGGCTGGTGTTTACAATGTGCCAAGCAACTCCTGGCAACTGGACCGCGAGGCCATGACGATGAAGGCGATCGGCGTGTCGCAGCGCATTCCCTATCCCGGCAAGCGGGGATTGCGCGAGGAAGTGGCGGCCCGTGAAGCGCAGGCGGTGGGCCACACCTACCAGGAAATCGCCAACCGCATCGTCCGCGACCTGAAGCTGGCCTATTTCGATCTCGGGCTGGTGATTTCCTCGACGCGCTTCGTTGAAAACAACAGGATGATCATCGAGCAGTTCCTGCGCATCGCCGAAACCCGTTATGCGGTGGGCCAGAGCAACCAGGCCGATGTGCTGAAAGCGCAGACGCAGCTTTCGAAAATGATGGATGAGCTGATCAAGCTGTCCCGCGAGCGCCCGATGGCGGAAGCCGAGATCAATCGCGCACTGGGACGCAGTATCGATGCTGCGGCGCCGCTGCCCGAGCCCGTCACCCTGAGCGAGACGAAACTGCAGTTGCAGGCGCTGCACGAATCGGCCCTGCGCACACGTCCCCAGCTGCTGGCGCTGGAGAGGACGATAGCCCGCAATGAAAAAGCGCTGGAACTCGCTCGCAAGGAGTATTTCCCGGACTTCGACGTGCGCTTTTCCTACGGCCAGCGAGAAACAGCGGTTGACGGCACCCGGCGCGCCGATCTGGTGAATTTATCCGTCGCCTTCAATCTGCCTGTCTGGCGCGACCGCAAGCTTGCGCCGCGCGTTGCCGAGGCCCAGGCCATGCGCGATCAGGCCAGGATGATGTACGAGGCACAACGCAACGAACTGGGCGCTAAACTGCGCCAGCAGGTCGCCGCTGCCGAACAATCCCTGCGCTCCGCTCGGCTTTACCAGAACGACATCCTGCCACAGTCGCGCCTCACGGTAGAAGCGGCGCTTGCCGCCTACAAGGTGGGACGGGTCGATTTCATGACGCTGCTCGACAGCCAGATGGCTGTGCTCAATTACGAAATCGCTTATGCGGCCGCGGCGACCAGCCACAACAAGGCGCTGGCGGAAATCGATCTGGTTACCGGCAGTTCATCATTCTGAAACGAATAAACATGCTGCACCTCTGGAGATACTCATGAAGCGGATAGCCAACTCAATCCTTGTTTTGGCCCTGGTGGGCGCTGCGCTCGCGGCCGGTTACTGGTGGGGAAGCCATAAGGACGAAGGCGCAAGGATGAAAACGGAAACCGCCGCAGGCAATGCGGAGTCGCCCAAAAAAGCCGAACGCAAAATTCTGTACTACCGCAACCCGATGGGCTTGCCCGACACGTCGCAGACGCCGAAAAAAGACCAGATGGGCATGGATTACATTGCGGTCTATGACGGCGAGGAGCCCGAGGCGACCGGTTCCGCGGTGAAAATCAGCACCGACAAGGTGCAAAAACTGGGCGTGAAAACGGAAGCCGCGTCATTGCGCGATCTGACCCGAACCGTGCGCGCCGTGGGCACCATTCAGCCGGATGAGCGCCGCATCTTCACGGTGGCCCCGAAATTCGAGGGTTGGATCGAGCAACTGCACATCAACACCACCGGCCAGCCGGTGGCGCGCGGCCAGGCATTGATGGAGGTATACAGCCCGGAACTGGTCAGCGCGCAACAGGAATACCTGATTGCATTAAAAGGGGTGGAAGCGGTCAAGAATGGCAGCCCGGAAGCCCAGGCCAACATGCGGCAATTGGTCTCAAGCGCGCTGCAACGGTTGCGCAACTGGGACATTTCCGATGCCGAGCTGAATCGCCTGCAAAAGGAAGGCGCCACCAGGCAGACGATCACGCTGCGATCGCCGGTAGGCGGAGTGGTGCTGGAGAAGCCTGCGCTCAAAGGCATGCGCTTCATGCCGGGCGAGGCGCTTTACAAGATCTCGGATCTGTCGTCGTTGTGGCTGCTGGCGGATATTTTCGAGCAGGACCTTGCGCTGATCCGGCCCGGCCAAGCCGCGAAAATCATGGTCAATGCCTATCCGGGCAAACCGTTTGCCGGCAAGGTCACCTTCGTTTATCCGACGCTTACTCCGGAAACCCGGACGGCAAAAGTGCGTATCGAGCTGGCCAATCCGGGCGGACTGCTGAAGCCGGAAATGTATGCGAACGTGGAACTGCTTACCGGCGGCCCGAAAGCGAAAACGCTGTCGGTGCCGGATTCGGCGGTGATCGACAGCGGCACGCGGCAGGTCGTGCTGGTGCAGCTTAACGCGGGTTTGTTCGAACCGCGCACGGTGAAGCTCGGTGCGCGTGCCGACGGCTACGTCGAGGTGCTGGACGGCATCAAGGACGGAGAAACCGTGGTGGTCAGCGCCAACTTCCTGATCGACTCGGAAAGCAATCTGAAGGCGGCGCTGGGGTCGTTCGGTGCGAGCGGCAGCACGCCGATCAAACGCGACGCGGCCGCGGGTTCGGCACCTGATGCCTCAACAGTGCACAAGGCCCAGGGCAAGCTGGAGGGCATCGATGCGAAAGACGGGACCGTCGTCATCACTCACGGCCCGATTCCGAGCCTCAAATGGGCGGAGATGACCATGGAATTCCAGGTCAGCGACAGGGCATTGCTGAAAGGCTTGAAACTCGGCCAAAACGTGGCGATCGATATCGTGCAGCGCGGGCCGGGCGAGTTCGTGATTACCCGCATCTCGCCTGCAGTGAACCCGCCAGTTTCTGCTGCGCCGGCTGGCGCCGCCGACCACAAGGGGCACTGAGATGCTGAACCGCATTATCGAATGGTCGGCGCGCAACGTCTTCTTGGTGTTGCTCGGCACCTTGTTTGTCACCGGCGCCGGGGTCTACGCGGTTCTCAAGACGCCGCTTGATGCCATTCCTGACCTCTCGGATGTGCAGGTGATCATTTATACCGAGTATCCGGGCCAGGCGCCGCAGGTGGTGGAAGACCAGGTTACCTACCCGCTGACCACCGCCATGCTGAGTGTGCCACGCTCGAAAGTGGTGCGCGGCTTCTCGTTCTTTGGCGCGTCCTTCGTCTATGTCATTTTCGAGGACGGCACCGATATCTACTGGGCGCGCTCGCGGGTGCTCGAATACCTTAATTTCGCTTCCGGGCGCCTGCCGCGCGGCATTACGCCGGCGCTGGGGCCGGATGCCACCGGCGTGGGCTGGGTCTATCAGTACGTGGTGCTCGGCGCCAATCGCACACTGGCGGAGTTGCGCACCCTGCAGGACTGGTTCATCCGCTATCAGCTCACCAAGGCGCAGGGTGTGGCCGAAGTGGCGAGCATCGGCGGTTTCGTCCAGCAATACCAGGTGACCGTCAATCCGCGCAAGCTGCAGGCCTACGGCATTCCGCTGTCGAAAATCTCGCAAACGATACGCATGAGCAATACCGACGTCGGCGGGCGCGTGGTCGAGATGGCGGAGACCGAGTACATGGTGCGCGGACGCGGTTACCTGCGCAGCGTCTCCGACCTGGAGCAGTTGGTGGTGAAGGCCGAAGGCGGCATACCGGTGCTGTTGCGGGACGTGGCGCGCGTGGAACTTGGTCCGGACGAGCGCCGCGGCATTACCGAACTCAATGGCGAAGGCGAAGTCGTAGCCGGCATCGCCATGGCGCGCTACGGCCAGAATGCGCTTGAAGTCATCGACAATATCAAAGCGAAGATTGCGGAAATCGGGCCCGGCCTGCCGCCAGGCGTCAGTATCGAAGCGGTCTATGACCGCTCCGAACTGATCCATCGCGCCATCAACAACCTGAAGGTGACGCTGATCGAGGAGAGCCTGATCGTGGCGCTGGTGTGCATCGTGTTTCTGCTGCATGTGCGCAGTGCCCTGGTCGCGATCATCATGCTGCCAATAGGCGTGCTGATCGCCTTCATCGCGATGCGCTTGCTAGGACTCAATTCCAACATCATGAGCCTCGGCGGCATCGCCATTGCCATCGGCGCGATGATCGATGCCGCGATCGTGATGATCGAAAACGCCCACAAGCACCTGGAACGGCTGCAGCCGGGGGCGTCGCGGCTGGAAGCGATCATCACGGCGTGCCGCGAAGTCGGTCCCGCGCTGTTCTTCAGCCTGCTCATCATCACCGTCTCCTTCCTGCCGGTGTTCACGCTGGAAGCCCAGGAGGGCAGGCTGTTCACCCCGCTTGCCTACACCAAGACCTTTGCCATGGCGGGGGCTGCGTTGCTCTCGATCACGCTGGTTCCGGTGCTGATGCTGCTGTTCGTGCGCGGGCGGATCATGCCTGAGGCGAAAAACCCGGTGAACCGTTTCCTCATCTGGAGTTACCGGCCGGTCATCGCCCTGGTGATGCGCTGGAAAAAGCTCACTATCATCGCTGCCGTCATCGCCATGGCGGTATCGGTGTTTCCGGCGATGAAACTGGGCACGGAGTTCATGCCAACGTTAAACGAGGGCTCTTTACTGTATATGCCGTCGGGTCTGCCGGGAATGTCGGTCACCAAGGCGGCCGAACTGATGCAGGTCCAGAACCGGATCATCAAGGGCTTCCCTGAAGTGGCGTCGGCGTTCGGCAAGGCGGGCCGGGCCAACAGCGCGACCGATCCGGCTCCGATCGAAATGTTCGAAACGGTGATCAACCTCAAACCGGAAAGCGAATGGCGGCCGGGCATGACGATGGACAAGCTGATTGCCGAACTGGACCAGGCCGTGCAGATTCCGGGTATCAGCAACGCCTGGACCATGCCGATCAAGGCGCGCATCGACATGCTTTCCACCGGCATCCGCACGCCTATCGGCATCAAGGTATTCGGCAAGGACCTTGCCGAAATGGAGCAGCTGGCGAAACAAATCGAGGCCGTGGTCAAAACCGTCCCGGGCACGACCAGCGCCTACGCCGAGCGTATCACCGGCGGCTACTTTCTCGATATCGAGCCCGACCGGCTGGCGCTCGCGCGCTACGGGCTGGCGATAGGCGATCTGCAGGAAGTGATCGGCACCGCGCTTGGCGGTGAAACGGTGACGACCACCGTCGAAGGCCGCGAGCGGTTTGGCGTCAGCGTGCGCTACCCGCGTGAACTGCGCAGCGACCCGCAGGCGATTGCCACCCAGGTGCTGGTGCCCGTGATGAACGGCGCGATGATACCGCTGGGACAGGTCGCCAAAGTGGCGATTACCCGGGGGTCGCCGGGTATCCGGACCGAGAACGCCCTGCTGTCCGCGTACATCTTCGTGGACATGCGCGGCCGCGACATCGGCGGCTACGTTGCCGACGCCCAGAAAGCGGTGCGCGAGCAGGTGAAATTCCAGCCGGGTTACTACATCACCTGGAGCGGCCAGTTCGAGTACCTGGAGCGGGCCAAGGAGCGGATGAAAATCGTGGTGCCGGTGACCCTGCTGCTGATATTCGTGCTGCTTTATTTAAACTTCCGGCGGCTCACCGAAACGCTGATCGTGATGCTGTCGGTGCCGTTTTCGCTGGTGGGCGGAGTCTGGCTGATGTACCTGCTCGACTACAACGTCAGCGTTGCGGTTGTGGTGGGATTCATAGCGCTCGCCGGGGTGGCGGCTGAAACCGGGGTGGTGATGCTGCTGTATCTGGACCAGGCGTTCAGGGCGATGGCTGCCAGACAGCACGCGGCAGGCCGCACCGTTACCGCGGCCGATCTTTACGAATCAGTCATGCATGGCGCGGTGGAACGGGTGCGGCCGAAGATGATGACGGTGGTGGCGATCATGGCCGGCCTGCTGCCCATCATGTGGGGCAGTGGCGCCGGCTCGGAAGTGATGCGCCGCATCGCAGCACCCATGGTAGGCGGGATGATCTCCTCGACCATCCTCACGCTGATCGTGATTCCCGCGATTTACGCGCTGGTCAAGGAGTTCACGATCAGCCGCGGCAAGGACATGCAAACGAAGGTCACGCAATAACCCGGGAGGACGCCATGGACTTCAAACTTATCATCGCCATCATCCGCGTCGACAAACTGGAGGAGGTCGAGAAAAAACTGCGGGAGATCGGCGTCGAGCGTATCAATATTTCGAAGGTCAAGGGATACGGCGATTACCAGGATTTTTTCGCGCGCAACTGGATGGTCGAAGAGGTCAGACTCGAAGTGTTTACCCGGCGGGAAGAAGCGGAAGCCATATCCGCCGCGATCATGGAGGCCGCCCATACCGGGCTGCCGGGAGACGGCGTAGTCGCCGTCATGCCGATCGAAAAGTTGTTTCTGGTCCGCACGAAAGGCGAGGCTACACCCGACGAATTCCGGCCGCTGCGATGAGGGAGGCAATGGGCATGCAGGCAAGACCCCCGCCGATCAAATTCAAACGGGCGGCGGCAAGGACCGCTCAGGCGCGTCGACCTGTGGCGGAGAAATATGCAGTCTGATTGTTTAATCTTGTTTTTTTAACCGGAGAAAGAAATGGCTGTGATGATGATAGTGATGGTCGTGATGCTGGTAATGGGCGGTCCCGAAAGCAGTATGGGCATGATGGGTGCCAAGGATATGACCCAGTCGTCGCAACCGTACGAGCGTGATACCGCAAAGCCGAATTAAGGGGAAAGACAGGCGGAAACGGGATGCAGCCTGGTCCGGGCTGCATCCCGACAGCGGGTGGAGCCGTGGCTGCGCTAACGCTTTCAGGATGTTCCGTCCAGCATCGGAATAACCTTATTCATCGGCTGCGCGCCTAGATGTTTTTCGCCGTTCGGCAAAAACCAGGTCGGCGTGGAGGTTGCTCCGAGCCGCCGGCCAAGCGCGAGCAGTTCGTCTATCGGATTTTCACAATCGGTTGGCGCGGTCGGCTCCACTCGTTTCAGCATAAGGTCATTCCACGCCTTCGCGCGATCCTTCGAGCACCAGACGGATTTGGTCTGGCGGACCGATTCCGGCTTGATGACCGGGTACGGGAATATGTGAATAGTGATGTCATCAATGGCATCAAGATCCTTTTCGAACTGCTGGCAGAAGGGGCAGTTTGGGTCAGAGAATATTGCGATCTGGCGCCGTTCATTGCCGCGCCGGATGGTGATTGCCGACTGGAACGGCAGCCCCTTCCAGTCGATCGCCGACAGCTTGCGCAATCGTTCGTCCGTCAGGTTTCGTTCGGTTCGGGTTTCGATCAGGTTGCCAATGAAGATAACTTGCGCCGAGGCGTCGCTGTAGTAGACCGCCGGGCCATTCGGGCCTTGTATGGAGACTTCGTAAAGTCCGGTATATGGCAGTTTCAGTATGCTGAGCACCTTGGTTCCCGGAATCTTGGCCTGAAACACTTTGCGGATCTGCTGTTCATCGGCTTGCCCGGCAATGGCAGTTACCGTGAGTATCAAGCCGAAGGCCACGGAAATCAGTTTCGATAGATTCATGCGTCGTCCTCCATTTAGTGCCGAATACAGTGGTTGAAAAACACACAATGACCCGGTGAAACCTATCCGATCGTTGCCAGGAATGGGAAAGCCTCGATCAGCCAGTAGGAAAACGCTGACAGTTGTCCGGTCATGATGGCAATGCCCATGACGATCATGATGACACCCGCGCCGATCTGGAGCGCCCGTCCTGCGCGACGCAGCTTCTTGAGACGCTGCGCAAGTCCGCCGGTAAATAACGCCGCCGCCAAAAACGGCAGACCGAGCCCAAGCGCGTACGTCGAAAGCAAGGCGATACCGCTCCCGGTGTTCGAAGAAACGGCGCTGAAGGTGAGTATCGCGCCCAGCACCGGTCCGATGCATGGGGTCCAGCCGAATCCAAACGCGAGACCCAGCACGTAGGCGGCCAGCGGCCGTCCACTCCCGACATGGGGGTGGAGACGAAAATCGTGCTGGAACCAGGGAATTTTCAGGAACCCGGTCGTAAAGAGGCCGAATACGACGACGATTGCGCCTCCGACGATATTAGTTTCATAGCGGTAGCTCAAGAGCAGTTGCCCAAGCATGGTGGCGCTCGCGCCAAGCGTGATGAATATCGTCGAGAATCCCAGCACGAAGCATATGCTTAAGGCGAGCGCGGAAAGTTTTTGGGAGAAATTTTCCCTCTGGCGGGAGTGCTCCAGCGAGTGGCCGGCTATGTAGGAAACATAAGCGGGCACCAGCGGCAGCACGCAGGGCGAGAGGAAGGAGACAATTCCCGCGGCGAAGGCGGTCAGCAGGCCGAAACTGGATATATCGGTCATGGCATCACGCCCCGGGCTTTTTCAAATCCATGCCGGTGCGTTATCCGTCAATCGGAGACACCGGCGATGGGATGAAGACGGGATCCTCAGCAGCATTTCTTCATGTCTTCTTTAAGCTTTTCGACAACGGAGTTATTTTTTTCAGACTGAGGGCGCGGCATAAAAAATACCGATGTCAGAAGAAGAAGCGCGGCGACAGCCATCGCCATCACAGTCCAATGCGCTGTGGCGAGCCCGTAGGCGGCGATGAAACCGATCGGCATAAACAGCGTTTTCCACAGCAGCGGCAAACGGCCCGCAGGCAGATGCTTTTCAAGCTGATCGCCCATTCCCACCACCGATCCGCCCAGCAGTATCGCGAGCATAGCGTTATCGAACTCAAGACCCGCAAGCCGCCCTGCCAGCATCCAGATCCATGTGGCAGCGATGCCGACGCAGATAGGGCAAATGGGAAAGGGCAGGATTTTATTTGCAAGCCATGCCAGCCCCGTTATGGCGAGTATCGAGAGGGTTGTGATCAGGATGATGGTCATGGGCGCGCTTTCGTGAAGTCGTCAACCGGTTCCCAGTGGCGCGCCGCATTTCGAGCAGAAGCGGTCGCCTGAACCCGTCCGGGTGCCGCACTTGGGGCAGAAACCAGCGCCGCCCGGCTGGGGAACGGACGCCTTCCCGCGAATCCGCCACCACAGATAAGCCGCCCAGGCAGCTATGACCAATGCCGCGGCGATGGCGAAAACCAGGGCCCACCAGCGGGGAGATTGGCCAGTGGGGCTCGTGGCCGGCGAAGGCGATACGTCCGGGGTTTTGGGCTGAAGAATTTGCTCCGAGGTTCGCGGATCCGACTTGGTGTAGCTGATCTTGACGGGCAGTGGTGTTCCCGCCTTCTGGGCGCCCAGTTCCGCGGACCGGTAACGCAATCCGTTTTGGCCTGTGGTGGTGGCATTGAGGCCCGGTTGGGCCGTTACGAACAGCGCCCCCGCGGGTTCCTGGAGAATGACATGCAGCCGGTCCACTGCAAAGTCGCCTGGCCAGACATAGGTATAGCTGCGCTCGGGCTTGGCGGTTGCGAGCGGTTCGTAAAACTCGACGTGGAACAGACGCTGCGCGGCTTCGAAGCTTACCGTGATGAAGTCGTCTGCGTTTTTTCGTTCGTGCTTCAGATTGAACAGTGCGGCACCCGGCCCGGTCGAGGCCGCTACCGCAGTCGGACCGCCGGTCGCAGCCGCGATGCGTAGCGCTACCGCAGCAGGAAGCGGAACATCCGCCGCCAACTCTCCCTTGAGTATCACGAGCGCTGCCGGGCGGTCGTATTCCGGCCAGATCTCGATCTGCAGGCTTGCAAGTCTGGGGTTCACCATGGGAGTGCTGCGGCTTGACTGGCCGGCGGCGAGCGCTGGCAGGAGGAATATAGCCAGGGCGACTATAAAAATTCTCGACATAACAGCTGCTTGCGCGTAACCGGCCTGGATCCCCAGCCATCTCGTCGTACCCATCATGTTTGCTTCTCCTTTGAATGCATTCTGGCGCTATCGTCTTTATCCCGGGCGATCCGGGCCGGGTTCATTTGCGCAACTCGTTTATCAGCGGAGCGATTTTGTCCCGCAGTATTTCTGGTGTTAACTGGCCAATTTGCTTGTAGGCAATGCGGCCGTCACGGCCGATGACATAGGTTTCCGGCACACCGTAGACGCCCCAGTCTATCCCGACCCGGCCATCGATGTCTGCGCCTGTCCGAGTATAGGAGTCACCCAGTTCGGCCAGCCATTTTTCGGCATCGTCCGGCTTGTCTTTGTAATTGAGCCCATGGATAGGGACTACGCCTTTTGCCTTGAGTTCCATCAGCAGCGGATGCTCCGCACGACAGGCCGTGCACCAGGATGCAAACACATTGACCAGCGATACCTCGCCTCTGAGGTCGGTGCTGGAAAGCCCCAGCGTGCGGCCCTTGACCGGAGGCAGGTTGAATTCAGGCACAGGCTTGCCGATGAGCGGCGACGGGATATTCCTTGGATTCAATGTCAGCCCGATGCCGAATATTACCGCCAGTCCAAGGAACACCAACAAAGGCAAAAAACTCCCCAGGCGAAATACGCTCCGCTGCGAACCGGCGCGGCTTGTGTCAACGGTGTCACTCATTGTGTTTGCTCCAGTATCTGTCCGTGGATTCGATTGTGCGGGCTGTGCTTTTATATTGTGTTGCGATCATCACCGTTATCACAGACTGAGGATGACGAGGCCCAGCAGCACCATGGCGATGCCGCCCCCGAACCGCATTGTTCTGGTTTCCCGGGCCTTCCATTTCTGCACCTTCTCCACGATCGCTTTGTCGCCTGAAATGCGCAGGATGATCACCAGCGGCAGGATAAAGATCAGGTTGTAAAGCACGAGATAGCCGAGGCCGACCGTGAACGTCGTCTGATCATGAAGCAATCCCAGCACCATGAGATATGGCCCTCCGGTACATGGGAACTCGCAGATCCCCACCAGGCCGCCCAGAAGAAACGCGGAGGGAAGCGATCCTTTTTCCATCAACGTTGCTATCTTGTGGTGTGCGGCTTGCGGGATTTTCAACTTGACGGGGAATGCCGGGAAGAACTCGTTGGTGATATTGATCAGACCGAGCAAAATTAAAAGATATGCGCCGACCTGTGCCATGAAATGCGGCGTATCGAAAATGTGGAGCACCTGCAGGATTCCGAGGCCGATAAGCATGTAGACCAGGAAGATGCCGAGTATGTACGCACTCCCGATTGCCAGAATGCTCGATCGCAATTTGCCCAGGCTGAAGAGAAATGCAATCGTGAGTATCAGGATCGAAAAAGCGCAGGGATTGATGCTGTCTATGAGGGCCGCGACGGCGACCAGCGGCAGCAGCCACTTGCCCTCGTCAGACAACTGCCAGAGCGCCGCCGTCCCCACATTTGCGAATTGGAAGAAAAGCACGGATCCAAAAAGCAGTACGCCGAACCCGATTAACGCCGCCAGGGTTTTATTCATGGGGGCTCGCTTACGGCGTTACCATGGCGACGAAACCAAGTTCGAGTGACTTGCCCGCGTTGTTTTCAACCGTGATTACCCGCTCTATGCGGCCAACCCCGGCGGGTCCGTGGGCCTTGGGATCAAACACGATTTCCACCTGGGCTCTGCCTTCCGGCCCCATGATTTCGGTAATGCTCGGGATTGGCGTGTGTCCGGGCATGCCGAACGGCCCTTTCTTTCCCGCCAGCGTGATCAACGTTGCGGTCGTGCACATGCAGGAGGTGTAGAGCTTGGTGACGGTGATTGCAGATCCTCCGGTATTTTCGATCGTGAACCGGTGCGTAACATTTCCCGCTGCCATTGATATCTTGCCAAAATCGTGAAATGGTCCGGGTGAAGCCAACGCCCCGACAGCAGCGGATGCGCTGGCTGTCGCAACCGGCCGATTCGCATCCGGCTTGGGCTGTGCGGCGTTCTCCTGGCTGATATAGATGCCGAGCAGTATCACGATTGCCGTAACGGCAATCAGCGTATAAAGCATTTTCTTGTGCGTCGTGTCCTTTATCGTTTCCATTTTCTTTCCTTTTCTTGCCGCCAATATCAAAATTGGCGGCAATTCTTCAATAGATTCTTGTGTCGGAGATGCGGGAGTTGGCCGGCCATTTCATGGCCGCGTCGGCGTGCTTGCGAATTGCCGTACCAGATTGAAATGCAAAAACCTCCGCATCGAGGTGTCGTGCCAAACAGCGGCCGCGATGGCCACCGGCACAACGTCAGGACGGAGATCTAATTACGCAGACGGCAGTAGAGGGTGTGCAGCGGAGGGGAGTTGGCGTGAGCCGTATTGAAGGTTACGTCTGCAGCTGCACATCCGGCGGAAAATGCAGGTTCCAGATGCGCCACGACCATCGGCAGTTCGACCGCTGCGAGCGCAGCGACCTTGACTGTTTCCGGCGTTGCCTGCAGTGACGAATAATTGGCTTGGCAACAACTCAGTTCGGGAGCGGCCCTGACCTCGGCGGCGGCTTCGCAGCATGGCTCGGGCATGGCGCTGTCTTGGGGGGCTGCGGCGCTCAGAACGCAAGCATGGGCGGCAGTCGTAGCCAGGTACAGCAACAATGCCATACCCGTAATGGTGGCCACAATACGCCTGGTGAACCGGGACAGAGTCATGCAGGGGATACTAGTCGCGCAAAAGTTCGAATGCAAACGCCCCGGACACTTGGTTTGACCTAGATCAATATATGGTGCCCCCAAAGATTACGGGCTATTGAATGGTTCAAGTTTTGTGACAACTAGTTCACAGAGCGGCATCGTGTGGAGTGAGTGCGCTAAAGATCGAGCAGCTTCAATCGCTGCACCTTGCCTGACGGGCCTTTGGGCAGGTCGGCGACAAACCTGATCACCTTGGGCGTCTTGTACTGGCCGAGTTCGCGCTGCGAGAACGCCGTGAGTTCTTCGGCGCTGCAGGCATGGCCGGGTTTGAGGATTACGCACGCCATAATTTCCTGGCCGTAATTCTCGTCGGGTATGCCGACGGCGGCGGCTTCCAGCACCGCGGGATGCCTGAGCAGCGCCTCGTCGATTTCGCGCGGCGCGATGTTCTCGCCGCCCTTGATGATGAGTTCCTTGATACGGCCGGTGACGAACACGAAACCATCCTCGTCCATGTAGCCCAAATCGCCGGAGTGCATCCAGCCGTCGGGCTCAAGGGTGTTCGCGGTAGTCACGGGATCCTTGTAATAGCCTTTCATTACATTGTCGCCGCGCACCATGATTTCGCCCGGTATGCCCGGGGGCTGCGTATTGCCGGTTCCGGGATCGATGATTTTTGCTTCGTTGCCGAACGCCTGCCCCGGGCTGCCGATTTTGCGCTGTGCCGGTTCGCGCGGATTGGTGAAGCATGGCGCGTTGGTCTCGGTCATGCCGAAGGTTTCGATGATACTGATGCCGAATTTCTGCTCGAACGCGCGGTGCAGTTCGGGCGGCAGCGGGGCCGATGCCGAACGGCAGAATTTCACGCGCGAAATGTCCAGCCCTGTTTCGCGCGGATCGGGCGCATTGAGCAGGTAGGCGATGATGGTGGGCACGACATTGATCCACGTGCACTGATATTGCGCGACGAGTTCCCAGTAGTTGCTCACGCTGAAGCGATGCGGCATGACCACGCTGCCGCCATGCACCAGGGGCGCCACCGCGGTCACGATCTGGCCGTTGATGTGATAGAGCGGCAGCGCGCACAGCACGCGATCCTGCGCCGTGAGCTCGTGGGCGCGGCTGGTGAACTCGCCGCCGGCGCACACGCTCTTGTGGGTGAGCATGCAGCCCTTGGGCTTGCCGGTAGTGCCCGAGGTGTACATGAGCAGCGCCACATCATTTTCGGCTACGGGCGGCAACGGGTCGGGGGACCGGGTCTCATCGCCGAAAATGATTACCGCATCCGGGTCGATCGCGATTAATTCTATTTTTCGATTAAGTTTTTCGAGCGCTTGCTGCAGGCGCTCGAAAAACTCCGGGCTGGTGAACACCAGCTTCGTGTCGGAATGCTCGAGCACGTAGGCCAGTTGCGAGGGCTGCGCCAACAGGTTCAGCGGCGCGACCGTAAAGCCGGCGTACATCACGCCGATCAGCAGCCGCCCGGTCTGATAACCGTTGTGCAGCATCAGCGCGACCTTGTCGCCCTTGTTCAATCCCGACTGCAACAGGAAGCGGCCCAGATCGCGCGAACCGCGCTGCAACTGGCCATAGCTCAGCGTCGCGCCGGTTTCGGGCGCGATCAGGTACGGCGCATCGGGCTGCTCGCGCGCGCGCAGGTCAACGTAGTGGCGGAGGGTTTTCATGATTGGCAATTAGAGCGCAAGCGCGGCGAGGATGCAAAAAAAGCTGAATCGCCGCGGATGAGCCCGAGGTTCACTGCCTTTCGGCATATCCGGTCAAGCCCAACAGCATCCGCGCAAAATTGTAGCTGGCCCAGATCAATGCCCGCTCCAGCCAGGGTTGGTTGCGCCAAGCCGACTGGGCTATGATCATGGCGCCGCTTGCCATGTCCTGCTGCAGGTTGCGGCGCAATTCCTGCGCGAATGGCTGGTCATCGACGACGATGTTGGCTTCGCGCGCCAGCAGCAGGCTGAACGGATCGATGTTGCTCGACCCGACCGTGGACCAGCGCTGGTCGATCACCGCGACCTTGGCGTGCATGAAGCCGTGCTTGTATTCGTATATTTCGACGCCGGCATCGAGCAGCGGGCCGTAGAAGGCGCGCGAGGCGTAATGCTGCAGAAAATATTCGACCCGCCCCTGCAGCAGCAATGTCACGCGCACGCCTCGCCTGGCTGCATCGAGCAGGGCGCGGCGAAAGCGCGCGCCGGGGAAGAAATAGGCATTGGCGATGATGATTTCCACACGTGCTTTCCCGATGGCCGCCAGATAGGCGTCCTCGATGTCGGAGCGGTGGCGCAGATTGTCGCGCACCACCAGGGCCGCGCGCTGACTGCCGCGCGGGGCTGCATCGACCGCGACAATCCGCTTGTCACGCCGGCGCCGCCGCCGGCTGGCCCAGGCGCGGGCGCCCCGGAACCACAGCCGCTCGACCTCCTCCACGATGGGCGCGAGCAAAGGCCCTTCGATGCGCACCGCATAGTCGTAGCGAGGCGGGTTGTCGCCAGGCGTATCCATGTCGTCGATGATGTTTATTCCGCCGGCGAAGGCCACGCGCGCGTCGATCACCACCAGCTTGCGGTGCATCCGGCGCAAGCGGTTGCGACGCAGGGTCAACGGCGAAATCTTGGGCCGGTAGATCAACACCTGGACGTTGGCCGCAAGCAGGCGCTCGCGTATCTCCGCAAAATGGTCCTTGCAGCCGAAACCATCGACCAGCACGCGCACGACGACACCGCGCCGGGCCGCGCGCGCGAGCGCTGCCGCGATAGCCTGCCCGGTCCCGTCATCACGGAAAATGTAGGTCTCGAGGTAGATTTCACCCTTCGCCGCGTCGATGGCCTGCTGCAACGCCGGAAAGTAGTCCGTGCCATTGCGCAGCAACAGCAGCTTGTTGCCGTCGACGAATTGCGGCGTCAAGACAATTCCGGCTCTGCAAAGAGCGCGTCGGGCTGCTCGTGCGCGCGGAGATCAACGTAGTGGCGGAGGGTTTTCATTTATTTTAGAAAAGCATAGACACAAAGGACACAAAGGACACGAAGGAAAAGAGACAAGACTCAAGTTAGCAACAATGGTCTGCGCACCAAGACGAAAGCACGAGATATATGCAACCCCATGTTTTTATTAAATATATCTTTTTGTTTTGGGGTTCCTTTGTGTCCTTCGTGTCTTCGCTTTTACACGCCGTATTTCTTGCGATAGGCGCCGAAAATCTCATCCGGCGCCGGTTCGCGCGGCGGGATCACGCGCACGATGCGCGTGATGTTCATGAAGTGCCTGTAGTTGAGGTTGTCGGAAAAGCTGTTGCCGCCCCAGGTGCCGCAGCCCATGGTCAGCGAAAACGGCAGGCCGTTGTCGAAACTGCCGCCGTTGGCGATCGCGTGCGCCTGCTTGACGATCACGCGGCACACCGTCATTTCGTGGCCGAGCCGCCGGATGTGCGATTCGTCCTCGGTGTAGATGCCGCACGAGTGGCCGTTGCCCATGTAATCGTAGATGCCGCGCATGATATTGAAGGCATGGTCGAAATCTTCGGCGCGGTAGACCGTCAGCACCGGCGACAGCTTCTCGCCCGAGAACGGGTAGTCGTGGCCGGTGCCGGTTTCCTCCACCATCAGGCATTGGGCGTTGACGAGTTCGGGCCGCGTCAGGCCCGCCACAGCGCAGATTCGCGATACCGATTGCGCGGTGATGGCCGGCGAAAGCCTGCCGCCGGGGAACATTGTCTTCTGCAGCATTGCTTTTTCCGCCGGCGTGAGCAGGACGCCGCCTTCTTTCGCCAGCGCTGCGAGCATGGCGTCGTAGACCTTGTCATGGACGATGACGCTGTTTTCCGAAGAGCAGCTCGTCGCGTTGTCGAAAATCTTGGAGCGCATGATCTTGCGCGCGGCGTCGGCGCAGTCGGCGGAATCGTCGACGATGACCGCGACGTTGCCGGCGCCGACGCCGAGCGCCGGCGTGCCGCTCGAGTACGCGGCGCGCACGTTGTTCTGCGAGCCGGTGACGACCACCAGATCGGCCTGTTTCATGAGTTCGGTCGACAATTCCTTCGTCGCCGGATGCGGCAGCAGCTGCACTAAATCGAGAGGCGCTCCGACGCGCTGCAGTTCGGCGTGGATGAACTCGAGCAGCAGGGCCGCGGTCGAGTAGCCCTTGGGCGAAGGCGACAGGATGATCGCGTTGCCGCATTTGAGCGCGTTGATGATGTTGTTGGCGGGGGTCGCGCCGGGATTGGTCGAGGGCACGACCGCCGCGACCACGCCGACCGGGCGCGCGATTTCAGTGATGCCGGTTTCCGGATATTCGGCGATGACGCCGGTCGAGATCGCCCCCTGGAGGTCGCGCAGCAGCCCCAGCGTCTTGCGGTGGTTCTTGGTGACTTTGTCGGCGACGTTGCCCAGTCCCGTATCTTTTACCGCAAGCTCGGCCAGCGCCTGGTTGTGCTCTGGATTCATGATGGCCCAGCCGGCGGCGGTCACGACTTCGTCGAGTTGCTGCTGGGTATAGCGCGCATAATCTTTCTGTGCGGCGCGCGCGAGCCTGATCAGCGTTGCAACGATGCCTTTTGCCGTGTTCGATTCCTTGGTGCTATCCGTGGTCAGTGCCATATGGCATCCCTGTTAAGTAAGCAGCCGTTCATGGCCCGGCGTCCTTGCCGCCATGGCATGTGGCAGTGACTATGATACCGCCCGCTGTCGCTCATGCCGAGTCCGTGCCGCGGGCCTGGCGTTTTAGCCGGAAAGGGAACGCGGTGTGATTGATGCAATCCAACGCACAAGGAGTAATATTTAAATCCATGGAGAAAACGGTTTGAATACCATCCGGTCCTGGGGTGCGGCAAGATTATGCGGCTACGCTGTGGCAGCGATGGTGGCAGGGTGTGCCATGCCAGTGCCAAGGCAGGCCCAGGTCCTGACCATGGGTGCGCAAGTGCCGGCCGCGGAAGCAGCGTTTCCTGCCGAAGGCGAGGTCTGGCGCCTGAGCGACAGCGAATTCCAGGCGCTGGGTCCGCTTCCGGTGGTGAATGAGATAGGACCAGGCGAAGCAGATCCCGTCCCTAGCCCTTATACCAGGCGGCCAGCCGAGTCCCGGGACTACCGCAGCTATAGTTACTTCATACCGCTGCCCGCCCTCTTTTATCATGGCCCGCGTTTCAGCTTCAGCTATGGTTACCCCGGCTACTGGCCGCGCAACCCGCTTGCTCCCTTCCCGCGTAATTATTCCCGCGCCTGGCGCTACCGGCCTCGCTGAGACCTGATCATCTATCTTCACTTCGACGATTTGAGCGTTTTGCGTTGGTGCCGCATGTGCCTGATCACGGGATAGATCAGCGTGAAGATCGCAACCGCCATCAGGGTGCCGCTGATCGGCCGCGAGAAAAAGATGGTCCAGTCGTTGCCGAAACTGATCATGGTGGTCATGAATGCCGATTCGGCGAGCGGACCCAGAATTACGCCCAGCACCAGCGGCGTTACCGGGAAGCGGAAGCGCTCGAACAGGTAGCCGATGACGCCGAAAATCACCAGCAGCCAGACGTCGGTGAGGTTGTTGCGCGCGGCGAACGCGCCGAGTATGCAGCACATCACGACATATGCCGAAACGATCACCTCGGGAAACTCCAGCACCTTGACCATGTATTTGGTGGCGAAATAGCCGATCACGCACATGATGATGATGCCGACGAACACCGAGGCGAACATGGCGTAGATAATGTTGCTCGAGGTGGCGAACACCTGTGGTCCCGGTTGCAGGCCGTGCAGCAGGAAGGCGCCGAGGATGATCGCAGTCGCGCCGCTGCCGGGTATGCCCATGGTGACCAGCGGAATGATGGCGCCGCCGACCGATGCAGTGGCGGCGGTCTGGGGCGCGATGATGCCTTCCGCTATTCCGGTGCCCATTTCTTTCCGGCGCTTGCCGTACTGGCTTTCAATGCCATAGGAAAGAAATGAGGCGACGGTGGCGCCGGCACCCGGAACCAGCCCGATGATAATGCCGGCGAGGCTGCCGCGCACGAACGTCATTTTCCGCGACCAAATTTCGCTTAGCGAGGGCAGTCGCGTCTTGATCTCCTTCACGGCTTCCAGCGGCGCCGACTTGAATCCCTGCTCCAGGCGCAGGAACACTTCTCCCAGACCGTAGGCGCCGACCATCACCACCAGATAATCGATGCCGTCCGACAACAGCGGCACGCCGAACGTGAAACGGTGCGCGCCATAGGTGTCATCGACGCCGACGGTGGCGATCAACAGCCCGGCAAACAGGCTGATCAGCGAATTGGCCAGCGAGGCTCCGCCCAGGGAAACGACACTGGCCAGACCGAAAAACAGGATCGCAAAATATTCAGGCGTGGAGAACGTCAGCGCAATTTTTGCGACTGGCTTTGCGAGCAGCACCATGACGGTCGCAGCCACCAGACCGCCCGCCAGCGCCGACACCAGGGTCCAGCCCAGCGCCTGGGCAGCGTCGCCTTTGCGCGCCATCGGATAGCCGTCCCACAAGAGCGGCACATCGATGGGTTCGCCCGGCACGCGAAACAATATGGATGTCCAGGCGCCGGCGTAGGTGCCCGAGACATACATGGCGGTGAGCAGGATGATGGCCGGGATGACGTGCATGTTGTAGGTGAAAGGCAGCGCCAGCACCACCCCCATCACCAGCGTCAGCCCCGGCAGCACCGCGACCAGCAGCCCGAGCACGATGCCTATCACCAGGAACATCAGATTGACCGGTTCAAATACGTGGCCGAAGCCGACGGCAAGCTGCTGCAATGTGCCGTCCATGATTCAGCGTATCCCCATGACCTGCATCAGGAACAGGGTGACGGCGGAAAACGGCGCTTCGCCTATGGGCAGCGAGACGTAGACCACTTTCATGAAAAAAAACAGCAGCAGCAGCGTACCCAGCACGCTGGTCGCCGCAATCACGCCCCAGCGCCGGTAGCCGCCCAGCGTGATAAACAGCGCGAGATAGGTTGCGGTGGCCAGGGTAAATCCGAGCGTCTGGATGCTGAACACATAAAGGGCGGTCAGCGCCATGCCCGCCGCGAGCAGCCAGGGATGGCTTTCGGCTGCGGCAGTCCCACCCATGTTGCCGTGCGTTTCTGCTGACGCCTCGACGAGTTCTTCGAGCACGCCGCCAACTTCTTTGTGAGGCGAGCGGGAAAATACGCGTCTGCCGATTTCATAGGCGCAGGTCGCGATCAGCAGCGCGAGTATCGCCTTCGGCCAGAAGTCGGGGCCCAGCGTGCCGGCGCGGCGGTGAAACTCGAAATTCATGGCGATGTAGTACAGATAGCAGGCCGCTGCGCCGACGATCGCGTAGGGAAGGGTTCTGGCGAGGCGTGTGCCGGCGGCCATATTTTTATCTTGGAAAAAAACAGTTAGCCACAGAGGACACAGAGGACACAGAGGACACAGAGGACACAGAGGACACAGAGAGAAGCAAGGTCGTGATCCGTTAGATAGATCTTCACCCGCGGGGTGACCACGACAAAAAGATTTTTTTCTCTGTAAACTCTGTGATCTCTGTGGCTGAATTGCCGTTTCGCGCTTACTTCTTGGGCGCGTACTGGCGCATGATGTCCAGTTCCTGCTTCATGAACGCGACCGCGCCGTCTGCGCCGACGAAGCTTTTTTCATCGGCATACTGGTCCTTGAGCCAGGCCTTGTAATCGTCCGTCGCTGCCACCCGCGCCAGCGCGTCCGACACCGCTTTGACGCGCGCCGCGTCGCTACCGGACTTCATGACGATGGCACGGAACTGGCTGATCGCGATCTTGTGACCGAGTTCATGACTTACCGGAACATTGCCGAACGCCGGGAAACGGGTTTCGGCAAAAATGACTATGGGGCGCATCTGCTTGCCATCGAGGAAACTTTTGACGTCACCCAATTGCTCGTAGAGCAGGTCGGCGTGTCCGCCGAGGATGGCGGTGTAGCGTTCCGACGGCTTGGGAAACGGCACCGACGTCAATTGCAGGCCCTTGCCGTTGAAGTAGAGCACATGCAGATCGTCGGCGCTGCCAAAGCCGGTCACGCCCACCTTGAGCGGCCGTTTTTTGGCTTCGGCCTCGACGTCTTTCCAGGTCTTCAGCGGGCTGTTTTCGGCGACGAAGAATGCCGACGGCTGCTGGATCATGACCGCCGCCGGCACGATATCGGTGATTTTCCATTTGGTTGCCGGATCAATCTGCAGCGCGAGCGTATCTGCAATCAACACGGAAATCGAATAACCGTCCGCCGGTGACGTGAGCATTTTGGTGAGGCCGGTCTGACCGGTGGCGCCCGCGACGTTGATCACCGGCAGCGATACCTTGAGTTCTTTTTCGAGGCCCGGCGCGATTTTGCGCGCCAACTGGTCGGCGCCGCCGCCGGGTCCCCAGGGCACGACAAATTCGATGGGGCGCGATGGATATTTTTCCTGTGCCGTGGCGGTCGCCGTGGCGCCGCCTGCGGCCAGGAGCGCAAGTAATTGCACGGCGATGGATTTGCTGTTGAGCAGACGCGTAATCATGTTTATCTCCTTTGGTGGTTTTCCGGGCACACGCGGACGCTGACTTTTTATTTTGTTTAGGATTCTACAGGGCGCGGCTTTTTTTATTTTCCCGGCCTGCGTGTGCAACGCAAGAGTAGTAAAACCCGGTCGAACATGCAAGCGCTTTCATTTCATTGTGTCTACGGAATGTGTGTTCAGGATGTGATAATAATATTTAATAAAAACAATATCTTGTAATTATATGGATGAGGCCGGCCGCTCGCCGCAGCGGCGCTGGGCCTGTTCAGACCATCCACGACGGGCCCTATTGGCAGGAGGCCGGTGCGTGCTTTGTTTCATCGTCGGGGCGGATGATGCCATGTGCGGCAGACAGCGAAACGCCATTCGTATTGATGATGCGCGTCTATCCCTCCGCCTTCGTCATAACAGCATTCATGCCTTGCGCATATTGGGTGGATGCATCCTGCGCCTGCGACATGAAAGTTGAGTGCGTTCACTGCCGAAAATTGGTAGACTCCAGATTCCCGAAAAACAGCGATACCCAGTTTATGAGATGGAAAATAAAAAGCACGTTACATATCAGGGGAAGCTGGTCTTCGTTGGCTTCGGTTCAGTCGGGCAGGGCACACTCCCGCTCCTGCTCAGGCACATCGACATCCCGAAGGACCGCATCACCATCGTCACCGCTGATGAGCGCGGCAAGAAGGAAGCCGGTCACTACGGCATAAAGTTCATTGTCAGCCCGCTCACGCGTGACAACTACCGCGCGCTGCTCGACCCTTTGCTGGGCAAAGGCGATTTCCTCCTAAATCTTTCCGTAGATGTATCCAGCGTCGCGCTGATCGAATACTGCTATGCCAAGGGTGCGATGTATCTGGACACCTGCATCGAGCCCTGGCTGGGCGGCTACACTGACCAGAGCGTGTCGGCCTCGCGCCGATCCAACTACGGTCTGCGCGAGTCGGTGTTGGCGCTGCGCAATAAGTATCCCAACGGCGGGCCGACGGTGATCCCGACCCACGGCGCCAACCCAGGGCTGA
Organism: Burkholderiales bacterium; assembly: GCA_030683105.1. GTDB lineage: Bacteria > Pseudomonadota > Gammaproteobacteria > Burkholderiales > SG8-41 > CAKKQX01. Next base: position 33,295 of record JAUXMZ010000043.1, on the reverse strand, counting down.
TTTCGCACTGGGTCAAGCAAGCGCTGGTCAACCTGGCGCGTGATATCCACGGCGCAACTGAAATACCCACGGGCCGGGGAGAGTGGGCGCAGCTGGCGATGAAGCTGGGCGTGAAAGTGGTCCACTGCGCCGAACGCGATACCCAGGTCGCCAATCCCGGCAAGCAGCGCTTCGAATTCGTCAATACCTGGTCGGTGGACGGTTTCGTCGGCGAAGGCACGCAGCCGTGCGAACTCGGCTGGGGCTCGCACGAAACCCATTTCCCGCCCGACGGCAAGCGCCACGGCTATGGTTGCGATGCTGCGATTTATCTGACGCGCCCCGGCGCCTCGGTGCAGGTGCGTTCGTGGACGCCGATGGAAGGGCATTACCACGGCTTTCTGATCACGCACTCGGAGGCGATTTCCATTTCCGATTACTTCACGGTGCGCGACGGCGACCGGGTCGCCTACCGTCCGACCTGCCACTACGCCTATCATCCGTGCGACAACACGGTGCTGTCGGTGCACGAATATGCCGGCAAGAACTGGGCGCTGCCGGAAAAGAAGCGCATCCTGATGGACGAGATCTACGACGGCATCGACGAACTGGGCGCGCTGCTGATGGGGCATTCCAAGGGCGCCTACTGGTACGGCTCGCGGTTGTCGATACAGGAAGCGCGCAAGCTCGCCCCCTTTAATAATGCCACCAGCCTGCAGGTTGCGGCAGGCGTGATGGCTGGCGTGGTGTGGGCGATGGAAAATCCGGATGCGGGCATTCTGGATCCTGACGATATGGATTATCAACGCATGCTGGAATTGGCCAGCCCGTATCTGGGCCAACAGGTGGGTGTCTATTCCGACTGGACACCGCTCAAGGACCGCGGGCTGATTTTCCCGGAAGACGTCGATACTTCGGATCCGTGGCAGTTCAAGAACTTCAGAGTGGTGTAAGTCAAAAGCTGGAACGCGAAGGGCGCAAAATCAAAAAGAGCATGAACGCAAAGGGCGCAAAGTAACGCGAAGGAAAACCAAAAAATAACAGATCAAAATTCTTATTGGCATTACCTGTATTTTATTATTCGCGTTTGTTTCAATATTTTAGTTCTCCTTAGCGAACCTTTGCGACCTTCGCGTTCAGGCTCTTTTTTGGCTTTTGATTGTTTCCATATAATCGGGCCATGACCGACGCGCCTGCTCATCTCCATTCCGATACACCTTCTGCCTGGGTATGCCGCTGGGCCGGACTCGTTCCAGCGGGCGGCAGGGTGCTGGACGTCGCCGCCGGGGGCGGGCGTCACGCCCGATACTTCGCTGCCCGTGGCCACCCGGCCGAGGCGGTCGACCGCAACGCGGCCGCGCTGGCTGGGCTTGCCGGGATACCGAACATCACCACAACCTGCGCCGACCTTGAATCCGGCCCCTGGCCTTATGCCGGCCAGACTTTCGCCGGCATCGTGGTTGCCAATTACCTGCATCGCCCGCTGTTTCCGCATCTGCTGGCGGCGCTTGCCCCCGGCGGCGTGTTGATCTACGAGACCTTCGCCGCGGGCAACGAGAAATATGGCCGCCCTGCCAACCCCGATTTCCTGCTTCAACCGGGCGAGCTCCTGGAACTTGTGCGCGGACGGCTGGGGGTCATCGCCTATGAGGACGTGCTCGTCGCCGAGCCCAGGCAGGCGCGGGTGCAGCGGCTTTGCGCGATAAATCCGGCCCCTTGAAATTATTTTTTGGCGGAACTCAACCTTTTTCGCGGTCGGTCGTTACGTGTAATAAGAACGTAATTTATTGCACTTATACTCGGACTACGCGAGACATGATCATGGCAGCCACGGACAAGCCCAATGCACCCTCCCAGCCCGAAGATTACGGGATGGAAGTGCTGTGCGCGAGTTGGAACCCGGCGGCGACCGCCGTGGCCGAGACGCTCGGCCGGGCCAGTCACCAACTGCCGGCTGATCTATCAGGGACCGACGTCGACGCGTTCCTGAAACAGTTCTACCGCTGCCAGAAAAGCTAGCCGCCAAGCAGCCTGTAGGACGTGGCTCTCATTAGGAGCTTGCCGGACCCCAGTCCGGCGAGCTACTGGTGCAACCAATCGCCCCTCGCCAGGTCTGACCGGTATCCCCCACCATGGGGAATGGGGTAAAATAACCCGATTTGGCTAGCAGCCCGTCGGACTTGACCCTCATTCACCGGAATGGGTAGTGTTACCGGATCGCCGTTGATCGACTTTGCGGCGACAGGCTGCTTAAGAAAGAAGCTTTGCATGTCTAAACGCCGTGTTGGCCGGAACAAACGTCACTTGCATGCCGTTCTTTTCGCTTTGTTCTTTAGTTTTTTTCATTTTAGGAGTTTGTCGGAGCTAAGTCCGACAAACTCCTAGGGCGTAACTGCCCCTTTTTCTAGGAAAATCCGATAGATGGCAAAGCTGCAGGGCAGCCTGGTCGCAATCGTGACCCCGATGCTGGAGGATGGTAGCCTCGACTTCGATGCATTTCGCAAGCTGGTCGACTGGCATATCCAGGAAGGCACCGACGGCATCGTCGTCGTCGGCACCACCGGCGAATCGCCGACAGTGGATTTCGACGAGCACCGGTTGCTGATCAAGACCGCGGTTGAACACTCAGCCAAACGGGTTCCCATAATTGCGGGCACCGGCGCCAACTCGACGCGCGAGGCGGTTGAACTTGCGGTCTACGCCAAGGATGCGGGCGCCGCCATGAGCCTGTCGGTCGTTCCTTATTACAACAAGCCGACCCAGGAAGGCATGTATCGCCACTTCAGGGCGATCGCCGAGGCCGTGGATATTCCGCAAATTCTCTACAACGTGCCCGGCCGCACCGTTGCTGATATCTCCAACGACACCGTGTTGCGCCTGGCGCAGATCCCGAACATCGTCGGCATCAAGGATGCAACCGCCAATCTGGAACGCGGCGCCGAGCTGTTGCGCCGCAAACCCGCCGAGTTTCTGGTGTTCAGCGGCGATGATGCGACCGGACTGGCCCTGATACTGTTGGGCGGCAACGGCGTGATTTCTGTCACCGCCAATACCACGCCGCGCCTGATGCACGACATGTGCGCAGCGGCGCTTAAAGGCGACCTGGCCAAGGCGCGCGATCTTAACAATCGCCTGCTGGGGTTGCATCGTCACTTGTTTTGCGAGGCCAATCCGATACCCGTCAAGTGGGCCGTGCAGCAAATGGGGCTGATCAAGGGCGGCATCCGTTTGCCGCTGACACCGCTTTCCGATACGTGCCACGCCCAGGTGCGAGAAGCAATGACTCAGGCTGGAATCAAAATATGAATCTGATATCAAGAAGCGACTCAAGAGCAGACCGCGTGCGACTGCGTAAGGTACTCATCGTGCTGGGCTGTGCTGCGGCGAGCCTGGCCCTGGTGTCCTGCAAAAACATAGAACTCCCGACCAAGAAGATCGATTACAAATCGACAAGCCAGTTGCCGCAACTTGAGATCCCGCCTGATCTGACGCGGCCGAGCACTGACGATCGTTTCGTCGTGCCCGACATCAATCCCAAGGGATCGGCGACTTTTTCCGCTTACAGCTCGGATCGCTCGGGCCAAAAGCAGGCGGTCAACTCCACCGTGCTGCCGCAGCAGGACAACGTGCGTATCGAGCGCGCCGGCACCCAGCGCTGGCTGGTCGTCAGGGGAGAACCTGACAGGATATGGCCGATAGTCAAGGATTTCTGGCTGGAAACCGGTTTTGTGGTCAACGTCGAGATTCCCGAGGCGGGCGTCATGGAGACCGACTGGGCAGAGAATCGCGCCAAGATCGATGAGGGTTTCGGAATCCGCGGCCTGCTGGGCAAAGCACTCGACTCCCTGTATTCGACCTCGGAACGTGACAAGTTCCGCACCCGCTTGGAACGCAGTCCCGAGCACGGCCTGACGGAGATCTATATTAGCCATCGCGGCATGGAGGAAGTCTATACCTCCGCCAGCACGGATAGCCGGGATACCCGCTGGCAGCCGCGGCCGCCCAATCCCGATCTCGAAGCGGAAATGCTGCGGCGCCTGATGGTGCGCTTCGGCGTGCAGGAGGACAGGGCGCAGGCGCAATTAGTGGCAGCCCAGACCCCCTCGCGGGCAAAGCTGTCCACCAGCAAGAACGGGGCGGGAATGCTGGCGCTCGACGAGCAGTTCGACCGCGCATGGCGGCGTGTCGGGCTGGCGCTGGACCGCGTTGGCTTCACGGTCGAGGATCGCGACCGCTCGAAAGGGTTGTACTTCGTTCGTTACATCGATCCCGAGACAGACAACAAGAAAACCGGCGACAAAGGCTGGCTGTCAAAACTGAAGTTCTGGGGCAGCAGTGACGACAAGAACCGCAATGAGCAATATCGTATCCTGGTGAAAGAAGTCACAGCGGGCGCCGAGGTCAATGTGCTCAACAAAGACGGTGTGCATGAGAAGTCCGAAACCTCGTCCCGCATTCTGACGCTGCTCTACGAGCAGCTCAAATAAGTGAAGAGTGAAGGGTGAAGAGTGAAGGGTAAAACCGGCAACCCATACATTCGTCCTTCGCAGCGCACTCTTCACTCTTTACCCTTCACCGCACATGATGCGTTTTGCATCTCTGGGCAGCGGCAGCCAGGGCAATGCGCTGGTGGTGGAAGTTGGCCGCACCCGGGTGTTACTTGACTGTGGCCTGGGGCTTAACGACGTCAAGGCGCGTCTGGCGCGAAGCGGGCTCGAGGCCGGTGATCTTGATGCCATCGTGGTGACCCACGAGCATGACGATCATATCGGCGGCGTCACACGCCTCGCGCGCAAATTCGGGATTCCCGTCTATATGACCCATGGCACGCTGACGGCGCTGAACGGTACGCGCGGTCGCATCGCCCAGATCACGGTCATCGACAGCCACACGCCGTTTGCCATAGGGGATATCGAGGTGCGTCCGTACCCGGTGCCGCATGACGCGCGCGAACCGGCGCAATTCGTTTTTGGCGATGGGGTGTCCCGCCTTGGCGTGCTTACCGATACGGGTTCCTCGACGCCGCATATCGAGAGCATGCTGTCGGGACTTGAGGCGCTGGTCATTGAATGCAACCACGATTCAGAGATGCTGGCCAACAGCAGCTACCCGCCGTATCTCAGGCAGCGTATTGCAGGGCGTTTCGGCCATCTCGACAATGCCGCCGCCGCCGGGCTGCTGGCCAGCCTCGACTGCAGCCGGCTCAAGCACGTGATCGCGGCCCATTTGTCGCAGCAGAACAATAGACCTGAGCTGGCCCGTCAGGCGCTGTCGCAAGCGCTCAATTGCGAAGAGGCGTGGATAGGCGTGGCCGATCAGCAGGCCGGGTTTGATTGGCGATCTATAAGTTAATGAATATGACAAGAAAAAGCCGGCCCGCAGGCCGGCTTTTTTTACAGCAGCGTCAGTAATTACTTCTTCATTGCGTCTTTGGCGGCGTCTTTGGCGATAACAGCCGAATCAGCGGCATCTTTAGCAGCGTCTTTGGCGACAACAGCCGAGTTGGCAGCGTCTTTGGCCGCTTCGGCTGCCGGAGCAGCAGCGGGAGCTTCAGCTTTCGGCGCTTCAGGAGCGGGTGCCGGGGCCGGAGCAGGAGCAGGAGCGGGAGCGGGCGCCGGAGCGGGTTTTTCACCGCAGGCACTCAGACCAAGAGCCAGGAGAGCTGCAACGAGGAGCGAGCGTTTCATGTTGAAATTGTCCTTAAACGAGTAGTTAGTTAACACCAGAAATCACTGTCGGCAATGCCGACCGGGGAGATTGACGACCGTAATAAATTGGCCGGCGGCGGGATTATAGCGGAGCTTGGGAATAAAGTGTTTGATGTTCGCTAAACTTTATTGGTGCCGCCGTGTTTTTTCTTACAACCCGCTTACATTGGCCGAAACTGCGGGCACGGAAGCTTCCAGGATTTCTTCAAAGCGGTCGAGCAGTTGTTGTGCGCCAAGAACGTCATGGGTGCCCTGCGCCGCCCGCATGTGGTCATAGTGAAACCGGTGAACATAATGGCTGGCATCAAAAATCACAAACGGATCATAGACTTGACTGGCCATACGCAAGGTCTGGCGGATGCAGACCGAGTGGCTGAACTGCTGCAGCAGGAGGAGCAACCGCGGGCAGTTTCGTTCCAGGGTTTCGGTTTCGTGCAGAACGATGGTCAGCCGGTTGGTGCGGCTGGCCAGCAGGAACCGGCTCAGCGCTGCGTGACGCTGCGGCGAGTTATAGGCGCGGCTTAGCGTCTTGTCGAACACGCGGATCACGGTCTGGGTCAGCGGAATCAGGCTGTCGATGACGGCCTCGTATTCGAGCATGCTCTCGAATCGGCGGTACTCGGCGTTGGGCAGGTTGCCAGAAGGTTCCATGTTTGGACACCGTAAGCGGTCAGCAGTAAGCAGTAGGGGCGAAACCGGCGGTCGGCCGAGGTTCTGGCTTTTTCCGCTTACCGCTTACCGGCTTACCGATCTTTCCAGTTCAATATAACCCGCGCGGTACCACTGGTAAAGCCAGTGCGCGGCCTCTTCTGGAATGAGAGTGTTCGGGGGCAGGCGCCGCTGGTCAGCGAAGCGCAGCAGCAGCGCTGCGGCAGCGTGGACGACGCAGCGTTCGCCGTTGATGAACACCTGCCGGCCGCGGCACAACATCTGCGATTTCAGCGCGAGCCGCACCCCTTGACGTGCCACTCGGCTGACGAATGCCGCGGGTGACAGCGGCCGGTGCGGCGGGTCGAACACGATGTGCGGCTTGGGTTCGGTCAGGAACTGCCCGGCGAACTGCGCGATATCGCTGTCCTGCCAGCGGATGCGTTCCAGCATGCGTCGCATCTGCTGCAGCATGGCGGTGCTGATTTGCGCCGGGTGTTCCTGAAGCTTGAGGTCGGCATCGCGGTAAATGCCGTCGAGCGCCAGCCTGTCCTGCAGGAATTCGAGGAAACTCGTGCCCAGTTCCTGCGCGCCCGGAGCGCGAAAGCCGATCGAGCAGGTCAGGCACTCATCGACGGCATCGCCGTCGTGCGCGTAGCGGGGCGGCAGGTATAACATGTCTCCCGGATGTAGCAGCCATTCGTGCCGCGGCTGGAAGCGGCGCAGAATTTTCAGCGGCGCACCGTCTACCAATGACAAGTCGCGCTGGGCGCTCACGCGCCAGCGCCGCGTTCCCGCAAGCTGCAGTAAAAAGACATCATAACTGTCGAAATGAGGACCGACGCCGCCGCCGGGCGGCGCATAGCTCACCATGATGTCGTCGAGCCGGGCGTAGGGTATGAAAGCGAACTCGAGGAGCAGTTCCTGCGCCCGCGGCAGCAGGTGGTTGACGCCCTGAACCAGCAGCGTCCAGTTGCGTTTGGGCAGTCGTGCCAGTGCACGCACGGCAAACGGGCCGTGTTCGATCTGCCAGCGTCCGCGGTTGCGGGTGACCAGGCGTGAGTGCACGTCGTCGCGCGCGGCAAGTTCGAACAGCGTCTTGCGCGTGAGCAAAGACGTGAACTCAGGCAATGCCTGGCGCGCAAGCAAAGGTTTTTTTTGCCAGTGCAGGCGCAAAAATGCCGCCGCATCAAGCCCGGCCAGGATTTGTCTCGTCATGCGCCATGATTATAACTCTTGCGATGGTGGCGCGGCTCTTTCAGATTCTCCGACCGCGGCCTATACTATCGAAAAATTCAGCTGGAATCGTGACGAGGAGATAAACGGAATCGCCTATGCTGCAACCGGGTCAACCTGCGCCGGCTTTCGATTTGCCCGACGCTGATATGAATATGGTGAGCCTTGCGAGCTTCAAGAGCCGCCAGAATGTCGTATTGTATTTTTATCCCCGGGACGACACGCCCTCCTGCACCGCGGAGGCGATTGATTTCACCGACCTCGAAGATGATTTCAGGCAGCTCGGGACTGTGGTGGTGGGCGTGAGCATGGACGACTGCCTCAGCCACGGCTCGTTTCGCGACAAACACGGGTTGTGCGTGCAGTTGCTGGCCGATGCCGAAGGCGACGTCTGCCGCTGTTACGGCGTGTTGAAAGACAAGGAACTGGACGGCAGGAAAATAACCTGCATAATGCGGTCGACGTTCATCATCGATCGCAAGGGCATGCTCACGCATGTGCTCTACGGTGTGAATCCCCGCGGCCATGCTGCAGAAGTTCTTGAAATGGTAAGGAGTATGAGTAAATGCAAGTAGCAAAAGATACGGTAGTCACGCTGGAATACGAACTATCCGATTCCGATGGCAATCTCATCGAAACCGGGGACGAGCCCATGGTCTACCTGCACGGCGGGCATCACGGTATTTTTCCCATGGTGGAGCAGGCGCTTGACGGGAAAAATGTCGGCGACAGCTGCGAGGTCAGGATGACGCCGGATGAGGCGTTTGGCGAATACGACGCCGAGCTGGTGCAAATCGAGACGCGCGACAAATTTCCCGGGAATATTGCGGTGGGCATGCAATTCGAGGGCGAAGGCGAAAATTCCGGCGAGTCGCTGATCTACACCGTCACTGACATCTCCGACGACAAGGTGGTGGTCGACGGCAACCATCCTCTGGCGGGGCAGACCCTGAATTTTTCCTGCACTGTTTCCGAAGTTCGCGCCGCGACCAGCGAGGAGCTGTCCCACGGCCATGTGCACGGCGCGCACGGGCACCATCATTAAACCAGTAATTAGTGATTAGTAATTAGTAATTGGTTGTTGGTGAGTAGCGTACCACGCTCAGCAATTCTGGCCACCCGCTCTTCTCGGCGGCCATTTTCTTTCCTGCGTTCTATTTGTCGAGCTGCTTGAGGCGGTAGAGCAGTTCCAGCGCCTGCTTGGGCGTGAGCGCGTCGGGGTCGGTGTCGCGCAGCAATGCCAGCGCCGGAGGGTCGGTGGTCACCTCTGAAGCAGGTTCGTCGGGCAGCGAGGTGAACAGGTCACGTTGCGGGCTGGCATTGGCGGCATGCTGCTCAAGCTCGGCCAGGTTTTTCCGTGCGGCGCGGATCACGCTGGACGGCACGCCCGCGAGGCTCGCCACCTGCAGGCCGTAGCTCTGGTTGGCCGGACCCTCCTCGACGCTATGCAGAAACACGATGCGATCCTTGTGTTCGACGGCGTCAAGATGGACGTTGGCCACCTCACGGAATCGTTCCGCCAGACGCGTCAGTTCGAAATAGTGCGTGGCGAACAGCGTGTAGCAGCGGTTTTTTTCGACCAGATGGTGCGCGATCGCCCACGCCAGCGCCAGCCCGTCGAAAGTCGAGGTGCCGCGCCCGATCTCGTCCATCAGCACCAGGCTTTGCGGCGTGGCATGGTGCAGGATGTAGGCGGCCTCGGTCATTTCCACCATGAAGGTCGAGCGGCCGCCGGCCAGGTCGTCGGCAGCACCGATGCGCGTGAAAATCTGGTCGATGGGGCCGAGGCGCACGCGCCGAGCCGGCACGAACGAGCCGCAGTGCGCGAGCAGCGCGATCAGCGCCACCTGCCGCATGTAGGTCGACTTGCCGCCCATGTTGGGCCCGGTGATCAGCAACATCCGGCGGGCGTCGGAAAATAATGTGTCGTTGGCGATGAAGCTGTCGACCTGGGATTCGACCACTGCATGCCTGCCTGCTTCGATCCCGATCAGTTCGTCGTCGACAAACTCCGGCGCGCTAAGATCGAGCGCCACCGCCCGCTCCGCGAATGTCGCGAGCATGTCGAGTTCGGCCAGAGCGCCCGCCGCCTGCTGCAGCGCCGGGATGTGCGCGGCGAGATCATCGAGCAGCTTGTCGTACAGCAGCTTTTCCCGGGCGAGCGCGCGCTCCTGCGCGGACAGCGCCTTGTCCTCGAAGGTTTTCAGTTCGGGCGTGATGTAGCGCTCCGCGTTTTTTAGCGTCTGGCGCCGGCGGTAGTCGTCCGGCGCTTTTTCAGCCTGGGCGCGGGTGATTTCGATGTAAAAGCCGTGCACGCGGTTGTATTCGACCTTGAGGTTGGCGATCCCGGTACGGGCGCGTTCGCGCGTTTCGAGATCGAGCAGGAATTGCCCGCAGTTATTCTGGATGTCGCGCAAATCGTCGAGTTCGGCATCAAAGCCGTCGGCGATGACGCCGCCTTCGCGCAGCACCGATGAAGGTTCGGGGCGGATCGCGGTTTCGAGCAGCGTGACGAGGTCATCCTGCGGCGCGAGCAAGGCGGCGAGCGCTGCAAGATGCGGCGTCATGGCGGGCGCGATCACGGCATTCAGATCGGGCAGGCGCTTCAGCGTCTCGCGCAGTCCGGACAGATCGCGCGGCCGTGCCGATTTCAGCGCAATGCGCGCGGTGATGCGCTCGACGTCGGCGCATTGCCGCAGGATCGCATGCAGTTCGCGGTGCGGGCCGCCGCCGTTGTCTCCGGCCAGCGCGCCGACAGCGGCCAGCCGGGCGCGCAGCGGCGTGCGGTCGGTGAGCGGATGGTGCAGGCTGTGGCGCAGAAAACGGCTGCCCATGCCGGTGGCGCAGGTGTCCATCAGCGAGAGCAGCGTGGGGGCGGGCTCGCCGCGTATGGTTTCCGAGATTTCGAGATTGCGGCGGGTGGCCGGGTCCATGCGCACGTAGGCGCGTTCCTGCTCGACGCCTAACGCCCTGACGTGCGCAATGCCACCGCCTTGCGTCGCTTTGGCGTATTCGAGCAGCGCACCGGCGGCGGCGACCCCGGTCGAAAGCGCATCGGCTCCGAAGCCGGAAAGATCGAGCGTCTCGAACTGCCGGCACAGGTTGCGCCGCGCGGCTTCTTCGTCGAAATGCCACGGTGGCAGGCGCCGGATCGCCAGGCGGGCACTGTCGATTTCCGGAAACGCTGCGTCGTCTGCGAGCAGCACTTCAGCCGGTCGCAACCGCTCCAGTTCGTTCGCGAGATTCGAGACGGCGGTTTCCATCACCCGGAAGCGGCCGGACGCGAGCGACAGCCAGGCGATTCCCGCCGTGGCGCGGTCGCGGTGTATCGCCAGCAGCAGATTGTCGCGCTTGTCCTCGAGCAGCGCCGAATCGGTGAGCGTGCCGGGGGTGACGATGCGCATGACCTGGCGCTCGACCGGACCTTTGCTGGTATTCGGGTCGCCGATCTGCTCGCAGATGGCTACAGATTCGCCCAGCTTCACCAGCCTGGCGAGATACTGCTCGGCCGCATGATAGGGCACGCCCGCCATTTTGATCGGTACGCCGGCGGATGCGCCGCGCGTGGTAAGCGTGATGTCGAGCAGCCGGGCGGCTTTTTCGGCATCGTCAAAAAATAGTTCGTAGAAATCCCCCATGCGGTAAAACACCAGCATGTCCGGATGCTGTGCCTTGATGCGCAGGTACTGCTGCATCATGGGGGTATGAGTTTCCAGCGGTTTTTGCATGGCTGTCATTCTGTGAAGGGTCGTATTTTGACATGATTCGCAGCTGCGCCCACTGCCGCGGGCAAGTTATGCGTTAAGCCTCGGCAGGTCAATTCAGCGCGCCATCCCGTGTCAACCGTAAGTGCCATCATTCTCCCCGGTGTTTGGGCCAAGCAGCACCGACTGGCTTGGTGGCGGGTGAATAAGCACGCTCCACCCCCGTTCGCGAATTCCCTTGGTGCTGCTCAATTATTGGCAATAAAATCAAGGGTAATATTATGATTTCGTCGATTGCGCATTCAAGAAATGCGCAAATATGCTGATAATGCCAGAGACAGGCACTAATCTGGAGTTCCAGTTCTTATGGATTGTCATGTAGGATGGATGATGGCTCTCGACATCGAGGTAGCTGCAAGTCCTGAATCGATGCTCTGCCTACCGCCAGCGCCAATAGGACGCCTGAAATGAACGTGATCAATTTACTTTTCGCTGATCTGAAGTTGGGGAGCCACGCCAGTGCGGCATCGTTAGAGGGCAATCCTTGTCTTGGCAACATCCTGGTGATGACCGGCCAAGTCACGCGTGAACAGCTTGGTACGGCGCTTAAGCGACAGGAGACAGTTGGCGGGCGGCTCGGAGAAATACTGATTGCCGCTGGGCACACGACCCTCGGGGAGGTAGCGCGTGGCTTGTTGCTGCAACAAAAGCTCGTTGCCAAGGAGCTGCTTGCGGCGATGTCCGTTGCCGCCGTGCTTGCAACAGCCGTGCCGCCGGCTGAAGCAGGGCAAGTGAGCGCGAATCTACAGGTCTCCGCAACCGTGGTTGCCAGCACCAGGATGCGAACGGAGTATCAGGCCACACAACTTACGATTACGAAGGACGATATCGCGCAGGGGCATATCGACATTTCCGCGGCCACGCGCTTCTCGGTATTCACCAATAGTCGTTCCGGCTACTTGATCGAGTTTTATCCTGTTGGTGACGCCTTCCAGGCGGTGCAAATCAAGGGTCTGGGTCACACCGCGCAGCTTGGCGCCGATGGGGGTACCGTAGTACAGCGCGGCCCGGTTGCGCCCAACATGTCCCACGAGTTGAGCTATCGTTTTACTCTTATGCCCGGTCTGCAGCCTGGTAACTACCCGTGGCCGTTGATGTTGACGGTACGGCCGCTCTAGTCGCGCTACCGCTTATTTTGAAACGTGCTCTTAAAAGTTCACGGTCGCAATGATGAAGTCGCTATAGGTGCCGACTGCCGCGTCTTGCCCTCCGGGAATCCGGCCAAATATGCTCAATGTTGTGGTGCTGTTTCGGTCTGCCGCCATCGTGCTGCCGCCGCCGGTACCATCACCCCAGATAACGGTACGGGCGGCGTTAGTGTAAAGATTGTAGGTCAGGAGATCTGCGCCGCTGTTCATCAATCGGGCCGCGTAATTGCCGCTCTGGCCCGTGCTCAGCGTCACGAGCATGTTGGCTTCGCCCCCCCTGCAATTGATCTGAATCGTGCCAACGCCGCTGTCGTTGGGGGAAGCGGCAAAAACGTTGTAGTTGCCAAAGCTGATCGCGGTTACGGATGTGAACGAGCAGTTGGCGGCAAGCGCGGGTTGCGACAGGATCGCGAGCAGCACGCCACACGCGCGGAGCGCGGTGTTGCAAAGTCCGCGCACCGTATGGTGCCGGGCTTCGCCGAGACGGGCGTTGAAGCCGATTTTCAGGTTTGTCATGGTTTTACTCCTTTGCAGATGAAAGTACCGAGATCGGGCAAGGGATCGGTACTCGCAGCGAACGGAACGTCGAATTCGCAGCTTTGGCCGCGCCAGCTTGCGCGCAGCCTGTTGGTCGGGCCGAGGCCGGCGACATAAACCTCGCCATCGTAACCGACCGCATGGATTTCGTCCTTTCCGACCATCCGCACCGTCGCGCCGACCGGTAATGGTTTGCCATCTTCGAGACGGATGGTAAGCGTCGCGCCGCGCGAGTGTTTGATCGGGAATTTTGCGTCGACGCCGCTGCGGAAGTACGGGACCACCTCGATCTTGAGCGCGCCGATTTCCGCATCCAGGGGCAGGTCGCGCTGGTCGATCGAAATCACGTTTCTGTCATACGCACGCAGCCGGGGGATCAACGCATTGCCGCTCGCGTCAGTTCGCCCTGCCGGTTGGTTGTCGGCGAGTATGCGCACGTTCGGGTAGTCCGGGATGCGGGCCACGGCGAAACTCTGATCGATGCGGCGGCTCAGGAACGCGTCACCGCCGAGCAATGCCACGCCGCCCGATACCTCCAGGCGCGTTGCGGTGGCGCCAAGCGACTGCGCAGCGCCGATGGTATAGGTGCCGAAGTTGTTCTGCAGCGAATAAGACGCTTCCTTGGAAGCGTCGGAACGCGACAACAATCGATAGCCGTAGCCTTCCCCGAGCGGCAGGTTGCGCTGCAGCGTGGCGGTGAAATCGTTGCTCTTGCCGGAGCTTCCGCCGCGAACGGCCTGCGAACTGAAGCTGAGGCTGGTCGACGATGCCAGTGGAATGGTCAGCGTGGCAAAGACCGTGGTCGTCCTGTCGTCAACAAAGTTGCGGATTGCAGATACGCTAAACGATGCCCATCTGCCGAGCGAGACGCTGTAACTCAGTGTGGCGACGCGGACATCGGGCCGGTCGCGGTTGTGTTGACTGACATAGGCGACGCCGGCCGCGCTGCCGGTGCCCGCCGCATAGCTCACGTTGAAGCTGCTCAACTGGACCGGCGGCAACGCCTGCGGTAGCTGCCCGATCTGTGTGAAACCGCTGGTCATCCACTGCGTGCGTGCGCCAAGGCTCCACGGCCGTGCCTGGCGGTCGATGCCGAGGAGTATCAGCCCGCCGTTGTTCGAGCGGCTGTGGCTGCCGGCAACATGGCCGCTGATCGTACCGACTTGCGGCATCAGGTAGTCGCCGCCGCCGCCGGCCGTCGCCTGATCTTGCGTGGCTTCGGCATGAATTTCACCGGTGAATCGTTCGCTCATGCCGCGTCGGTAAGTCCCGGTGCCGAGCCAACTGCCGTAATCGAAGCTGTTGATGCCGAAGTTCTCGCGCACGAAACCGAGTTCATAAGAAAAATCCGCGAGGCCTTCGCGCAACAGCGCCTGGCTGGCATAGAACGGTCGCGTGATCAGTTGCTCGCGCCCGAACAGATCGCGTACCACGAGCCGCACTTCGCCGGTGCCGGTGACGACGGGAAGGTTGCTGATCGAGAACGGTCCGGGTGGCACGGTCTGGCGCGACACCAGTGCGTTGTTGACAAACACGTCGACGGTTGACGGCAACACCGCCTGGCCAACGGCGCTTTGCGGCGGAAACGTGACGAAGTCCGGTTGCGTTGCGAAATTGGTGCCGTATTGGATACCGCCGAAGCGCACCGAGCGGCCCCAGGTGCCCGGGCGGTTGATCGCGTCGCCGAAACGCATGCTGTGCGGTTTTTCCGGATAGTCGACAGTCCAGGCGGTGTCAAGCCGCGTCACGCGGGGATGGCTGCCAAGGTCGTCCGCGAGCACGTTGGCGGTGCCGACGCCGAAACGATTGAAATAGCCCAACTCGAACTGTCCAGAGCGCTGTGTCGAATCCTCGACATGCGTGGCAAAAAGGTCGTAGTTGACGAATCCGCCGGGGCCCGACCTGACCGGCGCCGGAATCGTTGAGTAGCGCGCAACCCGCGTTGTTTCGGCGAATGCTTCGGGACGCGCTTCGATCATCAGCGTAAGTTTCCTGGGGTCGAATACCTGCGATATGCCCGCGATCGCGGTAAGCGGATAATATGTTTCATCTTGGTGCTTGACTGCGGCGCCAATGTCGGGCGGCCGCAACCGCCACCGCTGCAAGTCCCGACCCGACAAGTAGAACGTCCCGCTTTTGTCTTCGAGCACCAGCACGGTTTCGTTCAATTGCTGCCGGTTGATATCGACGAGCAACAAGCGTTCCTGGAACGCTGTGTCGGAAGACTTGGCCTGGGCAGCGGTCTTCGGCGCAGCGCCGGGCTCCAAGGGTATCTTCGGTCTCGGTTCAGCAGGCGGGTCGGATGGGGAAAACGTTCCGTTATCGGAGGCCGCCGCTGCGCACGGGAGCAAGCAGACCTGGATCAGGAATCCGGCCGCGTGGTTACGGCTTACCCGCGGAAAGTTCCACATCGACGTTGCCCGCATCTGTGTAGGCTTTGAGACGCAAGCGTCCGTCATTGGTCTTTACGGGAAAATCGGCTTTTAGCAACCACTTGCGCGCCTGGCCTGCCAGCACGTAGCTCGATCCCGATTCTCCGGCTATCGGATCGTCTTTGCCTGGAATATAGAATGCGAAATCAGACACCTGAACATGCGCGTTACCCTGATTTTGCAGCGTTACTTCCAGGCTGTTATCGGGCGCTCGCGCCACGCTCCACACCATTTTCGGCGCGGCTTTGCCTTGTTGTGGTTTCACGAACACTGGCAAACCGATGCGCAACGCGACTTGCAGTCCTCTAAAGCCCGGCGGTGGCGGCGCTGGCAGTTCCTGCAGGAAAATCCGGTATGCCAGCTCGTTTGCCGGATCCGCCTGCCGTCGCAAAGCCGCGCGAATAATCTGTTCGCTGTTCGGCGCAATGGTGACGATCGGTGGCGCAACGAGCAGCTCCCTGGTCGGGGTATAGACGTCCTTCCCGTCGAGCTGCGACCACGCGACCGCCTGAATCTGAATCGATGTCGGCTGATCCGAGGCATTGTTGATCTTGATCGCCGCAGTCTGCTGTTCCGGGGACAGTTCTATGCTAACCGGTTCCACCCCCAGATCCGCAGCCTCGGCGGGCGGTAGCGTCAATAGCGCAAATAAGCAGAGAGCGGCGCCTAAGCGCCGCCCCCCTTGGAAAGTAAAACCGATCATGATTGAGTTAAATTGCGGGAAGCCGGAAATGGTCTTAAAAGTTAATCGTGGCGACTACCGTGTCGGTGTACGCGAGGCCTGCCGCAACGTCCTGGCCCGCGGGGATCGAACCGCACACGTTGTAAGTGCGTGGCGCCTTGCTCGGCGGGTTGGTAAGCGCCAGCACGGCCACGTCAGTCCACGCCGTAGTGGCAGGGAAGGTACACGCCGCGCCCGCGGCGTTGGAGGATGGCTGGCCTACGTCGTATGCCAGCAGATCCACCCCGCTGATCATCTGACGCACTCCGGCGAGGGGTTGGGAGCCGAGACCCATGCCGATCGTAAGCCCGCTGGAGTTCTTCGCGCAGGTGACGATAACGCTGCCGGTTGCGGTCAGTGGCGCGGTCGCATTGGCGCCGATCGGATCATACGCACCGAACGCCAGCGGTGTTGCGCCAACGCTAATCGTGCAGCCCTTCGCAACCGAGGCCGACACAGGGATGCTCGTTGTTGCCGACGCTGCAGACGTGATTCCGGAAGCCAGCAGCAGCGCTGCCGCAACTGACACATTCAACACGGATTTCTTAAACATCTATGACTCCATTTCAAGGAAAAACCCAATCTGAACCAATCTGCCTTTTGCTGGCGTAACCGGTTGTGCCAAATGGCAACGTGATCACAATAAGGGAAGGCTTATGCGCCGTCTGTTGTGCGGCACACATAAGGAAGGGAATTATCGTAACTTGATGATTTTTAATATATTTTTGTAAAATTCACCGCGGCTTGCCGTGAAGAAGTTGCTGATTTGGGGTTTCGATACCCCGCCGCTTGCGGCGGGGTAGTTTATTTTCATGTTGTAAGATGCAGGCTTCGCAAAACGCGAAAAAGCGGCCTGGAGTAAGCGATTTGCTATTGGCTTATCCGCAGCAGATCGGAAAGCCCGCCCCAATAGCCGTATAGGCGTTCACGCAGGTCTTCCGGCAGACCTATCTCGCGAATAACTTCGGGCCATTCCTTGCGCGCGGTTGTCACTGTCTCTTTGACGGTCTCCAGCACGAATTTCGGTGGTGCTTCCATGCGGCGGGCGAGCCGGTCGAAATGCGCCTCGTCGATGGACTCGAAGCGTTTCTCCCCGCCTAGATTGAGCGCGAGGCTGTCGTTCTGGACGTAGTGTATGGTCGATACCAGGTCGTATGCCGGCGCTAGCTGGGGCGTGACTTTGTCTCGATAGATCACCGACCAGTTCTTGAGATGAGCGTCGCCGTTGCCGATGAGGATGTTGACGACCAGGCGCCGGACGAATTCTGCAATCTGCTCGAAGCGATTGGGAAAGAGATCGAAGATCAGCCTGCCTATCGTGTCGTAATTTGTGGCCTTGTATTCCTGGTCGCCGTAGACGTTGAAAACCTGCGCGAAGTCCTCGACGTGGACGCGGCCTTCGGTAGTGCGGTCATAACGTTTTATGGCGTAAGCCCAGGTTTCCCATTGCGGTATCGAGAGGCCGACCATTCCGGCCAGATCAATATCATCGAGTTTCACCAGTTTAACTTCGGGTGTTTGTATTCCGGCAGCGGCTGCCAGCCGCATCATCGTGTACTCGTTCGCCGGGATGTTCGGATGGGTCGGATGAGGGGGTTTGACGATCCATTCCTCTTGGCCATTTTCCAGCGTGAAGCGCCCGCCGCGCTCGATCATCGAGAACTTAAGTTGTGATCCGCCCAGCGAGAATTTGATTGGTGTCTCGTCGGGAAAGGCGGGCGTGGCGCCAGGCCGGTAATTGATGGCGGCCTGCGGCAATTCATCTGCCGGAAGCGCGCGAATTGCGCCGGGCAGGCTCGCGCCCAGGGCCATGAGCAAGTCGAATTCGTGGTCGTGGTGGATCTTCAGTCGCTTGACCATGTATTCGCGCAGCACGCCTTCGGGCAACAGGTTGCTGGAGAAAGGCGGCAGCTTCATCCGGCTCGAATAAATTTCCCGCAGCCTGCGCTCGGTCGCTTCCCCGTCGCCCGGCGTGTTGAAGGACAGGCTCAGGGTCGGCCGGCCGGGCCCCAGATCGATGTAGCTGTCATCGAAGGCGAACAGGCTTTTTCCGTCTGGAAAGCCGGTGAGGTGGCCGACGGGGACATCGCCCAGCAGTATCTTCAGGACGCGGGCATCAGCCATTTGATGGCTCCTCGTCGTCTTTTACCTGGTAGCGGTCGAGGAGGGAAGGGGGAGAGGTTGAAGGCGCCGGCGCGCGTTTCGCCTTGAGAAGAGATTCAAGCTTTGCGGTGTCCTCCCGCGGAACAGGCAGGAGTTCCACGTCGAGCGCCTGTGCCAGTTTCAAGAGCGTGGATAGCGTGACATCGCCGCCGCGCTCGAAGGTCGACACCTGCCGCTGCTGAATGCCGCTGCGGCGCGCAGCCTCGATTTGCGACAGGCCTAAGGCAAGTCGGCGCGCTCGTATGGCTTCGTGGATACTCGGTTTCATGAAATGTATTATAAGGAATATATATGACTATGCAATACCGTTATATACATAAAATGCCTCGATTCAAGTCCTGACCGTTATTGCGCCAAATAGAAGCGATACGCGAAACGTCTTGCCTTGCATGAGTGAGCGATAGACAAAGCTTCTATCGATCATATTATTCTGTATAATGAGCGATAGAAGGAGCCCCAATCGATCATGCAATGGAACTGGCAACAAGCCGACTGGCCGGAGTTTTCCTGGAAGCAGGCGCGGCTCCTCAATGCAGAGGCGCTGTTTCTGCTCGAAGCGGGCGAATATGCTGGTACGGCGAAGCATCTCGCGGCCGAGGACCGCGAGCTGCTCACGGTCGAGGCCATGAGCACCGAAGCGGTGACGACCTCGGCAATCGAGGGGGAAATACTCGATCGCGCGAGCGTCCTATCCTCAATCCGAAGGCAATTGGGACTCGCGACCGACCAGCGCAAGGTCGGCGCCGCGGAACAAGGTGTGTCGGAGATGATGGTCGATCTCCATCACACTTTTGCTGAACCGTTTTCCCACGACATGCTGTTCCGGTGGCATCGGATGCTGACGACGGGTCGGCGCGACCTCAAGAACGTCGGCAGCTATCGGACCCATATCGAACCGATGCAAGTGGTATCCGGCGCCATCCACGACCCCAAGGTTCACTTCGAGGCGCCGCCATCGGCATCAGTGCTGGCTGAAATGTCCCGTTTCATCGACTGGTTCAATCGCTCGGCACCGGGAAATGCTGAGCCCTTGCCTGCATTGACGCGGGCCGGCATCGCGCATCTGTATTTCATCTGCATCCATCCGTTCGAGGACGGCAATGGCCGTATCGGCCGGGTCATAGCGGAAAAAGTCCTCGCGCAAAGCCTCGGACACCCGACACTGACGGCATTGGCCGCGACCATACTGGCGAAGCGAAATGCGTATTACGGTGTTCTGGAAGCGAACAACAAACAGCTAGAGACCACGCCTTGGCTCGCGTGGTTCGCCGCGACCGCCATCGAGGCGCAACGGCGCTCAATTGCGCTGGTGGATTTCCTGATCGATAAAACCCGCTTACTTGACCGCTTGCGCGATCAACTCAACGAACGCCAGAAAAAAGCGCTCCTGCGCATGTTGCGCGAAGGTCCGCAAGGCTTTGAGGGCGGCTTGAGTGCCGGCAAATACGCGGGCATCACCGGCGCGTCGCCAGCCACGGCCACAAGGGATCTTGCCGATCTGGTCGCCAAGCATGCACTGGTACGTTCAGGCGAACAGCGTCATACGCGGTATGAGATCGCGATACCGCTGCGGCCCGTGTCGCCGGTGGCGATAGACGAGCACGGCAACCTCAAATAGCCATCGATTGATTGCAGAGCGCCTCAGACGTACCCAAGCCGATTGCGAAAGCAGTGGTAAGCCATGCCGAGGCGTGGGTAGCAAAGATAAATTTCGTTCGAGAACAATTCAAAATTGCACGTGCGTCATTAGTAAACGTACCCGATAGTCGAGACAAATCACTTGCACTTACTAAATTAGAGGAGGCCTTGATGTGGGCAAATAAGGGAATTATTTTTAATTAATAGAATAGCTACCCAGTTGTCAGAGCGCGGAGAATCCTCGTGGCAAATGATCACTATGTGGCGCGGACGTTCTTACAGCATTTTGGTGATGCTGAGGGACGGCTCCACAGCTACTCAAAAAAGAAGGGCGGAGAATACTTTTCTCCCTGGCCGAACGACGTTTGTAGGGAATGGGACGGCGACCTCAATCCGGCGATTGAGGGAATGCCGGAAATGCTCGGCGAGTATAGAAGGCTCTTTGAGCCTAAATGGAATCCGGTGGTCGAGGAGCTAAACAAGCGAAACGCGGACAGAAGTATCCGTCTCTTGGTTGCACTCTGCTTTGCGAACATGGTTACTTGCGTACCGGCGTGGCGACGTGTCGCCGCAGAACAATGGCAAAACATGAAGAGTGCAGAACTCCGGTTCAAGAACATCATCAATCAAGAGCGTGGGATCAAGGATGAGGGGCTTGAAAAAGGCATTGCTGCGCTTGAAGAAGGGAAGATCAAACTAGTGGCAGACCCCGACAGCATCAAGGCCAAGATGACGGGCAACCTCATGGGCTTTGCTTCCCTTGTGTACCACTCGAACTTTGTATTTTTTGAGAACAAGACCGACATCCCATTTGTCACCGCCGACAATCCGGTAGCCCTCCAACTTTCGGACGTGCTCGGGGAGCCGATGACTCGCTTTATGCCCATTACCCCAAAGCTTGGGTTGGTACTCAAGCTGGACGCATGGGACAGACGAAAGGGAGGTTTCCCAAAGGAGCCAAAGGAAATCGAACGCTTGTTGGAAGAGGAACCACGCGGAAAGGTGTTCGGGAACAACCCTTCACCCGCCGACGTTCGAGGATTGAACCGCCTAGTGGTCCAGTGCGCCGAAGATCAGGTGTTCACTTGCCGGAAAGACGAGGGTATTAAGGCTTTGGTCGCCAAGTACGGAAAGTATCGTATCGAGTCCACCCCCCGCGAATACAGAGAGTCTGCCACGAGCCTCATACACGGTTTTGTGATCGATGTCCGCCCGCGCTCGGATTAATGTGAAGGTGCTCACCGTTTCTCATGCCTGCACAATCGTAAGTGACTAAAAAGTGACTGGATTTTCTAATTTGTTGTCTATAAAAGAAAAATAAATATCGCTGTACAAGTGCTGCATCATCGGGGTATGGTTGCCGGCCGGCGGGGTTTCGGGTTTCATGGTGTATAGAGTCCCTAACCTAATTAAACGCACACGTGTTTCATTATGTTAGGGACTCTATTATACGGGGCGCTTTTCCATCAGCGTTTTCCGGTCGATCATGTCGTGGCGTGCCAGTTCGCGGGTGAACTCGCGGTCCTTCTCGCGGCCCGCGATTTGAGCATGATATTTTTCGTAACTTGTCACGATAAATATTGCCACCGTGCCGGCGCGGTTATTCCGCATGCGGGGCCGTACTATGGGGATTGCCCCGCGGCTGCGGCATGTTGCGGTAACTGGTCGCCAGTTTGAATCTCATGGACCGGCTGAAAGATAAAATATGTAATACATACAATGGCTTATAATATATAAGCCTTGGCTGGCAACTTGTCGGAGTCGGCCACAACAAACATCTCAAGCCTGGCCAATGGCCTCAAATACTGCCGCGCGCGCACCTTTGCGCGTGGCGCTCGTCCCGGGTCAGGGCCAGCGGCTGCGCACAGCCGGCACGGCGGTACATGCCGAATATAACAATGAAATCAGACGATTGTGATGAGAAGCCAGCGTGCAGCGCGCATTCGAATTGTTCCCGATGTTGGCGCGACCATTCATTTTCGAAGAATAACGATTTGATTGATGATGAAGCGAAGGTATATTTATCGGCCGGCAATAAATTAGGGCGACTTCGCTCTCACGTGACTCAACGATGAACTTACCCCCCGATGCCTAAGCGGCTTACTCCCGCCGGCATAGCCCTGATTTATGCGGCCTTGGCCGCGCTGTGGATTGTCGCTTCCGGCGCACTGTTGTCGTTCGCCGTCGACGATCCGCTGCTCCAGGGCCGCATCGAACTGATCAAGGGCCTGGCGTTCGTCGCCGTCACCAGCGGGTTGCTCTACCTGGTGCTCAGAGTATGGCACGCGCAAAGTCTGGCATCGCTGGTTCAGAAGACAACAGCGGATCGCCTGCTCCAGCATTTCTACAACCTGCCCTTCAGCGGCATGGCGATCACCTCGGCCGCGACGAAACGCTGGGTGCAGTTCAACGACCGCTTGTGCGCCATTTTCGGCTATTCGCGCGAAGAGCTTGCCGGAAAGAGCTGGGCGGAGATGACCCATCCGGAGGACCTGGGCAGGGATGTCGCCGAGTTCGAGCGCGTCATGCGCGGGGAGTCCGAAGGCTACACGATGGACAAGCGCTTCATCCGCAAGGACGGCACTGTCGTGTTCGCCACCATCGACGTCAAATGCATACGAAAGCCCGATGGCGCGGTGGATTTCTTCGTTGCCACGGTGCAGGACATCAGCGGGAGCAAGGCAGCCGAAGCGAAATTCCAGCGGCTGACCCGGTTTTACGCCGCATTGAGCCAAAGCAACGAGGCCGTCGTGCGCTGCGCCAGCGAGGAGGAATTGTTCCCGAAAATCTGCCGCGCCGCGGTGCAGTTCGGCGGCATGAAGATGGCATGGATCGGATTGCTGGACGAAGCGGGCAAGCGGGTCAGGCCCGTTGCCTCATACGGCGAGGGCATGGAATATCTGGAAGGTATCCGGATTTCGGCGGATGCCGACGATTTTGCCGGAAGCGGCCCGTCCGGCATTACCATCCGCGAGAACCAGCCGTACTGGTGCCAGGATTTTCGGAATGACCCGGTCACCGCGCCATGGCATGAGCGTGGCGCGCGTTTCGGCTGGGGCGCATCGGCCGCGCTGCCGCTGTGTCGGAATGGCGCCCCTATCGGCGTTCTTAACCTGTATGCCAGCGAGGCCGGCGCCTTTGACGAAGCTGCGCGCCGCCTGCTGGTTGAGATGGCGGCGAATATCAGCTTTGCGCTCGACAACTTCGCCCGCGAGGCTGCGCGCGAGCGAACGGAGGAGGATCTGCGCGAGAGCGAAGCACGATTCCGCAGCTTGACCGAGATGTCTTCCGACTTCTACTGGGAGAGCGACGTCGAGCACCGGCTCACGGCGCGCGGTTCGGCCGACAGGAAGGTTAGCACGGTGTCGGTGTTCCAGCAGGGTGCGCAGATCGGAGATCGACGCTGGGAAATTTCGTATGTTTCGCCGGACGAGGTGGGCTGGCAGGCGCACCGCGCGGTGCTCGATGCGCACCTGCCGTTCCGGAATTTCGAACTCTCGCGCATCGGCGTGGACGGCACCGAGCGTTATATCTCGGTGAGCGGCGATCCGATGTTCGACGAGTCCGGCGCGTTCAAAGGCTACCGCGGCGTCGGCACCGACATCACCGAACGCAAGGCGGCGGAGCAGCGGATTGAGCATCTCGCGCAACATGATCTGCTCACCGATCTTCCCAACCGCGTCCTGCTCAACGACCGCGTCGAGGTGGCGGTTGCGCACGCCGCGCGGCATGGCGGCCGGCTGGCGCTGCTGTATGTTGACCTGGACAAGTTCAAGTTCGTCAACGATACGCTGGGGCACGCTGTGGGCGACCAGTTGCTGAAAGCAGCGGCGATGCGCATTAAATCTGCCATACGCGAATCCGATGCCGCGAGCCGGGTTGGCGGCGACGAATTCGTGGTGTTGTTGAGTGAGATCAACGCCGCGGAGGATGCGGCCCGCGTCGCGGAAAAGATCATCAGGGACGTGTCCGATCCGTATCGTCTCAACGAACATGAACTGGTGCTGACCGCCAGCATCGGCATTGCCATCTATCCGGAGAACGGGCAGGATGCCGGCGAACTGTTGCGTCTCGCCGACACGGCAATGTTCGCCGCCAAGGGCGGCGGACGAAACCGCTACCAGTTTTACTCCGAGGCGATGGGCGCGAGGGCGGCGGAGCGGCTGCACCTTGAATCTGAATTGCGGGGCGCCTGCGCGCGCGGTGAGATTTTCGTCGCCTATCAGCCGCAGATCGATCTCGCGAGCGGCCGTGTCATCGGCGCCGAGGCGCTCGCGCGCTGGCGTCACCCCCGGCACGGTCTGATTTCGCCGCTGCGATTCATCCCGGTGGCTGAAGAGAGCGGGCTCATTCTCGAGATCGGCGAGTGGATCCTGCGCGAGGCATGCCGTCAAGCCCGTGACTGGCGGGAGCAGGACATCCTCGACGCGCATGTCTCGGTGAATGTTTCGGCCGTGCAATTTCGCCAGGCGGATTTCCTTGAAGTGGTTAAACGCGCGCTCGATGCATCCGGACTGCTGCCGGCCAATCTGGAGCTCGAAGTCACGGAGTCCGTGGTGATGGAAGGCGTCTCTTCCATGCTCGATATATTGAGGCGCCTCGATGCCTTCGGGGTAAAGCTTGCGATTGATGATTTCGGAACCGGTTACTCCAGCCTGTCCTACCTGAGGCAGTTCCCGACGCAGCGGTTGAAGATCGACCAGTCATTCGTGCGCGATCTGCCGGGCGACCCAGACGCCGTGGCGATTGCCCGCGCCATCGTGAGCATGGGACACAGTCTCGGCATGCATATCATCGCGGAGGGCGTGGAAAACGAGGCACAGGCGGTGTTTCTGAGCAGCATCGGCTGCGAAGAAGCCCAGGGCTACCTATACGCGAAGCCCATGCCGGGAAGCGAGTTCGAGGCGTGGGTCGCCGCCAGGAAAGCGCGGTAATTCGCAGCAGACATGAAAGTCATTATTCTCGGTGCCGGGGTCGAGGGCGTGTGCAGCGCCTGGTACCTGCGCCAGGCGGGCCATGAGGTCACGGTAGTGGATCGGCAGCCGGCCGCGGGATTGGAAACCAGTTTTGCCAACGGTGGGCAGATCTCGGTGTCCCATGCTGAACCGTGGGCGAATCCCGATGTGTTCAGGAAATTGTTAAAGTGGCTGGGCCGCGAGGACGCACCATTGCTGTTCCGGCCGCGCGCCGATCTCGCGCAATGGGTGTGGGGCGCGCGCTTTCTGTTCGAGTGCCTGCCGCATCGCGCGCGTGAGAATGCCCGCCAGATATTTGCGCTGGCGCGCTACAGTGCCGATGCGCTGCGGGTGCTGCGGCAGCAAACCAGCATCGCTTACGATGAACTGGCGCGCGGCATACTTAGTTTTTACACCGATCCGCGGGAGCTTCAGCGCGCCGCCGCGTTGGCTGAGGCCATGCGGGCCTGGGGGTGCGAGCGCGAAGTCAAAACCGCCCGGGAATGCGCAATCATAGAGCCGGCGCTGGGCTATGCCCAGTCGCGGCTCGCCGGTGGCATCTACGCACCCGGTGACGAATCGGGAGATGTTCTTGTATTTACGCAGCGGCTGGCCGCGCTGTGCGAAGCGCGGGGCGTGATGTTCCGCTATTCCCACTGCGTGCGGCACTTGCGTCGGGCAGGCGGCGGCATCGCCGGTGTCGAGGTCGAGCCGCCGCAGGGCGGCGCGGACACTCTGTGCGCAGATGCTTATATCGTCGCGCTCGGCAGTTACAGCGCGCAGCTTTTGAACCGGGTCGGCATCGCTATCCCCGTCTATCCGGTCAAAGGCTACTCGGTGACCTTGCCGACAGGCCCGCAGTACCAGGCGCCCACGGTCAGTCTGACCGACGAGTCCCACAAGCTGGTGTTCTCGCGCCTGGGCGAGCGGTTGCGCATCGCCGGCACGGCTGAGCTTGCGGGCTATGACACGGCAATCAACCCTGTTCGATGCGAAGCCATTGTGCGGCGCGTATTTGAATTGTTTCCCGAGGCGGGAGATCGCGGCCGTGCGGAGTTGTGGGCAGGACTGCGGCCGGCGACACCGGGCAACGTGCCGCTGATCGGCGGCACGAGGTATCCTGATTTGTTTTTGAACACCGGACACGGCACGCTGGGCTGGACGCTGGCATGCGGCTCGGGCCGGGCGATAGCGGATATCATCAGCGGCAACCGGCCTGAAGTCGATTTCCGGTTTTCATTGTAATTCTGTTTATTTTTGGCAACATGCAGACGACATGCTGATACGCAAAGAAATAAGATTGACCGGCCTGGCCTTGCTGCTCGCGCTCGCCGCGTGCACGCCACAGACACAACTGCTGTTCGCGCTGATGCCCAATGGTACCGTGCCCATCATGCTGAGCCATCTCGAGGGCGTCAGCGATGGCAACCGCCAACGCCTTGCGGATTTCGAGCGGCGCGGCGACTGGGAAGGGCTGGCGCGCTTCGCCGAGGAAAATCTCGCCCAGGATAAATCCAATGCCGACTGGTGGACCATGGCCGGTTACGCGTATTCCCGGCTCGAGCGCTATCCGCGCGCGATCGAGTGTTACGCCGAGGCGGTACGGCTCGCACCCGATGAAATCACCTGGTGGAACCTGCTGGCGCAGGCCTATCGTTCGGCAGGCCAGCCGGAGCGCGCGGTGCACACGCTCAACAACGCGCTGAATATCAGGCAGGATGTGCCGGTGACGTTCTTCCTGCTGGGCGAAAGCTTCGGCGACATGGGTCGGCTGCAACCTGCGCTCGACGGCTATCAGCAGGCACTCAGGCTGAACCGGGAGTTCGCGCAGGCCTGGTTCGGCATGGGGCGAGTCTATGTCCGGCAGGAGCGCTATGCCGAGGCCGCAGATATCGTAAAAGTGCTGGAGACGCTCGATCCCGGCCTGGCCGCGGGGCTTTCGAAGCTATTGCCGCAGCGCAAGTAATCGGGGGGATGAGTGCTTAAAACATTTGGCATGGCAAACTCGCGCTCGATGCGCGTGGTGTGGGCGCTGGAGGAAATCGGCGCCGAGTACGAATACGTGAAAGTCGACCTGTTCAAGGGCGAGGGCCGCAGTCCTGCCTATCTTGCGATTAATCCCGCCGGCAAGGTGCCGGTGCTGGTCGACGGCGATTTCACGCTCACCGAGTCGGTGGCGATTCTCAACTACCTGGGGGAGAAATTTCCCGCCTCCGGCCTGGTGCCGGCTTTAGACAAGTTGCAGACGCGCGGGGAATTTCATCGCTGGTGCTGCTTTGTCCTGAGCGAGCTGGAACAACCGCTGTGGAACATCGCCAAGCATCGTTTCGTCCTGCCGCAGGACAAGCGCGTGCCGGCGATACTGGCGACGGCAGAGTGGGAGTTCGGAGTGGCAGCGCAGGTTCTGGCAGGGCACTTGCAGGGCCGCGACTACGCGGTGGGCGGGTGCTTTAGCGCCGCCGACATCCTGATCGCACACACCCTGAGCTGGGCGCGCTCGGCGCGTATCGGGTTGCCGGACCCGGAGCTCGGCACTTATACGGATCGCATGCTGGCGCGACCCGCACTGGTCAGGGCGCGCGAACGCGAAAGCCGGGCCTGAGGCTATTTACTTTTTCCTGAGCGCGGGCGTCAGATGCGGCGCGAGCAGTTTCAGCATCTCAACAAAAACTTTGGGATTGCCCGCCACGACGTTGCCGCTTTTCATGTGCTGGTCGTTGCCTTCCAGGTCGCCGATGAGCCCCCCGGCCTCGGTGATGAGCAGGGCGCCCGCGGCGATATCCCACGGGGAAAGGCCCAGCTCCCAGAACCCGTCCAGCCGTCCTGCCGCGACGTAAGCCAGATCGAGCGCGGCGGAGCCCGGCCGGCGCACGCCGGCAGTGTGCTGGATCATGTCGCGGAACATCGCGAGATAGGTATCGACGTGATCGAACTGGCGGAACGGGAAGCCGGTTCCGATCAGGCTGGGCTTGAGTGTGGTGCGTTTGCTCACGCGCAGGCGGGTATCGTTGAGAAACGCGCCGCGGCCGCGCGTGGCGGTGAACAGATCGTTGCGGCCGGGATCGTAAATCACGGCCTGGGTGATCACGCTTTTGTGCGCGAGCGCGATCGACACCGCGTACTGCGGGAAACCGTGCAGGAATTTGGTGTTGCCGTCGAGCGGATCGATGATCCACTGGTATTCGGAATTGCCGGAGGCGCCGCTTTCCTCTGCTAGAATCGAATGGTCGGGGTACGCTTCGCGCAGGGTCCGGATGACGGCCTGTTCGGCCTCCTGGTCCACTTCGGAAACGTAATCGTTGGCCGATTTTTCCCTGGCTGCGACGATGTCGAGATTGCGGGTGGCGCGGTTGATGATCCCGCCGGCGCGGCGCGCGGCCTTGATCGCGATATTGAGCATGGGATGTGTATTCAAGGTATAGCCCCCGGCTGGCGGTCTCCGGCAACGACCGGACAACGACAGACCATCATGATTTTAAGAGAACGTAAGAGAACGAACCGGGGTATTCCCGGCGTAAAGAGCGCGTATTGTAGTGAATCGCGCCCATATTGGTAAGGGTCCCTGAAAAAAATGAGTCCAGACGCTACACTCGGGAACATCCGCATCGTGCTGTGTGAAACCAGCCATCCCGGCAATATCGGGGCGGCGGCGCGCGCGCTGAAAACCATGGGTTTGTCGCAGTTGGTTCTGGTCAACCCGCGGCGTTTTCCCGATCCCGAGGCGCAGTGGCGCGCTTCCCGCGCCACCTCTGTGCTGGACAACGCCCGGGTTTGCGGCAGCCTTGACGAGGCGCTGGAGGGCACGATGTTCTCTGTGGCATGTTCGGCGCGCAGCCGCGAAATTGCGGTGCCGGCGGTCACGGTACGGAACGCGGCGGCGCAACTGGTCGATATCGCGCGCACCCATCCCGTGGCGCTGGTCTTCGGCAACGAGTCCTCGGGACTGACCACGGCGGATGTAAACAAGTGCCGTCTGGTCGCGGCCATCCCCGCCAACCCGGAGTATTCGTCGCTCAATGTGGCCGCGGCGGTCCAGGTATTTACCTATGAACTGCGGATGGCTGCGCTGAGCGATGAGGCGCCCGGCAGCAAGCCGCAGGTGCTCGCGAGCCATCAGGATGTCGAGGGGTTTTTCGGGCATCTTGAAAGTACCCTGAGCACAACCGGTTTCCTCGACTCCGAGCATCCCAAGAAACTTATGCCGCGTCTGCGCCGGCTTTTTTCGCGCACGCAACTGGAAACTGATGAGGTCAATATTCTGCGCGGGATACTCAAAACACTGGCCAATCCGAGAAAACGCGGTCAGAACAAATAAGACGTGAAGAATCTTTGTAACAACATGTTTTTATGGATATAATTACAATTTTAAGCCTATAGTTGATTGAATTACTAGGTTATTGTATGATTTTTCGTTCAAATATCAGGGAACTCTAATGTTTTCCCGAATCAAGGAAGAAATCGCGGTGGTATTCGAGCGCGATCCGGCGGCACGCAACACATGGGAAGTCATCACCTGCTACCCGGGTTTTCATGCGATGTTGTTCCATCGTCTCGGGCATAGGTTGTGGGGCGCTGGATTTAACTGGATCGCGCGCCTGGTTTCTCATCTTGGGCGCGGGCTGACGGGCATAGAGATTCATCCGGGCGCAACCATAGGGCGGCGGTTTTTCATCGATCACGGCATGGGGGTGGTGATCGGCGAGACCGCGGTGATCGGCGATGACTGCACCTTGTATCACGGCGTCACGCTGGGCGGCACCTCATGGAACAAAGGCAAACGCCATCCGACGCTGGGCAACAACGTGGTGGTCGGCGCCGGCGCCAAGATACTGGGACCGATTCTGATCGGCGACGGTGCCAAGATCGGTTCCAACGCGGTGGTGGTGAAAGAAGTGCCGCCGGGCGCCACCGCGATCGGCATACCCGCGCATATCGTCGAAGAGCGCGCTGCCGCGAGCGGTCGCTTTGAGGCTTATGCGGTGGGCAAAGATGGCAACGACCCCGTGGCCAGGGCTATCCACGAGCTCGTCAATCACAGCGTCGATATCGACAAGCGCATAGACCAGATTCTTGCCGAATTAAAGCGCCTCGGCCTGCAGATAGAGGGGCAGCACGCAGCAAAATTCGATGCCAGCCATTTGAACAAAATGGTTGACTGAATTTATCGGGTAAGGTATTCTTGACAAAAATAGTCGTGTATTAATTATCGATATATCATATTGTTTTATATAGATATTTATAAGAGGTGGCCATGAGACTAACAACCAAGGGACGTTTTGCTGTTACCGCGATGGTTGATCTGGCGATGCGTGATGGCAGCGGGCCAGTAACGCTGGCCGAAATCAGCTCGCGCCAGAAAATTTCGCTGTCATATCTCGAGCAACTATTCGGCAAACTGCGGCGCCACCAACTGGTCGAGAGCGTGCGCGGCCCGGGCGGCGGTTATTGCCTGGCGAAGGACATGAGCAACATGACGGTCGCCGAAATCATCCTCGCCGTCGACGAACCGATCGATGCCACCCAGTGCGCCGGCAAGGAAAACTGCCGCGATGAAGAAAAATGCCTGACGCACGATCTGTGGGCCACGCTGACCTCGCGCATATTTGATTACCTCGAATCGGTGACCCTGCGCCAGCTGGTCGATAACCAGAAATCCAAGGACAGCGGCGTGTCGCAGGTGCAGGACATGCGCCTGGTGGCGGGAAAGCGCGTGGCGGTTTCCGTCTGAGTTGAACAGCTAATCGACAGGATTTACAGGATGAAGATCTAAGTATTTCGATGGATTGCAAGTCGTTTTAATCCTGGAAAATCCTGTGCATCCTGTCCATTCGTTTTTCATATGACACACGTCTACTTCGACCATAACGCGACGACACCACTCGATGACAGGGTTTTCGAGGCGATGTTGCCGTACCTGCGTGACGAGTTCGGCAATGCCTCGAGCCGCCATGAGTTTGGTACTGTCGCGCGCAAGGCGGTAGACCGGGCGCGCGAGCAGGTTGCGGCGCTCATCGGGGTGCAACCGGCGCAGGTGATTTTCACCAGCGGCGGCACGGAGGCGAATAACCTGTTCATCAAAGGTGCGGCGTCCTACCTGTCGCCGGGTCAGATTGCCGTGAGCAGCATAGAGCACCCGTGCGTCGCCCAGCCGGCGCAGGAACTGGCCCGAGCGGGCTGGAAGCCGAGAAAACTGGCGGTGACGCGCGATGGCGCGGTGGATCTGGCCGATGTCGAGGCCGCACTGCGGGAGCCGACCGGGCTCATGTCCGTGATGCTGGCCAACAACGAGACCGGCGTGATTCAGGACGTTGCCGCGGTGGGTGAGCGGGCGCGCGCGGCCGGCGCCCTGATGCACACCGATGCGGTGCAGGCGCTGGGCAAGATAGCCGTCGATTTTAATGCACTCAACGTTCAGGCCATGACGCTCTCGGCGCACAAGATCTACGGTCCCAAAGGTGCGGGCGCTCTGGTCGTAGACAAGCGGCTGGAATTGCGGCCGCTGATCTCCGGCGGCGGCCACGAGCGGGGGCAGCGCTCCGGCACCGAGAACGTCCCGGCGATCGTTGGCTTTGGTGCGGCGTGCGAACTGGCGGCGGCGCGCATTGACGAACTGGCTCCGCGGCTCGCTGCCATGCGCGAGAGATTGGAACGCGGGTTGAAGACTAAGGGCGCGGTGATTTTCGGGACCAAGGCTGCGCGCATTCCGAATACGTCCTATTTTTCGATCAAGGGCATAGACGGTGAAGCGCTGGTAATCGAGCTCGACAAGGTGGGTTATGCAGTGGCGGCCGGGGCGGCGTGTTCGAGCACGAGCACCGAGCCTTCCGCGACGTTGCTGGCGATGGGTGTTGCACCGGAACTGGCGCGCGGAGCAGTTCGTTTCAGCGCCGGTGCTGCGAACACCGTGGAGCAGGTGGATGAATTTCTGAGTGCGCTGGCGGGCGTGGTGCAGCGCCTGCGGCGCATGGCGTCGATTGCGGTTTAAAAATTATTTGCCACAGAGGTCACAGAGATCACAGAGAAAAACAAACCCGAGACAAAAGGTTCATGACTGTCTCTGTGTCCTCTGTGGCTAATTTGAGAGGTGAAGTATGGCGATACAACTGACTGAAAGCGCGGCAAAACAGATCCGGACGCAGCTTGCGAAGCGCGGCAGCGGCGTCGGGCTGCGGCTCGGCATCAAGAAAGTCGGGTGTTCGGGCTGGGCCTATGTGTTTGACTTCGCCGACGAGGTCCGCCCCGACGATGCCACGTTCGAAGCGCACGACGCGAAACTGGTGATCGACGCCCAAAGCCTGGCCACGATCGACGGCGCGGTGCTGGATTTTCGCAAGGAAGGCCTGAAAGAGGCGTTCAAGATCGAGAATCCGAATGTCGATGCGACCTGCGGCTGCGGCGAGAGCTTCAGTGTTAAAGAAAAGGCGTGACATCTTTACCGCAAAGGCGCAGAGGAAACGCAAAACACGAACAATGATTTTTATCTTGTTTTCTCTTCGCGAAATCTTTGCATCTTTGCGCCTCTGCGGTGAAGGTTTTAAGGAATTGAGATGAGTTCTACAACAGCACTGGAAAACCTGGTCAACCAGCCCTACAAGCACGGGTTCGTGACGGATATCGAGACCGAATCCGCGCCCAAGGGCCTGAGCGAAGACACCATCCGCATGATTTCGGCCAAGAAAAACGAGCCGGACTGGCTGCTCGAGTTCCGGCTGAAAGCCTATCGCCACTGGCTGACGATGACCGAGCCTGTCTGGCCCAACGTCAAATACCCGAAAATCGATTTCCAGAACATCATTTATTTCTCCGCGCCGAAGCCGAAGAAGCTCAAAAGCATGGACGAGGTCGACCCCGAACTGCTGCGCACCTTCGAGAAGCTCGGCGTGCCGATGAACGAGCGCGCGGCGCTGGCCGGAGTCGCGGTCGACGTGATTTTCGATTCGGTGTCGGTGGCGACGACTTACAAGCAGAAGCTCGCGGACGTCGGCATTATTTTCTGTTCGATCTCCGAAGCGGTGCGCGAGCATCCCGAACTGGTGCGCAAGTACATGGGCAGCGTGGTGCCGGCGGGCGATAACTTCTATGCCGCGCTCAACTCCGCCGTGTTCACCGACGGCTCGTTCTGCTTCATCCCCAAGGGCGTCAAATGCCCGATGGAGCTGTCGACTTATTTCCGCATCAATACCCAGGAATCGGGGCAGTTCGAGCGCACGCTGATCATCGCCGAAGACGGCGCCACGGTGTCCTATCTCGAAGGCTGCACCGCGCCCAAGTTCGACACCAACCAGTTGCATGCGGCGGTGGTGGAACTGGTGGCGCTCGAGCGCGCCGACATCAAGTACTCGACGGTGCAGAACTGGTACGCGGGC
>JAUXMZ010000041.1 GCA_030683105.1 Burkholderiales bacterium | reverse complement strand
AACCTTGAACCTTGAACCTTTAACCTTGAACCTTGAACCTTGAACCTTGAACCTTGAACCTTGAACCTTGAACCTTGAACCTTGAACCGATGGAGAGTGGAAATTCCGACGGAAGGGCCGGGGCAGTTGCCGGACATTCAACCGACCACATCGCGGGCTGGCATAGCCTCACCGCATCCGGCTTATTATTGCGCTTGACTGACTGTCGGCTGTGCGGGTCGTTGATCGGCGCTTCTTGTAATCTCCAAGTCTCTGCTTTAACCCTTCAACCGTTTTGATCCAGAGGTATTTGTGATCCAGTGCAATAGCTTCATCATTGCTGAGTTTGGTGAGTAAGCGGCTGATGGTCTCCATGCTGAGGCCAAGATGGCTCCCAATATCCTGATGTCTCATGGGGAGCCTGAACTGTGTTGCCGAGTAGCCCCTTGCGGCGAATCGCGCCGAGAGGTTGAGCAGAAATACGATAAGGCGCTCTTCGGCGTGCATGACGCCAAGCAGGAGCATGAGTCCATGATTCCGGTTGATCTCTGTGCTCAGCAGCCTGAGGAAGTCCCGCTGCAATCCGGGGAACTCGCCGCAAAGTTGCTCAAGCAGGCCAAAGGAAATTGAACAAACGCTGCTGTCTTCAATCGCGACCGTATCGAATTGATGTTTGCCGCTGTCAATCCCATCCATCCCTACCGGATCACCGGGCATGAGGAAGCCGGTCACCTGTTCTAATCCGCTTTCGTTCCCGGTGGTGGTTTTCAGGAAACCGCTATGAATGACATGAAGCGATTCAAGCGGACCGTCCGCGTGATGCAGGTATGCGCCTCTTTTTACCGGTCGATGATGGGTGATGTGTTTGTTAAACCGCGCAGCGTCACGTGCTGCAAGCTGGCCGGACTGGCACCACGCAAACAGGCCGCAATTCAGACACCCGGTGTGCGCCTGACTGGATGAGGATGTGGGATCCAATGCATGCTGGTCGTTGCGCGCGCGCTCTCGGGTGCCGATACTGCCCGCCCTATGCATTGCTACCGTTCCGTGGCCCGAGAAAATACCACAAGATCAACCCCAGCAGCGGCAGCAACACCACCGCGATGATCCAGACCAATTTCTTCTCATTGGAAACGGAGCTTTGCAAAATATTGATGATCGCCCAGATATCGCCAGCGATTATCAGCAGGCCCCAGAGATTGTTGTATCCCATGTTCATATTTTTATCATCCCTTACCATGCCGGTGTCGTCAGCCGATGACGCCGCAGAGGGCTGTCCGTGCGGTTGCAGTCCCTATCCTCTCCTGTCGCCGAAGACCAGAAGCAACCCGCCGACCACGATCGCTCCGACGCCTGCCCAGACCGGGATGTTGACCGTCTCTTTGTCCTTTATCGACATCTCGAGCGGACCGAGTTTTATGTCGTGGGTATCCTTGGTATAGGTAAAGCTGCCATACGCCAAGCCCAGGATGCCGGCGATGATCAATGCGATTCCAAATATTTTGACTGTGCTCATTGTGCCTCCTCAGAGTCCCGCTCGCGGCAACGCTGCCGGAAAGCGTTCCCCGGCGCCGTTGTGAGTTTTTATAGCGCGGGCGCAATGAGCAGTCTGTACGATAGCGAACATAGTATTGGGCGGCGCCCGTCGAAGGGGGGCGACACGCCGGAACGGGCACAGGCGTGCCCGGTTTGATCTATAGCCGGATCGATCGGCAGGATGGGCCGTTTGGCGCCAGCCCTGATCTTGTTAACCTTGACAATCCAGTATATTCAATTGAATAGGTTCATCACGCCGTCGAGCCCAACGTGGTTGATCGCATGTGTGGTCTGCTCGCGCACGATAGGCTTGGCGCGGTAGGCGACGCTGACGCCGCACTCGGCGAGGAACTTGAGGTCGTTGGCGCCGTCGCCCACCCCGACGATCTGTTCTCGCCCGATTCCCATCGCGTCACGCATCCGCATGAGTTCGTCGCGCTTGGCCTCGGCGTTGACGGTGCGCCCCACTATTTTTCCGGTCAGCCTGCCGTCGGCGATTTCCAGCGTGTTGGCGTAGGTTGAATCGAGGCTCAGCCGTGTTTTCAGCCGGTCGGTGACACAGGTAAACCCGCCCGAGACCAGCAAGGTTTTGATGCCGTGGCTTTTGGCCTGTGCGAGCAGCCGTTCAGCGCCGGGGCTCAACTGCAGCCGCTCGTCATAGACGCGCTTCAGTGCGCTCTGATCCAGCCCTTTCAACAGCGCCAGACGGCGCCTGAGACTTTCGTCATATTCGATCTCGCCGCGCATCGCCTGCGCCGTGATCGTCGCGACCTCGCGCTTCACACCGTTCATGTCAGCGAGTTCATCGATGGTTTCGATCGTGATCAGTGTCGAGTCCATGTCCATCACCAGCAGCCTGATATCGGCGAGCCGCCGGTCTGCCGGCACAAACGCATGGTCGAGCCGGGCCTGGGCACAAAGTTCTGCGATGCCGGCAGCCGGGGAGGCATCGACGAGCCTGAACACATTGGGCGATACCTGCCCGATGCCGCTGGCGCCGCAGAGCCGGGCGAGATGCTTGAGGTCGGCCGTCGCGACGTCGCTACCCTGGATGATGAGATGCATGGTGTGGAAAGGCGAAAAGGCAAAGGCGCGATTATAGCGGATGGCGGCAACCGTTTCGGCTATCTTCGATAATGGACAGGATATTGCATTCAAGGATGGCGGAGCAAAAAAACAGGGCTTCAGACCGGCGGCTTCCCGTCGTGCGTGAACTGCGGCTGGTGCCAGCCCAGGAAAATGGCGGCCATGCGCAGCGCAAAGACGGTGACCATGGCGGCCAGCGCGACCGCCGTGACGTCGAGCTCTGCGTACTTGCCGGCGACGTACACGGCTGCGCCGGCAAGCGAGGTGGTGGCGTAGATTTCGTGCCGCAGAATCAGCGGGACCTCGGCGCACAGCATGTCGCGCAGCATGCCGCCGGCGGTGCCGGTGATCGTCGCCATCAATACGACGATGATGCCCGGCAGTCCCTGTTGTTCGGCGATCTGGGCGCCGCTCACGGTGAACAGCGCGAGTCCGAATGCGTCCGCAATCAACAAGGCCTTCATCGGCGCGGTCCGGTGGCGGGTGTAGATCATCGTGAACACCGCCGCCGCGATGATCACGACGAGATACGCCGTGTTCTCGAACCAGAATATCGGATGGCGGTCGAGCAGCACATCGCGCAGCGTGCCGCCGCCGATGGCGGTGACCACGGCGATGACGATGACGCCGAACGGATCCATGTGCTTGCGCGCGGCGACCAACGCGCCGCTGATCGCGAATACCGCGACGCCGAACAGTTCGAGCAGGTAGAGGAGCATGACGTCGTTATATATGAGCGAGGCTGAGTACTGTAGGCGATGGCCGGTGCTCTGGCAAACGGTTCCACGGTAGTCCGTTGATTTTATTGATATATTATTATTTTTTTGAGTGGTGATGGCGGCAGGTCAAAAGTATTAACGCAAAGGTTCGCAAAGGAAAAATAAAAAGCGAGTGACAATCTAACTGAAGGGACCATGCCGATTCGGGACTGGAAAGAGGTGCTCACCCGGTTTACCATCCAGTTCGAGGATCGGATGCCACCGCATTAAACGAAAACCCGGTTACACAAAATTCTGGATACCCTCAAGAGAATGTTTATTTCTGGCGTTGCTCAACCACGAGGCGCATGGTTTTCACTTATTGTGGCGTGGTCAGCCGGCAACGCGGCGCAAGCAGGAGCGCGACTGGCTAGCCGTTCCTGACCATATGCACAAGACAGCCCAGGTTCTCCTTGTAATGTGGCTGATGATTGCCGCCTTCGCCGGCTATCTGCTTACTGACCTCGCCAATTCACGGCGGTCCGCGGAGCAGCGTCTCCATGATCAAGCGATGTCCTATGTCCGGCTGGTCGAGCAGCATGCGGCGGCAGCCTTTGAACGCGTCGATATTGGACTCATGGGGGTCGAAGACCATCTGCGCCCGACCGATCTGATTCGTTCCGGCCGTTTGCCCGATGGTCGCCGAAAGCAAATCGAAAAACTGCTGATTGCCCAGCAGCAGCGCGTGGCAGGCGTCATTTCGATGTCCGTCAGCGATGCCGATGGTAATGTCTTTGCCAATTCGGTAGCTACGGCTTCGAGGCTTTATTTGGGCGACCGGGAATATTTTCTGGCCTTGAAACGGCAACCTCGAAGCACCCCCGTTATTTCTGAGGCGGTGTTCGGTCGCGGCACGAATAAATGGGGCATCCATATCGTCCGCCGCATCGATTTTCCAGACGGCAGGTTCGGTGGCATGGTGGGCGCCAGCCTGGATTTGACCGAGAACTTTGCGGATTTCTATGCGACTCTCGCGTTGGGCAAGAACAGCACGGTATCGTTACGCGACGCCGAGAATCGCCTGTTGGTTCGCTATCCCGTCATCGACGAGATAGTGGGCAAGCAAGTCCCGGCCGGTGGTCCTATTTATGAGCATTTTTCCGCTGGAGACCCGGAGGGTGTGGCTATTTCGAGATCGTCTATAGACAACATTGAACGGGTTTTCGCCTATCACAGGATCCCGAACTACCCGATCTATGCGGTAGTCGGATTGTCGCTGGAGGACGCCCTCTCCGACTGGCGGCGCGAACGGAATGCCGTGGCGATTGGCGTGTTGCTTGTCA
Organism: Burkholderiales bacterium; assembly: GCA_030683105.1. GTDB lineage: Bacteria > Pseudomonadota > Gammaproteobacteria > Burkholderiales > SG8-41 > CAKKQX01. The sequence goes on along the minus strand of JAUXMZ010000041.1, from coordinate 31,628 downwards.
TGTTGGCGGGCACGTTTATCACTATCGTGTTGCGCCAGAAAGAGGTTGCCGAAACGGAACTGACACGCGAAAGTTACCGGAACCAGTTGCTGTTACGCATCGCCAGCGACGGCATTCATGTTCTGGATGCCGACGGCAACGTGCAGGAAGCCAGCGATGCCTTTTGCTCAATGCTGGGGTATACGCGCGCCGAGTTGTTGGGCATGAACGTTGCGCAGTGGGATGCGCGGTGGTCTTCGGAGGATGTCAAGCGAGAGGTCAAGCGAATGCAACAGTTAACGACCGCCCCCACGGTGTTTGAAACGAAGCATCGGCGGCGTGATGGATGCATCATTGACGTGGAGATCAGCAGCATAGGCGTGAAGCTTGACGGCAAACCGGCGCTGTTCTGCTCGGCGCGGGACATCACCGAGCGCAAGCGCGCCGATCAGGTGCTGAAGGATAGCGAACAAAGACTCAATCTTGCTTCGGCCGCGGGTGAGGTGGGGGTGTGGGATCTGGATCTAGTCACCGACCAGGCGTGGCGCTCGCTCCGGCATGACCAGATTTTTGGCTATGAGTCCATTCAGCCGGGTTGGGGCTACAAGATCTTCATGAGCCATGTTGTTTCCGAAGATCGCGAGATCGTCAAACGACGATTTGAGGAGGCATATGACAGCGGCCATTTGCTTATGGAATGCCGCATCCTCCGGAAAGACCAGTCTCTGCGCTGGATAGCCGTGAATGGGCAGGTTTTCCGAGACGAACACGGCAAACCCGTGCGGATGATGGGCGTGATCATGGACATTACCGAACGCAGGCAGATGGAAGAGGAAATTCTCGCCCTGAACGAAAACCTGGAGCGCCGGGTGGCGGATCGCACCGCCGAACTGAAGAAGTCACACCAGGAGTTGCAGGCATTGACCGCCATCCAGGAGTCGTTCCAGGAGGAAGAGCGCAAGCGCATTGCACGGGAATTGCACGATGAGTTGGCGCAGAAGCTTACCGTGCTCAAATTGCAGATTGCATCGCTTATGCAGGTGATTCCTTCTGAGGAACCTGGTTTAACCCAGCAGTTACAGGACATGAACTCGCTGCTAACCGAGACGATACACGCCGTCGGTCAGATCGCGGCTAACCTGCGCCCCGTTGTATTGGACGAGTTGGGCTTGGTAACCGCCCTGCGCGACCTGACGGAAGAGTTCTCGGCGCGAACCAAGGTCGATTGCGAATTCAGCGTTCACCCGGCGGACTTGTCCGTGGATAACGGGCTTGCCACTCCGCTCTACAGGATGGTTCAGGAGTCGCTTACCAACGTTGCCCGCCATGCTCAAGCGACCGAGGTCATCGTGTCGCTCTATCGTGACCCTTCCGGAAAGATCATTTTGGACATAAACGACAACGGCAAGGGCTTCACCAACGTCGATCAAAGCATGCGCAAGTCCTTTGGTCTGATCGGGATGCGTGAGCGCACCGCTATGCTGGGTGGAGAGATGAAAATTCGCAGCCAACCCGGCGCGGGCACTTCGATCGAGTTCGTTATTCCCCAGAACCCAAGCCGGCCGCAAGCCAGCGCTTGATTGGCGGGCTGAGGCAATGCGGAGGCCCTGCGGCCTTGCACGTCGTGGTGCACGGCGACCATGCGCTGTAACCTTTGGCTGGACCAGGGTGCGCCGGGTTTTTTCCAGCGGAGCGTGCGGCTGGCCGATATGGCACAATAGGCGAAGGGTTTTACCACGAAAGTTATCATCGAATGGCGTCGCCCATGAATATTCGCGTCGTACTCGCAGATGACCACAAGATGATCCTTGCGGCACTGCGGTCCATGCTCGAGAAAGAAACCGATATCGCTGTGGTCGGCGAAGCGGGCGACGGTGCGGCGCTCCTCGAACTTGTCGCCCGGACGATGCCCGACGTCGCGGTGGTCGACATCGGCATGCCTGGCATGAACGGCATCGAAGCGACGCAGCGCCTGCTTGTTGGACAGCCCCGCTTGAAAGTGATCGCGCTGTCGGCTTATTCCGATAAGCGCTTCGTGCTGGAAATGCTGAACGCTGGCGCCAAGGGGTATCTGATCAAGGCCTCTGCCGGAGACGAGCTGTCGCGCGCGATCCGCGCAATTGCGCAAGGCCAGACTTACCTGTGCCCGGAAGTCGCCGGCACCATCGTTGATGCGGCCCGGGACAAAACGTCGCTGACAGGCCACACTGGCGTGAATCTGGGGCGGCGCGAGCGCGAAGTGCTGGCGCTACTTGCCGAGGGCAAGAGCTCATCTGAAATCGCCGCGCGTATGCACATCGCGGCGAGCACAGTCGAAGTCCATCGGCGCAACATCATGCGCAAGCTGGATCTACACAGCGTCGCCGAACTGACCAAATACGCGATCCGCCAGGGGCTGACCTCGCCCTGACCGCGGCGCCACCGCGTCCGGCTCTCCCCGCCGCTTCCCGGGCACCCGCCGGGCGGCGACATTCCGTGAACTTCGACTACCCCAATCCCGGTATCGGAAATTACCGGGTACCGGGGATTTGTTTTTCTCTGGGAAACGCCTAGATTTGATCCCAAGGTTGAGGGATTAAGTTCGTTCCCCTGTCCGTAGACCATCCTTCCCTTGAACACGTGCAGATTGGCGGCGAGAGCCCCCGGCCGTGCAGATCGGCAGTAGCGCGGCTGACTTGGCAGACCGGCCGATCGCGTCACCAGGGAATACTCTGGAGGTTGCATGATCATTGAAACTCACATCGACAAGATTGAACGACACCTGGACAGCGGAGAAATTGACCTGATTTTTGTCATCACCAACGAAGGCTACTCGCCTCAGACCGCGCGTATCCATGGCGAGAAGTTCTCGAGGCAGGAAGACGAAACGCTGCAAGACCTCGCCGACCGCGCGTTGCAGCAGTACCGAATGCAGCATAAACCGGCCAAAAAGGTCTCGGTGCTGATTATGGATTGTCGCCTCTAGCGCTAGCGATGTGTACTTGTCAGCAACGTTGACATTGCCTTGATGATCCGAAACGCCATGTCTGTATTCAGTTGGAGCGAACATGCCGATCGCAGCGGCAAACCGTCGTATAAACGAGTATAGGAGGTAGTCGCCATGTCCTCGCCGCATAGCCCGCAGCAAAACCATATTCTTGCGGCCCTGCCCGCAGCGGATTACGTGCGCCTGCTGCCCGATCTGGAACTCATGCCGATGCCACTGGGAAGGGTGGTCTACGAGTCCGGCGGCCCAATGGGCTACCTGTATTTCCCGACCACCAGCATCGTCTCGAAGTTCTACGTCATGGAAAGCGGCGCATCGGCGGAAATCGAGATCACCGGCAACGAGGGTTTGGTCGGCATCTCCCTGTTCATGGGCGGCGAAAACACGCCAGCCCAGTCGGTGGTGCATAGCGCAGGGCACGGCTACCGGATCAAGGCGGATATTATGAAAAGGGAATTCGCGCGGGGCGGTCAGTTGCAGCACTTGGCGCTGCGTTTCGCGCAGGCGCTGATTACGCAGATGGCGCAGACCGCGGTGTGCAACCGACACCATACGTTGGACCAGCAACTATGCCGCCGGCTGTTGTTGAGCCTGGACCGCTTGCCCTGCAATGAACTGGTGATGACGCAGGAACTGATCTCGAATATGTTAGGGGTGCGCCGGGAGGGGGTGACCGAGGCCGCCGGCAAGTTGCAGGCGGACGGATTGATTCATTACAGCCGCGGCCACATCTCAGTACTGGATCGTGCAAAACTGGAAGATCGCGCATGCGAGTGCTACGCAGTAGTGAAAAATGAGTACAGCCGCTTGCTGCCCGGCCGTATAAACTTCCCGGCCGACCGTGCTTCCACTTTCCAGCGACCGTGCTTTCAGCTTGAGCGGACGAACATGACTGCACGGCTGTTAGCCTTATCGAGAGGCTCAGCGGTTACGTCGTGAGCGTGGCGAGATATCGCCAGCCTTCACACCCGCATCTGATCCATGGTGTGCAAGGGGCAAGTAATGCGGTTAGCTTCTCGACGGGGTCGAGCGCTACCGGCGCGACGGACAGCGATGGCGAACACCGCGACGCCGAAGAGTTCGAGCAGGTAGAGGAGCATGACGGGGTTAGGAGTGAGTGAGGCTGCGTAATTCAAGCGGTGGCTTGCGCCATTGACCACGAATGAATTGTAACCTATTGATGTTATTCATATATTATTGGGCCTTCTGATGTGGGCGCCGGTCCTGGTCATGAACCTCAGATCGGCGCCATCGCCTGGCGCAAGGTGTTTTCGGCGCCCTCAATCCAATACGTGCGACACCAGCCCGTCCACCAGCTTGGGCTCGAACCAGGTGGACTTCGTCGGCATGACCTTGCCCGCCTCGGCCACCATCATCAAGTCTTCCATGCGGGTCGGATGCAGCGCGAAGGCGGCGGTCATCCCGCCGCTGTTTACGCGCTTTTCCAGTTCCGGCAGGCCGCGGATGCCGCCGACGTAGTCGATGCGTTTGTCGCGGCGCAAATCCGTGATGCCCAGAATGGGCCCGAGCAGGTGGTCAGACAGGAGCTGCGCATCATGGCGCGCCACGGGATCGTTGACGGGAATCAACTCGCGGCGAATCGCCAGGCGATACCACTGGCCGGCGAGATACAGGCCGAATTCAGCCGGCCCGGCCGGCTTCACCGGCGTGCTGCTGCTTTCCACTGAAAAGCTTTTCCGCACGCGCTCGAGGAAAGCCCCGGCGTCCAGGCCGTTCAGGCTGGCGACGACGCGGTTATAGTCGAGAATCTGCAACTGGTGGTGCGGGAAGATCACGGTCAGGAAATAATTGTAGTTTTCCTCACCGGTGTGGCGCGGATTGGCCGCGCGGCGCGCAGCGGTGACGCGTGAGGCCGCTGCCGAGCGATGGTGGCCATCGGCGATATAGAGCGCGGGCATGGCGTCAAAGGCCCGGGTCAGCCGTGCCTGGATTTCGGCGTCGCGCACCACCCATAGCGAGTGGCGGACACCGTCATCGGCGGTGGCGTCCGCGTCCGGTGCGCCGGCCGAGCAACAGGCCAGCATGTCGTCCACCTCCCGCGCGCCCGGATAAGCGACCATGACCGGTCCGGTCTGGGCATTCAGTGCTTCGATCTGGCGCACGCGGTCGTTTTCCTTGTCGAGTTGCGTGTGCTCGTGCTTGCGGATGCGGTTGGTATCGTAATCCGCCACCGAGGCCGCCGCCACCAAGCCGGTCTGCGTGTGCGCGCCCATGACCAGGCGATAGACGTAGTAGCAGGGCGCCGGGTCGCGCACGAGGACGCCTGCGCTCGACATGTGATTCAGATTTTCCGCTGCCTTGGCATAGACCTGGGGCGCGTAGGGATCGGTACCCGCCGGCAGGTCGATCTCAGGTTTGGAGATGTGCAGGAAGCTCCATGGCTTGCCGGCGGCCCGCGCGCGCGCTTCGTCGGTGGACAGCACGTCGTAGGGCGGGGCGATGACTTCGGCGGCGCGGCCGGATGCCGGACGCAGGCCGGCGAAAGGTCGGATCAGGTGCATGTCGGGGGAAAGGCCCAGGGTGCGATGGCACGATTATAACGGATGGTGCCGCTCCGGGCCGGAGGATGTGGATGGCGCACGAAGAACTAAAGGGGTTCTTGCTTTTGCTCAGGTATCCTTTTCTGCAGCATCAGCAGGATGCAGTAACTGCCGGCGGCGGCCAGCAGGTGCTTGAGCGTGTGTCCGCTGACGATTTCCCGCGTGCCGCTGTAGATCGCGAGATCGTTCAGCTCCGCCACCTTGGCGAGCACGTACCAGCCCAAGCCGACGAGCAGCAGCCATTGATGCGAGTAGCCGCTGCGGAACAGGACCATCACCGCAGGAATGGTCAGCAGCGGAACAAGCTGGATCCAGACATAGGGGCTGAGGTCGTCGGTCCAATACCAGTACAGCACAGAGGCGATGCCCAGCGCCACAGCGGGGACGAGCAGGACAGCGGCGAGCCGCTTGCTCACGTACTCGCCGAGCAGGGCCACAAAGAGTCCCATGAATGCAATGGTCATCGGCAGACGGTCCCAGACCAGGGTCGCATTCGTGGGATGCCAGTGATACCAGGCCGATCCGATGCTGACGAATGCTACGCCGGCAAACAGCGCGGTCCACGCGCTGCGCACGGCTCCCGGTTCCGCGCGCATACAAAAGCGCAGGCCCAGAACGCCGACGATCAGGAACGGCAGGTTGGAGACGACGTCGAGGAAGCTGGGTATGCCGGCGAAGGTGCGGCGATCGGCGAAGGCATGATAGTCGGCGTCCTGCGCAATCGGCGCCAGGCTCAGGATCCCGATAAGCGATCCCAATACGAGGGCCGCCAGCACGACGTGCCGCCATCCCGGCTTCGGCGCAGCGTCTGAAAGTGCAGTCAAGCCCATCTCCAGTCTCCGTGTCGCGTTGGCCGCCCGAACCCTGCGCAGCCGATGCAGTCGCGTCATTATCATCCCGTGACACTGAGCTTGCCAGCCCTGGCGCGCGAATTCCGGCGCCTGCGGCGGATTCCATTGCGCGTCGCTGCGGGGCAGCGGGTAGCCGCAGCGAAGCCCGTTAGCCGAAGAAAATTGTATCGCTCTGTATCAATCCGCTGTCCGCAGCAAAACTGCGATACCAAAAACCGTTTCCGTGAAATAGTCCGCTAACAGTTTATTGCTTTAATGGAACCGCTCATTCAAACCAGGGAGAACGAAATGACGAACACCGGGCTGCATAAAAAAGGCTTTGCCTCTTTGCTCACGACCTTCAGCTTTACCGTCATGTCCATTTCGGGGGTGCTGCTGTTCATCGTGCCCCAGGGCAGGATCGCCGAGTGGACGGACTGGCGCATGCTTGGGCTGACCAAGCACGACTGGGGCAACATCCATATCACTACCAGCCTGATGTTTCTGCTTGCCGGCGCCTATCACATCTGGTGCAACTGGCGGACGCTGGTCAATTACTTCACCAGCAAGCGCGAATCGGGTTTGTTCCTGAAGAAGGAACTGGCGTTCTCGGCCGTCCTGACGCTGTTTTTCGTGTTCGGGGCGGTGTACCAGGTCCCGCCGCTTAACTCCGTGCTCGCCCTGAACAGCGCTGCCAAGGACATGTGGATAGTCGACAAGGACCATGAGCCGCCCATGGGCCACGCCGAATTGCTGACCATGAAATCATTCGCGAAAAAGCTCTATATCGATCTTGATCAGGCCACGGTGGTGTTGAACATGAACGGCATCCGCTTCCAGGAAACCGAGTCTCTCGCCCTGATCGCCAAAAATCACGGCATGACCCCGGTCAGGCTTTATCAGTTGATCAAGCCGCTTGAGGGGAGCGTCGCAGTAACAGTCGCGGCCGCCCCGGCGGGAGAAATCATGACTGCGAGTCTGCAGATTCCCGTCGTTGCCGCCGCCATGCCCGTGTCGCTGAAACAAGCCGTCCCGACACAGGCCGCGCCGGGAAAACAGCAGGTTTACACCGAAGAGCTGGTCGATGAGTACTTCGAGGGCCGCGGCATGGGCCGCAAGACCCTGGCCATGATCAGCGAAGAGAACGGCCTGGATCTGGCGCTGGCCAAAAAGAAACTGGCAGCGCGCAAGGTGGACATGAAAGATACCGATACCCTCAAGGAAGCCGCCACGAAAGCCGGCAGCGCGCCCATGGAGATCATGAAGATCCTCATGGTGGGGGAGCCGGTCAGGAAATGACGTATTGGTAAGCGATCCTGGTCAAAAGCAATGACACGAAGGACACGAAGGACACAAAGGTAGAACAAAATACGCGATTAAAACTACCGTGCTGGCGGTGTATCAGATTTTGTGTAAACGGGTTTTCAGTTTAAAGCGGCAGCATGCGATCTTCGAATTGAATCGTGAAGCGGTTCAGAGCGGCTTTCCAGTCATGAATGGGCATCGTCCATTTCCGGCTGATGTTGTTTAGTGCCAGATACAACAGCTTGCTCGCAGCCTCGTGCTCTGAATGGGTCGCTAGTTTGATATTTATTTAGCTCTTCCTTTGTGTCCTTTGTGTCCTTCGTGTTTATGCTTTTAACTTATTAAGTTTTCCTTTGCGTTCATGCTCTTTTTGACTTTTTAAATCCCGCTCCTTTTGCTATCAGGCTATTCCGGTTTGGCGCCGGACGCCTTGATCACCTTTGCCATGGCCGCAATTTCGGCGCGGACCTGCTTGTCGAACGTCTCGGTGGTGCCGCCTTCAGTGTCGATTCCCTGCCGCTCGAACTGCTCCCTGACGGCGGGCTGCGCGATGACCTTGTTGACCGAAGCGTTGAGCCTGGCGACCAGGTCGCGCGGCAGCTTGCCCGGTCCGAACACTCCGTACCACGTTTCGAAATCAAAATCCTTGACGCCCGACTCGATCATGGTCGGGATCTCTTTCATGGCGGTCGCGCGCTTGGCGCTGGTCACCGCGAGCGCGCGCAGCCGTCCGTTCTTGATATGCGGTACCGTGGCCGGCAGGGCCCCGACCAGCGCCTGCGTCTCGCCCGAGAGGATGGAGGTGATCGCCGGCGACGTGCCCTTGTACGGCACGTGCAACATCTTGATCCCGGTGAGCATCTTGAGCAGTTCGGCCGCCAGAAACGCCGTGCTGCCGGTGCCCGCGGACGCGTACGCGATCCTGTCCGGCTGCGCTTTCGCCAGCGTGATGAATGCGGCCACGGTTTTGACCGGCAGCGACGGATGGATCACCAGCACATTCGGCGTCGAGCCCGCCTTTACGATAGGCGCGATGTCCTTCAGCGTGTCGTAGGGCAGCTTGGGATAGAGCGTGTGGTTGACCGCCAGCGAGTTGTTGGTCACGAGCAGCGTGTAGCCGTCCGGGTCCGCCTTGGCCACCGCGTCCACGCCGATGATCGTGCCGGCGCCGGGACGGTTCTCGACGATGAACTGCTGCTTGTACGTGTCGCCAAGGAATTTTGCGAGTATGCGCGCCGTGATGTCGTTGCCGCCCCCGGGCGAAAACCCGACGATGATGCGCACGGTTTTGGTGGGATAGTCCTGGCTGAATGCAGGAGGCGCTGCTATAACGCCCGCGGCAAATGCCAGCATCACGGCTGTGGCCAATTTGGTCATGAAATTACTCCGGATAGTTACGTCTGCAGGGAAATAACGGCAAAACTCGCGACCAGACGGTCATCGCGCAGGAATGGGATAAACACCCGAAAAAATAGATTGAATCGCCGGGCACGACCTGAGGGTAAAGCGTTTGGCGTGCGGAGTCCAACCAAAACAGGCGGGGGTTTGATGTAGATCAGTACTGGATTGTTGTTGCGGGCTGAGAGCGGAAGGTCAAAAAAAGCATTAACGCAAAGATCGCGAAGGATCGCGAAGGAAAACAAAAATAATCAGCCGCCAAGGCCGCCAAGAATTCTTTTTAATACCTTCTTTTTAATACCCGCTTGACGGGTGCGCTTGACGGGTGCGCTTGACGGGTACGCCAAGAAATTAAAATTAAACCGCCAAGGTATGATTGCAAGACTTGCCCCCCAAGTCGCTGTGAGCACTTGATAAGGCCTCAGATTACGTCCGTAAACGCAAACTCAGCCAAAAGAATATGGTGGTCGGAGGCGGGTGTCGGCCTCACCTCGTGGCGGACAGGCCGCAGGTGCCGGCTGTAGAAAATGTGGTCGAGCACATAAGGTCGCCGGCGCCAGGTGATTTCCTTCGTCTGCACGGCCCGATAACCGGCGGCGTCAAACTGCCGCACGAGCGACTCGAGGTTGCTGACGTTAAAATCACCAGCAAGCAACGTAGGGCCTTTCGAGGCTCTCAACGCATCTATGACGAGCTCTCGCTGTCCAATATGTTCCTCGCTTGAGGACTTAAGCATGAAAAACGCCAGCAGGTGGGCATTGAAGAGCTTGAGCTCCCGGCCATCAAGCGTGGTCGTAGCGCCGATCAGAAGCCGATCGGTGGGCGTTCTCTTTTCTCCGTGAAATTCAAACTCGACCGGCGGCGACGGCAGATCGCGACGCATGGTGTCGCGCAACGGCGTTTTCGAGAAGATGGCCAGGCCGATGCCGAACGGCAACTCGCGTGGGTCGGCTTTAGGATAGGAAAAAAAACCGTCATAGCCTTCGAGCGCTGCACGCAGCCTGGTGAAGTTGGGCGGGGGGTCGGTTTGCAAACCTCCGGGCTGTGCTAGTTCCACCTCCTGCAGGAACACGATATCGGCTTTGTGGCGGAGAATTTCGCCGATCGTCAGGTCGAGGCTGACAGACGCATGGTCGGGATAGGCATCGTCCCAGCTCTGTCCGAACTGCATGTTGAATTGCAGGACTTTGAATGTGTTCATGTCAGGATGATGAGCCGCTCGCCAATCTTCGCGCCATTGTGCCGGATGGTATCGTACGCGGTCGTGGCGTGAAAATAAAAGGCACAAAATTACAAAAGGGTCTTGAAACTTGAGTTCGCTATGGTTGATTCAAGATTCAAGACCCCTTTGTTTGTAGATCAGTACTCGGTTGTTGCCGGGGGATATTTACTCGCAGCGGGCACCCGTGCATTACTTGCCGGCGAACAAGTCCATCCACCAGTCGGCCATGAAGTTCGAAATCATCGGCAGGTTGTCGAACACGCAGTGCTGACTGCCGCCGTCCTCGACGGTGAAGATCTTCAACGCCTTGGCTTTCGAGCCGCAGGCGGCGTACAGCCGGTGGGCCATCTCTACGGGCACGATGTTGTCGTCCTGGCCGTGGGTGATCATGATCGGCATGCGAATTTTTTCGGCGACGCCCGCGAGGGTGTAGGCCTCGCACTTCTTCATGGCGCTGTCCATGTCCGGTGTTCCGAGCACCCAGGGCAGCTGCCAGATCGCCGACGAGGATATGGTCCCGCCCGCCTCGAGCACCTTGCGACGCCTGACCCAGATCTCGTGGTAGTCGAAGTGCGCGCCCCAGGAGAAGCAGCCCGCGTAGCGGTGCTCGAATGCCGCGATCCGCGGCGCATAGTAGCCGCCAAAACTCATCGCCTGGATGCCGATGCGCGACGGGTCGACTCCCGGCCGCGCGGCGATGTAATCATAGGCCGCGGTGCCCGCGACCTCGTAATCCGGACGCGAGGGAATCTTGCGCAGGCGCAGCGCCTCGCCCTGTCCGGGGCCGTCGATGCAGAGCACGCCGATGCCCCGCGCCGACAGCGACAAGCCGCCCCATAGCACAGTGCCTTCCTTGGACGCGTCCAGTCCGTCGAAGAACACCACCACCGGGCCCTTCGCGGCGCCGCCCTTAGGCGGGATCCAGTAAGCCGGGAGGCTCGTCCCGTCGAGGTAAGGCACCTCGACGCGCTCCATGCCCGGGATGAGCCGGGACATGCCTTTCAGGTAATCGCCGGTCAGCTTCGCGTAGCTCTCGGCCTTGCGCGGGTCGTCCGGATGCACGAAGCGCTCGCTGTTGAAGCGGTACATCGCGCTGCGCACGTATGCCTCAGCCGCGGTCAGCGCATGGCCTTTGGCGTCCTCGGCTCCGGCGTATGCCAGCGTCTTGTCCGCCATCCAGTGCCAGCTGTCGTGCCAGTGCTCCGCGTTGCCCACGCGACCCGCCAGCCGCTTGCCGACCTGGTCCAGCTCCTGGATGTTGGTGCCGCCGAAGCGCGACAGGCTCATCAGCGAACACATCGTCTGCGACCAGAGATAATGGTCGGGGAAATACCGGAACCAGGAACCGATCACTTTTTCTGCGGGCATGGTTGATCTCTTGTCAGAAGTTAAAAGCATTAACGAAAAAGCAGGCTAAAGGATCAGGTCTTGCAATCATAAATTTTGTTCGCTTTATTTTTCTGGTGTGGGGATTGTTGGATTGCAAGACATGACCACTTAGTCGGCGTTAGTTGCGAAATTCCGGAAAAAAAATAGGGCTTCGTCCCGATATTATCACTGCCATGTCCATCCGGTGGGCAGTGCTATCATAGCGCCTGCAAATTTCTCATATGAAAGAACATTCCATGTCGAAAGCCGACGAACTCTCGTTCATGTATTTCCCCGAGGATTACCGCTGGTCGCACGGCATGCTGATCGGGCTCAATTCCGCGCCATGGGGCGGCGCTGAAATCGACGAAATCAACCGTATCGGCCTGCGCCTGAAAGGCAGGATCGGCGACGACACTGCGTGGTTTCGCGAGTGGGCGAGGGAAGCGCGCAAGGTCGAAGACGCAGGCCGCGCGCACATCGCGGCGGGACGCAAAACCACCGGCGCGCAGTATCTGTTTCGCGCATCCAACTACTACCATGTCGGCGAACGTTTTCTGCAGCCCAAAAGCGAAGGTCTCGCCGCCTACAAGCGCGGCGTGGATTGTTTTCGCGACGCCGCGCAACTGACGCGCCGGCCGAAAATCGAACACGTTGAAGTGCCATACGAAGGCGCCTCACTGCCCGCGATACTGATCCATGCCGAAGACGCCGGTTACAAAGGTCCGGCGCCCGCGATGGTGTTCTTCGACGGTTTTGACGTCACCAAGGAAATCCAGTATTTCAAGGGCGTGCCCGATCTTGCGGCGCGCGGCATTGCCTGCCTCATCGTCGACGGCCCCGGCAACGGCGAGGCGGTGCGCTTCCGCAACCAGTGGCTGCATCACGAGACCGAGCGCTACGGCACCGCCGCGTACGAATACCTGGCCGGCCGCAAGGAAATCGATCCCAAACGCATCGGCGTGATGGCGATCAGTCTTGGCGGCTACTACGCGCCGCGCGCCGCCGCCTTCGAGCAACGCTTTGCCGCCTGCATCGCCTGGGGTGCGCAGTGGGACTACTGGGAAATCTGGCGCAGCCGTTTTGAAAAGCTCGACAGCGGTAAACTGCCTTCGTTGTCCGTGGCGTGGCAGCACCTGTTGTGGATCTTCAACGTCACCACGCGTGAAGCTGCGATGAAAAAGCTCGAAGGCTTCCGCCTCGACGGCGTGGTGCAGAAAATCACCTGCCCCTTCCTGCTGGTGCACGGCGAAGGCGACGAGCAAATACCGCTGGCGATAGCGCAAAAATGCTTCGATGCGGTAGGCTCGCGCAACAAGACCTTCAAAGTCTTCACGCGCGAAGAAGGCGGCTACCACCATTGCCAGATCGACAATGCAAGCATCGGCGTGGCGGCGATGTGGGATTGGCTGGAGAGCGTGTTTTTTGTTGGTCGGTGACTACGAAAAACTAGCCGCCAAGGACGCCAAGAGCGCCAAGAAAAACTAAAGCGGAGACACAGAGGACACGAAGGACACGAAGGGAAAACAAAGACCAAATAAAAATGAAAACCAGGAATACTAGCCCTCAAGAATCGATCATTGGGTTCGGCGCGTAATCGGGATGGCTTGGTAGTCTGTCAGCTATAGTTTTATTCAAGCGGGCGAAAGGACGTGGATCTGGCGGCTGGCGACCAGGTCCTTAACCTTTGCGGCGTATTCCTTCATGTGCGGCGCGGCGGCGTGCGCGTTGAGCGCTGCCATCGACTCCCACTTCTCTATGACGAGGAAGGTGTCGGGACCGTATTTCGTTTGCATCGGCGGCGCGAAATCGGCATCGACCGCAGGCCCGTACTCGATGCAACCTTGCTCCGCCCTCACAGCGGGCACGATGGCACGGAAGTGCCGCAGGACTTCGTCGCGCTGACCCTGCTTGGCGGTGATGACGGCGACGACGTGGATCATGTTCGATTTCCCTTTCTTGGACGGCCCGTTTTGAACCCGAAAATAACGGTTTAAAACTGAAAAAAGCGGCTAATTACAATTATATACCAATAATAACATATAGTTACGGTGGTCCGACCTGCGGCCAACGGATCTTAGTAGTGTGACTGGGTCAGGCTTGCGTAGTTGCATATCGACCATCAACCAAATCCCGATCCTTCTTATCGATTATGCAATTAGCCAAGCCTGAACACCCAAATCCTTTGTGACCCCCTTCCTTTGACGGTTCCGCAGATACGGTAATGAACGGCATTAACGACACCATTGTTTTTCACAAGGTATACCGTCGTTATTGCCATCCATTTTTGTGCCAGGGCAATTTTTTTGAAAAAACGTTGCTTCCTCGCATGAAGTCATTTGAGAGCAATATGTTCTGCCGTCACATTTGAACCTCGAGACACTATTGTTTTTTTTGTTGGAACCATAAAAAGACGAATGCGACTTGTCTTCAATTTTACTGCGCGTGTTACTGGGAACAACTGTTAATGAACCTTTAACTTCCTCCGTCTTTTCACAGATAGTTCCGTACGGAACCATCCCGTATATAACGCTACCATCTTTAGTGATGCATTTTACCAAGTCAGTTGACGGGACCTGTTGCATGAAAGCTGGCCCATGTTGTTTGTACAGATAGTTTCCATACCAACCCATAGCTACAACAACAGTGATCACGATAATCTTTTTCATAGTCGGGTGACTTTTCCTTTGGCGTCGCGCCTGACGGAATCTTCCCCTGATTTAATTGACATCGGGTTTACATGCCAGCAGTTTGTCATACGTCGCAGGCGACACGTAATTAAGCGATGAGTGAAGTCTATCGCGATAGTATGAGTGTGGCCTGGTCAGACTTGCATAGTTGAATATCGGCCATCAACCAAATCCCGTGCCATCTTATAATTTATGCAATTAGCCAAGCCTGTCCCCATTCATTACGCGCTCAGCGGCTCCCGCTGCGCGGGATTCCGCTGGAGCGATCAGTTGGGCAGACATCTGGATTCATGGCTGTCAGGTCAATCACTTCGTTATCCTCTTACCTACCCAAGCCAGCCCGAGAAGGACAACAATCCACACCGTATATGCGAGAGCAAAGCCCAGCGGCTTCGGCCATGCGAACCATCCGGGCGCATTCATCAACCCGAAGTTCCAAAGAATCCAGTTGAAAGGGGTGGTGAGAATGAGGGCAGGGGCCACCAGAACCCAGAAGAAGACTTGTCCGATAAGCTCCGAAGAGCCGCTCCCGAATACACCGGGGAATAGAGACGGAAGTGCCAGAGCGAAGAGCCAAAAGAGGACCCCGTGCAGGGCAACTGCTGCCGCGAAGAATCTAAGGCCGCATATCAACTCTGAAACCCCGGACCGAGCGGATAACGTCCGAATTGTGCGGCGCTGACAGGCGTCTGCACCAATGAGCGGTTATGCGCGCGTTTGCCAGACGTGAGGATCACGCCGCGCGTGAAAAACCGCCAACACGACAATCCGATGCTCTTCCGGAAGAAAGTACACGGAGTAGGGAAAGCGGCGAGCCTGAACGCAGCGAATTCCGCCGTGCTTGACGGAGAACCTCTCAGGATGATTGGACGCAAGCTCCACTGCACGTTTAATCTCCGATGTGAACGTGGCGCCAAGTCCGATTTGCCGTTCTTCGTACCACAACGCCGCAGCGTCAAACTCGGCTCGCGCTGCGCGGCGAAAAACGACCCTCAAGGTCATCTATTCAAGCGGGCGGTGATAGAGGACTGAACTTCTTCCCAGGAAACGACGTCATCCGGATTGGCTTCGTGGTCCGCAAGGCGACGATCGAGTTCGGCGCGTTGAGCACCTGTCAGCGGAGTAGAAGCGGCAATGCTTTCCCAAAGCTCTTCAACCAGAATCAGGCGCTCCGCAACGCTGAGCCTGTCGATACCAAGTGACTTCAGTGAAACGCTCATGGTCATCTCCTGCCAATAATGCGATGGTACCAAATTCGTCCTACGATCGACAATTAAGCGCATAACGTTCAATCATAAGCAAAAGTGCTTAATAACAGGGTCGTCCCCGGTGCTCGTTTCGTCAATCTGCACCGGAATCAGTCCGTTACAGGATTGCATGTTGCCACAGCATTTATGATGAACAGGTATTTATTGTCTAAGCCAATGATTCTATTAATTATTATACGCCAGTATTCCGTGTGGCTGAGAGTGACAATACCAAGGCGTGCATTGTTAATTTGTTTTTGTTTTTCCTCCGTGTCCTTGTGCACCCGTCGAGCGCACCCGTCAAGCGGGTGTTGAAAAGAAGGTATTGAAAAGAATCCTTCGTGTCTATGCTTTGATCTAGTTTTTCCTTTGCGAACCTTCGTGTCCTTCGCGTTCATGCTTTTTTTGACTTTTGCAGCGCGTAGCGCGTCTACGCCAACTGTCCGAACGCCTCCCGGATAGCCGCAACGCGGCTCTTAAGATCAGGCATGCTCGCTTCGATGCGCAGCTTGTCCTGGCCGGCGAGCTTGTAGTTGCGCCGGGTCTGGATCAGCTTGATGATTTTCATCGGCTCGATCGGCGGATTGGGCACGAACTGCAACTGCAGCGCTGAATCGGTCGCGTCGATGCGCGCAACACCCAGCGGCTTGCCGAGCAGGCGCAGCCGGTGGCAGTCGGTGAGCGCGCGCGCCGCATCGGGCAGCGGGCCGAAGCGGTCTATCAGTTCCTCGCGCAGGCCGTCGAGTTCGTCCTCGGTCTCGCAGTTGGCCAGCCGCTTGTAGAGCACCAGCCGCTCGTGCACGTCGCTGCAGTAATCGTCGGGCAGCAGCGCCGGCACGTGCAGGTTGATTTCGGTGGTGACGCCGAGCGGCGCGCTAAGGTCGGGCTCTTTGCCCGCCTTGAGCGATCTCACCGCGGTGTCGAGCATCGCGCAGTACAGATTGAAGCCGATTTCCTGCATCTCGCCGCTTTGCGATTCGCCCAGCACTTCGCCCGCGCCGCGGATCTCGAGGTCGTGCATGGCGAGATAGAAGCCCGAGCCCAGTTCCTCCATCATCTGGATCGCCTCCAGCCGCTTCTTCGCCTGGCTGGTGACATTGCCTTCCTCGGGCAGCAGCAGGTAGGCATAAGCCTGGTGGTGCGAGCGGCCGACGCGGCCGCGCAACTGATGCAGTTGCGCGAGGCCGAAGCGGTCGGCGCGGTTGATGATGATGGTGTTGGCGGTCGGCACGTCGATGCCGGTCTCGATGATGGTGGTGCACAACAGCACGTTGAAGCGCTGCTGGTAGAAGTCGCGCATCACGTGCTCGAGGTCGCGCTCGCGCATCTGGCCGTGGGCGATGCGGATGTTGGCTTCGGGCAGCAGCTTCGTCAGGACTTCCTCGACATTCCGTATGGTGTCGATGTCGTTGTGCAGGAAATAGATCTGTCCGCCGCGCTTGAGTTCGCGCAGCGCCGCTTCGCGGATCAGCGACTTGCTGTGCCGCGCGACGAAAGTCTTGATCGCGAGCCGCCGCTGCGGCGCGGTGGCGATCACTGAAAAATCGCGCAGCCCTTCGAGCGACATCGCGAGCGTGCGCGGAATAGGCGTGGCGGTGAGTGTCAGAACGTCGACTTCGGCGCGCAGCGCTTTCAACTGCTCTTTCTGGCGCACGCCGAAGCGATGCTCTTCATCGAGGATAACCAGCCCGAGGTTGCTGAATTTGACACCGCGCGCAAGCAGCGCGTGGGTGCCGATCGCGATGTCGACTTTGCCTTCGGCGAGACCCTTGAGCGCCTCGGCCTGCTCTTTGCCGGTGCGAAAGCGCGACAGCTCGGCAATTTTCACCGGCCAGTCGGCGAAGCGGTCGGAGAAGGTGTTGAAATGCTGTTCTGCGAGCAGCGTCGTCGGCACCAGCACCGCGACCTGCTTGCCGTCGGCGACCGCGACATAGGCTGCGCGCAGCGCAACTTCGGTCTTGCCGAAACCGACGTCGCCGCATACCAGCCGGTCCATGGGCTTGCCGCTTTTCATGTCTTCGATCGCGGCATTGACCGCCGAGGCCTGGTCCACGGTCTCCTCGAACGGGAAGCCTTCGCAAAACGCTTCGTAGTCGTGCTGCTTGACCGTGAACGCATAGCCTTGGCGCAGGGCGCGCTGGGCGTAAAGGTTAAGCAGCTCCGCCGCGGTGTCGCGCACCTGTGCCGCGGCTTTTTTCTTCGCCTTGTCCCACTGGCCGCTGCCCAGCGTGTGCAGGGGGGCCGCTTCCGGCGCCGCACCGCTGTAGCGGCTGATCAGGTGCAGGCTCGATACCGGCACATAGAGCTTGTCGTTGTTCGCATATTCGAGCGTGAGAAATTCCGTGGCGCCTTCGCCCAGATCCATGGTGTTCAGCCCGAGGTAGCGGCCGATGCCGTGCTGCTCATGCACCACCGGGTCGCCGACCTTGACCTCGGACAGGTCGCGCAGCATGCCTTCGGTCGTGGCGCGCTTGGCCTCGCGCTGGCTGCGGTTGCGCACCTGTGCCGCATAAAGCTCGTTCTCGGTGATGACCGCGAGGTGCTCGCCCTCGAGAATGAATCCCGTATGCAGCGGCCCCACCCCCAGCATCACGTGGTCGGATGCGGTTGAGAATTGCGCGTAGCCGGTGCAGACCTCGGGGTGAAAGTCGTACTCGCGGAAAAAATCGGCCATGGTCTCGCGCCGGCCCGGGCTTTCGGCGAGGATCAGCGTGCGGCCGGGAAAGCCACCGAGAAAGTCCTGCAGCAGATGGAGGGGATTGTCGAAGCGGCGCTCTACCGCCAGGGGCGGAAGCGGCAAGGTTGCCGCTGCCGCCGCTGGCGGGTGAGGAGTTAGGAGTGAGGAGTGAGGAGTGCCGAGTTCAAGGGCGCCTGCTTCAGGAGTAGTGTGGTTTGAACTTTGAACATGGAACGTTGAACTTGGAACCGCGCGCATATCAATGCGCGCGTACGGCTTGATCGCGCCGAAGAACTGATCGGCTGCGAGGAACAGATCAGCGGGCGGCAGTACCGGGTTGGCGAGGTCGCCGCGCAACATCGCATGCCGTGCATGAGTGTCCTGCCAGAAGGTATCGATGGCCTGCTGCACGCCGGGCTGCAGGCAGATCATCGTGTTTTCTGGCAGGTAGTCGGTGATGAGCGCGGTCTGGTCGAAGAACAGCGGCAGGTAATATTCGACGCCCGCGGTCGGCACGCCCTTGGACACGTCCTTGTAGATGCGGCTTCGCGACGGGTCGCCTTCGAATTTTTCGCGGAAGTTCTTGCGAAAGCGCGTCTGGCCCGGCTCGTCCATCGGAAATTCGCGCGCCGGCAGCAGGCGCACTTCGTTGACCTTGTAGATCGAGCGCTGGGTGTCGACGTCGAAGCTGCGGATGCTCTCGATTTCCTCGTCGAACAGGTCGATGCGGTAGGGCAGCGCGCTGCCCATGGGAAACAGATCGATGAGTCCGCCGCGAAAGCTGTATTCGCCCGGCGCCAGCACCTGCGTGACGTGGGTATAGCCGGCGAGCGTAAGTTGCCGGCGCAACTCGGTGGCGGGCAGCTTGCCGCCCTGCTTGAAAAAGAAGGTGTTGGCGGCAAGATACTCGACGGGTGGCAGACGGTAGAGCGCGGTGGTGACGGGGACGATGGCGATATCGAACTCACCGCGCATCATCTGGTATAGCGTCGCCAGCCGCTCCGAAATCAGGTCGTGGTGCGGTGAGAAGTGATCGTAGGGCAGCGTTTCCCAGTCGGGGAAAAAGTGCACCCTGAGTTCGGGCGCAAAAAACGGGATTTCCTGAAGCAGGCGCTGGCCGTGCCAGGCGTTTTCGGTGATGACGAGTACCGGACGCGTGCGTGCCGCCAGCAGAGCGAGCGCCAAGGCATCGCTGGAGCCGTGGAACGGCCCTGTCTGCTCACGCAGGCCGGGCGCGGGAATCGGGATTTGCAGCATCGGGTGGGAAAAAGACCGTCATTATACCGGCGTTCGTCGCCTGATCCCGGGAGCGGAGCAGCAACCCGCACGCGATAAAAATACTAATTAAAACAAATAGATACAAATCAGGCGTGGTGAATGGCGATCGGGATGCGGCGCGGGCCGAAGGCGCCGGTGTAGCGTTCGAAGCGGCCGGCGATCTGCGTGCCGCAGTCCGGGCAGCGGCCGTCAGGCAGCAGGCGATAGTCGTCAATGCGGTACCAGTCGCGCAGCACCAGGGGCGCGTGGCACGAGGGACAGTAGGTCGATCCGCCGTGTTCGTCGTGGACATTGCCGGTGTAGACGTAGCGCAGCCCGGCATCGAGCGCAATCTGTCGTGCCAGCGTCAGCGTTGCCGACGGTGTGGCCGGAATGTCGCCCATTTTGTAGTCGGGATGAAAGGCCGAATAGTGCAGCGGCACCTCGGTGCCGAGTTCGCGCTCGATCCAGCGCGCGGCGGCCCGCAGCTCGCGTTCCGAGTCGTTCTTGCCGGGGATCAGCAGCGTGGTGATCTCAAACCAGACATCGGTTTCATGTTTCAGATACGCCAGCGTGTCGAGCACCGGCTGCAGATGCGCGCCGCACAGTTTGACGTAAAACTCGTCGGTGAACGCTTTCAGATCGACGTTCGCCGCATCCATTTTGGCGAAGAACTCGCGCCGCGGCGCATCGTGGATGTAACCGGCGGTGACGGCGACGGTCTTGATGCCGCGCGCGTGGCAGGCGTCGGCCACGTCCATCGCGTATTCGGCGAAAATCACCGGGTCGTTGTAGGTGAAGGCCACGCTGTGCGCGCCGTTCGCAGCTGCGGCCTCGGCGATCGCCGCGGGCGAGGCCTCGTCCATCAGGCGGTCCATGTCGCGCGATTTGCTGATGTCCCAGTTCTGGCAGAACTTGCAGGCGAG
This sequence comes from Burkholderiales bacterium, assembly GCA_030683105.1. GTDB lineage: Bacteria > Pseudomonadota > Gammaproteobacteria > Burkholderiales > SG8-41 > CAKKQX01. Next base: position 11,182 of record JAUXMZ010000041.1, on the reverse strand, counting down.
GTTGCAGCCGGCGGTGCCGAAAGACAGGATGCTCGATCCGGGATAAAAATGGTTGAGGGGTTTTTTCTCGATCGGGTCAATGCAGAAACCGGACGAGCGGCCGTAGGTGGTGAGCACCATCTCGTCGCCCACGCGCTGGCGCACGAAGCACGCGCCGCGCTGGCCTTCGTGCAGGCGGCAGTCGCGCGGACACAGGTCGCACTGCATGCGGCCGTCGGCCAGCATGTGCCACCAGCGTCCGGCGTGTTGGTCTGTCGTATGCATGGCTTCTCTATACAGTGATTCGGTAATTCAGTGATTCAGTGATTGGGTGGGCAGGGAATTGAGGCGTACGCACCGGATTGATCACTTAATCACTTAATTACTCAATCACGCCCTTAAATCCGACTCGCGCCACTTCGACACCGTGTAGCGCATCAGCTTGACTCCGGCATCCCAGAAATCGGGCGGCAATCCCGCCTTGTACTTCAGATGCGCCATGAACTCGACAGGTTCCCGTAATTCTTCCCACACCTGGGGCAGGAAGGTGCTGCTGTGATGGCCGTATTCGAAGACCACGCCATCCCGGCCTGCACGCAGTTGCGCCAGCGCTTCGTCCTCGCCGGTGAAAGTCAGCGGTTCCAGCGCCGAGAGCAGGGAAAGCTCGACTTCTACCGTTTCGAATTCGCTTGCCGTCAGCGGCTTGAAGCGCGGATCGCGGAAGGCCGCGGCCTCCGCATTGGCCGTGACATCGTCCGCCAGCGCGCGATGGGCGCGCAGCGTGCCGATGCAGCCGCGCAGTTTCTCGCAATGCTTCAGCGTGATGAAGCACGCGCCCTGTTCCCGCAGCCAGTGGGCCTCGGCCGGCGCCGGATGCGATTTGCCGAGTTTGCGGGCAATGGCGGCGCGCGCGAGCGGCAGCAGGACGGTTCCGGCGTCCTGCGGCGGCACCAAGAGCCCGGTTTCAGTGCGCATGGCTGGCGTCCTCGAAAAAGGCAAATGCGCCGTAGCCGACGACATGGCGCAAGTCGCCGGCGGTGTCGCCCGAATTGCGCAGATCGACGAGACTGGATTTCAGTCCGCGCTGTTGCGCGGCGAGCATGAGGCCGGTCAGCGGTGTTGCGCCGCATGCCTGGTCGTGTCCGATGTCGGTCGACAGATGAAGTATGGCGTCGGCGGTGGTGCGGTCGGCGTCCTGCGCGTCGCGGTAGGCGAGATAGTGGGACAGATCGGAACTCACGACGATCAGCGTTTCCGGTCCGCCCCACAGCGCATCGAGCACCTGGGCGACTTCCGCGGGGCTGGCATCTCCCACCGCCAGCGGCAGCAGCGTGAAATGCTCGAGCACCGTCTGCAGGAACGGCAGCTGCACTTCCAGCGAATGCTCGTGCGCGTGGGCTGCGGCGCTTTCCGTCACTTGCGGCATGCCGCGCAGTGCGGCGACTGCGGTCTGGTCGATCTCAACTATGCCCAGCGGCGTGGCAAAACCCGTGGCCGCCGGCAGCGCCAGGCCGCGCACGGCAACACGGTGCGTCGGTCCCAGCAGCACCACGCGCCTGATCTGCGCGCGTGCGGGTGCAAGTTGCGCATAAACACTCGCCGCGACCGGGCCTGAATAGATATACCCGGCGTGGGGCGCCACGATGGCTTTGGGAACGGCTGGTGCCGCGGGGTCCCGCGGTACGGCGGCGAGCATGCCCGACACTGCGCTTGCGAGTTCCCGGGCTGCGCCCGGATAAAAGGTGCCGGCTACTGCGGCCGGCCGGATCACGTTCATATGCTTTCCTGAGGCTATACCCGTCTAAATGGCGGCGGCACGGTGAGGAATCAAGGCCTTCAGGCAATTATAGTCCCGCCGTGCCCGGCTGGCGCCGCTGCGCGCAGCGACTCCGGTTTGACCCAGGTCAAAGGGTGCGGTGGAAAGTGGGGGTAATTTAATCTATATGCGGGATTGGACTGATGCGCAACGCATTAGCATTCGGGAGCAATCGATGACAACCCCCCAGAATTACCTTGCCCTGGCCCCGCATGGGGTGGGGTTGATGTGTGCGGTGGTGTATTTCGAGCACGGTCCGGACGTCGTCGGGTGGTGGCTGGGTGCGCGCGGTTATGAATATCACTCGGCCTATTTCAAGCTCGAGAATTTTTTCTCCACCAAGCCAACGCGTTTTTACGTGACCGACGGCATGGACCTGTATGGCGGCTGGACGTCACTGTACTCCGCGCGCAATCCTGTGCTCGATAAACCGGTCCCGGTCGAGGATGCGGTATCCCATGAACTGAACCGGGTGCAGGGCATGTTTGCCGCCGAATGGCTGTTTTTCGCGGAAGACGCCGATGCCGGCGCCGAGCGCGAGGCGTACGAGCAATTCCCGTTGCCGCTGCAGCATGTCAACGTCCGCAGCAAGCGGCTCAACAAGTTCGACGAGAGTCAGCCGGTATGGATATACCGCTCGCATGACTGCGATCTGGACGTGATCGATTACCTGCAGCAGTACTGGCCGCTCGATTACCACCGCTCATGAATGTTATTTTTTGCGGGGCAATACAGGTTTACCAGCTTTATCCGATGTCGCTTGATTAGGAGAACGCCATGACCGGACCCGTCAATTTTCGTGCTGGTTTCCGTCCCGTGCGCCGGGACAAACTTCTTCAGGAGCGCGTTCACGACACCTATATGGCCAAGGGCAAGCTGCCCGAGCCCACGGTGTGTCCGGCGTGCGGCGCCGTTTACCACAAGGGCCGCTGGCAATGGCTGCCCAAGCCGGATAAAGCGCACGAGCAGCCCTGTCCTGCCTGTCGCCGTATCGATGACGAATTTCCCGCGGGCTATGTGACGCTGGCGGGCGGGTTCCTGGCGCAGCGCCGCGACGAGATTCTGCACCTCGTCCGCAACCATGCGGAGAAGGCGGGTGCCGAGCATCCGCTCGAGCGCATCATCGCCATGGTCGATCACGACGGGGGGGTAATGGTGACGACCACCGACATACACCTGGCCCGCGGCATAGGCGAAGCGCTTGAGCACGCCTATCAGGGCGAACTCGAGTTCCATTACAACGAAGGGGAAAATCTGCTGCGCGTGCACTGGGCGCGCGATGCGGTGAAGGCCTGACCGCACGGGGTTGCGCGAGACCCTGCGCCGGTGTGCGCAGGGCAACCCGGTCAGTGGTCGTTATCCTCGATATGCGGCACCTGTTCTTCGGCGGGCACGCCGGTATCGGGGTCGATCCAGTCGGCGATGCCGAGTTCGTCCTCCGCCTGGCGCAGCGCATCAACCGAGTCGGGTTGCGCCTCGGTGCCGTATTCCATGTCGTTGACGGCTTCGGCCAGCGTGGCGAACGGCCCGTAGATTTCATCAGTTTCCACATTTTGCCAGTAGAAACCGTCCGGCCGCTCCAGGGTGCGGCCTTTGACAAAATTGGGGGGTGTTTCCGGAGTGCTGGTTTTCATGAGTGTGTTTGCCGTGTCGCCAAGAAATTATCAAACTGCTCCGGTCTATCCGCTGTCCGCTGTGATGACCAAAAGAGCGATCCTGATAAGATTCTGCATCATAATTTTATCAGTAGCAAAAACAGTATGCGGCGCTGGCGTTATTCGTAGATTGATGTAGATCAAGTGAACAGTGCCGGCCATGCTGCAGCTGCGCCTTGCCGTGACGGCGCGCTGCCCTGATAATCCCTTTATTTGAAGGGATTCGATGGCGCGCTATTTTGCCCTGATCCCGGCGGCGGGCGCCGGCTCCCGCATGGGAAGTGAATTGCCCAAACAGTACCTCGAGATCGGGGGCAGGCCGCTGCTTTATTACGCTGTGAGCAGACTCGCCATGCATCCGCGTATAGAGCAGGTGTTTGTGGTGCTCGCTCCCGGTGACCAGCGTTACGCGCGTTTCGACTGGAGCGCGTTCGCCGGGAAGCTTGAGCCGCTGTATTGCGGCGGAGTGACCCGTGCCGCGAGCGTATTCAATGGCCTGCTCGCGTGCAACGATGCGATCGACGCCTCCGACTGGGTGCTGGTCCATGACGCGGCGCGGCCCTGTCTCGCCGGGGCCGACCTGGACCGCCTGATTACCGAAGTGGGTGAAGATGCCACCGGGGGGCTGCTGGCAGTGCCGGTTGCCGACACCCTGAAACGCGCGAGCCGCGAAGGGCTGGTGATGAGAACCGAGCCGCGCGAGGATTTGTGGCAGGCGCAGACGCCGCAGATGTTCCGCTGCCGCCTGCTGGTGGAGGCGTTGCGCGTGGCCGGCCCGGATGTGATAACCGACGAGGCTGGGGCGATCGAGAATCTGGGCTTGCAGCCGAAGCTGGTGATGGGCGATGCGCGCAACCTGAAAGTGACGTATCCGCAGGACCTCGCGCTGGCGGAACTGATCCTGAAAGGCATGGAAACCGCCGATGAACGCCGATGAACGCCGATAAGATCAAGCTCAAAACCTGATAAATATTAAAAGTGAAAATCGCAGTAACCGCAGAGCATCGGAGAACCAAACTCTGGAGCAATGGTATTGTCCCGGTATTCTCTGTGGCCTGTTTTTGATTTATATCGGCGTTCATCGGCGTTCATCGGCGGTTACAAAGGATTTAAGATGAGAATCGGACAGGGGTTTGATGTGCATGCGCTCGTCACCGGGCGCAAGCTGATCATCGGCGGCGTTACGATTCCGTACGAGAAGGGTCTGGCGGGCCATTCCGACGCCGACGTCCTGCTGCACGCGATCTGCGATGCGCTGCTCGGCGCGGCTGCGCTCGGCGACATCGGCACGCACTTTCCCGACACCGATGCCCGCTACCAGAACATAGACAGCCGCAAACTGCTGCGCGAAGTTGCGGCGCTGCTCGAACGCCACGGCTGGCGCGTGATCAATGTCGATTCCACGATCATTGCGCAGGCGCCGAAAATGGCGCCCCATGCCGCCGCCATGCGCGAAAACATCGCGGCCGATCTCGGCATTCCGGTCGGCGACATCAACGTCAAGGCCAAAACCACCGAGAACCTGGGCTTTGCCGGCCGCGGAGAAGGCATAGCCGCGGAGGCGGTTGCGCTGATCACATGGGCCGACAGCAAGCGGATCACCTAGATCCTGCGACACCGCAGGCCAGGGAAGACACGGCGCGCCTGTTTTTTGCGTTGTGGCCGGATGAGGCGTCGCGCGCAGCACTCGACGGCATGGCGCAGTCATCGCGCGAAGCGTGCGGCGGGCGCGCCATGAAGGCCGCCCATATACACCTGACCCTGGTTTTCCTCGGCAATGTAGCGGCGCGGCGGATTCCGGAACTGTGTACGCTTGCTGCGGGGGTGGTGGCGCCGCGGTTTGAGTTGGCGATAGATCGCGTAACGTTCTGGCCCCATAACCGCATCGTCTGGGCCGGACCAGGCGTGTGTCCGGACGAGTTGCGAAGGCTGGTCGAAGTGTTGGAGGAAGCGCTCCAGGCTGCGGGATTCGGCTTCGATGCGCGGCCTTACCTTCCCCACATCACGCTGCTACGCAACGCTCGCGCCGCGCCGCCGCCGCAGGCGGTTGCCGGCATAGGCTGGCGGATTGCCGATTTTGCGCTGGTGCAGTCACTGCGCAGGGACAATGCCTCGGTATACGAAGTCGTGCAGCGCTGGCCGCTAGGAGTTTGTCGGACTTAGCCCCGACAAACTCCTAAAATGGAAAAAATTAAGAACGAGGCGAAAAGAGGGCCATGCAAATGACATTGGTTCCGGCCAACACGGCGTTGCGACACGCAAAGCCTCTTTCTTAAGCAGCCTGTCACCGCAACCTTCATCAGAAGTCCATCCGGTGCGTTACGCACAACCTCAAACAGATCAGTCCGACAGGCTGCTAGGATGACGGTATAATCAAACGCCAAGGCTGCAATCCGGGCGGAATATGGAAACAGCAGATTATTTATCCGTTTTCAGCAGGCATGGCGCCGGCACGGCGTTCCCGGCCGAAGATGCATTGCTGCTGCCCGACTGGAGCGCGGAAAACTGGGAAAAATTGCTGCAGCGCACGGTGCCCCAGCCGTTCCGCGCCAATGAAGTCGTGCTCAAGCGCGGCACCACCGACCGCGCCCTGTTTTTCATCGCTGCCGGCGACCTGGAAGTCGGTGTTACCCAGATCGATGGCGTCAGCCTCATTCCTCTGGCGCGCATCAGCGCCGGCAGCATAGTCGGAGAGCAGTCTTTTTTCGACGGCCACTCGCGCTCCGCCAACGTCTGGGCAGTCAGCAGCGGCGAAATGCTGCGCCTTGATTTCGCGGAATTCGAGAAATTCAGTCTGGCCGAGCCGGCGCTGGCGCGCGATCTGCTGTTTGCAGTGGCGCGCGTCATGTCCGCCCGCATGCGCAATACCACCTTTCGCCTGCGCCGCTAGCAGCCTGTCGGACTTGGCCACTGCTCACCGGAACGGGTAGTGTTAACGGATCGCTGTTGATCAACGTTTCCGCGACAGGCTGCTTAAGTTTTTTAATTTTAGGAGTTTTTCGGGGCTAAGTCCGACAAACTCCTAGCTGTGTTTGATGCCGTGTCACGCATCCAGCGGGATCTCGACCCGCGCTTTCAACCCGCCGCCGTGTCGCGGCGTGAGCTTTATGCTGCCACCGTGAGCACGCGCAATGCGCTCAACGATGGCAAGGCCGAGTCCGGTGCCGGCGCCGCCGCGCGCATGGTCAAGGCGGGTGAACGGCTGCAGCATGCGCTCGGCCTGCTCTGGCGGTATACCCGGGCCGCGGTCGAGCACTTCGACGAACGCGCGATCGGCGGCGGCGCCGGTGGCGATCCGCACGTCGCCGCCGCCATGACGCACCGCGTTTTCTATCAGGTTGGTGATCAGGCGCTGTATTGCCAGCGTTCGCAACTGCAGCGGCGGCACCGGCCCGAGGTCGAGCGTCAGCTTTGCGCCCGCCAGCCTGCGGCGTTCGGCCACGCCGCTGACCAGGGCATTCAGATCGGCAGCGGGGGCCGTGGTTTCGGTTTCGGACGTGCGCGCAAAATCGAGGAACTGGCTGATGGCGGCATCGATGTCCTCGATGTCCTGGATCATGCCCGGCTTGAGCGCGGCATCTTCCTTGTCTTCGAGCATCTCGAGCCCGAGCCTGATGCGCGCAAGCGGCGTGCGCAGATCGTGAGAAACTCCGGCGAGCAGCAGCGCGCGTTCATCTTCCTGGCGTTTCAAGTCGGCCGTCATCTGGTTGAAGGCGCGGGCCAGCGTCTGCAGTTCCACCGGCCCGGTCTCGGCCACCGGCGCCACGGCACTGCCTTTGCCAGTCTGTTCGGCGGCGCGTGTCAGTTCCCGCAACGGGCGGTTGATGCGAGAGACGATCAGGAATGCGCCGGCGAGCGCGAGCGCCAGCACCAATATGCCCCAGCCTATCCAGCGCAGCGGTTCGACGCGTTCCAGTCGCGCGCGCGGCAGCGCCACCCAGTATTCGTCGTCGTCTATCCTGAAGCTGACCCAGACGCCGGGTATGCCATTCCGTGAGGTTGCAAACCGGGTGTCCGGCCCCAGCCGCTGCTGCAGCTCGGTTTCGATCAGCTTGACAACCGGAAGGTCGGGCAGTGGCGCAACCTCTTCGTTGGGTTCGCCCAGATGAACCTGGATGCCTTCGCGTTGTGAAATATCGGCCAGCAGCCCCAGTCGCTTGCCGGGCTGGGCAGTGATCAGAGCGGCGCGCGTGAGGTTGATCACGCTTACGATCTGCTGCGCGATCTGCTGCGCGCGCGGCTCGCGTTCGGAAAACCGGAAAATCTGCAGCCAGGCGAAATGGGCAACGATCAGCAGCAGCGCGATCAGCGCCACGCTGCGCCACAGCAGCGAGCGCGGCCATAACTTCATGGTGAAGGGTGAAGGGTGAAGAGTGAAGGGTGGATCATCGCGAGAGCTTACGATTTGCCATTCACGTTTCACTGCTCTTCCCATCGGGAATGAACACGTAACCGAAGCCCCACACGGTCTGGATGTAGACCGGCTTGCCCGCGTCGGGTTCGATCAGCCGGCGCAGGCGTGACACCTGCACATCGATGCTGCGGTCGAAGGCGCCGAACTCGCGGCCGCGCGCCAGTTCCATCAGCTTGTCGCGGGAGAGCGGCATGCGCGGGTGCTGCACCAGGACCTTGAGCAGCGCGAACTCCCCGGTGGTCAGCGGCACCTCCACGCCGTCTTTGACGAGGTTGCGCGCGCCCAGATTGAAACGGAATGCCCCGAATTCGACTATCTCGGGCTCTATGGTCGGCGCGCCTGGCAGTGGCAGCGGCGGGCGCCGCCGCAGCACGGCCTGGATGCGGGCCACGAGTTCGCGCGGATTGAAGGGCTTGGGCAGGTAGTCGTCGGCGCCGACTTCCAGGCCGACGATGCGGTCGATGTCATCGCCCTTGGCGGTCAGCATGATGATGGGCAGGGTCTCGTCGCCGCCGCGCAGCCGCCTGCAGATCGACAATCCGTCTTCACCCGGCAGCATCAGGTCGAGCACCATCAGATCGTACCGCTCGCGCGCGAGCTGGCGGTTCATTTCACCGGCGTCGGCCACGGTGCGCACGGTGAAACCCTGTTCACCGAGGTAACGGTTGAGCAGGTCGCGCAGTCTGGCGTCATCGTCCACTACCAGGATTTTTGTTTTTTGTTCGGCCATGGAGTTATGTTAGGGACTCTTAAGTTGGAAGGTCGGATTTAATGCCATGATTTTGTGATAGTTTATTGTTGTATTGACTTTGAAACAAATTGTTACAAAAAAACGGGCCGAACCGGGACAAGCGACAGGACCGTTGGCGTTACTCTGAGCGTTGATGTAACCGGAATTTTTCGGAATCGACGGCGCCATGGCGTGTTGTAGCACGGCTGGCGGCGGTTGGGCAGGCGCGGGCTGCCGTTTTTGTAAAACATTATTACCGGAGCAGTGTGGGAAACAGTTGGTTACACAACCCTTGGGTTGATAACAGTCCGCTTACAATATCGGGCTAATATGGGTCAACACAGCGCTGCGGGATGCGTTGTTTGAGTGAATCATGGTCAGGAGAAGTGAATGAAAGCGTTACTCGGTGTTCTGGTGCTGGGAGTTGCGATCTGGTCGCAATCCGCGGTTGCGGAGCCGCGTGGCTTCGGCTTCTCGTTCCAGGCGCAGGGGCAACGCGGCCAACCGCGCGAGGGCATGCAGCGCGAACAGCGCGATATGCGCCGTGAAGGGCGGGCGGAGCCGGGGCGCGGCGAACGCCGGCAGGACCGTATGACCGAGGATGAGCGCCGCGAACTGCGCCGTGACATCGACCAGGCCAATCGCGATATCTACCGCCAGAACCGCAATCGCTGAGATCCAGAGTCCTCAACCCGTAAGAATAGTGATTAAAATCAAAGCATTGGAATTTTCCATGCTGGTTGTGGCGAGTCAGGCGCCGATGCTGTCAGCCGTGGCTGCAGCCGAAGGATGGCCCGGCGCGACCGTGATACGCGGGGAGTCCGGGACTGCCGGCCAGCGGGATCGCGCCGGCAGCAGGAACGCTTCAAGCGCGCTGACACCGATGGCAACGGTGCATTAAACCGCGAAGAAGCCGGGAAGGGCTCGCGGGCGCTGGCCAGGCACTTCGATAAGATCGATGCCAACAAGGACGGCCAGATTACGAACCATGAGATCCAGGCGGCGCGCAAGGCGCGGGGCGGCGCACGCAGGGGGAAAATCGGTTGACGGTACTGGCTTGACTCGGCTGGCACTCAAATGCCGCGGGCATATAGACCCGCGGCTAACCTCGCCAGGCGCTCCTGTCCTGAGCTCAAATCGCCTCCGCCGCGCTTGTGGGGCAGCGGTTAACAGGCCCTAATTCCCCATGTTTCTCGCCTTATCCCGGAACGAAGGCTAGAATAGTCCCCAGCCGGGGAATCGCGGTTTCGAACTCATAAAAAAGAGGGACGGAGCGCTATGCTTGCAACACGGATACGCCAGAAGGACGGCATTTTCTATTTCGCGAGTTGTCCTGCCGGGGAGATACTGAACAAGGTGCGTTTCATCAGCCGCTTCTATGGCGAGGGCGAGCAGATCGCGCCGCAGGCGGTTCCCCAAAACGACGAAATCGCCCAGTTCATCGCGCGCGTCGAGCATACCGATCAGGCTTTCCAGCGCCAGATCTCACGCGCCAAAGTGCGGGCGCTCAAGAATTTCTACGAAATGGCGGTGAGCCAGCCGCCGATACCCGGCACCGTGCTGCTGTTTACTGCGGAAACCTTGCGCTTTACCGCGCTCAGCGGCCAGGACAGCGTGGGCCATCTGCAGGAGCCGGACGAGAAATACCTGATCATCGACGGCCAGCACCGGCTGGCGGCACTCAACTTTTACCTCAAAGAGCACCCGGCCGAGGCCGGCAGCATCAATGTGCCGTGCGTTATTTTCGACGGCCGCAGCGAGGACTTCGCGGCCGAAATGTTCGTCATCATCAATTCGACGCCGACGCGCATCAACAAAAGCCATCTCGTCGATCTCTACGAGCGGGTATCCTGGGCCGACCCCGACAAGCGTTTCGCGGCGCGCATGGGCGAGGATCTTTACAGCGAAGGCGACAGCCCGCTGCGTTACCGCATCAACCGCCTCGGCGGCCGCAGCCTGAAGGACAAGTGGATCCTGCAGGCGGAGCTGTTCAACGAACTGCACCGCTGGGTGAGCGCGGACTGGAAAAAAATCCAGCGCGCCACGAACAGCTATCGCGAAGAAGAACGCTATTACGGCGTCATCCGCGATTTTCTCAAGGCCGCGCAGCACGTGTGGGGCGACGCCTGGGGCCATGACAACTACATGGTGACCAAGCCGGTCACGTTGAAGGCCCTGGTGCGCGTGTGCGTCGATCTGGCGCGCGAGGATGCCGAGCCGGCGGACGGCCGCGTCAAGCGCTGGACCGAGCGCCTCGCGCCGTGGACCGAGCAGCGGCGCGCATTCCGCGTCGAGGGCTTCTACGAGCGCTTCCCGGCGCGCGGGCAGATCGAGCGCGTAAGCCGCATCCACCGCGAACTGGCGAAACTCGCGGGCATAGAGTTGAAGAGCGCCAAGGGCGCGAAGTCCTAGAAGTCAGTGACTGGTGACTGGTGACTGGTGACTGGTTGTTGGCGCCGCTTGAATATTGCCCCACCCTGCCGATCCAATATTGACCCAGGGCGGACTGCTGAATTTTCTTTCAGCAATTGTGGATAAGTGTAGCGATTGGCCCTTTCATAACGGTTCGTCAGGCCCCGGGGGTACCG